>NZ_JBQTCE010000006.1:50522-76801 GCF_052665095.1 Streptomyces sp. NEAU-174 | reverse complement strand
GGGGGTGGGGGGGGGGGGGGGGGGGGCCCCCCCCTCCCCACCCCCCCCCCCCCCCCCCCCCCCCCCCCCACCCGGTACGTAGGGCTGACGTGCCGCCCCGGGCGCCGGGCCGACGATGGTGATCGCGGGCGGTCGGCGACATCCATCAAGGGTCGGCCTGTGACCAGCGCGCCGTCCCAGGAAGCGGCGTGTGCGGCACTGCCCTGTCCCGACTTCCCGTCCCAACATCGCATAAGTAGAAAGTTCTCCGCACCCTCATGGCCACCTTCTTGCACTGGATCGGTCGGACCGCTTTCAAGCGGCGCTGGCTGGTGCTTCTCTTCTGGGGCATCGTCGTTGCCGCGGTGGGCGGCGCCGCCGCGCAGACCACCAGCGGTTCGTCGTCCGCCATCACCCTGCCCGGCACCGAGTCACAACGCGCGAACGACCTGCTGGGCGACAAATTCCCCGAGGTCAACGCGAGCGGCGCCACCGCCCGCGTGGTGCTGCGGGCCCCGCACGGGGAAAAGATCACGAGCAAGGGCAACCATGCCTCGGTGGCCACGACCCTGAAGAACCTGGCGGCCTCCTCTTCCCGGGTCAGCACCGTCAGCGACCCCTTCAAGAGCGGAACCATCAGTAAGGACGGTGCGACCGCCTACACCACGGTCACGTACCGGATCACGGCCGCGGAGCTCACCGATCGTGACCATGAGCGATTCGACGACGCTCTGAGCGAGGGCAGGAAGACCGGGCTGACGGTCGAAGCCTCCGGCAACGCGGTCGCCACGGAAGAGGAAGGCAGCTCGGCCGAAGCCATCGGCTTCGCTCTGGCGGCGGTCATCCTCCTCATCACCCTCGGCTCATTGATCGCCGCGGGTCTTCCGCTGCTGACGGCCGTGGTCGGAGTGGGCATCAGCCTCTCCGCGATCACAGCGCTGAGCTCCGTCTTCGATCTCAACAGCAGCACGTCGGCACTCGCCTCGATGCTGGGCATCGCGGTCGGGATCGACTACGCGCTGTTCATCGTCTCCCGCTACCGCTCCGAACGTGCCGCGGGCCACGACGCCCGCGAGGCAGCGGGCCGGGCGAACGGCACCGCGGGGTCGGCCGTCGTCTTCGCCGGCCTCACCGTCATGATCGCCCTCGTCGGCCTGGCCGTGGTCAACCTCCCGGTGCTGACCGCCATGGGCATCACCGCCGCCGGAGCCGTCGCCGTCGCCGTCCTCGTCGCCATCACGCTGATCCCGGCCATGCTCGCCTTCGCCCCCGAACGCGTCCGCGGACGTTCCCGCGACCGCGCGGAGGGCCGCGACAGCCGTGAGACCAGGGCGCGGTTCGGCCGACGGTGGGTCACGGCGGTGGTGCGCCGACCGGTGCGGGTTCTCGTCCCCGCTGTGGCGGCACTGATCGTGGTGGCGCTCCCGGTCACCGGGCTGGAACTCGGACTGCCCGACGACGGCTCCAAGCCGCCGTCCACCACCCAGCGCAAGGCATACGACATGCTCGCGCAGTCCTTCGGAAAGGGCTTCAACGGCCCCCTGACCGTGGTCGTCACCGACCAAGCCGCGGCCACCGCCAAAAAAGCCGCCGCCACCATGGGCTCGAAGATCCGCGAACTGGACGACGTGGCCGTGGCGACCCCCGCCGTGTTCAACACCTCCGGTGACACGGCCATCATCACCGTCATCCCCGACAGCGCGCCGTCCGACGACGCGACCAAGGACCTCGTCGCCAACATCCGCTCCCTGGCAACGACCACGGAGCGCTCCATCGGCGCCCAGAGCATGGTCACCGGCACCGCCGCGCTGAACATCGACGTCTCCGACAAGTTCAGCGCCGCCCTGATGCCCTACCTCCTGGTCGTCGTCGGACTGGCCTTCCTGGTCCTGATCCTCGTCTTCCGCTCCCTGCTCGTGCCGTTGAAGGCGGCACTGGGCTTCCTGCTGTCAGTCCTGGCCTCGCTCGGTGCCGTGGTCGCCGTCTTCCAGTGGGGGTGGCTGGAGGACCTGTTCGGCGTCGAACAGCCCGGGCCGATCATGAGCCTGATGCCCATCCTCACCGTCGGCATCGTCTTCGGCCTGGCCATGGACTACCAGGTCTTCCTGGTCACCCGCATCCGTGAGGCATACGTCCACGGCGCCGATCCGCGTCAGGCCGTCGTCACGGGGTTCGAGCACAGTGCCAAGGTCGTCACAGCCGCGGCCCTCATCATGATCTGCGTGTTCGCGGGCTTCATGAGCTCCGCCGACTCCGTCATCGCGGCCCTGGGACTCGGTCTCGCGGTCGCGGTCGCCCTCGACGCCTTCATCGTCCGCATGACCATCGTGCCGGCGGTCCTGGCTCTCCTCGGCCGCCGGGCGTGGTTTCTGCCCGCCTGGATCGACCGCGTCCTGCCCATCGTCGACATAGAAGGCGAAGGGTTGGCCAAGTCCCCGGCGGTCGGCGTGCGGCCAGAACCCGCGACCGAACTCAGCCCCCGGCACTGACCCGATCCGCGGATGACAGCGGCGCACACCAGCCGGGGCAGCGGATCGCAGACCTTTGGGGTGGGCCCCATGGGTTGCTGACCGTGCCGAACACTTCGATCTCCGGCCGGTTCGTACCGCCGGCCGCTCAGGCGCGCCGCAGCGTCGTGGTGGCGATCTCCAGGAAGTCGCGCAGCAGTTGGTTCTCGCGCCGGTCCGCGGCGACGGCCAGACAGGTCTCGGCCCCCGGGGCGTCCGTGACGGGAAGGTGGACAAGGCCGGGGCGGGAGTAGGAGCGCGCGGCGCTGATGGAGATGAGCGCGATGCCGTGCCCGGCGGCGATGAGCTCGAACTTCTCCTCGATGGAGGACATCGGCCGTGTCGTCGCGGTGATCATCTTCTCGCCGTCCAGGTCGGCGCAGGTGAGCTTCTCGCGGCGCGCCAGCGGATGCGTCGCGGGCATGCAGGCGACCCTGGGCTCGTGGCCGATGGGGATGGTGCGCAACCCCGAGTCGTCGAAGGGCTGTCGCAGGTATGCGACCTGGGCCCGGCCGTCCCGGAGCGGCGCGTCCGCCTGCCACCAGTGGGCCGGGACGACGTCGGTCTCGACGTCCGGGTGGCGCGAGGTGAAGGCCCGGATCGCGGCCGACACATGCAGCCCGGGGGAGAAGGCGACAACGAGGCGCTGGGCGCCCCGCTCGGCGTCGTGTACGCGCCGCACCGCCGCGTCGACCGCCCCGAGGATCCGCTGCGCCTCCTCGTGGAGCTGCTTCCCGGCGGGGGTCAGCTCCACGCTGCGGGTGGTCCGTATGAGCAGGGCGCACTCCAACTCCCGCTCGAACGCCTTGATCTGGCGGCTGAGGACCGGCTGGGCGATGAAAAGCTGCTCCGCGGCCCGGCCGAAGTGGCGGTGCTCGGCCACCGCGGCGAAATAGCGGAGCTTGCGCAGATCGAGATCCATGCCCTTAAGGTATCAATCGCCGGAGAAGGTATTGGACGCTACGGGTCGCCCGCGCCGAGACTCATCACATGATCGTGATTACCGCTCCCACCGGCCAGATCGGCGGCCGGGTCCTGGGAATCCTGCTCAACGAGGCCCCCGAGCGCGGCGAAGAGCTGCGTGTCATCGTGCGCGACCCGGGGAAACTCCCCGACGCCGTCCGCGACCGCGTCGACGTCGTCACCGGATCGCACGGTGACGCCGAGGTCGTCGACCGGGCCTTCGCCGGCGCGGACGCCGTCTTCTGGCTGGCCCCGCCGCACCCCCAGGCACCGAGTCTGGACGACGCCTACTCCGGGTTCACCCGCGCCGCCGCGAAGGCGTTCACCGTCCACGGGGTCGGACACGTCGTCGGCGTCTCGGCGCTCGGCCGCGGCACTCCCGCCGCCGGCCGCGCCGGGCATGTGACGGCGTCGTTGGCCATGGACGACCTCATCGCGGGGACGGGCGTGGCCTACCGGGCGCTCGCCTGCCCCAGCTTCATGGACAACCTGCTGCGGCAGGTGGCCTCGATCCGCGACGACGGCGTGTTCACCGACACCGCCGCCGCCGACCGCACGGCACCGACGGCCAGCACCGGAGACATCGCCGCGGCCGCCGCCGGTCTGCTGCTCGACCGCTCGTGGACGGGGACGGGCGAGGTCCCGGTGCTGGGCCCCGAGGACCTTTCGGCGAACGACATGGCGCGCATCATGTCCGAGGTGCTCGGCCGTCCGATCCGCTACCGGCGGCAGTCGCTGGAGGACCTCCGCGCCGCGTTCACCCGGCGCGGCGTCGGCGACGCCATCGTGCAGGGCTACGTCGACATGATGCGCTCCAAGGACGACGGCATCGACGAGGGCGTGCCGCGCACCCCCGAGACCGCCAGTCCGACGACCTTCCGCCAGTGGTGCGAAGAGGTCCTCAAACCGGCGGTCCAGGCGTGAACGCCCCCAGGACCGCGCTCATCGTCGGCGCGTCCCGCACCCTCGGACTCGGCCTCGCCACCGAGTACGCGCACCGCGGCTGGAACGTCATCGGCACCGTCCGGGGCGAGCGGCGCACCGGCCTCCACGACCTGGCCGAGGCGTCCGGTGGCCGGGTCACGGTCGAGTCGGTGGACATGACGAAGCCGGAGGAGATCGCCGCGCTGCGCGAGCGCCTGGCGGAGCGCACGCTCGACCTGCTGTTCGTCAACGCCGCCATCACCAGGGGCAACATTCCGATCGGCGACGTTCCGACGGAGATGTTCACCGAGGTCATGGTCACGAACGCGCTCAGCCCGATGCGCGTGGTCGAGTCCCTCCGCTCGCTGGTCGCCCCGACCGGGACCATCGGCGTCATGTCCTCACGCCAGGGCAGCCTCGGCATGAACACCAAGGGCGGCCAGGACGTCTACCGCGCCAGCAAGTCCGCCCTGAACCAGCTGATGCGCAGCTACGCCGCCCGGTACGCCGAAGCCGCGCACACGCTGCTGCTCATGTGCCCCGGCCACGTCCGCACCGAACTGGGCGGGCCCGACGCGCCGTTGAACATCGACCAGTCCATCCCGGGCGTGGTGGACACGATCGAACGGCACAGCGGCGAACCGGGCCTGAAATTCCTCAACCACCAGGACCAGCTGGTGCCCTGGTAGCCCAGGGAGTAGCCGCCGCACCCGGGTGCGGCGGTACCCGGGCCCTTCCCTCAGCCGGCCCGCATCCTTTCGTACAGCGTCGGGTCATGGGCGCAGATGATCGTCAGGTCGGGTTCCGCGCGCCGGTACAGCTCGCCGAGGCGGGCGTGGTTGGCGCGGACCTGTCTCCGGTCGTACGCGACGGCCGCCTCCATGGCGCGGAGGGCCGCGGGCACGGGGGCGCGGCCGTCGAGGGTGCCGGGGTGGTAGAAGGCGTCCCCGGCGTGCAGGATCCAGCGGGTGCCGGTGTCGACCGCGACGCAGGCGTGGCCGCGGGTGTGGCCGGGGAGGGCGACCAGGACGATGCCGGGCGCGACGGAGTCGAGCTCCTTGGCGGCGGCGAACCCGCGCCATGCCTCGCCGTCCGGGCTGTGTTCGACGACGCTCGGGCCGTGCGCCCACTGGGCCGGGCGGAAGCGGAGGCGTTCGCGCCAGGAGGGGGCGTGGATCGCGCCCTGTGCCTCGGCCGCGGTGACGTGGACGGTGGCGTGCGGAAAGTCGGCGAGGCCGCCGATGTGGTCGGCGTCGAAGTGGGTGAGGACGATGTGGCGGACGTCGTCGCGCCGGAAGCCGAGCCGTTCGACCTGGCGGGCGGCGGTTTCTTCGGGGTCCAGGGCCGGTTTGGTGTAGTGGCGGGCCGGGCCCACGCGGCGGCCTCGGGTGGCGATGTCCATGAGGCCGAAGCCGGAGTCGACGAGTACGAGCCCCTGGACGTCCGTCTCGATAAGAAGGACGTGGCAGACCAGCTTCGGTCCGCCGCGCAGGCGCATGGTGCCGCAGTTGAGGTGGTGGACCTTCACGACAGGTCCGCCTTCGGCGTGTTGACGAGGGCGGGGTGCGGGGTGCCGCCGGCTTCCCTCAGAAGTCCGCGCAGACAGCGGAAGGCCAGGGGCCAGTTGCGCGGGATGCGCAGATTCAGGCCGCCGATCAGCTGTTTCAGCAGCGTGAGGCTGTCGAAGTAGATCCGCTCGCAGATGAGGTTCTCGGCCCCGTCTCCGTCGTCCTCGAAGATGAAGTACGCGGTCATGCGCACTCGGAAGCGGTTTCCGGTGGGCGGGATCGCGCCCAGCGGGCCGAGGTGGGTGCCCAGCAGCCAGAATTCGACGATCACGGCGTCGCCGGAGTGGCGCAGGGCGATGATCTCGTGGTCCTGGTCGGGGAAGGCACGGCGACTGTCGCGGTAGTAGCCGCGCACCGCCGCGTCGCCGTCGTGGACCGTCATCGTGGGGATCAGCTCGTAGCGCGGATGCGGGAAGGTGGCCAGGACGTCGTCCCACTCCTGGCGGACCTCGTCGTGGAAGTGGTCCAGGACCAGCTTCTGGCGGGACGCGAGGATGTCGTCGCTGATCACGGTGGTCATCGGTGAGTCACTGCCTTGTGGGTGAAGGTGGGGCCGGTGCCGGGGTTGGTCCAGGCGGCGGTCAGCTCGCTGGAGGGGAAGAACTGAAGGAAGCGGGGGTCGGCCTGGGCGCGGTCGACGAGCGTCTTCTCGATGACGAGCGAGTTGTACTGCTCGGCGGTCGTCTCGATGGTGTTGGCGTTGAGGACGACCTCCTGCTGCCAGGCGCGGGCCCAGCGGGCGATGCCGGGCATGCGGGAGTGCTCGGGGGTCAGACACTCGGCGGCGATGGCGTTCTCACTGGACGCCCAGATGCCGCTGGAGGTGTTCAGCAGGAGGGTCTGGTTGCCCAGTACGTGGCCGGGGGTGGAGATGACCGCGACACCGGGGCCGAGGAGCAGCGAGCCGTCGACGGCGAGGAAGGCCTCGGGACGCACATCCCGATAGGTCTCGGGCTGGTACCAGGGCCGCTGGAGCGGGTGGAGCTCGGACATGGCCAGCAGCTCATGTCGCTGCACGATCACCTTGGCGCGGGGGAACACCGGCTCGACCGGAGCGTCGCCGAGGTCCGGCTGGGGTGTGCTGGTGCCGATCCACCGGCGCAGATCCTGGGTGTGCAGATGGTCGAAGAGGAGATAGTCGACATCCTCGGGCGCGATGCCGAGCCGGGCCAGATGCCCGAGGACGGTGCCGTGTTCGGTGACCATCAGGGATCGCACCGGGCCGGGTGTGCGACGGGCCAGTGCGGCGAAGTACGGGGTGTTGCGGCCGAGTTGGACATCGCTCGGCTCGAACAGCAGCACCCGCCGGCGCCCGTCGCTCTCGGTCCAGCGGATGACGAGCATCCGGTTGGTGATGGCGAGGAACGGGGCGATGGCCCGGGAGGCGCGGAAGAGGCCGAATCTCGTCGGATAGGGGAGGGTCACCAGGTCGCAGGTGGTGACGGTGTCCGGGGTGCCGGTCGCCGCGAACTCGGTGCGCAGCGCCTCCGCCCGGGTGCGGGCCCACACGAGCTGTGTGCCGTGGCCGCCGGGTATGTCCGCGAGGCCGTCGAGGGTGGTGATCGGGGTGCCGAGCGTGGGCATGTCGAGGATGTCGGTGTCCTGCCAGGCGAGTTTCATCGGTCGAGTCCTTCTTCCCCGGTCAGCTCGTGACCCCGGTGCGATCGCCCACGGCGACACTTGCACTGCAAGTCTTGTGGGCCGGAACGCTAGACTTGCGGCGTAAGTGATGTCAAGGGAGGGTGACGCATGGCGGCGCGAGGAACCGGCCGGGGCAGGCGGGTCGGCCTGACCCGCGAGAAGGTGGTCGCGGCGGCGGTGACGATGATCGACCGCGATGGCCCCGACGCCTTCTCCCTGCGCAAGCTGGCCACGGAGCTCGACATCGAGAACATGTCGCTCTACAACCACGTACCGAACAAGGAGGCCCTTCTCGACGGCGTCGCCGAAGCGCTGCTGGCCGGTATCGCCTTTCCCGAGGAGGAGGGCGGGTCATGGCAGAAGCGGATCCGGGCGCACGCCGCCGCCTTCCGTGCGGCCGCCAAGCGGCACCCGAAGGCTTTCCCCCTGGTGCTGACCCGGCCCACGCAGTCGCCCGCCGCCCTGGAGGCCATGCGCTCCACGCTGGCCTGCCTCGACGAACTCCGCCTCGCCCCCGAGGAGATGGTCCACGTCCTGCGCGGCTACACCGCCTTCATGGTCGGCTCGATCATGCGCGAACTGGGTTACGCCATCTATCTGGGCGCCATGGATAGCGATCAGGTCCAGCAGCGCACCGAAGCCATCGCGGCCTCCGGTGATCCGATTCTGACCGCGACCGCGCCCTATCTGGCCGACAGCGATCACGACGCGGAGTTCCAGTACGGCCTGGAGCTGATGATCTCCGGCCTGGCCGCCAAGGTCGGCGTTCCCTACGAGGCCCCGGCCGCGCGTCTCAGCTCGATGTGATGTGTCACGAGTGCGTATCCGTCTTGCGGTGGGGCGCCCACCTGGGGATGTGTGGCGTCGCGGCTCGCCTAGAGTGCCGATCATGTCTCAGTCAAAGATCTTCAAGAACCCTGTTCAGCACCCACGGTCCACCTCGATACCGTCCCGGCGGATGAAGAAGACCCTGATCGCGGCCGTCGGCATCGGCATGGCCGTCGCGTTGAGCGGCTGCAACGAGGACACCGGCAGCGCCACGGACAAGGACACCGGCGCCGCGGAGTCGAAGGCGCCTTCCGCGGGGTCGTCCCAGTCCTCGGCCCCGGCGAGCCCCTCGGGCGATCAGCCGTTGTTCACGGGGTGGCAGACGCAGACCTCGCAGAAGCACCACTTCCGTTACGACGTGCCCGCCAAGGCCGAGAAGTGGAAGACTCTCGACGAGGAGACGGCCCTCTCCTACACGGACGAGAACGGTCAGCCGATCGTCGTCATGACCGCGGCCGGCAACTACCGTGAGGGCGGCTGCGCGTCGAGCCCCAACCCCAAGGCCGTCGGCGAGGCGGGCAAGGGGCAGCTCGCCACCGTGGGCACCACGGGCGGCGGCAAGGACGGCTCGCTCCAGGAGAACGCCCGCAACTGGGCGGGGAACTGGGGCTTCGCCGCGTACGGCGGCGCGGACCACAAGCCCAAGATCAAGGTCAGCGAGCCCAAGCCGTGGAAGCAGGGGGGTATTGACGGCTACACCGCGACCGCCCAGGTCACCGTCACCAACCGGCCGAGCTCCTGCGTTCCGCCGAAGGCCGTCGTGCACAGCATCGCGCAGAAGCTCCCGGACGGGACGATGCACGGCTGGGTGATCTACGCGGACCAGGGTGTTCCGAAGGCGCTGACGGATGCCCAGATCAAGAAGATCATGAGCACCGTCCGGTCCACCGGCAGCTGACCACCGGCCGGCTGCCGGGCAGGGCGTGCCGCCAGGCCACGGAGCCGTACGGGGGTCGCCGGAGGTTCGGGTGCCGGACCCGGAAACGGGTCCGGCTCACCATCTCTTATAAGTATTTTTCGGATTGCGGATATTTTTTCGTGGTAGCTGCCGCGGAACCTCTCCAGTAGATTCCTGCTCGTGCGCGCACGGGAACGGCCGTGAAAATCCAGCGGGTTGCTTCCTGTTTTCCGTGCGCGACGTCAACGGAAGCCCATAGGCGTGATGGAGATCGTGGCAGTGCAGAGACGAGCGATGAATCTGATGGCGGCCGTGGTATGCGCCGGTGCCGTCGTGGTGGGTGCCGGTGCTCCGGCGAATGCGGTGGAGTCCGAGCCGGAAGTCATTCCGATCGACCTCCTGCTGGCCGGATCCTATGCGGATTCGGTCCGGGATGCGATGGGCATATGGAACAAGGCCGTTCCGGGAATCAGGTTCGTCGAGCAGGACACCCCGGCGGCTTTACGGGTCAAGGAATACACGACCGCGAACGGAACCGGTTCCCACGCCTTTGTCAATGGTTTGGGCAGGGGCTGGGTCTACCTCGAAACCGGGGATGCCCAGAAGTACAAGCCGTCCCGTATCGCCGTGCATGAACTGGGACACATTCTGTCGCTCAGCGACCTCGGACCGGGCAGCGTCTGCTCCAAGGTGATGTCCGGCGCCTGGGCCGGCCCCGAGTGCACCAACGATCAGCCGGACGCGGAAGAAGCCGCCGAAGTCGCGGATTTCTTCGCCGCGCACGATGTCGGTGACCCGGTACCGGGCTGGGGCACTCCCTCGGAGGGCTGAACACGCCGTCCGCGTGGCCGACCGCCCGATTCGGTCGGCCACCCGCCGTACCGCCCACCCGCCGTACCGGCCGCTCACCTCCGGCGCTCTCGCGCAGCCGGGACGTATTGATCAAGCTCTCAACTGGCTGTTCCGCCTCGGGGAGGCATGCGCATGCCTCCCAACGGGCGGGAACCGATGCCATATCCGCCACGACTACTGGACCGGGGTGACGTTCCCTCCCCCTGTGGCAAGCGGATCCAGGAGTTTCGATGCGTTCTCGTGTGTGGTGGGGTGCGACGGCCGTCGTGCTGGGCGGCCTCCTCGTGGCGGGCTGTGGCGACGGAGACGGCAGTGGGGACGGCGACACGGCGGGCGCCGGCGCCGAGCAGCCCGCCACCGGCGGCTACCCCGTCACCGTCACCGACTGCGCGGGCGCCGAGACCACGTTCTCGAAGGCACCCGAGAGGATCGTCACCAGTAACGCCTCCAGTCTGGAGCTGCTGCTCCGCCTGGGCGCCGGTGACAAGGTGATCGGCACCGGTTTTCCGCCCGGCAAGGGCACGCTGCCCGGTGAACTCGGCGCGCGGGCGCGGAAGGTGAAGGTGCTCGCCCGATCCGTGATCCCGAAGGAGAAGCTCCTCGGTTCCGGCGCGGATGTGTACATCGACACCTTCGCCTCGATGAACATGGGCGGCGGCATGGGCGACGCTCCGACGGAGGAGGAGTACGAGGCGGCCGGGATCAAGCACATCTACCTCAAGTCCACCGCCTGTGCGGCGCGGAAGAAGCGCGCGCTGACCGGGTTGTCCGCGGTGGAGGCCGACATCACCTCCCTCGGCGCGGTCACCGGCACGAGCGCGAAGGCGAAGGAACTCGTCGACGGCATGAAGAAGAAGGTGGGCGCCGTCCAGAAGGCGGTCGGCGGGACGGCGGAGGACGAGCGGCCGACGTACTTCTTCTTCGACTACGACGCCGGTACCAAGCAGCCCATCGCCGTATGCGGGAGGCAGCTCGCCAACGCGGTGATCACTCTGGCCGGTGCCCGCAATGTCTTCGCCGACTGCGACGGCGACTACCAGCAGGTCGGCTGGGAGGATGTCATCTCCAGGAACCCGGACTGGATTCAGCTGGGCGTCCGGGACCGGGGCAGCGAGGCGGCGAACGAGAAGGCGTTCGACGAGGCGCGGACGTGGCTCGAGTCGAACTCCGCCACCAAGGGCCTGAAGGCCGTCAAGGAAGGCCACTTCCTGCGCATCGGCTCCGAGCAGACCACCATCGCCGGCGTCGAGAACGCCGACACCGTCCAGAAGATCGCCAAGACCCTCTACCCGGGCAAGGTCGGCTGACCGTGCTCGATGTCACGGTGAGCGGGAAGGGCACCGACGACGGCGCCGCCGACGCCGCCGCGCGCACGCGGCGTTCGGTGCCCGCCGGGCCGTCGGCGCTGCTCCTCGCGGTCGCGCTGCTCGCGGCCCTCACGGCGGCGGTCGCCTGGGGCTCCACGTCGATCCCGCCGGGCGAGGTGTGGAGCGTGGTCTGGCGCAGGCTGACCGGTCATGCCCCCAGGCCCGGCACGAATGACCTGATCGTCTGGCAACTGCGCCTTCCTCGCGCCCTGCTGGCCGCGCTGGTGGGCGCCGGACTCGGACTGGTCGGTACGGCGATGCAGGCTCTCGTCCGCAACCCGCTGGCCGACCCGTACTTCCTGGGCGTCTCCAACGGCGCCTCACTCGGCGCCGTCGCCGCCATCGTGCTCGGCCTCGGCACCGGGGGCGCCCTGGGGCTCGGCCTGTCCGCTGCCGCGTTCGCGGGAGCCCTGGCCACCTTCGCCCTCGTCTGGGCGGTGGCCCGGCGCGGCGGGGGATTCGCGCCGCTCAGACTGGTGCTCGCCGGGGTGGCCATCGGACAGTTCCTGTCCGGCTTCACCAGCTACCTCGTCCTCCAGGCCGGGGACGAGCAGCAGACGCACAGCGTGCTGTTCTGGCTCATGGGCAGCCTGGGCGGCGCGAGCTGGCCCCTGCTGGCCGCCCCGGCGGTGGCGGTTCCGGCGGTCCTGCTGCTGCTCCAGGCCAGGGCCCGAGGGCTCAACGCGCTGCTGATGGGAGATGAGACGGCCGCCGGGCTCGGCATCGACGTCGTACGGCTGCGCCGTGAGCTGTTCGCCGTCACCAGCCTGCTCACCGGCGTCCTCGTCGCGGTCTCCGGGGCCATCGCCTTCGTCGCGCTCATGGTCCCCCACGTCTGCCGTCTGGTCGTCGGCGGTGACCACCGTCGCCTGCTGCCGCTGTCGGCGCTCTTCGGCGCGCTGCTGCTGGTGGTGGTCGACCTCGTGTGCCGCACGGCCATGGAGGCGCAGGAACTGCCGGTCGGGGTCGTCACCTCGCTGATCGGCGCTCCGGCGCTGCTGTATCTGCTGGACCGGCGGTTGGGGAGCGGGAGTTGAGGAACGTACGGAGGGCGGGAGACGCGGTGCTGCCCGAGGAAGTGGGAGCCGGGGACGGACCGGGGGAGCGCCGGTTGCGGATCGACATCGAGGACCTGAATGTCGCGTACGCCGGACGCACGGTGGTGGCCGGCGCCCACCTCATCGCGGCCGCGGGCGAGATCACCGGCCTGGTCGGGCCCAACGGCAGCGGCAAGTCCACGCTTCTGCGGACCGTGTACCGGCACCTGAAGCCGGCCTCCGGGCGCGTTCTGCTCCAGGGCACCGACATCCGCGAGCTGAGCCCCGCCCGCTCGGCCCGGCACATCGCCGCCCTCCCGCAGGAGCGCGGTGAGGACTTCGAGCTGACCGTGCGCGAGGTCGTCGCCATGGGGCGCACCCCCTACAAGCTGGCGTTCGCAGGGGAGGACGCCAACGACCGGGACATGGTCGCCCGTGCCCTCGCCGATGTCGGCATGGCGCACCATTCCGCCCGCCGCTTCACCGAGCTGTCCGGCGGCGAACGCCAACGCGTGCTGCTGGCCCGCGCGTTCGCACAGGCGGCGGACGTCCTGGTCCTGGACGAGCCGACGAACCACCTCGACATCCGCCACCAGGTCGAACTGCTCGCCCTGCTGCGCGGCCGCCGCCGTACGACCCTGGTCTCGCTGCATGACCTCAACGCCGCCGCTTCGGTGTGCGACCGGCTCCACGTCCTGCACGAGGGCCGCGTGGTCGCCTCCGGCGCACCCCGCGACGTGCTGCGACCGGCTTTGCTGGCCGAGGTGTTCGGCGTGCGCGCGGCCGTGGTCGAGCACCCGCTGACCGGGGACCCGCTGATCGCCTTCGACCACCGGGAGGGCGCATGACGGACGACGCTTCCGGCGCGGAGCGGCGCGGGGACGCACCGGAGCGGCCCGGGGACGTACCCGAAGTCCACGACCGCTGGCTCCTGGTGTCCGTGGCGGGCGTCCTGTCGTTCGTGGCGATGCTCGACATGAACATCGTGAACGTGGCGCTCGCGGACATCTCCGAGGGCCTGGGGGTGTCGGCCGCGACGGCGCAGTGGGCGGTCCTGGGCTATCAACTCCCCGTCGTCGCCCTGCTGTTGCCCGTCGGCCACTGGCTCGACGACATGGGTGTCCGCCCCGCGCTGCTGGCCGCGACCGCCGGCTTCGGGCTGTGCGGCGCGCTCGCCGCCGCGTCCCCCTGGGCGTTCTGGCTGATCGCCGCCCGGATCGGACAGGGCGCGTGCGGCGCCGTGCTGTTCGTGCTGATGCCGGTGCTGGCGGTCCGCTCCGTGCGGCCGGAGCTGCGCGGGCGCGCGATGAGCGTGCCGGCGACCCTCGGCCCCCTGGGCGCCGTCGTCGGACCGGCGGCCGGAGGGCTGCTCCTGGACCATCTGGGCTGGCGCTGGATCTTCCTGGTCAAGATCCCGCTCTGCCTGGTGGCGCTGGCGGTGGTGTGGCGGGCGATGCCCCGGGGCGGGCGCCTGCGCGGTCCTGGCCGGCGCTCCCTCGCCGATGCGGCCCTGGTGGCCACCGGAGTAACGATCCTGCTGCTGTCCCTGACCCTGGGTTCCGTCGCGCCTGCCTGGCTCGCCCTCGTCGCCGTACCGCCGCTGTGGTGGTGGCTGCGGGGCCCGGGCGGCCGTCCGGTGACCGGTCTGCTGCGGGCCGCGGGGCTGCTGCGGGTGCACGGCGCGGTGCTGGCGCTGGCGGTGGGCTTCGCCGCCATGCACTACGTGGTCGCCCTGCGCCTCCAGCGCGACGAGGACGTCAGCGCGACCACCACGGGCCTGACCGTGCTCGCCTTCCCCCTCGGCATGGGGCTGGCGGGCCCCCTCGGCGGACGGCTCGCCGACCGCTGCGGTGCCAGGCCCGTCGCGGTCACCGGCGCCGCCCTGACCGCCACCGGACTGCTGCTGCTCGTCCTGCCGGGCGCAGGCTGGTCCCCGCCCGAGGTGGCCTGGCGGCTGGTCCTGGCCGGACTCGGCATGGGGCTGACCGGAGGACCCACCCAGGCTCTGGTCATGGGCGCCGCTCCGCCGGGCCGCGCCGCCACGGTCGGCTCCACGGTTCAGCTCGCCCGCAGCCTCGGCTTCACGCTCGGCCCGGCACTGGCCACGGCGGCCTGGAGGCTGACGGGCCCGGACGGCGGCGCACGGACGGGCCTGGCGCTGGCCGCCACCGCCGCCTGCCTCGCCGTGCCACTGCTCGCCCTGCCCGCCCGGGGCCCGGCGAGCCTCCCCGGAAGCGCCACCGACGCGGCACCCGCCGCACCCCGCTGAGCCATCGATCCTTAAGCCCTCACCGAGGAGTCGTACCCATGTGCGGAATCACCGGCTGGGTGTCCTTCCACAGGGACGCCCGCACCCAGGCCCCGGTCATCGAGGCCATGACCGCCACGCTCACCCCGCGCGGGCCCGACGCGGGCGGAGTCTGGCTCGGCGAGCACGCCGCGATCGGCCACCGCCGCCTGGCCGTCATCGACATCGAAGGCGGCGTACAGCCGATGACCGACCGGCCGGAGGTCCCGACGAGCGTCCTCACCTACAGCGGTGAGATCTACAACCACCATGAGCTCCGCGCCCGGCTGAGGAACCTGGGCCACGAGTTCCGCACCCGCAGTGACACCGAGGTGGTGTTGCGCGCCTACGCCGAGTGGGGCGAGGCGGTCGCCGATCACCTGGACGGCATGTTCGCGTTCGCGGTGTGGGACGAGCGGAGGCGGCGGCTGCTCCTGGTCCGCGACCGGCTCGGTGTCAAGCCCCTGTTCTGGGCGGCCGTCGACGGCGGTCTGGCCTTCGCCTCCGAACCCAAGGCGCTCTTCGCCCACCCCGAGATACGGCCGCGGGTGGACGCGGACGGGCTGCGCGAGGCGTACAGCCTGCTGTTCAACACCGGTCCGACGGTGTGGTCGGGCGTGCGGGAGGTCGAGCCCGGCGGCCTGCTCCTCCTGGACCGGCACGGCATCCGCGAACGCCGCTACTGGCAGCTGGAGGCCGGCGCCCACCCGGACGACCGGGACGCGACCGTCGCCCGCGTGCACGACCTGGTGAGCACCGCCGCCCGCGCCCAGCTGGAGGCCGACGTCCCGCTCTGCTCCCTGATGTCCGGCGGCCTCGACTCCACCGTCCTGACCGCCCTGCTCGCCGACGAACTGCGGCTGCGCGAGGGCCAGGACGCCCGCATCCGCTCCTACGCCGTCGACTACAGCGACCAGGCCGAGAGCTTCACCGGCGACGTCCTGCGCACCGGCCACGACACCCCGTACGCCACGGAAGCGGGCGCGTTCATCGGCACCGATCACCGCACGGTCGTACTGGACCCGCGTGCCCTGCTCGACCCCGAGCACCGCAAGGCCGTGGTCGTGGCCCGCGACTCGCCGATCGGCGTCGGAGACATGGACACCTCCCTCTACCTCCTCCTCGGAGAGATCCGGAAACACTCCACCGTCGCCGTGTCCGGCGAGGCCGCCGACGAGGTCTTCGGCGGTTACCCCTGGTTCCACGACCCCAAGGCGCTCGCCGCGCCCACCTTCCCCTGGCTGCTGGTGACCGGCGACGAGGCCGCCATGCCGCTCAACCCCGAACTCGACCTGCGCATCGGCGAGTTCCGCGACGACACCTACCGCGGCGCTCTGGCCGCCGTACCGCACACCGCAGGCGAGTCGAAGACCGAGCACCGGCAACGCGAGATGCAGCACCTGTCGCTCACCCGCTGGCTGCGCCAGCTCCTGCACCGCAAGGACCGGCTGAGCATGGCCCAGGGCCTGGAAGTGCGCGTCCCCTACTGCGACCACCGGCTCGTCGAGTACGCCTTCACCTCCCCATGGGCGCTGAAGAGCTTCGACGGCCGGGAGAAGAGCCTGCTGCGCGCGGCGGGCACGGGCCTGGCGCCCGAGTCGGTGCTGCACCGGCCCAAGAACCACTACCCGGCCACCCACCACCCCGACTACAACCGCGGTCTCCAGGACATGGCCCGCGACGCGCTCGCCGACGACCGGGTCCGCTCCCTCGCCGACGAGACCCGCATCAAGCCCTGCCTCGACACCGCGCCCGATCAACTCCGGTGGGGCCACCGGCTCCGCCTCGAACGCGTCGTCGATCTCGCCCTCTGGCTCGACCACCACCAGCCCGACCTCGCCCTCTGAGGAGCGCCCCCGCATGACCCTCCAAGAGCCCCTGCCCGCCATGAACGCGTACGGCCCACGCGACGAACCCCTGCCCGACCCGGTCCCGCTCATGGGCTGCCCGTACAAGGCCGACCCCTATCCGCTGTACGAGCGGATGCGGGAGAGCGGTCCCGTCCATCGCGTCCTGTTCCCCAGCGGTGTGCGCGCCTGGCTCGTCACCGGTTACGAGGCCGCCCACGCCGCGCTGAACGACGACCGCCTGGGCAAGAACCACGACCGCGGCAACGACCACTGGCGCGCCCGTGCCTCGATCATGCCCGAGCCGCAGCGCTCCCAGCTCCAGGTCCACCTCCTGCACCAGGACCCGCCCCACCACACCCGCATGCGGCGCTTCGTCACCGACGCCTTCACCCCGCGCCGTATCGAGCGGCTGAGGCCCCGGTTCCAGGAACTGGCCGACGCCCTCGTGGACGCCCTCCCGGACACCGGTCCCACGGACCTCGTCACCGGCTTCGCCGCCCACTTTCCGTTCCGGGTCCTCGCCGAAGTCATCGGCCTGCCATCCGAGTTGGCGAACCGTTTCGACCGCGACTGGGGCAAGGTCGTCCAGCCGGTGGGCCCCACCGACCCCGGACGCCCGCTGTACGAGGCCCGTCTGCACGGCCTTCAGCGCTATATCGCCGACGTCGTCGCCCACAAGCGAGAACACCGGGAGGACGACCTGCTCAGCGGCCTCGTCGAGGCCCGAGACCGCCGAGAGCTGTCGCCGGAGGAGCTGGACTCGATGATCTTCCAGCTCCTGGTGGCCGGTCAGGAGCCGGTCACGAACCAGATCACCACCTCCCTGATCGCCCTCTTCCGCCACCCCGCCGAGCTCGCCCGGCTGCGCGACGACCCGGACCTGACGCCCCGCGCGGTCGACGAACTCCTCCGCCACGACAGCGCCTTCGAGCTGACCACATGGCGCTTCCTCGACCAGGACGGCGATCTGCACGGTACGAGGATCCCGGCCGGCGACTCGGTGATCGTCTCGCTGTGTGCCGCCAACCGCGACCCGCGCCGCTTCCCCGACCCCGACGCACTCGACCTCGACCGCTCGCCCAACCCCCATCTGGCCTTCGGCCACGGCATCCACTTCTGTCCCGGCGCCGCCCTCGCCCGCACCGAGCTCCGGATCGCCCTGGACACCCTCCTGGCCCGCCTGCCCGGACTGCGCCTGGCCATCGACGACGCGGACATCGAGTGGATCCCCGCGGTCCTCGGCCGTGGCACCAACCACCTGCCCGTCGGCTACGACCGGCGCATATGACCCACCGCTCCACGAGCGGCACCAGCGCCGCCATCCTCGACCTGCTCCTGCCGCACCACCGCACGACCGGCCCTTCGCCCGGGGGAGTGGTGGCCTTCCCGCACCAACTGCGCCGGATCGCCGGCTTCGTACGCGCCGGAGAACCCGTGCTCTTCACCCTGCCCGGCTTCCCCTGCAAGTCCCCCAACCCCGCCAAGGTTCTCGGCCACCTCCCCGACCAGGGCGAACGCCTCTCCCTCGGCTTCCTGAACACCCTGTGCGAGAAGATCGAGCGGATCCACCCGCCGGGCGCCCGTGTGATCATCTGCTCCGACGGCCATGTCTTCGGCGACCTGATCCGCGTCCCGGACGACCACATAGACGCCTACGCGGACGCACTCGGACACCTCATACAGGAGGCGGACCTGCACCGCCTCTCCGTCTTCGACCTGCGCGATGTGCTGGGTGACCTGCCCCACGGCGCCAAGCGCGCCCGGGTGCACCAGGGTTACGCCCCCACCCTGGAGGCGCTGCGGGCGGAGGTCCGCTCCGAGGCCCACACCCTGGCCCTGTACCGGGGCATCACCCGATTCCTCGTCGAGGACACCGCCGACTTCACCGGCACCCGCTCCGCCCTCCAGCGCGAGTGCCGCCAACGCGCGTACGGCGTCATCCAGCGCAGTCGCGCCTGGGGCGAGCTGATCGCCGAGCACCACCCTCGCGCCGTCCGGTTGTCCATTCACCCCCAGCCCATCGGCGCCCCGAAGTTCGGCATCCGCCTGCTCGACGCTCCCGACGTCTGGACCACCCCCTGGCACTCCGCCGCCCTGCGCCGCGCCGACGGCACCTGGACGCTCCTGCCCCGCACCCGCGCGCGGCGGCTCGGCCGTCTCGTCCACCGGCACGGCAGGCCGAGCCATTACGAACAGGGCTGAGCCCGCGCCCCGCTGTGGCACGCGTCACCGCGAGGCATCGGAACTCGGGTGGAGGCCGTTCCGACTCCTCTACCGGTGCGGCCGGACTGGCTGAGGCCGTACGAAGCGATCGGAGTTTCGTCATATGAAGCAGAACCACCGACCCGCCCGCCGCCGGGCGGCCGCGTCGCTGTCCGGAGCGTTGCCCCCACCGGCGCTGTGCGGCTTCCTCCTGCTGCTCGTGGTGGTGTGCGCCGCTTCCTACGCCGTCGGCACGAGCGTCGGGCCCGTCGCCCCCGGCATGCACCGCACCGGCACGACACAGGACGGCTCAGGAGACGGCCACGAGGGTGGCGGCATGGAGATGGACGGCATGGGCACGGACCACGGAAGCGGGCGTTGATGGCCGCCGAATCGGCTTCCCGGACGGTCGTGACCGACCTCTCCGTCGGCGGAATGACCTGTGCGGCCTGTGTGCGGCGCGTCGAGAAGAAGCTGGCCAGGCTGGACGGGGTCACGGCGACGGCAAACCTCGCCACGGGCCGGGCCCGGGTGAACCACCCGCCCGGCGTCGGCCCGGACCAGCTGATCGCGACCGTCGAGCAGGCCGGCTATTCCGCCGCGCTCCCCGAGCCGCCCAGGAAGCGACGGCGCGAGGACGGGGATGGAGGGGATGAGGGGGACGAAGCGGAGGACGCCCGGCAGGAGCGCGACCGGCTGGTGATCACGGCCCTGCTCGCGGTGCCGGTGCTGGTCCTGTCGATGGTTCCCGGTACGCAGTTCCGCAACTGGCAGTGGCTGTGCTTCGTACTCGCCGCGCCCGTCGTCGTCTGGGGAGCCTGGCCCTTCCACCTGCGGGCGGCACGCGGACTGCGGCATGCGGCGGCGACCATGGACACCCTGGTGTCGCTGGGAGTCGCGGCCTCCTTCGCCTGGTCCTCCTACGCGCTGTTCCTCGGCGGCGCCGGCGCCCCTGGCATGCGGATGCCGTTCAGCCTGGTGCCCACCGCCTCGGACGGCGTCGCCCACATCTATCTGGAGGCCGCCGTCGGCGTACCGCTGTTCGTCCTGGCGGGCCGCTACCTGGAGGCGCGGGCCCGGCGGGGGACCGGCGCGGCACTGCGCTCACTGGCCCGGCTGGCCGCCAAGGAGGTCTCGGTACGCGACGGCGAGGGCGAGCGCCTGATCCCGATCGGACAACTGCGGGTCGGTCAGGTCTTCGTCGTCCGGCCCGGGGAGCGCCTGGCCACCGACGGCACGGTCGTGGAGGGCGGCTCGGCCGTCGATCTCTCCCTGGTGACCGGGGAGAGCGAGCCGGTGGAGGTCGGCCCCGGCGCGCCGGTGATCGGCGGTGCCGTCAACGCCGGAGGGCTGATTCTCGTACGGGCCACCGCGGTGGGAGCCGATACGCAACTGTCCCGTATCACCCGGCTGGTGACCGAGGCCCAGGCGGGCAAGGCACGGGCGCAGCGGCTCGCCGACAAGGCCGCGGGGGTCTTCGTCCCCGTCGTGCTCGCCCTGGCCGTCACGGTGCTCGGATTCTGGCTCGGGGCGGGCGCCGAGCCGCAGGCGGCGATCACCGCGTCCGTGGCCGTCCTGGTCGTGGCGTGCCCCTGTGCGCTGGGCCTGGCGACCCCCACCGCGCTGATGGCGGCGACCGGCCGGGGCGCCCAACTCGGTGTCCTGGTCAGCGGGGCACGGGCGCTGGAGGGACTGCGGCACCTCGATGCCGTGGTGCTCGACAAGACCGGCACGCTCACCTCCGGGCATATGAGCGTCGCCCGGGTCACGGCCGCGCCGGGCGGGCTCGGCGAGGAGCGAGTGGTCCGGCTGGCGGGCGCGGTGGAACAGGGATCGGAGCATCCGCTGGGGCGTGCCATCACCGCGTATGCCCGGCGAACCGTCCCCGGGGAGCCGCTTCCGGCCGTGGCCGACTTCCTCGCGCTGCCGGGGAGGGGCGTCCGCGGGCGGGTGGCGGGACGGCTGGTCGAGGTCCTGGCCCCGGACGACGTGTTGCCGCCCACCCTGGCCCAGGCGCTGCCGGCCGGCGGGACCGCCGCCCGCACCCCGGTCGTGGTCCGCGTCGACGGCGAGCCCGAGGCACTGATCGAGCTCGGGGACGTCCTGCGACCGGGAAGTTACCGGGCCGTGGACCGGCTCCGCCGCCTGGGGGTGCGACCGGTGCTCGCCACCGGCGACCGGGAGGCGCCCGCCCACGCCGTCGCAGCCGACCTCCGCATCGAGGAGGTGCACGCCCGTAGTACCCCGCAGGACAAGGCCGCCCTCGTCCGCGAGCTGCGGGAGCAGGGCTGCCGGGTCGCCGTCGTCGGCGACGGTGTCAACGACGCGGCCGCCCTGGCCGGCGCCGACCTCGGCATCGCCATGGGCACGGGCACGGACGTGGCGATCGGAGCGGCCGACGTGACCCTCGTACGCGGTGACATCGAGACCCTGGCGGACGCGGTCGGCCTCGCCCGCAGCGCTCTGGGCACGATCCGGGCCAACCTGCTCTGGGCGTTCGGCTACAACGCCGTGACGGTGCCGCTGGCCATGGTCGGCCTGCTCAACCCCATGCTTGCCGCGGCCGCGATGTCGGTCAGCTCGCTGCTCGTGGTCGGCAACAGCCTGCGGCTGCGGGTCTGGCGGCCGTCACCGACGGGCAGACGCCGACAGCCGTCACCGACCGGTGGCCCGACCGGTGGACCGACCGGCGGACGCCCTTCCCGGCCCGCCGCCCGGACGCCACTGTGATGCCCCTGCTGAGCGCTCCGCGGGAAGTGCCGCGAAATGCCGTCGTGCGTCTGCGGCCGCATCGTGGCTGGTCGCCCACGCGGCGGAGCCGCATATCGACACAGCCCCGCGCCCCTTCGGGGCGCTGCCCGAACCGTAGCGGACTTCCTCCGACCTGCTCAGCCGCTTGTGGACCGCCTGCCCGCGACCGCGCCCCGACACCGAGGTGGAGACCAGCCCGATGACGAACCCCTCCTGGACGCCCAGCCACCGTCGCCTCACGGACTCCCTGCGGGCCGCGGCCGCTCCGGCCTGCGCCTGTGTCCTGGCGCTGGGTGGCCTCGCCGTGTGGACCGCCTCGGGCAACGCGGGCAGTCCTCCGCGTATCGACGTCACCGGCGCACGGCTCTTCCTCCCCGCCCCGGGGGTGTCGCGGACCGCCGCGTTCTTCCGGATCACCAACACCGGCGGTGTGCGGGACCGGTTGGTCGAGGTGACGTCCTCCGCGGTCACCGGGGAGATCTCGCTCAGCCGCCACCGGATGACCGGGCGGGGATCGGCCTATCCGCAGGCCGCGGAGTCCCTGCCGGTTCCGGCGGGCGGCACGCTCGACATGTCACCGTTCACCAGCGATGTGACCGTCCCGGCCACGGCCCGCTGGCGGGCCGGAGACCTGGTGCCCTTCACCCTCCGTTTCGAACGCAGTGGACGTGTCGAGACCAACGCCGTCGTCGTGCGGCCCGGTGAGGGCTGAGTGAGGTCGAAGAAACCCGCCCGCGGTTTTTCCTTCCGCTGGGCAGAAAGCCGACTTCCGGGTGTCTCCGGCGCACTTTACGGTGCGGTCGCGCTGCGCTTCCGCAGCGCGCACCCGCGCCGCATCCTGGAGGTACACCGATGCGTCCAACCCGTCGTCGCTCCAGATCGACTGCCCCGTTACGGTCCCGATCCCGCCTCGTGGCCGTGCTGATCGCGCTGGCGGCCACCCTCACCTCGGCGCTGTTGACCGTCTCCGTCACACCCACCGCGGCCGCCGAACGGCCGTCCCGGAGCAATCCCGCTGCCGGCTCGGCCACCGAGAACGCCGCCGTCCCCGCGGCGATCCCGGATCCGACGACCGCTTCGCTCGAGGCCACGAACGGGCCGCTGGCCACCGCCAATTACACCGTTCCCCATCCGAACGGGTACGGGTCCGGCACGATCACGTACCCGACGGCCGGCGGCTCGTACCCGGGCGTCGTGCTGATGCCGGGCTATCAAGGCACCCAGCAGAACCTCCAGTGGCTCGCGCCCCGCCTCGCTTCCTGGGGCTTCGTCGTCATCAACGTCGGCACCCTTGCGCTGGGCGACGATCCCGCGTCGCGCGGCCGTCAGATCAGCGCCGCCGGCACCCAACTGCTCTCGCTCGGCTCCACCACCGGCAACCCGATCTACGGGAAGGTGAACGGCACGCTCGGCGCGGCCGGTCACTCGATGGGCGGCGGCGGTGTGATGGTGGCGCTCCGGGACGACTCCCGCTTCAAGGCGGGCGTGCCCCTGGCCCCGTACAACCCCAGCCAGAACTTCTCCGGAGTCACCGACCCCACCTTCTTCATGACCTGTCAGAGCGACCCCGTCGCCCACGCCAACACCTACGCTCTGCCCTGGTACAACTCCATGTCCCGGGCCGAGAAGCTCTTCGTCGAGGTTCCCGGCGACCATCTCTGCCCGATGACCGGCTACGGCAACAAGGCCAAGCAGGGCAAGTGGATGGTGTCGTTCTTCAGCCGCTGGCTGTACGGCGACACCCGCTTCAGCCCGTTCCTGTGCGGTGCCGCGCGGGAAGCGGACAAGAACAACCCCTCCCTGGTCACGCGCTGGCAGGACACCTGTCCGTTCTGAGCGGATCCTCGTAGGGCCCCTGGGGAGGGCTCCCGCGGGTCCACCGCGGGAGCCCTTCTCACGAGCCCGTCCGTGCCCACTCCGCGCGCGGCGCCCCCTGGAGGCGTCGGCTCACGCGCCGTTCTGCCGACGGGACAACGCGCGGGAGATGGTCCGGCCGGTGGCCATGACCAGGGGCGCGAGCGCGTTCCGTCCGGCATCAGAGGTCCCCGGGACGACGGACACGGCGGCGACGACCTCGCCCGTCGCGTCCCGCACGGGGGCCGCGGCCGACACCGTGCCCCCGGGGCCGGGCCACCGGCCGTTCACCGCGAAGCCTGCCCCCTCCACCTCGGCGAGCACGCGACGCAGGCCGGTCGCCGGGGCGTGGTGGACCAGATAGTGCTCTCGGACGGTGGACCCCGCGTACGCGAGGAGCACCAGGCCGTCACCGGTGGTGTGCGCCGGGCGCCGGCCGCCGACCGGTTCGCCCGCTCCGCCGGTTCCCGGGGCGCCGATCCGCTCCACGAGCACGGTCTCCATGCCGTCCAGCACCGCCAGCCGAACCTGCTGCCGCCCGGTCTTCCGGTACAGGCCGAGGAGGAAGGGCATCGCCACGTCTCTCAGCTCCAGCCAGCGTGGGGCCATTGCGGCGACCGCCCACAAGTGCAGACCGATCTCGTAGCGGCCGCTCCGGTGCCGTTCGAGGGCACCCCAGGACAACAGCTCGCCGACGAGCCGGTGCGTAGTGGCCAGCGGCATCCCGGTTCGTCGGCTGATGTCCGTAAGGGTCAGCCGACGGCGTTCCCCCGCGAACGCGTCCAGCACGCTGAGAACCCGGCCGGCCACCGAGCGGGGGGCCGGTTCCTTCCCGGCGGGCGCGCCGCCGGGCGGAGGTGGAGGCGGCGCTGAACGCATCGGGGGATCCTCTCGGCGGATAGGGCCGTGTGCCGCACAAAGGAGGCATGCGGTTGATAGTTGACATGCCTGCAAGCTTCGGATGCGGGTAGCGGCAGGGCCACCCCTCGCCCTTGGATATGAAGCTGTCGTTTGCGCATAAGCCCGTTGTGCACGTCCTGGAGCCCCCGGGAGCGGGGCGCACGAGCACGCGGCCGGATTGATGCGGATGACGCATCGACAGATCCCGGTTTCGACGCTGGACACCGTTCGAACACAGCTTGGAGACTCACGGGTGGTACGGCGATGCCCGCCACCCGCCTCGCCCGCTGAACGACCCGGCCCGGCCACGCATCGGCGCTCACCCCGCCCTACCGCTCCTTCTCGGTTCCCCCGCACCAGGCGATCGGCTCCACGTCCGGCCCTCCCGGGCCGCCCGACATCTCACGGAGGACCCTTGAGAAAGATGACCAGACGTACGGCCTTCGCCATGGCGGCGGGCACCGTCACCGGCTCGTTGGTGATCAACACGGCCACCGCGGCGGCCGATGCCCCGGCGCCGGGACGGCCGGTGGCGGCCGGAGCCAATCCCGTGCTGCGGACCGCCCTCATCACGCAGGTGACGCCCAGGAACAACTGGCGGGTGACCGCCGTCGCCATCCGCTACGCGGCCCCCATCGACTTACGTGGCGGCGTCATCCCGCCCTCCGCCTTCCAGGTCACCGCCGACCTCGGCGGGCAGAGCGCGGCTCGGACGGTCACCCGGGTCTACCCGAACACTGCGGCCAGGACGGACGACGTCCCCGACGCGGGACGGCCGGGCAGATACCTCGTCATCGAGCTCGACCCGGACGACACCAATGCGCAGGCTGCCGGCACCGACCCGCTTCCGCTCCAGCGCGCCTACACCGTCAGGCAGGTGGCCGATGTGCGGACCCCCGGTGGTGACGTGGTGCTCGCGGCAGGTCCGTTGGCGATCCGGAACGACGACGTCATCACCCCGGTGGTCGACGACTTCACAGCGGGATCGTTCACCGACTCCACCGGATTCGAACTGGCCTTCCGGCTGTACCAGCCGGAGGGGTTCGTGCGGAGTCCGGGGGCGGCCGCGCGGTATCCGCTCGTCGTCACCCTGCACGGCGGTGGCGAGGTCGCCGACAACAACATGACCCAGCTCACCGCCAATCGCGTCGCCGTCACCTTCGCCAAGCCGGAACGCCAGCGTCGGCACCCGGCGTTCGTGCTCGCCCCTCAGATCCCACTGCCCCGCCCCATGGACGGACCCGACGGTACGGACTGGACCGACCCCAAGGTCCGCTCGGCGCTGGTCGAACTCATCGACGCCTTCACAACACAGCGCCCCGTCGATGCGGATCGGCTCTATCTCGTCGGCCTGTCATCGGGTGCGCGAGGCATCTTCAACCTGCTCCCGAGGCGTCCCCACACCTTCGCCGCGGCCCTGGCCACCGCCGGCTGGGGCGACCCGTCCACCATGGACGGGATCACGCACATCCCGATGTGGACCGACCACTCCATCGACGACCCGGTGGTCCCCTACCGCGAAGGACGGTTCGGAAAGCCCGGCACCTGGACGCTGATGAACGCGCTGGAGAGCGCCGGTGCGCGGGTCACCCGCGGGGAGTGGGCCAACGACCTGCCGAAAGCGGAGTTCGAAGCCCGCTCCAGGGCCCTGCTGCACCGGGCCCGCCGGGCCGGCAGCCATGTGCTGTTCACGAGCTACACGCCCGGCACGACGCCGGTGAGCCCGCACTTCGCGTGGGCCCAGACTTACGAGAACGACGTCGTCATCGACTGGCTCTTCGACCAGTCCCGTTAGGCGTACCGGACGCGGCCGGGCCCCCCCCCCCCGTTTGGCCCCGCGCTCCCCCCCCCCCCCGACAACCCTCCCCGCC
>NZ_JBQTCE010000006.1:0-50512 GCF_052665095.1 Streptomyces sp. NEAU-174 | reverse complement strand
ATCCCTGTGAGGCGGACCGGACGCACCCGGCCCCACCGCGCGGGTGGGACCGGGCGCTCCGCTACGCGGATGAACGTGCGCGGCGCTACTTGCTCACCTTGACGGAGAACCAGTCCACGCTCATTCCCTCACCGGAGGTGGTGTCCGCCGCCGGTGAGGTGCAGCCGCAGACCTTGTTCGGGTAAGAGCCGCCGACCGCGACGTTGAAGATGGCGAAGAACCCGTGGTCGACCGCCTTCTTCCAGGTCTCGGCCGACACCTGGTTCTGCTTCACCGTGAAGGTCTCCTTGCCGTCGCGGTAGAAGCGCAGCTGTTCGGCGGAGGTGTCGGTGCGATCCACGATCACGGAGTACGTGTGGTAGTCGGTCTGACAGCCGTCGCACGGCAGCAGATCGCTGGTGATCCCGTCCGGGTCGTGGCACTCGCCCGCCCACTCACCGCAGTGGAAGGTGCTCGAGTGCTTGCTCAGCCCGTTGACGGCCTCCATGATGTCCAGCTCACCGATGCTCGGCCAGTTGGTGGCCCCGACCGGGCGCGCGTCGGCGCCCATGGCCCAGAAGGCGGGCCAGATTCCGAGGGCCTTCTCCGGGTTGGGCTGCTTGAGGGAGGCACTGATCTCCAACTGCCCACCGGCGGGCGCCTCGAAGTCGGTGCGCTGGGTCTCCACGCGGCCGGAGGTCCACTTGCCGGAACCGTCACGGATCGGCTTGATCACCATATGCCCGTCACCGTCGTGGTAGACGTTGTCGGTGGAGTCCGTGACCGACTCGATCTCGCCGGTGCCCCAGTTCGCGGCGCCGCCCGGGTAGCCGGTGCCGATGTCGTACAGCCAGTCGTTCTTGTTCAGACCGGTGCCCGCCGCGCCGTCGAAGTCGTCCTGGAAGACGGTGGTCCACTCGGCCTTGGCCGCGGGCTCGCCCGCGGCGGCGGTGTTGGAGGACACCGTGAGAGCCAGCAGTCCGGTCACCGGAAGCGACAGGGCGGCCACGAAGGCCAGAACGCGTCGTCGGCGGCGGCGGGGTTTGGCCTCCGCCGTCGTAGCTGAGGAAGTGATCCTGAACATGTGGGGGGCTGCTTTCGTTCGAAGGAACAGCGGTGCCCGGATGTGCGAGCCCCCGTGGCCCGCTCCTGGCGTGGGGGTGATGGGAGATCGGGCTACGGGAACTCGGGCACAGTGGGCAGAGCGAGCGCCCATGGGGTCGAGAGAGCGCTCACACGGAACGACTGTCTTGGACCCCGCCCTTGTCGGTCAAGGGCCTTGCTGAATTCACTAGTTGAACGAAAGCCGTTTCGGTTGACCGCACCGCGGCGGATGTATCGATCGCCCCACTTCAGAGTTGGAGGCATGTTCGGGGTGCCGGTACTGGTGCTCGCCAACTCTTGACGACGCGGCACGCCGTCCTGGCGGACCTGCTGCTGGACGCGGTCCTCACCGAGGGGACCGACGAAAACGCCGCGCAGGCGGCGGTGCGGGCCGCCGAGCGGCGCGGCCGGCGGATGGCTGGCCGTTCCACCCGCTCACCGGGAAGGCCCCCGACTTGGTGTGCGGCATGAACCATGCCTTCCTCGCCGGTTACGTCAACGGGCTTGAAGAATGATGGGCGGATGGCCCGGGATCGCTGATACGGGCCGCTCTCGGGCGGCCCACTGGCCCGTCGATGGACGGCGGAGCCAGCGGGCGGCGGCCGGTTTCACCGGCGGGGTGATGCCTCGGAGAGGCGAAGAAGCCGAGAGGTCGAGAGGTCGAGATTGTCGACAGACTCAGCGGCCTGGAAGCCTAGAACAGGCGGTTCAGGCGGAGCGACAGGTAGCAGCCGCCGGCGCGGCCGTCGGTGTCGTCGCTCACGGTCACGGAGTGGCCCTCATAGGCCGTGTCGTAGGTGTCCTTGGGGCGGTAGTTCTTGCACTGCCCCCCGGCGTCGGCGCCGCCGTCTCCGTAGAACTGCACGTCGAGGCCGATGTCCGAGCGACCGGAGAGGGCGAAGGTGAGGTTGCACCAGCCCGCTCGGCCATCGGTGTCCACCCGGATGTTGTCGCCGAAGGTCTTGAACGGCTTGATCGGGATCACGTGCGTGCCCCCGTTCTGGCACTGGCTGTCGTCGCTGCCGGGCTCCGGCTCCCAGGTGTAGGTGGCGGTCAGGCCCGCGAGGGAGTTCGACGGGTCGTAGATGCCGAAGGCCAGCTGGCAGCCGCCCGCGCGATTGTCGGTGTCCAGGCGGATGGCGGTGGACCAGTCGGGCGCGGTGACCCACCGCTCCGGCGGATTCGTCGGCCCGTCGCACTGGCCGTCGCCGTCGGGGTAGAAACGAACGCCCAGCTCGGGCGAGGCGTTGGCCGAGGACGACGCGGCGCCGGCCGACGTGGCCGTCAGGCCGCTCACCATCAATAAGCCGACCGCCAGCGCGGATCCCATTCGGGTCGATCTTTTGCCCAGCTTCAGCTTTCTCACGTGTGTCTCCCAGGGTGTCTTCGCTTGATGCCGAAAAGGTGCCGAACCGTTCCACGAGCGCGCATGACCATCACTGAATTCCTGGCAGGTGCGTTGGAACAGGGCGGAGCAGGGAGGAGCGGAGAGGAACAGAGGGAAACCGAGGTGGATCCGATGGAGCAGACGGGAAGGCGAAAATGGACCCTCCCCGGACCGCGGCGCCGCTCTGGCAGGTCACGGCGGCGACGGCAGAATTATCCAGGCCACGTCGGGACGAGCGGCAAGCTGGATATCGGCCAGGTATGGCCGAATCAGAGGCGCCTTCAGGACGAAGGTGAATATGGGGTTTCCTGGTGGTGGAGCGATGGGCGCGCGCTATCAGATGGGGCTCTGTCCTGGGGAGGGGCCGGTCGACCCCGGGATATGGGCCAAGGCCATGGGCTGACGAGTGGGGCGCGCGCTGCCCGACCGGAAGCGCTCATGGCCGAATATGGCGGGGAAGGGAGAGGTATTTCTGGACACCACCGGCGCTTGCGGGAAGCATGACCACCTGGCATACGCAGGTGAAGGCCTCTCGCGTCCGAGGCGGGTCCGAGGCGGGTCCGAGGGCGGGCTGGGGGCGGGGCTCGGGTCGGGGGGAGACCATGCGCGTTCAGGTACTTGGGCCGTTACGGGTCTGGCACGGCGAGGCCGGAATCGACCTCGGCACACCTCATCAGCGAGCCCTCCTCGGCCTGCTGGTCCTGGCAGGGGGACGGTCGCTGTCCCGGGCGGAGCTGGCCGACGCCCTGTGGCGGGCCCGGCCACCGCGCAGCGCCGTCAATCTCATCCAGACCTACGTCAAACGATTACGCCGCCTGCTGGAGCCCACCCGTCCGGCCCGGACCCCCAGCGCGCTGCTGCCCAGGGTCGGGGACGGCTACGCGCTCCGCGTTCCCCAGGACGACGTCGACCTGTCCCGCTTTCGGCAGCTGGCGACGCGGGCCGAGGCCGCACGGCGCGACGGCGACGATCGCGGCGCGGCAGCGCTGCTGGCTGAGGCGCTCCGGCTGTGGCAGTCCCCGCCGATGGCGGATCTGCCCCTCCTGGCCGCCCATCCCGCGGTGGTCGCGCTGGCCGAGGAGCGGCGGGCCGCGGTGGCGAAGTACGGCGACGCGATGATCGCCGCGGGGGACGCCGAGGAGGCCCTGCCCATCCTGGCGGAGACCGCGGCCGCGCACCCGCTGGACGAGCGGGCACAGGCCCGTCTGATGCGGGCCCACGGCGCCGTCGGACAGCGGGACACGGCCTTCACGATCTATCTGGACAGCCGCCGCAGACTCGCCGACGAACTGGGTGTGGAGCCCGGCGCCGAATTGACCGCCGCCTACGCCGCGTTGCTGGGGGAGGCGGCCGGGAGACCGGGAGCCTGTGCGGCAGGCCCCACGGGAACCCGTTCCCGTGGGGCCGACGTCATTCCGGACGCCCCCGGGCACGAAGCCCGGCCCGTCCCCGGGCACGAACCCGGGCCCGCGTCGGGATCCGTCCCCGAGCCCGCGTCGGGATCCGCCCCCCGACCCCGGCCTGGGGACGATCAGCCGACGAGCCCGGACCGGCCCGCCCCGCCCGCCCAACTCCCGGCGGACGTCTACGGCTTCACCGGCCGATCGGCCGAGCTGTCCGCGCTCGACCGGCCCTGGGCCGGGGACGAGCGGCCCGGCCTCCGGGCGCCCGGACCCGCGACCATCGCGCCCGGACCCGCCACCATGACGATCTCGGTGATCTCCGGAACCGCCGGCGTCGGGAAGACCGCGCTGGCCGTCCACTGGGCGCATCAGGCACGCGACCGGTTTCCCGACGGGCAGCTGTACGTCAATCTGCGCGGCTACGACCCGGACCGGCCGCTGTCCTCCGGTGACGCCCTCACCCGCTTTCTGCGCGCCCTGGGGCTGAGCGGTCGGCACATCCCCCTCGACCCGGACGAGCGGGCGAGCCGCTACCGCACCGAGATGGCCGACCGCCGGATGCTCGTCGTGCTGGACAACGCCCTCTCGGTCGAACAGGTGCGCCCGCTGCTGCCGGGCACACCCTCCTGCGCGGTGTTGGTCACCAGCAGGGACAGCCTGGCCGGTCTGGTGGCGCTGCACGGCGCCCAGCGGATCGAGCTCGGCCCGCTGGTCCCCGCCGAGGCGACCGCGCTGCTGCGCCTGCTCATCGGCGACCGGGCTCGGACGGACCACACCTCGTCCGCCGTGCTGGCCGAGCAGTGCGCACGGCTGCCGCTGGCGCTGCGGGTGGCGGCCGAACTGGCTGCCACCCGTCCGGGAGTGACCTTGTCCGAGCTGGTGGCGGAGCTGAGCGACCAGCAGCGGCGGCTCGAACTGCTGGACGCGGGCGGGGACTCCCGGGCCACCGTGCGATCGGTGTTCTTCTGGTCGTACCGTCATCTGCCTCCCGCGGCCGCCCGGACGTTCCGGCTGCTCGCCCTGCACCCGGGGCCGGACTTCGGCGTCCACGCCACCGCCGCCCTCACCGGCGAGGACGTGGACCGGGCCGGCAGCCGGCTCGCCCTGCTGACCCGGGCCCATCTGGTGCGGTCCTCCGGGCCCGGGCGGTACGCCATGCACGACCTCCTGCGCGCCTACGCGGACCGCCTGTCGCTCAGGTACGACGAGCGGGCGGACCGCCAAGCGGCCGGCATCCGCCTGCTCGACCACTATCTGGCCGGTGCCACCGCGGCGATGGACACGCTCTACCCGGCCGAGCGGCACCACCGCCCCGGCACCGCGCCCACGGCGGCATCGGCCCCGCCCATGCGGGACCAGGCGGCGGCGCGGGCCTGGCTGTCCGCCGAGATCCCCGTCATGAGCTCGGTCTGCGCCAGGGCCGCGGACGGACACCGGGCCGACTACGCCGTGCGCCTGGCCGCCGTGCTCTTCCGCCACCTGGACGGCGGCCACCACATGGAGGCGCTGTCGTTCCACACCCACGCGCTGCGCGCGGCCGAGCACATCGGGGACAGCGCCGGCCGGGCCCACGCACTGACCAACCTCGGCGTCGTCCACTGGCGGCTCGGCGCGTACCGATCGGCCGCCGTCCACCTGCGGCAGGCCCTGGTCCTCCATCGCGCCTCGGGCGACCGTGCGGGCCAGGCCCGTACGCTGTCCAATCTGGGCAATGTGCACTGGCGGTCGGGCGACCACCCGTCCGCCGCGCACTGCCACCAGCAGGCCCTGTCGCTGTACGAGGAACTGGCCGACCGGGTCGGCCAGGCCCGCACCCTGACCAACCTCGGCAATGTGTGCCAGCGGCAGGGGGAGTACGACCTGGCCGACGCCTATCAGCGCCGGGCACTGGAGCTGCACGGCGTGACGGGCGACCAGATCGGCCGGGCCCGGACGCTGACCAACCTCGGCACCGTGTGTCTCCGCCAGGGCCGTTACGAGGCGGCAGCCGACCACCACGGTCAGGCCCTCGAGCTCTTCCGCCGGTTCGGTCACCACGGGGGGCAGGGATACGCGATGACCGGCCTGGGGGATGTGTATCTGCGGCAGGGGCTGCCTCTCGTGGCCGCCGACCACCACCGCCAGGCCCTGCGCCTGTTCCGTACCAACGGCGAGCGCTACGGCGAGGCGTCCGCGCTCAACGGCCTGGGCGAGGCGCTGCGCGGGGCCGGGCGCCCCGGCGAGGCCGTCGTCTACCACGTCAGGGCCGAGGCGGTCGCGGCGAGCACCGGTGAGCGCGACGAGCAGGCGCGCGCCCGGCTCGGCGCCGCGCTGGCGCGTGGCGACAGCGACGCCGCCGACGCGTCCCCCACCTTGCGTTAGCCCCACGCCGGCCCCCTCCCGCCACCCGGCCGCGCCTTCGGCTCAGACGAGAAGCTGACGTCCGGCCAGTTCCCGGTACAGGGGCGAGGCGTCGAGGAGTTCGGCATGGGTACCGCGGGCGACGACCCGGCCCTCTTCGAGTACGACGATGAGGTCGGAGCGGACGATCGTGGACAGCCGGTGGGCCACGACCAGCACCGTGCGGTTGACGGAGACGGAGTCGATCGCCTCGGCCAGAGCGGCCTCGTTGCGGGCGTCCAGGCTGGCGGTGGGTTCGTCCAGCAGGAGCAGCGGTGGCGCCGCCAGCAGCACGCGGGCGATGGCCAGCCGCTGGCGTTCGCCACCGGAGAGCAGCACCCCGCCGTCCCCGACCTGGGCGTCCAGCCCCTGGGGAGTGCGGTGGACGAGACCGCACAGGTTCACGGCGTCGAGTACGCGCAGCAGGGCGGCGTCGTCGGCGCCGGGCGCGCCCAGCAGCAGGTTGTCCCGCAGGCTGCCCGCCAGCGCGGGCGCGTCCTGCTCGACATAGCCGAGCTGGCCGCGCAGGACGGCGAGCGGCAGTTCACGGGCGTCGACCCCGTGGAGGCGGACGGCGCCCGCGGTGGGCTCGTAGAACCGCTCGGCGAGGGCGAGCAGGGTGCTCTTGCCCGCGCCGGACGGCCCGACCAGCGCGACCCGGAAGCCCCGCGGGATGTCCAGGCTGACGCCGCGCAGCACGGGTGTGCCGTCGGGATAGTCGAAGTCCACGTTCTCGAAGGCGAGGACCGGCCGGTGCGCCGGGCCGACGGGGACAGGACGGTGGACGGCCGCGGCGCCGGCCTGGGGTTCGGTGGGCAGGGCCCGTACCTCCTCGATCCGGGCGAGCGCCCCGAGCCCGGCCTGGAAGGTGGTGTACGCCTGGAGCGCCTGGGCCATGGGCTGGACGAACAGCAGGAGATAGAGGACGAACGCGACGAGGTCCGCCACGTCCACCGCGCCCGACGCCACGCGGGTGCTGCCGTAGCCCAGCACGGACAGCAGGGCCGCCTGCATCGCGACATTGGTCAGGGGTACGGCCAGCGACTCCAGGCGGGCCACCCGGAGCCCGGCTTCGTAGGCGGCCGCGGCGCTCCGCTCGATCTGCGCGGCCTCACGTTCCTCCGCGCGGGCGGCACGGATGGTGCGCACCGCGGTCAGCGCCCGCTCGACGGAGGCCGTCATGGCGCCCACGGCCTGCTGCGCCAGGCCGCTCAGGTGCCGGACCCGGCGCGAGACCGTGGCCACGGCGACGACGCCGGCCCCCACCGACAGCAGGGTCACCACCAGCAGTGGCGGATCGATGCTCCCCATCAGGACCACGGCACCGAGCGCGACCACCACGCCCGAGCCCAGGTCCACCAGACCGCCGGTCACCACGGACCGCAGCAAAGTGGTGTCGGCGCCCACCCGGGAGATCAGGTCCCCGGTGCGCCGCCGGTCGAACTCCCCGACCGGCAGCCGCAGCAGAGTCCCCACCAGGGTGCGGCGGGCCATGAGGACCACGCCCTCCGCGGTGCGCTGGAGCAGATAGCGCTGGACTCCCTCCAGGGCCGCGGCCGCCACCACCACACCGACCAGGAAGGCGAGGGCGGCGCCGAGACCGGAGCCCCCGCTCGCCGCCCCCAGCGTCCGCTGGACCAGCAGCGGCTGGGCGAGGGCCGCCGCCGCCGACACCAGGGACAGCCCCATGACCGCCAGCAGCGCGCCGCGGTGCGGGGCGAGGTACGGCCACAGCCGGGACGGCCGGCGGCCGGACGCGCCTGGTGCGCCGCTCACGGGGTGAGCCCCCGTCGCCGTCCCGGCGCCGCCGGAGTGTCCGCCGGCTGGGCGGAGCCGATGCGCTGGAGTACGCGATAGCCGACGGTGACGTCCTGGTTGTCGTTGAGCACGACGCCGTGGACCTCGGTCCAGGCATGGAAGGTGTCCTTCTCGAACGTGCTGGTCAGCGCCCTGGCCACACAGACCTCGGCGGGCAGGCCCAGCGCCGCCAGATAGCGGGCCAGGGCCAGTGAGCGGGGCAGGCAGTCCGCCCGGGGCAGCAGGACCCGCAGCACCGACTGGGACCAGAACACCTGTCGCCGGGCCAGGAGGACGCCCACATCCGGGTGGAGTTCGCGCGGACGCCAGGCGCCCGGGGCCGGCCGGGCTCCTTCGAGGAGCGGGCGGGCCCTGCTCCAGCCGCGACGGCGGTAGGTCCACGCTGCCACGGCGGTGGCCCGGAGCGCGCGCAGCCGTAAGAGCGGTGGCACGCCCGGCGGCGGCGCCGCGCCCGGGGCCGGATCCGCCAGGAAGAACTCCCAGTCCGCCAGCGGCTTGGTGAGGGCTCTCACGGTCGCCCCTCCTCGGCCGGGGCGAGCAGGCCGTGCTGGGCGAGCTGGTGCGCGAGGGTGGTGACGCCGGCTTCGAGGGTGCCGCTGGGTGCCTCCACCAGTTCCCCGAGATGGGCGACCACCTCCTCGACCGTGCCGAACCGCAGGGCGGCGCCGAGCATCAGCGTCGCGGTCGCGTTCAGGGCCAGATAGACGTCCTTACGGGTGTCGAGGATCACCCCCGCCTCGTCGGTCGGATCGAAGACGGCGTGGTCGGCCAGGCGCAGCAGAGGGGGAGCGGGGTTCACGGTCATGGGGTCCTTCCCTCGTAGTGACGCAGGAAGATCTCGGTCATGGCGGCGTGGACCAGCGTCTCGGCGTTGCGGCGCCTGCGGTGCGGGTCGGTCAGCACCTCGGTCAGCCGTGCCGGGTTCACCACACCCATGCGGACGAGCCGGGAGTCGGGCCCGCCCATCAGTTCATGGAAGGCGTCCGTGTCCGCCAGGGCGCGGTGCTTGTGCGCGGAGGACATCCACAGGCGTCCGTACCGGCGCCATACGGACGCGGGCAGCCGGGTGGACAGCAGCAGCCGGAGCACCGGCTTGGTGATCACCTGCCCCTGGTAGGGGATCATCCGGTACGCGTCGGGCATCCGCGCGGCCAGCCTGCGCAGGTCCCGGGAGCCCAGAGGGTTGCACATCATGATTCCGCGCGGCCGCCACGACGTCAGTTGCGCGCAGGCGTCCTTGACCGAGTAGTCGTCCTCGGCCGGTACGTCTGCGAACGGGTCGTCCGGGACGCCGGGCACGGGTTCGAGGAAATCCGTGGCCCGGGCGAGGCCGCCGCCGGACCGGATGTCGTCGAACAGCGAGCGGGTCCGGGAGGCGGTGCGGACGATCCGCGGGGATTCCCAGCGGGAGCTGATCAGACCCGCGCAGAGCGCCGCCCTCTCGCGGAACGGGATGTCTCCGGCCAGGGCGTCGTGCAGCCCGTAGCGGAGCGGGCCGAACCGCAGGTCGCCGTCCCTGCCCCACACCAGCAGTCTGACGCCGTCGGTGTGCACCCGCTCCGCCAGTTGCTCCAGCCAGGGAAACCCCACATTCAGGAAGGGGTGGGGGAAGGCGCGCCCGCGCGGTGGGAAGTCGCCGTCGTAGCCCGCCTTGACCATCTCCAGCGGAACGGACAGGTGGTCGCAGATCGTTCGCGCATAGGCGGACTCGTCGGCCAGCGGGTCGTCCACCACATGGTGGTAGGCCACCACATCGGCCCCGGCCTCGACCAGGGCGCACAGCACGGCCGCCGAGTCGAGCCCGCCGCTGACCATGACTCCGACCCGGCCCGCGCCCACGTACGCCCGGGCCTCCCGCAGCAGCATCTCGTAGGCGAGCTCGGCGTACTGGGCCAGGGGCGTGCGGCGCGGCAGGTCCAGCGGCGCGAGGGCGTCGAACCGGACGGTGGACAGGGTCCTTTGGTCGGCGACGACGAGCTCGCCGGGGCGCACGGGGGTCAGTCCGTGGTAGATGAAGACCTCGTCGCCGCGACAGCACCGCCAGATGGCCTGCCGGCTGAACTCCTCGCGTTCCCGGTCGAGCAGGCCGGCCGGGTCGGTGGACCAGCTCACCACCGGGCCGTCCCTGCGGTACAGCAGTCCCTCGGTGCTGACGAGGTTCCGGAACAGCGTCACCTTGCGCGGGGTCACCAGGGCCCCGCACAGCTCACCGGGCAGCCGCGCGAGTTCCGCGTGGCGGCCCTCGCGGACCAGATCTGCGATCCGCCGCTGCCATCCGTCCGCCGCCGGACGGGTCACCGGACCGGACAGCAGCAGATGCTCCCCGGGGCCGGTCTCCACCGGCCGGAGGGAAGTGTCCGGGGCCGGTCGCCGCACCGCCCGGTGAGGTGTCGGCGGTGTTCCCCGGTTTGCGAACGGCAGGCGGGCGAGCCCGATTTCCGCGTCGGCGGCGTCGAAGTCCACCCGACCGGAGATTCCGAGAAAGTCCCCGACCAGCAACAGAGCACCCCTTTTCGCCACATGGTCCAGCCGGTACCTGATGCCCCGCCCAGGTCAGGCGGGGCCGAGCGCATCCGCTCCCGCCCGAAGGGGGCGGGAGCGGAGCGGGTGGTATCGGCCGCCGTCAGCTGAGGCGCCGGTGCGTGGTGATGACGTTGTCGAAGGTCTGCCCGATGGTGAGCCATCCGGTCAGTTCCTCGACCGTGCCCAGCACGGTGACATTGGGCTCCACATACGCCAGCTTGATCTTCATCGGAGTTCCTCCCCTTTGGCCGGGTTCGGTGTGTGTTCCTCCTCAGGTTGCGTCGTACGTTTGGACGAGGACTGGACGTCCGGTGGACACGGCCGCGCCGTCCCTGTCAGGGCACCTCCGGTCCGCGGTACTCGCGCATCGCGTCGATGAGCCAGCGCGCCAGATAGTCGGCGAACGAGGACCGGGGGAGGAGCCGGTACGTGGGCGCGTCGTCGAGCTGCCAGAGCAGCACCGGGACGGGGCCCACCGTGGTCGACACCGCCCGGCCGGGGCCGAAGGCGCGGGGGTGCAGGTCCAGCCGGCAGCCCTTCTCCAGCACCTGGCGGGCGGCCGGGCCGCTCAGTTCGAGCGTGGTGCGGTTCGCCGAGACGTCCACGACCGAGCCCGGGTCTCCCGCGAGTGCCTGCCGCAACTCGGCGGTGTCGATGGGCGCTTCGCACAGCACGAGCCACTCGTCGGGGCCGAGCCAGACGGCCGTGTGGGGGCCGGACGCGGCGGTGTGTCCGCACTCCCGCGGCAGCGGCGCCCCCAGGGTCTTCTCCACGCGGCCGGCCGCCTCCGAAGCGGGGTCGAGGCGCAGGTTCACCATGGAGAGGAACGGCCGCTCGGCCAGGGTGACGCCGCGGGCGCCGGTGACGGCGGCCGCGCGCATCCGGTCCGCCAGATGTGCCAGGGGGCTGGTGCGCAGCCCCACCGGGCCCGCGTCGGTCGGCTCAGCCATCTCGCTTGGTCCCTTCGGGGTCGTAGAGCACGGGTTCGGTGACCTGGACGGATACGAGGTCGTCGCCGACGGGGGCGAGCAGCGTGTCCCCGACGCGGTCCCGCCCGGCGCTGACCAGGGCGAGGGCGAACGGCCGGCCCAGCGCCTGGCTGTGGTAGCTGGAGGTGACATGGCCGAGCATCGGCACCGGCCCGGCCTCGGGGGTGACGGGCACGTCCGGCGCGATGAGCTGGGTGCCCTCGGGCAGCCGGGTGACGCGATCGCTCGGCAGGAGGCCGACCAGGTGCTTGCGGTCGGGGCGGGAGGTGTCGGGGCGGGAGTACGAGCGCTTGCCGATGAAGTCCTTCTGCTTGGAGACCACCCAGGACATCCCGGCATCCTGCGGGGTGACGGTGCCGTCGGTGTCCTGGCCGACGATGATGTAGCCCTTCTCGGCCCGCAGGACGTGCATGGTCTCGGTGCCGTACGGGGTGATGTCGTACGGTCGGCCCACCGCGTACACCTCCTCCCAGACCGCAAGGCCGTACCACGCCGAGACGTTGATCTCGTAGGCCAGTTCGCCGGAGAAGGAGATCCGGCAGATGCGGGCCGGGACACCGGAGGCCAGGGTGGTCTCGCGGAGGGCCATGAAGGGAAACGCCTCGTTCGACAGGTCGACGTCGGGGGCGAGATGGGCGACCACCTCGCGCGACTGCGGGCCGACCACGGCGATCGTCGTCCACTGCTCGGTCACCGAGGTGCAGTGGACGTCGAGCTCGGGCCACTCGGTCTGGAGCCACTCCTCCAGCCAGTCCAGGACCCCGGCGGCGCCGCCGGTCGTGGTGGTCATGAAGTAGCGGTTCTCCTCGAGGCGCAGCGTGACGCCGTCGTCGAAGATCATGCCGTCCGGCTTGCACATCACGCCGTAGCGGGCCATACCGGGCCTGAGCTTCTTGAAGCCGTTGGTGTAGACGCGGCCCAGGAACTCCCCGGCGTCCCGGCCCCAGATCTCGATCTTGCCGAGGGTGGAGGCGTCCATGAACGCCACCCCCTCGCGGGCCGCGCAGCACTCGCGGGCCACGGCCGCGTCCATGTCCTCACCCGGCCGGGGGTAGTACCAGGGGCGCTTCCACTGCCCGACGTCCTCGAACACCGCCCCCTGGGCGACATGCCAGTGGTGGATGGAGGTCATGCGTTCCGGGTCGAACAGCTCACCGCGCTCCCGTCCGGCCAGGGCGGCGAAGGCCACCGGCGTGTACGGCGCCCGGTAGGCCGTTGTGCCGATCTCTCCGGGCGACGCGCCCGCGCCGAGGAGCTCGGCGATGACACCGATCGCGTTGACGCCGGAGGTCTTGCCCTGGTCGTTCGCCGTGCCGAGCGAGGTGTAGCGCTTGACGTGCTCGACACCGCGCATGCCGGTCCCGGTGGACCGCCGGATGTCGGCGACGGTGGCATCGCGCTGGAGGTCGACGAAGTGGGTGTCCCAGCCGCCGGGCTCGCCCTCGGGGGCGGGCACCAGCCACAGCGCGCGGATCGGGCCGGCTCCGGGCCGTGCGTCCCCGGGCGACGGCAGGGGGACCGGGAACCCGGCGTCCGTCGCGGCCCCCGCACCGGCCCGCGCCCCCTCGGCCAGACAGCCGTCGAGGTCGTAACGCCCCCGGGCCGCGCCGACGACCCGCTGGTCCCGTACGGTGCCGTCGGGTACGAACGCGACCAGGTCCTCGTCCCAGCGCAGCCTGCCCTGGCGCTGGCTGTGCAGGTGCACCACCGGGCTCCAGCCGCCCGAGACGGCGAGCAGGTCGCAGTCGAACGACTCCGGCTCGCCGGTGAGCCGACCCTCCTCGCCGAGGGCCTGGACGGTGACACCGGTGAGCCGGCCGCCGCCCGCGGTGCCGACCACCGCACTGCCCGTCAGCACCCGCACACCGGTCGCCGTGGCGACCTCGGCGGCCCGGCGGGACAGCTCGGGACGCGCGTCCACGACGGCGGCGATGTCGATCCCGGCGGCGTGGAGATCGGCGACCGTGTCATAGGCGCTGTCGTTGGTCGTGCTCACCACCGCCCGCGAACCGGGCACCACGGCGTACCGGTTGAGGTAGGAGCGCACGGCTCCGGCGAGCATCACCCCGGGCCGGTCGTTCCCGGCGAAGACCAGCGGACGCTCGTGGGCGCCGGTCGCCAACACCACCTGGCGGGCGCGGATGTGCCACAGCCGCTGGCGCGAGACGCCCTCGGCGGGGTCGGGCGCCTCGGCTCCGAGGTGATCGGTGCGCCGCTGCACGGCCAGCACATAGTTGTCGTCGTAGGAGCCGAACGCCGAGGTGCGGTGCAGGACGACGGCCTCCGGGGCGGCGTCGAGCGCGGCGCGGACCTCGGCGACCCACTCGAGGGCGGTCTGCGCGCCGACCCGCTCGGCGCGCCCGGAGAGCAGCGAACCGCCGGGCTCGGGCTGGTCGTCGAGGAGGATCACCCGGGCGCCGGAGCCCGCGGCAGCGGCGGCGGCCGCGAGTCCGGCCGGTCCGGCGCCGATGACCAGGACGTCGGTGTGGATGTACTTCTTGTCGTAGACGGCGGGGTCGGGGGCCGGGTCGAGCCGTCCCATCCCGGACAGCGTGGTGGCGGACAGCCCGTCGTACAGCTCCACGGTCGTCGCCGGAAGCATGCCCTCCGAGCACGGACCGCCGAGCTGTACCAGGGCGTTGGGCTCCTCGACGCCCGCGGCGACGATGCCGCGCGGGCGGCCGCGGTAGATCGACGGGGCGACCTCGACGACCCCGTTCGCCAGCATCGCCGAGGCGACGGTGTCCCCGGGGTGCCCGGTCAGCTCCCGCCCGTCGACGGTGAACCGCAGCACGGTGCCACGCTCGATACGGCCCCCTTGCCGGAGCCGGCAGCGCTGATGGGGCTGGTCGGTCATCGATTTCCTCCGGCCTGGGGCAGTTCGGGGCGGGGCGCGTCGAGCCGGTAGGAGGCCAGCACCTCGTAGCTGACGGTGTCGCGCAGGACGTTGAACCAGCGGCGGCAGCCGGTGCTGTGCGTCCACCGCTCGGCGAAGGGGCCCTTGGGGTTGTCCCGGTAGAAGACGTAGGCGGCCCACTGCTCGTCGTCGAGGTCGGCGGGGCGCTCGGGGTAGGGGACATGGGCCTGTCCCCCGTAGTGGTACTCGGCCTCGTCGCGAGGACCGCACCATGGGCAGGTGATCAGCAGCACGGTGTCCTTCTCTCAGCGGGCTCTCAGCGGGCTCTCGGCGGGCTCTCGGCAAGCGCTCAGTGGGCGCTCGGCCGGGTTCTCAGTGGGCCACGGCCGCGGCGCCGTGTTCGTCGATCAACGCGCCCGTCGCGAAGCGTTCGAGCGCGAAGGGGGCGTTCAGCGGATGCGGTTCGCCCCTGGCGATGGTGTGCGCGAAGGTCCAGCCGGCGGCCGGGGTGGCCTTGAACCCGCCGGTGCCCCAGCCGCAGTTGACGTAGAGGTTCTCGACGGGGGTGGTGCCGATGACGGGGGAGGCGTCCGGGGTGACGTCGACGATGCCGCCCCAGGTCCGCAGCACATGCGCGCGGGCGAAGACGGGGAACAGCTCGACGGCGGCGGCCATCTGCTGCTCGATGACATGGAACGAGCCGCGCTGCCCGTAGCCGTTGTACGAGTCGACGCCCGCGCCCAGCACCAGCTCGCCCTTGTGCGCCTGGGAGACGTAGACGTGCACATGGTTCGACATGACCACGGTCGGGTGCACCGGCTCGTGCAGCTCGGATACCAGCGCCTGGAGCGGATGGGACTGCACCGGCAGCCGGAAACCGGCCAGCTCGGCCAGCACGCTGCTGTGCCCGGCGGCCGCGAGGCCGACCCGGCCCGCGCGGATGCGGCCACGGCTGGTCTCGACGCCCACCACCCGGTCGCCGTCCTTGAGGAAGCCGGTGACCTCGCACCCCTGGATCAGGTCCACACCCATGGCGTCGGCCCGGCGCGCCAGCGCCCACGCGACATGGTCGTGCTTGGCGATACCGGCCCGCGGCTGGAAGGTGGCGCCGAGGACCGGATACCGGGTGCGGGACGAGACGTTGAGGATGGGGCAGACCTCAGCGACCTCGTCCGGCGTCAGCCACTGGGCGTCCACGCCGTTGAGGCGGTTGGCGCCCACCCGGCGCACGCCCTCGCGGACGTCCTGAAGGGTGTGGGCGAGGTTGAGCACGCCGCGCTGGCTGAACAGGAAGTCGTAGTCCAGCTCCTCCGGCAGCCCCTCCCACAGCTTGAGCGCGTGCTCGTAGATCGCCGCGCTCTCGTCCCAGAGGTAGTTGGAGCGGATGATCGTGGTGTTGCGCGCCATGTTGCCGCCGGCCAGCCAGCCCTTCTCCAGGACCGCGACGTTGGTGATGCCGTGGTTCTTGGCCAGGTAGTAGGCGGTGGCCAGGCCGTGGCCGCCCGCGCCGACGATGACGACGTCGTACGAGGAGCGTGGCTCGGGGTTGCGCCAGAGGAAGTCCGGGTGCTCCGGCAGCGGCTGGGCGGTCATGCCGCGCCTCCGTTCGGGCGGGGGTAGAGGGGGAAGGCGGAGGCGAGCTTCTCGACCCGGTCGCGGAGCAGGCCCGCGCGCTCGTCGTCGAGCCGCTCGTCCTTGAGGGCCTGGGCGATGATGTCGGCCACCTCCCGGAACTCCGTCTCGCCGAAGCCGCGGGTGGCCAGGGCCGGTGTGCCGATCCGCAGCCCCGAGGAGACCATCGGCGGACGGGGGTCGAACGGCACCGCATTGCGGTTGACCGTGATGCCGACGCGGTGCAGCCGGTCCTCGGCCTGCTGTCCGTCGAGCGCGGAGTCGCGCAGGTCGACGAGGACCAGATGGACCTCGGTGCCGCCGGTGAGCACCGTGATCCCGGCCTCGGCCACATCGTCGGCCAGCAGCCGCCCGGCGAGGATGCGGGCTCCGGCCAGGGTGCGCCGCTGGCGATCCCTGAACTCCTCACCCGCCGCCACCTTGAAGGCCACTGCCTTCGCCGCGATGACATGCTCCAGCGGGCCGCCCTGCTGACCGGGGAAGACCGCCGAGTTGATCTTCTTGGCCAGGCCGGCACGGCTGAGGATCACCCCGCCGCGCGGGCCGCCGAGGGTCTTGTGCGTGGTGGTCGTCACGACATCGGCGTACGGCACCGGGTTGGGGTGGAGGCCCGCGGCCACCAGCCCGGCGAAGTGCGCCATGTCCACCATCAGATACGCGCCGACCTCGTCCGCGATCCGGCGGAAGGCGGCGAAGTCCAGCCGGCGGGGGTAGGCCGACCAGCCCGCGACGATCATCTTGGGGCGGTGCTCCTTGGCCAGCCGCTCGACCTCGTCCATGTCGATGCGCAGATCGGACTCGCGCACGTGGTACGGCACGACGGTGTAGAGCTTGCCGGAGAAGTTGATCTTCATGCCGTGGGTCAGATGGCCGCCGTGCGCGAGGTCGAGGCCGAGGATGGTGTCGCCGGGGGAGAGGAGGGCGAACATCGCGGCCGCGTTGGCCTGGGCGCCCGAGTGCGGCTGGACGTTCGCCGCCTCGGCGCCGAAGAGCTCCTTGACCCGGTCGATGGCGATCTGCTCGACCACGTCGACGTGCTCACAGCCGCCGTAGTAGCGGCGGCCGGGGTAGCCCTCGGCGTACTTGTTGGTCAGGACCGAGCCCTGGGCCTCCATGACCGCCGACGGGGCGAAGTTCTCCGAGGCGATCATCTCGAGCGTGGACTGCTGGCGGTGCAGCTCGGCCGCCACCGCGGCGGCGATGTCGGGGTCGAGCTCGCTGAGCGGGAGGGTGAGCGGGGAGGCGAATGTGCTGGTCGACGGATTGATTGCCATCTGTGCACCATCCTGAGAGCCAACTAATGGGCAACTGATATATCAGCCTCTGCGGTAAGGTATGAGAGCTCGCGACACAGGTCAAGGGGGCATTTCATGCAGCAGGTGGCGACCGAACCCGCGGGCGAGGAACTCTCCCTCGCCGAGCGCGCGTATCGTGCCATCCGCGACCGGCTCGTCATGCTCGAGATCCGCCCGGGCGCGCCGATCAACGAGGACCAGCTGGCGCAGTCCCTCGGCGTCGGACGCACACCGGTGCGCGAGGCGCTCAAGCGGCTCCAATACGAGCGCCTGATCACGACCTACCCCCGGCGCGGCACCTTCGCCACCGATGTCAACATCACCGACCTGGCCCATATCTCCGAGGTGCGCCAGGAGTTGGAGCCCCTGGCCGCCGCCCTGGCCGCGCGGCGCGCCACGGCCGCGGACCGTGCGACCCTGACGGCCGCCCTGCGCGAGCTGGCGGGCGCGGACTCACCCCAGCGCGACGCCGCCGAGCTGATGCGCCTGGACCTCCAGGTCCACCGCGCGATCTACGCCGCCACGCACAACCCGTACCTGGAGGACACGCTCGTCCGCCACGACAATCTGGCCACCCGCATCTGGTGCCTGTTCATCGACCGTCTGTCCGACATGGCCGGTCACGTCGGAGAGCACGGGCCGTTGATCGAGGCGGTCGTCGCCGGTGACGCCGACAAGGCGGCACAGCTCGCCCACAGCCATGTCGAGGGCTTCGAACGGGCCATTCGCGCCGCGATCTGAGGCAGGATCCGGCCGTACGCGGCGTCCGCCTCAGTGTGTGGCGCCCCGCGGATCCTCCCGGTGCATACGGGGCCTGCCCGCCGGCGTGGTCCACAGGCGCGGCTCGCCGAGCACCCGGACGTCGACATGATCGCCCTGACCGGTTCGGTCACCAGTGGCCGTGCCGTGGCCCGGGCAGCGGCCGACAGCCTCAAGCGGGTGCATCTCGAACTCGGCGGCAAGGCCCCGGTGGTGATCTTACCGGACGCCGATCTCGCGGCCGCCGCGTCGACCCTGCGCGTCGCCGGTTTCTGGGCCCCATGGTCTCGAAGGCGCACTTCGACCGGGTCACGGGGTACGTGCGAGGTCGGACCAGGGGCCGAGGCGCGGCGGGGGAGGTACGACCACGGTCCGATCTGGAAGTGTGGTCCGTGCTCCGACGACGTGGCGTACGTGCCGGCGACATCGTTGCCCCCATGACCGTCACTTCTCCGTCAACCGCCGCGCCGCGGGCTCTCTTCCCGGGACGCTGGGTGGGTGGCGCATCCCTCGTGGTCGGGCCCTTGCTGGTGCTCACCGGTGTGCTGCTCCGTATGCGCTTCGACTTCTTCTTTCCCGCGCAGCTGCGCGCGTACGAGCGGCACCCGCATCTCATGACCGCCTCGTACAGCCTTGTCGCTGCGGGGTGGGTGCTGCTCTGGCCGGGAGTGGCGCTCCTGGCCGCCCGGATCGGTGAACGTTTCCGGGAGCTGGCCGTATGGGGTGGTGTTCTCACGGTCCTGGGCCTGTTCGCCCGGGCGTTTCACGCGGGTGTGGACCACGCGGACTTCCAACTGGTGACCGCCGATGGCGCGGCGTCTGCGGCGCGCACCGTGAGCGAGACCTATGGCGCCTTCCACGTCTTCAGCGTGCTGAACGCGGCCATCATGGGCGGCTGGATCCTGCTGGCCGTCGGCGCCCACCGCGCACGGGTGCTCGGACCTCTGCGTGCGGCGGCCCTTGGCCTGGTGTCGATGATGCCACTGGGGGTGCTGAAAGGGACGACCGCGTGGTCGGTCGCGGCTGCCACGGGGCTGTGCGTGGCACTCGTACCGCTGGGCGTGGCCACGTGGCGCGCAGGGCCGACTCCGCGGGCGGCCACCGTCGTCGGGCGGCTTGTGCTGGTGGCTGCGGTGGCCACCGCGATGTTCTGCTTCGGGCAGGCGGGATGAGCGCTCGGTATTGTCGTGCGGTGCGCATTGTGCGGTGGCGCCCGCGGACCGGGCCGCATCTGCTGGCAGTCGACGCCTGTGTGGCGGGCGTGGTGACGGCCGCGTATGTGGCACTGGCCGGGCAGGGCGGGTCCGACGGCCTGCCCCGGTTCTCCGGCCCAGCGTGGGCGGGCTGGCTGGTGGCGGCGGGGGTGGGGGCACCGCTGGCCGTTCGGCGCCTGTGGCCCCTGCCCGCCCTGGCGGTGGCGCTGGGCGCCACGGCGGCGGCGACGCTCCTCGACATCACCCGCGACCCCTACGTGTCCACCGCCCTGACCCTCTACGCGGTGGCGCTCCTGGTACCGCCCCGCCGGGCCGTGGCGGCGCTCGCACTGACCCTGGCCGTCTCGGCGGCCGTGGTCATCACCGGGGAGGCGGCGCTGACCCCATCCGGCCCATGGCCGGAAGCGGCCGGAACCGCGGCGCTGGTGTGGCTGGTGGCCGGTGGCGCCTGGGGCGCGGGCCGTGCCGTACGTGAGCGGCGGGCCCGGGCGGCGCGGCGCGAGCGGCGCCTGGCCGAGGAAGCGCTGACCGAGGAACGCCTGCGCATCGCCCGGGAGTTGCACGACATCGTCTCGCACAGCCTCAGCGTGATCGTCGTCAAGGCGTCCGTCGCCAACCACGTGGCCAAGGAACGCCCCGAGGAGACACAGGACGCCATCGGCGCGATCGAGCGGACCGGCCGGGAGGCGCTGACCGAGATGCGGCGCGCCCTGGGCGTACTGCGCGGCGACACCGCCACAGCACACCCGCCAGGTGCCGACGCCGTACCGTACGCACCAGGTGCCGGTTCTGCGCAGTTGGCACCTCCGCCCGGACTGGACGACCTGCCCTCCCTGGTCCGACGCGCCGAGCAGGCGGGTATCCGCACCAGGCTGCGTACCCGGCTGGCGGCCGACCTCCCCGCGGGGATGGCACTCACCGTCTACCGCATCGTCCAGGAGGCGCTGACCAACGTCGTCAAGCACGCCGGCGACGGAACGCACTGTGAGGTCACCGTCACCGCCGACTCGCGCGGCCAGGTGCATATCCAGGTGGTGGACGACGGAGCGGGGAGGGCGGCCGTGTCCGGTCGAGGGGACCTCAGGGGCGGTCACGGACTGGTGGGGATGCGGGAACGGGTGATGATGTACGGAGGCACACTTGACGCCGGGCCCCGGCCCGGCGGCGGGTTCGCCGTCTCGGCCCGCCTCCAGGCCGAACACGCGCCCGGCGTCGCACCGGACCGAAGGGAGCCGACCGCGTGACCGAACCGATCCGGGTCCTGGTCGCCGATGACCAGTCCCTGCTCCGTGGCAGCTTCCGGGTGCTCATCGACACCGCGCCCGGGCTGACCACGGTGGGCGAGGCCGGCACCGGCGCCGAAGCCGTCGAGAGCACCCGGCAGCTACGCCCGGACGTGGTGCTCATGGACATCCGGATGCCCGGCATGGACGGGATCGAGGCAACCCGGCACATAGCCCGGTCGCCCGGGACAGCGCGGACACGCATCCTCATCCTGACCACCTTCGACCTCGACGAGTACGTGTACGGCGCGCTGCGGGCCGGGGCAGCGGGGTTTTTGCTCAAGGACACCTCGCCCGAGGTCCTGCTGGCCGGTATCCGCACCGTCGCCGCCGGAGAGTCCCTCCTGGCACCCTCGGTGACCCGGCGCCTGATCGCCGCGTTCGCCCGTCTTCCCCACGCCTGTCCGGCGCCCGGCTCCTCGCTGGAGCACCTCACGGACCGCGAGCGAGAGGTACTGCTCCTGGTGGCCCGCGGCTTCTCCAACACCGACATCGCCGAGTACCTCCACCTCAGCCACGGCACCGTCAAGACGCACATCGGGCGGCTGCTGAGCAAGCTGGCAGCGCGCGACCGTGCGCAACTGGTCATCAGCGCCTACGAGTCAGGGCTCGTCCGCTCGCAGGAACCACCCCTCACCACCGGTGAACTCGATGACCTGGAATGAGGCACTGGTCATCACGTGATCGAATCCGAGTTCCCGGTGAGCAGGTCTGGGGGGTCGGCTCGAAGGCTTTGGTGACGAAGTAGCAGCAAAGGCCGACTTGGGTCGGCCGGCGGGGATCCATGGCCGACGGCTCACCACCACTCGGGCGGAAGGTGGCCGTCGCGGTGGCTATGGGAGCTCACGGCGGACGAGCGCGTGGCTGAACGGCTCACCGGTGGTTTGGGCGTATGCCATGCGTTCGCGTACCTCGCGGAGTGTGCGTGGGCGGTATCCGGGCCCTCCGCAGCAGCTCTTGTGGAATCGCACGCCCGCGTGGAGCAGCACGGAAAGTACCCGCCACCCTGCCTTGTCCCGCCGGGGAGGGGCAGCGAAGGCGGACCCCACGTGGATCATCGGCTTTGCGCAGCGCGGGCACGGCCGGTCGTGGTCACCGTGGTAGGGCTGCTTGTACGAGGCCCGGCATGGCAGACACACGTACGAGGTCTTCGCGGGAGGCATGCACTCAGGCTAGGTGCCTCGATACCGGCGGGCGACAGGTTTTCCGCAGGCAGGACCGCGCTGCCGTCGCGACTGGAATATCGACCGTACGACTCGACGTCGCATGCTGTATCGCGGCCCTGGCCCGTTGCCGCGTCGAGAGCACCGCATGTCGCCGTTGGACATCGACGCTGAGCAGGACTCCCCTCCGCTGGCGGCGAGAATCTGTTCAGGTGCTGCTGGCGGAGTGCTGCTCGGCCCAGCCTGTCGCGGTTACCACCTCGCGCGCGATATCCACGACGGCACGCCCATCCGTCATCACCCGTACGGTCTCCGCGGTGGTTTTCTGGTCCAGCAGCCGTGCCTTGCGAGCACTGCTTTCCAGTTCCTGCTCGAGCTCGGAGCCGAGTTCCCGGCGTACCAGCCGCTCTCGGACGGTGGCGTCGGAGGCGGTGAGCAGAACCCGAATGATCCGTGTCCCCGTTCCCATAGCGCGCTGGAACATTCCCGTGGACTCAGGCAGCACACTCACGGTGTTGGTGTAGATCAGCCGGCGGTAGCCGCGTTGGGCGAAGTTCGCCCACACGGCCGTCAGGTTGCTTTCGGTGATGTCCGAGCAGTGAGGATCTCCCTCAGGGGGCGGATGGGCCTGTCCCATGAAGTCGCCGTCGATGACCGTGTGCGAGACGGCCGCGGCCCGCAGTACGGCCGATACCTCCCACCCCACCGTCGTCTTGCCGACTCCGGCCCGCCCTCCGATGAGCAGCACTTCCGCGTGATCCATGGGGGCAGCCTGCCAGCACACGTCCGTCTGAGGCGATCCGATTTCGATGGGCCATGTGTCTCAGTGCGGGAGTCGGCGGCTCACGGGGTCTGCTCGCCTCCGGTGAACATGTTGATCAGGCCGTGGGGTGCCTCGTCTCCGTAGAACAACTCGTGGACGTGGATGCCTTCGGTGGCGGCCGCAGCGCTGCGGGGGAACATGGCCCGCTCGTATTCGGTGAGCGCGGTCTCGACCTCGCCGGGGTGCGCGGCAAGGGCCTTGCCGAGTTCGGCGGCGTCGTACATGGCCAGGTTGGCGCCCTCGCCGTTCGGGAGCGAGAGGTGGGCGGCGTCCCCGAGCAGGGTCACCCCCGGCACCCGTGCCCAGCGGTGCTCGACGGGCAGGGCGAAGAGGGGGCGCGGCACCGGAGCGGTGTCGCCGTCACTGATCAGCGCGGTGAGCTCCGGGGCCCAGTCGGCGAACTCCCGCGCGATCCGCGCGGTGGCCGCGGCGGAATCGGTGAAGTCGATGTTCGCGAACCAGTCGCGCGGCCGGGCCAGCATCACGTAAGTGTGCAGGATGCCGCCCTTCTCCCGGTGAGCCAGGAATCCCTTGCCCGGCGCGAGCGCGAACAGCGACCCGCCGCCGACCGCTTTCGCGCTGGCCGGGTGGCGGGTGTCGGCGTCGAACAGATAGGTCTCGACGGCCGACATGCCGATGTACTCGGGGCTGGCGTCGGACAGCAGTGGCCGGACCCGGGACCACGCGCCGTCCGCACCGACCAGCAGGCCGGTGGTGACGGTGGTGCCATCGGCGAAGGTCACCTCATGCCGGCCCTCCCCGAGGGCACGGGTCCTGCTGACCTTGTGCCCCCACCGGACGGTGTTGGCCGGGAGCGAGTCGAGGAGCATCTGCCGCAGCTCGCCGCGCAACACCTCGGGGCTGTCACCCGTACCGTCGTCGACCTTGTCGAACAGGACGGCCCCTTCCCGGTCGAGGACCCGTATCGCCTGGCGGCCCTCCAGAACGAGGCCGCGGAACTCATCCGTCAGGCCGGCCGCCTCGAGAGCCGGCTGTCCGCTGTCCTCGTGGATGTCGAGCATGCCGCCCTGTGCGCGCGCCGTTGCGGAGGCCTCCGCTTCGTAGACGGTGGCCGGGATGCCGTGGACGTGCAGGACGCGGGCGAGCGTGAGGCCGCCGAGTCCGGCGCCGATGATCGTGACGTCAGTGGTCATGATGGTTCCTTGTTGTCGCACGCCTGCCGGATGGGCGCCCGGCAGGATCCATGCGAAAGGTTCCAGGCCCCGCCGACCGACCACCGACAACGGACCGACAGCCACCGATGTGCGACCGACACCACGGTTTTTCCGTCCGATCACCCCCAGTTCGGGCGGGGGAGCGGCGTGGTGGTTGCGGGCGGCTCGCCCGCACACCAGCGCATCGCACGGCAGGGGCGGCAGGATTCGAACCTGCGGCGCGCGGGTTTGGAGTCCGCTGCTCTGGCCGGGCTGAGCTACGCCCCTTTGACGCGGTCAGTCTGACACCGGCCGGCCGTGACCGGCCACGGGATTTCTGAGCGGCTGAGTGGCGGATGACGACCAGTCCTTCGATGGCCGCGCGACCCGGGCCGGAGGGAGGCCGGGAGAGCGCCGACCCCCTCGCGAAGCGACGGCCGGGGGTGGTTAGGGTTCCATGGGCGGTTGGGGTTCCCTCACCTCGGCGCCACTACCGGACGCCTCGGCAGGAATCCAGATGAGGAAACGCGCCCGGGCGGTTGCGGTATCGCGTCGCTCGGCCGACCGCACACAGTGGGAAAGGCACATCACGATGATGAGCGGTGACGGCCGTACCACCGGTGCCGGCGGTGACACCGCGGCACTCGACGACCCGGTGGGCGAGTCGCTGCGCGGCCGCCACGCAGACCTGGGGCGCCGACTGGGCCGGGCTGCCACCTACCTGCCGGGAGTCGCGACCTTCTCCGCGGTACCCGCCGACGCGGACACGGCGGACTGGGCCGGTCTCGCACGGCTCCTCGGCCCTGACGCGTTCGCCGACATGTTTAGCTGCCAGGCGTCCCCTCCTCCGGACTGGGAGCAGGTTTTCGTCCTCGAAGGCCGGCAGATGATCTGGCCCGGCAACAGCCGCCCCGATCAGCCTCATGCGGCGAACGGCACCGACGTGGTCGAACTGGACGCTGCCGATGTGCCTCAGATGCTCGACCTGGTCGCACAGACCCAACCGGGACCGTTCTGGCCGCGCACCCTCGAACTCGGCACCTACCTCGGCATCCGCGACGGCGGCGCACTGGTGGCCATGGCGGGCGAACGGCTCCGGCCCCCGGGATGGACCGAGATCAGCGCCGTCTGCACGGCCCCCGAGGCACGCGGGCGAGGCCACGCCGCCCGCCTGGTCAGTGCCCTCGTCGCAGGCATCCTGGCTCGGAACGAACGCCCCTTCCTGCACGTGGCCGAGACGAACACCGGCGCGATCGCGCTCTACGAACGGCTCGGCTTCGCGAGCCGGAAGCGGGTAACGTTCCGCGGCTTCCGCACCCCCTGCCTCCGCACCCCCTGACGGCACCGCCACGCCGCCGTCAGCCGTCCTGGCCTGCGGAGGCCGCAAGAGCATCTGTCCCCATGTCCTTGCGCATAGCCTCCCTGACCGCCTCCAGCGTGCCAATGACGTTGAAAGAGTCCTCCCGCTCCACCTCCTGCCGGCCCAGGCCGGCGCCCGCCGCGTCCCGAAGGGGCGTGTGTCGAGTAGAGCGTGATCCAGGCCCAAGCGCGGCGTCACGAGCCGAGCTGGTGGGATGGTCGTCGACCACCGGCTCCGGGGGCGAAATACCCGCACACCACAGCCTGAGCGGTCCCTGAACGCGCGGGCGACCTGAACGACTCGCCTCGGGTCGTCGCATGGGGCGGCTGTCAGCCGAAGTCGTCGGGGACGATGCGGAGTTTTTGTGCGATGCGGGTGAGTGCCTTCTGGTCGGCGGTGTTGAGCGCGTCGAGGACGATGCGGCGTACGGCGCGCAGGTGGGTGGGCGCGGCCAGGTGCACGATGTCGAAGCCGGCGTCGGTGAGTTCGGCGAGGGTGTAACGGCCGTCGGCCGGGTCAGGTGTCCGTACGACCCAGCCGCGCTGTTCACAGCGTTTGATGACGTTGGACAGGCGGGAGAGCGACCCGCTGGCGAGGAAGGCGAGTTCTCCCATCCGCAGCTTGCGCTGCGGGGCCTCGGAGAGGTGGCTGAGCACGAGGTACTCGAACAGGGTGAGGCCGTGTTCCTGCCGCAGCGGCGACTCCAGCTTGCCGGGCAGCAGCAGGACAAGGGAGATCATCCCCGTCCACGCCGCCTTCTCCTGCTCGTCGAGCCACCGCAGCTCCTCGTCGTCCTCGTGTTCGCCCGCGCCGCTCATGGGCCCTCCCGTGCTGGTCATGGATCTCCCCGGCTCTCCGGCGAAGGCCGGAATGACTTTACGCTTGAAGTCATCGCCTGCTAGTCTCACTTTACGCGTGAACTCATGTACGAGGAAACGCACCCCTATGGACAGGAAGATGGAGCATCATGAGCACCGTCACCTTCGGCATCACTCCGGGCTCCGGCGAGAAGCTGCACGAGGCCCTCGGCTACAGCGGGGCCGTCCGCGTCGGCGACCGGGTCGAGATCTCCGGTCAGGCCGGGGTGGATGACGCCCTGGTCATCCCCGACTCGCTGGAAGACGAGATCATCCAGGCTTTCGACAACGTGGAGCGCACGCTCGCCACGGTCGGCGCGACATGGAAGGACGTCATTCACGTCAACTCCTACCACAAGGTCGCACCGGGAGCTGACGCCATCGGCGACGACCACAACACGGTCATGGCCGAGCAGTTCCGCCGTCGCCTCGACGGCCGCGCGCCGATCTGGACCGAGACCGGCGTCACGGCCCTCGGCCTCGCCGCCATGCGCGTGGAGATCCGCGTCACCGCCATCGTCGGCTCCGGGAACTAGCTGGACCGGGATCCCGGCCACCCCGGCCTCGTGAAGGAGCTGGCGCAGGCCACGTGGCCGGGGCCGACCGCCCAGTAGGACTCCGTCAGGGGCGGTTTCGTCGAGTCCGGTGACTCCCCGGGCGACACAGGCCGGCCCGCGAGGTCAGCCGGCGAGACACGCTGCGGCTGCCCCTGGAAGAACTGGTCGTTGCGGCGCGGCCGGCGGTCGCGGCGATGACCGCGTGGAAGTCGTAGGCGCCGTCGTGCAGCACGCACGCGGCGAGGCGGTGCTCGAAGGCGGCCGCCCTCGAGGAACAGCACGGTCACGACCGAGGCGGGGCCAGCGCGGGAGGCCACCCGCGCCCGCGCAGAAAGCGGGGCCCACCGGTACCCCCCCGTTCGTGCTGTGCTATCGCCGCTGTCCGGGGCGGGGCCTGTGGGCGAACACCCATCGGTTGCCCGCCAGTGCGTCGTTGTGTTCGGGGCGCGGGCCGCGTCCGTGTCGGCGGGTGTAGTCGAAGGGGGTCCGGACGGTTGTGGTCCAGCCCTTGCCCGCGAGGTCGCCCGCGGAGTCGGGCCGCGGTTCCAGGCTGAACAGATTGAGCAGGTCGATGCCGATCTGGTGTTTCGTCGCGGTGTAGAGGGGGCTGTCGCGGTATTCGAGCAAGTCCTTCTCGAGTTTGACCTCGAACGCCAGCGCGCTTCCGCCCGCGCTCAGCCGGTCCACCGTGTGGATGAGGTTCGTCTCGGAGGTGTTCGGCAGGTAGAACAGCAGCCCTTCGGCCAGCCAGGCGGTCGGTGCGGCCGTGTCGAAGCCCGCGTCGGTCAGCGCCGTGGCCCAGTCGGCGCGCAGGTCGAGGGGGATCGGTACGCGGGCCGCCTTCGGGGTGGTCGGCAGTCCGCCGAGCACCTTGTGCTTGAACTCCAGCACGCCTTCCCGGTCGATCTCGAAGATCACACAGCCGGGAGGCCAGTCGAGTCGGAACGCCCGCGAATCCAACCCCGCCCCGAGCAGGACCACTTGGCGCGCCCCTCCTGCCCGCACCGACTGGAGGAGGAAGTCGTCGAGGACCCTGGTCCGCAGGCCGAAGTAGCGGGCGAAGCGCCCCCACAGCGGGTTCGCGTCTCCGTCCGCGACCTGGTGTATGCGCACCGGCCAGTCCGCGGAGGCCGGTGCGGCGTGGACGAAGTGTTCCGCGTAGATGTCTTGTGCCAGGCTGTCGTGGCGGTGGGTCTCGATCGCCCGGGCCGCGGCGACCATGAGAGCGGTCAGGCCGACGCCCTCTTCCACGCCTTCCACACCGGTGTTGTGATGCGCTGTGTCGGTCATGTGTCCTCCCTTGGCCCCGCGGGAATCAGGACGGGTTTGACCACGCGGCCCGCGTCGCAGTCGCGTTCGGCTTGGTTGATGTCGGTGAGGGGATAGGTGCGGATCAGCTGGTCGAAGGGAAACCGCCCGGCCTGCCAGAGCCTGGTCAGCCGCGGGATCAGCAGTCCGGGCACCGCGTCCCCTTCGCAGATGTGGGAGATCCTCCGGCCCCGGTCCAAGGTCCCCGGTTCCAGTGGCAGTGGGGTGTGGAGACGTGCCACCAGGCCGAGGTGGCCGGTCGGGCGCAGGGCCCGGAGGGCGTCGTTGATCATCCGGGGGGAGCCCGTGGTGTCCAGCGCGTAGTGTGTGCCGCCGTCGGTCAGTTGCCGGATGCGGTCGGGCAGGTCGGGCAGGTCGGGCGGGCCGGGCGAGTCGTTCGATGCGGCGCGCAGCGGGATCGCGTGGAGCCGCTCGGCGAGGGCCAGCCGCCCGGGGTGCCGGTCGACGGCCACGGTCACCGCCCCGGCGGCGGTGGCCGCCATCACCGCGGCCAGGCCGACCGCTCCGGCGCCGTAGACCGCGATGGTGTCGCCGGGGCCGACGCCGAAGGAGTGGAAGACCGCTCCGGCGCCGGTGAGGAAGCCGCAGCCGAGCGGTCCGAGGAGTTCGATGGGCAGCGTGGGATCGACCCGGACGGCGTTGCGGGCCGGGACCATCGCGTATTCGGCGAAGGAAGACTGGCCGAACCAGCGGGGGGCCAACGCGCCTCCGTCCGCGTCGGTGAACCGCGCCGCGTGTTCCCCGCGTCCACCGAAGAGGTTCAGGCTGGGGAAGGAGTCGCAGTAGGCGGGCGCCGCGCCCATGCAGTTCCGGCAGCGTCCGCAGGAGTCGAAGCTCAGAACGACGTGGTCGCCGGTGCTCAGGCCGGTGTCCGGGCCGCCTGTCTCCACAACGACTCCGGCCCCTTCGTGGCCGAGCACCGCGGGCAGTGGTGAGCGGCCGGCCGAGTGCCGCACCGCGAGATCGGTCCGGCACATCCCGCAGCCCGCGATCTTCACCAGGACCTCGCCGTCGCCCGGCCCCGCGTGCAGCATCACCTCCTCGAGGGTGAACGGGCTCTCGTACGAGCGCAGTACCGCCGCGGCGAACCTCATCCGCGCACCTCAACCGGTCGGTGTACGACGAACGGGCTGAGGTTGCCGTACAGCCTTCACGGCCCCCACAGCCCGCCCGCCACGCCGACACCGCTGTCCTTGATGCCCGCGAAGGGCTGGGCGAGGGAGGTCTCGGCGTGGTTGTTGATCCACGCCGTTCCGCATCGCCGCCGTGCGGGCGACCTCCGCGTACGACTCGGCCAGGGGTTTGCCCTGTGCACGGGTGAGCAGCGGGGCGAGGCCGGCCCCGGCCGCCTCCACGGCGTCCGCTGCCGCGAGCAGCGCGGTGGTGCGGGCGGCGGGGTCGGCGCGCCGGCCGCGCCAGGCGGCGCGGGCCCGGCCGACGATGGCGTCCGGCTCATCCGGCCGCTGGCCGGGGGCCTCGTCGAAGGCCTCGCCGGTGGCCGGATCGAGGACGGCGAAGCACCCGCCACGGGTCCCGGGCGCCCGACGGGGCCGGGATATGGGCATGCCGGGCCTCAGCCCGCGGTCGCGACGGACGCCGCGTGTTCCCGGGCGTGCCGGTCCATCTCCGCGCGGAAGGCGGCCACCAGCCGCGGCTGGATCCTTCCGGTGTCGCGGTCGCCTCCCTCGCAGACCGCGCCGCGCACCCCCACGATGTCGGTGCCGATGCGGGTGAGCGCGCCGAGGTCCGCGGCTTTGACGCTGCCCGCGAGGGCGGCGCGCAGACCGGCCTCGTGGGTCTGCCGGACGAACTCCGCGCAGAGGTCGGGCGGAACGTGGTCGAACAGCCGTGTCCCGTCCTTGATCGCGGTGTCGAGCATGGCCGCGTCACAGCCGGAGCGGCGGGCGATGTCGGGCAGCGCGAGCGGGTTGACGCAGCCGATCCGGTGGGCGTCGGCGTAGCCGGAGGCGACGACGAACGCGTCCGGCCGGTAGTCCTTCACCGCCCGGACGACCCCGCGCATGACATCGATGGCCTGTTCGGGCGTCGTGCATCCGTAGAGGCCGACCTTGATGTAGGTGGCTCCGGAGACCGCCGCACCCAGCGCCGCCTGGGCCACTGTGCCGGGCTTGTAGGGGACGTCTCCCACGGTGGCGGAGACCGGCTTGTCCGCCGGGACCGTGTCGCGGATCTGCCGGATGACCCAGGGGAAGTTCGCGCCGAGCGAGCCCTCGTCGGGCTTCTTGACATCGACGATGTCGAGGTGTTCCGCCGCCTTCGCGCAGTCGAGGGCCTCCTCGACGCCGTCCGGGGAGATGAGAAGCAACAACGTGGCGTCCTTCCACCGCATACCACCTGCCCAGGGGGCGGCTGTGCGGAGTCGTGTGGATCACGCGCGGTCCGCTCATCATCGCCGCGTCCCGTGGCCCACGGCAGGGCGCGCGGAGTCCGGACGGGGCGTTGTCATGACGCTCCACGCCCCCGGCACGCCGTCCACGCCGGTAGCCGGTGCGGCGATCGAGACGCTGCGTTCCGCCGAGACGCTGCGTTCCGCCGAGACTATGTGCTCCGCGCCGATTGCCGAATGATCAGGTCGGTCAGCAGGGCCAGCGGGGGCCAGCTGTCGCGACCCCGGCGGGCGACGGCGAAGGCGCGCAGGACGACGTCCGGCGCGGTGAGCGGCACCAGCTGGACACCGGGCAACGTGGAGGTGCCCATCGGCAGCAGCCCTACGCCCATCCCTGCCGCGATCATGCCCTGTACGAGGTCGAGGCTGTCCGCCTGGTGCGTGAGGTGGGGGGTGAAACCGGCCATGGAGGCGAGTGTCCGGATGACGGTCTCGTCACCGGGGTTGCGCGAGTTGCCGATCCAGTCCGCCGTGCGGAACCGGCGGAAGAGCTCGGGGGCGCCCGGCACTGAGGGGCGGGCGGCGTGGTCAGGAACGCCCAGACCCCAGGGAGCGGTCCACAGGGGAGTGATCACGACCGCGGGGTCCGGCTCGGCCGGTGCCAGGTTGTAGTCGTAGGTGAGCGCGAGGTCGGCCTCGTCGTTCGCCAGCAGCTGGAGGGCTTCGGCGGGCTCGTGCTCACGCACCAGGACGCTGAGCTGAGGATGGCTCGTCGACAAGTCGCCGATGATGGGCAGCAGTTGGGCTCGGATGGCCGTGGCGAAGCCGGCCACCCGCACCGTGCCGGTCGGCGGGGCGTCGGGGCTCAAGTCCCGCTGTGCGGCCTCGACCGCCGCAAGGATCGTCACGGCGTGTTCCGCCAGTCGGCGGCCCGCCGGTGTGAGCCTGACCCTGCGCCCATGCGGCTCGATCAGTGCCGTGCCCATCTCCTGGGCCAAGGCGGCGACCTGCTGGGAAACGGTCGAGGTGGTCGTGCCGGTGGCCTCGGCCACGGCGCGCATCGAGCCTCGCCGGGCCAGCTCGGCCAGCATCTGGAGGCGGCGTGTTTCCATCCCCCTATTGTCCATGAATCCCGAACGAATCATTCGGGATTGGCACGTGGACGTGAACGGTGTCAAGGCTCTCTACTGGAGCCCATGAACGCTCCCGAACCGCCCGAGACTCTTCCGTCCCGTCGCTCGCGCCATGCCGGCGCCGGTGCCCTCATGGCTGCCACCGCGATGTGTACCGTGCAGCTCGGATCGGCTCTGACGGTTCCGCTGTTCGGACAGCTCGGGGCGCTGGGAACCGCGGGGCTGCGCCTGGGCTGGGCGGGGCTGATTCTGCTGGTCGCCATCCGCCCCCGGCCGCGTGATTTCAGCTCCCGGGATCTTCTCGCCTGCATGCTGCTCGGTCTCGTGACCGCCGGAATGATGGTCTTCTTCATGCAGGCGATCGCCCGTCTCCCGTTGGGAACCGCGAGCGCGCTGGAATTCCTGGGACCGCTGACGGTCTCCCTCTTCGGACCGAGGAAGGGACGCCTGGTCTGGGCGGCCGCGGCGGCGACGGGCGTCGTGCTGCTGACCGAACCCTGGCACGGCGGCGCCGACCCTCTGGGGGTGGGGAGCGCGCTGCTCGCCGCGGGATGCTGGGCCGCGTACATTCTGCTGACCCAACGGGTCGGTGATCGTGTCACCGGCCTGAAAGGACTGGCCGTCTCCATGCCGGTCGCCGCGGTGGTGGGGCTGGCCATCGCCGCCCCGGACCTCGCCGACCGCATCACCTGGTCACCGGTGTGGACCATGCTGGCTCTGGCGGTGCTCAGCCCCGTCATCCCCTTCGCGCTCGAATTTCTCGCCCTGCGCCATCTGACCACGTCCGCGTTCGGCACGCTGATGAGCCTCGAGCCCGCCATCGCCCTCATGGTCGGTCTGCTCGTTCTCGGCCAGCGCCCCGGGACGGCCGCGACACTCGGTCTGGTCCTCGTGGTCGTGGCCAGCGTCGGCGCCACCCGCGCCGGTGTCCGTCCCCCGGCATCCTCCCAAGAGGCGCCGGTTGCCCGGCATGAGCCCGGCCGGGAGTCCGTACGACGCGATCAGATGTCATCGAACGTGGCAAGCTGACGTCTCGCAACCGGTCGATCGCGGTCCTGTTGTGGCCTGGAGCAGCACGCTGAAGATCTCCCGTTTCGCTTGGAGGAGACCATGTCCACATCCATCGGCAGGCCCGCCGATCCGACGTTGAGCCATCGAGCCATCGAGAACTTGATCGCACGTTACGCCGAACTCGTGGACGACGGTGATTTCGCGGGACTCGGCACGCTGCTCGCCGACGCCACCTTCACGGGCAGTGGCGAGCCGGTCAGCGGGCGCGAAGCGATCGAGGAGATGTTCAAGGAGACTCTGATCGTCTACGCCGACGGCACGCCGCGAACCCACCACGTCACCACCAATGTCGCCATCGAGGTCGATGAGCAAGCGAACACGGCGGTCTCGCGCTCGTACGTCACCGTCTTCCAGGCACTGCCCGACCTGCCCCTGCAACCCATCGCCGCCGGTCGGTACCACGACCGCTTCGAGCGCCGTGACGGGCAGTGGCGTTTCGCGGAGCGACGCGTCCGCATCAACCTGATCGGCGATGTGAGCCGCCATGCGCACCAGGCCGCCGCACGGCGGTAGCCGCTCCCGGGGGAGGAGGCCCCGCCCGTCGGACCGGCGGGGCCTCCACGGCCTCAGATCATGAGCAGCAGCCGCGTGTGCGGTGTCAGCTTCCGATTAACGCTGGTGCTCTGCACGAAGATCGTGAAGTCGTCGTTGTGATCCGGCTTGACGCGGACTTCCGTGTCCGGCAGGCCGAGCAGGGATCGGGCTTCCGGCCCCGTGTACACCCGGTCCGTCTTCTTCTCCAGCACCGCTATCTGCTTTCGCGCCTGGATTTTCTCCGACTTGCTCAGCTGATAGAACGCACAACCGGTGCGGAAGGTGTGCCCGCATTCGATGACCCATTCCCGGATCGCCGCTTCGCGGGCCACCGGAATCAGCTGGTATTTCGACGGGTCCACCGGGGTGAGGCCGGCTGCCTTGATGGTGTCCTTGTTGACCGCCTCCGCACCCGTGGAGAACACCGCCCGCGATCCCCGGATGCCCTGGGCCCGGCCCACCATAAAGTTCTCGGTGGCCTGCTGGATAACCTGCCCCGCCTCCTCCAGGCCCTGAGTGCTCGTGGCGTCCCAGATGGCGATGTTGTCCTTCGGGAAGCCGCACTGCATGGCCTCGCGCTTGCCCATCTGGTCCGGCACAAGGACGGCCAGCGTCCAGTTGTCCTCTTGCGTCTCCATCAACTCGGCCACCGCCCGCACCAGTTCACGCGGGCTCTTGGTGAGGGCATCCGAGCAGCGATGACTCGCGTTCTCCTGGCCGTCCGTCAGCACGAACGTCAGGAAGCTGTGGTCGCCGTACAGTTGGGCGGTCTGCGCCAGCTCCCGCTGCGACTTCAGTGTGGCCGCCAGCAGAGCCGTCATTCCACCGACCCGGTAAAGCTGCTTCAGGGACGGCATCCGCAGCACGTCCTTGTCATAGATGACGCACTCCACCTTGTCGGCGAAGACGTACACCGTAACGCGGGTTTCCTGGTCCAGTTCCTTCGATCGGCGGGCCAGATACGCAATCTGCTGGTCGGCGACTTCGACGACCTTTCCGCGCAGGTGTGACATGGACGAACTGGCGTCCAGCACAAGAGCAACGTGATTGATGTAGTTCTGGTCTCCGGACATGCCGCGCCCCCTCTTTTTCCTTCTCGATGCTCCTACCTTCTCACCCACCACTGACAATCGATCTTGGACCGCGATGCGCGGCGGCCGGTGCCCGTGCAGGAGAGTGACGCGGCGTCAGGAGTAGAAGCGCACATAGTCGAAGCGTGCGGTCACCCCCTTGCCGGCCAGGGAGACGAGGCCGATGGACGGGGCGGAACCGGCGGGCAGCTGCCAGACCCCGCCCCAGATGTAGTGCTTCCCGTCCCGGCTCGTGGCCGGCTGGAATCTGTGTTCGCCGGTCTTCGGGTCGGCGGTATGGCGCAGCCGCAGCCACATGGTGTCGGCCGACGGGCCCAGCTGCATCTCCGGCCAGCTGTCACGGTCCCGGCCGATCCACAGGAAGGCCTGCCGGGATGGGCCGGTCCGGGTCGGAGCCAGATGGATCGAGTCCTCCGGGCTCTGGAAGGCGATCATCCCGGCCTGGCTGCGCCCGTCGGGGGCGTCGCTGATCGGGAAGTGCAGCTTGGTCTCGACCGTGTAGGTGCCGGTCGGAGCGTCACGGAGCAGCGCCGACGCCATGGTCCCCTTGCCGGAGAAGTCGGCGTCCTGCGTCGGCCACACGTACTGGCCGTCGGCGACCTGCCCGTCGGCGGGGCCGAACCACCTCCAGCCGTCCAGCCGGCTGTCGTCGAAGTCCTCGTCGTACTCCGGCAGCCGGGCTCCGATCGAGGGGGCCGGCTGTTTGACCGTCACCGGTGTGTAGGGCCGGGTCACACCGACGTTGTCCGCCTCGCCGGCGCCGCGGGTCGAGGCGACACCGCCGCGGCGCCAGCCCTTCGGTACGTCCACCGTCAGCTCGGCCAGCGGCATGTCGAGCAGGGCCGAGCTGACCTGTATGTGCGCCGCGCCGTCGCGGATCTCGGCCGTGAGCGAGTGCCAGGTACGCGGATCGGTGTTCGCGTGCAGGCGAGCGGTCTGCTTCCGCACCACCTTCCGGTCCCGGGTGACCTCGACGGAGAGGGTGCCGGTGGAATCCAGCCAGGCCACGGCGTGGTTGGACCGGCCCGCGGACGCCAGGACAAGCCCGACCCGGCCGTCGTCGCCGCGCAGCCGGAGGTCGGCCTCGATCCTCACATCGCCGTCCGGGGCCCGCCGCGGCAGCAGCAGCTGCGGGAGGGCAGCCAAGGACCGGCCACGGGCATAGCGTCCCGAGTCGGGATCCGACGCCGTGGTCCAGGAGCCGTGTCCGAGGGTGTCGAAGTCGACCAGGCCGTCGTCGAAGGTGCTCCCCGAGCCCCAGTCGCCCACGGGTGCGGTCTGCCGGTCCTCGCTGGTCCAGGCGCCCGCGCGCACGGTCGGCCAGCCGTCGATCCAGTCGAGCCGGTCCATCATGGTCGGCCGTCCGCCCCAGTTCGGATCGCTCTCGTGGCGGTCGAATCCGTTGGTGAGGATCCAGTCCTGGCCGGACTTGTCGACGACGTTCGCCGAGTGGCCGGTCGCGACCCACTTGTTGCCGTTCGGCGCGTTGACGATCGTGCCGCCGGGGTTCAGGTCGGCCAGGCCGACGCCCTCGGCGTCGGTGAACGGGCCCATCGGGTCCTTCGCCCGCCCGACGAACACCGGATAGGCGCCCTGGTCACGGGCACAGCAGCCCAGGCCGGAGTAGAACAGGTAGTACCAGCCGTCCCGCTTCACCACATACGCGGCCTCGCCACGCCGGGCGCCGACCACCTGCACCGGATCGCCGACCGGCGCGGTGCCCTCCGTATTGAGGCGCACCGCATGGATTCCGCCGTCGCGGAAGGAGCCGTAGTAGAGGTACTTCTGGCCGTCGGAGTCGAGGAACACCGACGGATCGATCTGATTGACCGTCGTCCCGTACGGCAGCACGGGGTGGCCGATGTCCTTCCACGGGCCGGCCGGGTGGTCCGCGGTGGCCAGCGCGATGGTGTTCTTGTCGCCGCCGGCGACCGAGTAGTAGAGGTAGTACGTGCCGTTGATGTACCGGATGTCGGGTGCCCAGTAGTAGGTGGTCTTGAAGTCGCGCCATTCCGGGTGGTTGTCGGGTCCGAAGACATCACCGACGTAGGTCCAGTTGACGAGGTCGGCCGAGCGCGTGATCGGCATGAAGTGCTGTGACTCCCAGGGGCCTCCCTGGTTGTCCCGGCGCATGCTGGTCTGGGTCGCATAGGCGTACCAGTAGCCGTCCTTGCCCCGGATGATCGACGGGTCGGAGAAGGCGTCCGCGACGTCGTCCATCACCGGGTTCTGGTACGTCCCGGGCGGATCGGCGGGATCGGCCACGGCCGGTCCGGGATGTGCGCCGCCGAGGCCGAGGACCATGAGCAGGGCGAGGAGGACGACGCCGGGTCTGCCGCGTCTGCCACGTCTGCCGCGGACCGCGGGGAATCGTGCTGACTTCGATGCCATGTCGGGAGCTCTCCTTTGGAGATGCCGTAGATGCCGTAGATCCGTAGATGCGGAGATACCGGGGCGCCGGGGCGCGGACCGCGCCCGGGAAAACAGGTAGTTGTACGGCCCGGGGTGAGCTCAGCCGACGACCAGGGCCGCGATGCGCCAGAGGCCGTTCAGCTTCGAGCCGGTGATCTCCAGGTCGGCGGTGCGCCCGTCCGGGCCGCCGTCGAGGTCGAAGGAGAACCAGACGAAGGCGCGGCTCGGCAGGCTGTCGTCGCCGGAGCGTCCGAGGACCGTGCCGCCCTCGGAGATGGTGGTGACACCCGAATCGGTGAGGGAGTCGCCGGTGAGCACCCACACCGTGTGCGTGCCGGCCGGCACCGGGATACGCAGGACGATGGGCTCGCCCTTCTGCATGACGATGTCGCGGCGCAGGTCGTCGGCGTTGCCCCGGTCACGGGTGAGCGGCCGGTCGCCGACCCAGCCGAAGCCGCGGTCGTCGGTGTAGCCGTCCTCGGGCGACAGCCTGGTGTACCCGGTCAGCAGCGGGCCGGCCGGCGGGCCGGCGTCGAACGCCGACGCCACGTCATCGGGGTGCGGCGTGGTGACCACGGACACCGACCGGCCGCGCTCGATCTCCTCGTCGCCGCTGGTGAGCCGGATCTCGACGGTGGCGAACCCCGGAGTGGACACCGGGGTCGTGGTGACCGTCACCTCTCGCTCGGCTCCGGCGGCGACCGTCACGGTCCGCTCGGTGCCGGACCAGCCGTCGGGGGTGACCAGCCGGGCGGTGACGGCACGGTCCTTGGCGCCGGTGTTGCGTACCAGCACCGTGACCGGGTTGGCCCGGCCCGTCCACCACACCGGCTCCGCCACCGCCTTCAGCACGACCAGGGACGGTTCCGGGGCGGTGGGATCGGTGACGGCGAACGCGGACAGCCGCCAGGGGCCGCCCACCCCCGTGAACGTGATGTCGGTGGTGCGGCCGATGGTACCTCCGTCGAGGGGCAGCTCCAGCCAGGTGAAGGTTCCGCCGGGCTGCTTCGGGCTGGTGGCGACGGTGGCGCCGTCCACCGCGACCCGGGTCGGCGAGGCCGTGGCACCGGTGTCACCGACCAGCGCGTACCCGGTGTGCTTACCGGCCGGCAGGGCGAGGCGCAGCACCCGGGACGAGGTGTGCCAGAGGTGGTCGCGCAGCAGGGGCTCGCCACCGCGGTCCCTGGCCGACGGGGCGGCGCCGACCCAGCCGTGGCCGGCCGACGCGGACCAGGCCGACTCAGGGGTCAGCGCGTCGTAGCCTGGCATCGAAGTCCCGTTCCGCGGCCCGGCGTTGAGCGCCAGGAGGCATCGACTGCCCTCGGGGGCGACGACCAGCGCGGGCGGCCGGCCGTCGAGCCGGGTGAGCTGCGGCGCCACCTCCAGGTCCAGGGCGGCGACGGTGCCCGGCAAGGGGGGAGTGACCGGCAGCTCGAGCTCAGCGGTCGCGGCGCCGGCCGCGGACCGTTCGGCGGGCTCGGTGTGCCAGCCCACCGACGGCGGCCGCAGCGCGACCGCGATGTCGCGGTCCCGCGCCGAGGCGTTGGTGACGGCCACCGGCAAGAGGTTCGGCCGGCCGCCGAGCAGCACCCGCGGGCCGTTCAGTGCCACGTGCAGCCATTCCCGCTCCGCGTCGACGACGCGGCTCCTGTCGAAGAAGAATCCGACCACCGTGTCGCGCCAGAACGTCGCGTGGCTCCGTTGGGCCTCGAAGCCCGCCTCGATGGCGGCATGGCGCCGCCGGTCGACCTTCCCGGACAGCTCGCTCCACCCGGCGCGGAACCGGTCGATGCGGTCGACCCCGGTGAAATGGGTGTCGTAGATGTGCTGGATGACCGTCTTGCCCGACCGCAGTCGATGGTCGTACGGCACCCAGTGCATGAACAGCAGCAGGTCGTCGGGACAGGTCGCCGTGGACTCGTAGCGCTTCCGCCACGGCCGCGGGTAGAGCCCGGTGAAGCCGCTGCCGGTCGCCTCGGTGCGGTCGAAGCCGGTGCCCTCGGCCGTGGAGTGGTGTGACTGGAAGAGTGTGCCCAGCGGGCTCGGATCGAGGTGGTCGCCACCGGGGTCGGTGAGGTACCCCATCCCCAGCGGCGAGGTGTAGTCCTCGTACGTCCGGCGCGAGTGCGTCAGGATGTCGGCCACGACCCCGGTGACCGTGAGGTCGTGGCCGAAGGTCAGCCCGGCCCACTCCGCGGCCAGGTCCCGGGGATCGGCGTCCGGGTTCCAGCACATCCTGCCGAAGGCGTAGGTGTTCGCCGCTCCCAGCAGCTGGCCGGTCCAGTCGCGGGCGTTGCCGAAGTTGCTGACCCCGGCGATGCCCGCCCGGGGCGCCCGGCCGTCGCCGTCCGCGAGGACGTCGGCGACGGTCGGTCCGGTGCCGGGCCCCTGAGTCGGGAAGGTCAGCACCTCCCGCCACAGCGGAGCCAGATAGGTGGTGTGGATCTCGTGGCCCGTGTACTCCTGAGTGAGCTGGAGCTCCAGCATCTGGTGGGTGTGGCGCATGGCGCCGAACAGGGGGTGTACGGGCTCGCGGATCTGGAAGTCGATCGGTCCGTACTTGGTCTGGAGGATGACGTTGTCGTCGAACGCGCCGTCCAGCGGGGCGAACACCCGGTACTGGTACTCCGCCCAGTCGCCGAAGTCCTCGTGGACGAAGCTGCGCCAGACGATCTGCCCGCCGTGCGGTGCGACCGTGCGGGCCAGCATGTTCGCGCCCTCGGCATGGGTGCGTCCGTAGTCGAGCGGCCCTGGCTGCCCCTCCGAGTTCGCCTTCACCAGGAAACCGCCGAATCCGGGCAGGCTCGTGAAGATCTCGGCGCTCTTGTCCCGCCACCACCGCTGGACCCGTCGGTCGGCGGGATCGGCCGTCGTGATCGGATCGGCGTCGTCCGCGGTCAGGATCATCGGGCTGGCGTAGTTGACGGACAGCCAGGTCGAGATCCCCCACGAGTGGAGAAGCGCCGCCAGGGGTCTGAGTCCGGTCAGCGTCTCGCTGGTGATGAAGTCGGCGCTGGCGTTCACATTGTTGAGCACCGAAGCGTTGATGCCGATCGATGCCATGGACCGTGCGTAGTCGACGACCCGGTCTGAGATGTCCGGCAGCTTGTCCCACTCGAAGATCGACGTGCCCGCGTAGCCACGCTCGACCGACCCGTCGAAGTTGTCCCAGTGATTCATCATGCGCCGTGCGATACGCGGCCTCTGTAGGACGGACAGCTTGTGCAGTGGCCGCTCGAGCTGGAGCAGACGGATGAGATGGAAGACCCCGGCCAGCACGCCGCGATCGGTGTGGGCCCCGATGACCAGTCGTCGCCTGCCCGGCGTGCCGGTCATCTCGATCACGAACCCCTGCGCACCGATCCGGGCCAGCCGATCCGGGCTCACCTGGGACCGTACGACCGGCGACTCGTCCACCGTGCCGATGACAACCGAGGCCCGACCGGCGGGAGCCCGGACCGGTGCGCTGCCGATGAAGCCCTCGACGGCCCGGCACAGCTCCAGCTCGGCGTTCTCCATGACCCGGCCCTCGCCCTGACGGGCCAGACCGGCCAGGGCCTTCCGGTACTCCTCGAGCCGCCGGGGATCGGCGGTGGGGCGGTAGCGCAGCCAGAGATCGTAGCCGTCCTCATCGGGGATGCCCGCCGATGCGGCGAAGCCGGCTGCCGCGCTCCATGGGCTCAGCACCGTGGCGAGGGCGAGAGCGGATGCCTGGAGCACTCGGCGACGACTGTACTCGTACTCGTACTCGGATCGCGCCATTGCGGTTTCTCCTCATGCACGGGTTCGGGTGAGAATTTCGCGCAGTTCGGCCACGGGGATCTTCGGTTGGCGGTCCGGGGTGAGCAGGCCGTTGGTCTCCTGTTCGGTGTCGGTGAACTGGGTGTAGCAGAAGCCCGCGAGCCCGGAGTCCACCGCCGCGGCCACCAGACCGGCGAGGCGTTCGGCGAAGTCCTCCTTCGTGGCGACGGTGTCGTAGCCGAACCACTCGGCGCCCTCCGCCGGTTCGAAGGTCGCGCCGCCGAACTCGCTGAGGACGACCGGCTGCCCCTGGTGGCGGACGCCATCCAAGGTCAGCCGTTTGGCGCCGGGCCACCGCTCGGCGAACTCGCCTTGGCGCAGCGAGGCGTGGCCGTAGCGCTCGCGCAGTACGTCCCCGTGCTGGGTGTAGTCGTGGACGCCCCAGATGTCGGCGGCGGAGATCTCCCAGCCGTCGTTGGAGACGGCCGGGCGGGAGGGGTCCAGGGCCTTGGTCAGGTGGTAGAGGGCGTCGATGAAGTGGCGCTGTGCGGGGACGAGCGCCGGGTTCGGCACGGACCAGGACTCGTTGATCGGGACCCAGGCGACGATCGAGGGGTGGCTGAGGTCGCGGGAGACGGCTTCGGTCCACTCGGCGACCACGCGCTCGACGGTCTGCACGCCGAAGGCGTACGCCGACGGCATCTCCTCCCACAGCAGCAGCCCGAGCCGGTCGGCCCAGTACAGGAAGCGCGGGTCCTCGACCTTCTGGTGGACGCGCAGCCCGTTGAGGCCGATCTCCTTCGCCAGTTCGACGTCGCGGCGCAATGCGCCGGCCGAGGCCGACAGGTGCGATGCGGGCCAGTAGCCCTGCTGGAGCGCGAACCGGAGGAAATACGGCTTGTGGTTGAGGAGGAAGACACCGTCGTCCCAGCCGATGTCGCGCAGACCGAGGTAGGACGTGACGCGGTCGACCGGTGTGTCGTCGGCCGCGTCACGCAACTCCACCACCGCGTCGACCAGTTGCGGCCGCTCCGGACTCCAGAGCAGGCCGTCGAGATCCTGCCCGTGGCGCAGGGCGGGCACCGCGACGTCGAACTCCGCCTCCTGGCCCTCGATCAGCGTCCGCTGCTCGGCGAGCACCCGCTCGCCGAGCGTGAGGCGGACCGTCACGGTGAGCGGGCGCCGCGGCCAGTGGCCCAGACGCAACCGGCAGCGGACGCGGGCGTGGGCGACCTCGGGGGTCCAGTGCAGGAGCGTGATGTGCTCGGCCGGGACCTCCTCCAGCCACACCGGCTGCCAGATCCCGGAGGTGCGGTGGTACCAGATGACATGCGGATCCCGGCGCCAGTCCTGTTTGCCGCGGGGCTGCGCGGCGTCGAGCGGCTGGTCCTCGGCGCGGACGACGACGGTCTGCTCGCCGTCCCGGTCGACGGCATCGGTCAGATCGCAGCTGAAGCCGGTGTGCCCGCCCTCGTGACGTCCCACCAGGCGGCCGTTCAGCCAGACCTCGGCCCGGTGGTCGACCGCACCGAAGTGCAGCAGGAGCCGCCGCCCGGCGGCCGGCCGGGACACCTCGATCGTGCGCCGGTACCAGAGCACGGGGTGGAAGCCGGTGTCCGCCACACCCGAGGCCGCGGACTCGGGCGGATAGGGCACGGTGACGGTGTCGGTGAACGGCGCGGAGGCCGCCGGGTCCATCCACCGTTCGGTGCGGCCGCGGTCCTCGTCGTCGTGGGCGAACCGCCAGGGGCCGCCGAGGTCGCGCCAGTGGGGATCGCGGACCAGCTGCGGCCTCGGATGGCCCGCGGCGTCCAGGTGCGGGTAGGGCATGCGTGAACTCCGGTGGTGTGATGCGTATCCGGTGGTGTGATGCGTAGGGGAGGGGCGGGGAGGTGGCGTGCCGCGGTTCAGCTCTCCAGGGCGTCCGAGCGGAGGTCCACGACCGTGGCGGCGAACGCCAGCGGGCCCGGCAGTAGCGGGACCAGCAGCGGAATGGACCAGGCCAGGAGCGCGCCGAGGAGCACGCCACCGGCCAGGAGGAGACTGCCGCGCGGGTCCGCGGCCGAGCGAAGCAACGCCTCGCGCGCGGACAGCGGATGCGGTGCCCTGAGCGCGGTCGCCCGCAGCGCCACGACCGTGGCACCCAGGACGAGCAGCGCGAGGACGGGCGCCATGACGGCCGCTCCGGGCAGCGTGGCGCGCAGCAGCGCGGCATCGACCAGGACGATCATCGCGAGCAGCGGCGGCACCAGACCGAGGGCCGCCGACCGCGCGGACAGGTGGGCACGGAAGTGGGCACCGTAGGTGCCGGCCCTGACCTGGACGCGATCGTCCGCCGCTTGCCGAAGCGTCGAGGACGCGGCGGCGAACGCGGCCGGGGCCGTGACGACCGGCAGACAGGCGAGGCTGGTGAGCAGGCCGACGAGCAGCATGTCCGCGAAGAGGCTGAAGCCGGAGCCGAAGACCTCTCCGGGTTCCCGGCGCTCGCGCCGGTGCGCGATCGGTGCGTGGGCCATGGTGTGCCTCACCCCTTCAGTCCGGACGTGGCCATGCCCTGTACCAGGTAGCGCTGGAAGACCAGGAAGAACAGCACGATCGGCAGCACCGAGATCACCGACATGGCGAACATGGGCCCGTACGCGGAGGTGCTGGACTGGTCGACGAAGCTGCGCAGGGCGAGCGTGATGGTGAACTTCTCCGGTGCGAAGAGATAGATCATCTGCGTGAAGAAGTCGTTCCACGTCCAGATGAACGTGAAGATGGCCGTGGTGATCAGCGCGGGCCGGGCCAGTGGCAGTGTGATCGACCAGTACGCGCGGAAGGGACCGCAGCCGTCGATCCGCGCGGACTCCTCCAGCTCGCGCGGAAGGCCGCGCATGAACTGGACGATGAGGAAGACGAAGAACGCCTCGGTGGCCAGGAACTTCGGCAGGATCAGCGGCCAGAAACTGTCCACCAGGCCGAGGCGGTTGAAGATGATGTACTGCGGGATCAGCACGACGTGGTGCGGCAGCATCAGCGTCGCCACCATGAAGGCGAACATCACCTTGCTCATGCGGAAGCGCAGTCGGGCGAAGGCGTAGGCGGCCAGCGAGCAGGACAGTACATTGCCGAGCACGGCGCCCCCCGCGATCAGCAGGGTGTTGCCCAGCAGGCGGGTGACGGTGACGCCGGAGACCCCGTCCAGGGCGGTCGTGTAGTTCGACCACTCCAGGTGGCTGGGCAGCAGGTCCAGGCTCGTCACCACCTCGTCGGCGGGCTTCAGCGACGTGGCCAGCAGCCAGGCCAGCGGGTACAGCAGGACGAGCAGACACCCGGCCGCGACGGTGTGCGGCAGCCACCGCTTCGTGGCGATGTTCATCAGGTTTTCTCCATGGGTACCCCGGCCTTCGGGCCGGGGAGGAAGCGGACTCCTGCGGAGCAGGGCAGGGAAAGCGGAATCGCCGTTAGGGCGATTCGGTGTCCACCGACCACCGGCTGACACGTGTTCACACTGGAGCTGATAAAATGTGAGGCATGGCGCGGCAAGTTAAGCGGGCGTTCAGGTACCGCTTTTACCCCACGGACGAGCAGGCGGCTGAGCTGTCGCGCACGTTCGGGTGTGTCCGCTTGGTGTACAACAAGGCGCTGGAGGAGCGCACGCGGGCCTGGTACGGCGAGCGGCGCCGCATCTCCTATGTGCAGTCCTCCGCCGCGCTGACGGAGTGGAAGAAGACCGAGGAACTCGCCTTCCTCTCGGAGGTGTCCTCCGTCCCCCTCCAGCAGGCGCTGCGCCACCTTCAGGCGGCGTTCGGGAGCTTCTTCGCCAAGCGTGCGAAGTATCCGCGGTACAAGTCGCGGAAGAAGTCCCGCGCGTCGGCCGAGTACACCCGCAGCGCCTTCACATGGCGCGACGGGCGCCTGACGCTGGCGAAGATGGCCGAGCCGCTGGGCATCCGCTGGTCGCGCCCCCTGCCGGAGGGTGTGGAGCCGACGACGGTGACCGTGTCCCGCGACAGTGCGGGCCGCTGGTTCGTCTCGATGCTCGTCGAGGACACCATCGTCCCTGCCCCCGCCTCGAGTGCGGCGGTCGGCCTGGACGCGGGGATCACCTCCCTGGTGACCCTGTCCACCGGGGAGAAGATCGTCAACCCCCGGCACGAACGGCGCGACCGGGCCCGCCTGGCGAAGGCGCAGCGGGAGCTGTCCCGCAAGGCCAAGGGGTCCGCGAACCGGGAGAAGGCACGCCGGAAGGTCGCCCGCGTGCACGCGCGGATCACCGACCGGCGCCGGGACTTCCTGCACAAGCTGTCGACTCGGCTCGTCCGTGAGAACCAAACGGTCGTGATCGAGGACTTGACCGTCCGTAACCTGCTGAAGAACGGCCGCCTCGCGCGTGCCATCTCGGATGCGGCGTGGACGGATTTGCGCATGATGCTGGAGTACAAGTGCGCCTGGTACGGGCGTGAACTGGTGATGGTCGACCGCTGGTTTCCGTCCAGCAAGCTGTGCGGGGTTTGCGGCATGGTCCGCGAGAAGCTGCCGTTGAACGTCCGCGAGTGGACGTGTGACTGCGGCGCTGTGCATGACCGTGATGTGAACGCGGCACGCAACATTCTGGCCGCCGGGCTGGCGGCGTCTGCCTGTGGAGACGGTGTAAGACCTCAACGGGAGTCCTCCCGGACGGGGCGGTCGTCGGTGAAGCAGGAAGCCCAGCGGGCGACCGCTGGAATCCCCCGCCTTTAGGCAGGGGGAGGAAGTCAACGACCCTCCTCGTCCGCGTAGAAGACCCAGGACCGGGAGGTCCGGAACAGGATCAGGGTGATCGCGCCGATGGCGATCAGCAGCAGCCAGGCCATCGCCGCGGCGTAGCCCATGTGCGAGGCCGTGAAGCCGCGCTCGTACAGGTAGAGCGTGTAGAACATCGTGGAGTCGGCGGGTCCGCCGTCGCCGCCGCTGATGGCGAAGGCCGGGGTGAAGACCTGGAACGAGTTGATGACCTCGAGGACCAGGTTGAAGAAGACCACCGGGGACAGCATCGGCACGGTGATGGACACGAACTGCCGCCAGCGGCCCGCGCCGTCGAGCGCCGCGGCCTCGTAGAGGTCGGGTGAGATCTGCTGGAGGCCCGCCAGGAAGATCACCATGGGCGCGCCGAACTGCCAGACCGTCAGCAGGACGACCCCGTACACCGCGAGATCGGGGTCGCCGACCCAGCCGCCGGTGTGGATGCCGACCGCGTCCAGGATGTCGGGGACCGTGCCGCCGTCGTTGAACAGCGCCTTCCACACCAGGGCGATGGACATGCTCGCCCCGAGCAGCGACGGCCCGTAGAACGCGGAGCGGTAGAAGCCCCGGCCCCGGCCGAGGCTCTTCAGCAGCATCGCCACGCCGAGGGCGAGGCCCAGCTTCAGCGGGACGGCCACGACGACGTACAGCAAGGTGGTGCCGACCGACCGCCAGTAGCGCGGGTCCTCGAACAGCATCTCCCGGTAGTTGCGCAGGCCCACCCAGTGCGGCGGGTCGAACAGGTTGTAGTCCGTGAACGACAGGTACAGCGACACGGCCATCGGCACCAGGGTCAGCACGACCGCGCCGATCATCCACGGGGAGAGGAACACATAGGCGGGCCACTGCCGTTCACGGACCTGGCGCCGCCTGCTCTTGTCCGGGCGCGGAGCCGTCGTGCGGCCGACGCGCGCGGGCGCCCTCGTCGTCGACACCGTGCTCATGACCTCAGCTCCCGGTTCGCCTCGTCGATGAGTTCGCGCGCCGCCTGTCGCGGGGAGGCCATGCCGTACATCACGCGCTGGTAGCCCCGTTTGAACGCCGTCTGGATCGCGAGGTCGCCGGGCGGCGGCGCGGTCGGGGGGTCGTCCAGGCCGTACTTCTCCATCGTCCGCGCGTAGTCGTAGATCTCCCGCTCCGGCCCCTGGAGCGTCGTGGCGACCCGGGCGGCGATCTTTCGGTTGGGCGGGGTGGAGCGGGAGAAGCCCAGGATGTCGCCCGCCCGTGGGTCATTGAGGAGAAAGTCGATCAACTGGGCCGCCTCCTTGGGGTGCTCGCTGTTCGCACCGATGCCGAGGAGCATGCTCGGCTTGAAGTACGCACCCTGGTGGCCGCCGGTGGTGGGCACGGGCGCGAAGTGGATGTCCTTGCCGAGCAGGCCCGTGTATCCGGGGAACGGCGCGTCCCAGGTGAAGTCGGCGGCCGCGAGGTGGCGGCCGATGGGGCTGGTCTCGGTGCTCTTGGCCTGCACGGTGTCCTTGGCCTCGGCGATGGCACCGTCCTTGCGGAGTCCATCGCAGAACGACCAGAAGGCGGTCAAGTCGTCCTCGGTGAAGCCGAGTTTCGTCTGCCCGGCGTAGAGCTTCCCGCCTCGGCCGCGCAGCCAGGTCTCGAAGACGTCCTCGTTCGTGCCCCCGTCGTTGGAGCCCGTGAAGGGGCGTCCGTCGGGGGACTTCAGCCCCAGGGCGGCGATCTTCTTGTTGGCCTCACCCCAGTCCTGCCAGGTCCAGCTCGGCCGGGGCGTGGGGATTCCCGCCTTCTTGTAGACGGCGGAGTCGTAGGCGTAGCCGGTGATGCCACGGCCCATGGGCAGGGCGTACTGCCCGCCCCCGTAGGTGCCGGTGCGCAGCAGACCCTTGTCCATCTCGGACGTACGGATTGTCCTGGCCTTGATGACGTCGTCCAGCGGCATGATCGCTTCGCCGCCCGCGTACTGGGAGACCTGCCGGTAGTCGAGCTGGACCACGTCGGGTATGCCGCCACCCGCGGCCTGTGTGGCCAGCTTCTGGAGATAGGCGCCGAATTCACCGTTGGACGTGCGGACGCTGACGCCCGGGTGCTCCTTCTCGAAGAGCCGTACCGCCTTCTCGGTGCGCGCGGCACGGTCGTCGTTCCCCCACCAGGAGAACGTGAGGGTGATGCCGCCCGAGGTGCCGCCGCTCGCGGCGGAGCAGCCGGAGAGCGTGGCGGTCAGGGCCGTACTGAGGCCGATGGCGGCCGCGGCGAGCACGGCCCGGCGGCTCGGGTGCGGGGCGGGCGTCATGCGGGGGCCTCCTCCTTCAGCGTCCACAGCGCGGGCAGGTGACTGGAGCGCGCGATGCCTCCGGTGCCGACCACGGCGGTGCGCAGTGGGGTGGTGGAGCGGTGCGAAGACATGCGGGCCCTCTCATGAGATGGGTGGTTGAGCGTGGCGCCGTGGGCCTGGGCGGGCAGCCCGGACCGCCCGACGGATGGTCGTCGGCGGCCCGCGTGACGCCCTCGGGAGCAACCGCTTGCTATCGATCTGTTCCAACGTTGTAACTGCGAAATCTCGCCAGGGTCAACCCCTCGTCAGGAACGGGATTCCGGGCCGTCCCGGCACTGACAGCCCGCCGGAACCGGTGCATAATGCGGAGAAACACAGGTGAGGGGGTTCGGTCAGTGGCCGCGGTGACACTCAAGGACGTGGCGGAGCGGGCAGGGGTCTCGATCAAGACCGTGTCCAACGTTGTACGCGATGCTCCCCGCGTGTCCGAGGCCACGCGGAAGCGCGTACTGAAGGCCGTGCACGAGCTCGGCTACCGGCCGAACCCGTCGGCCCGCCGGCTGCGCACCGGCCACAGCGGCCTGATCGGCCTCGCCGTCCCGGATCTGGCCACGCCGTACTTCGCCGAGCTCGCCCAGCACGTACGGGCCGAGGCGGCGCAGCTGGGCCTGACCGTCCTGATCGAGGAGACGTCGGGCGACGCGACGGAGGAACTGCGCCTGGCGACCGGCGTCGGCGCGGCGCTGCTGGACGGCGTGATCCTGTCGCCGCTGGGCGTCTCGCCCGACGAACTCGCTGCCGTGGCCAACGAGTTCCCGCTGGTGCTGCTCGGCGAGCGCAGCTACGAGCGTGACCAGGTGGGGGCCGATCACGTCCTGATCGACAATGTCGCGGCGGCGCGCGAGGCCACCGCGCACCTGGCCGCCCTCGGCCGTACCCGGATCGCCGCCATCGGCGTGGACCGGCAGGCGTCGGCGACCAGCCGTCAGCGTCTGGAGGGCTTTCAGCTCGCCCTGCACGAGGCCGGGGTGACGTACGACCCCCGGCTCGCGCCCTCCATCAAGGAGTTCGACCGGCTCAACGGCCTGATGGCGATGCGCGCCCTCGCCGCCCTCCCGGCCGGGGTGCGGCCGGACGGGGTCTTCTGCTTCAGCGACCTGCTGGCGGTCGGGGCCCAACGCGCCCTGTTCGAAGCGGGGTTGCACATCCCGGACGACGTCGCCGTGGCGAGCATCGACGGCTCCGACGAGGCGCTCTACAGCACGCCGTCGCTGACGTCCGTGGTCCCGGACAAGGCCGCGATCGCCTCGCTCGCCGTGAAGTGCCTGGCGGCCCGCATCCGCTCGGACGTGCCCCTGCCGTTCGAGGTGCACACCGCTCCGCACTGGCTGCACACCCGGGAGTCGACGAACGGCGGGCGCCAACAGCTTTTCCGCTGAGCCGGACCGATTCTTCGCTGCTTTTTTGGACCGGGGGACGCTCTTCGTCCGGCGGTCCCTCGGTGGGCGCGACCAGCCACGATGCGGCCGCAGACGCACGACGGCATTTCGCGGCACTTCCCGCGGAGCGCTTAGCCCGCGGGCGGACCGGAACCCGAGTTTCGACGGCGCCGATCCATGGCCTAGGGTGCAACGCCGCGCCCTGGTGCGATTATCCTTCCGGCCTACCATCACGGGGATCTCTCATGCGTTTGGCAACCACACTCCTCCTGATCGGCGCCCTGTTCGCAGTGGCGCCCGCCACGGCCCAGGCGGCGTCGTCGCGTGACTCCGTCTCGTACGTCGCGCTGTCGTCGAAGCGAGGCGGTGGCAGCGGCGGCGGTGGTGGCGTCAGCAAGGGCGGCGGTGGTGTGAGCAAGAGCGGCGGTTACAAGAAGTCGAGGAGCGGCGGCTACTCCTCGGGCGGCAACGACGGCGGTTCGTCCACCGGTAAGAAGAAGATGCCCCTCTGGCAGGCGATCCTGTTCCTGCTGATCCTGGGGTGCCTCGTTGTCTGGGGCGGCGTCAAGCTCGTGCGCAAGTTCCGGAGGCTGGTCAGCGACTGACGGGGTAACGCGTCAGATCGCCGGGCCCGGGACCAGGAGGTCGCCCGGGATGCCTGCCTTGTCGGGGGCGTAGTAGTCCTTGATCCCGGCGACCCAGACGGCCACCTGGATCCGGTCCAGGTCCGAGGGGCCGAAGGCGTCGAAGAGTGCGTCGATGTTCGCTCGGTTGAAGCCGATCGCCGTCATCAACGCGACGAACGCGGGGCGTTCGATGAGTCCATCGCCGTCCGGGTCGCCGAGCGCGGCGAGCGCCTCGGCGAACACACCGATCGTCGAGGCGAAGCGCTCGGGCGAGAGCACGCAGGCTTCGAACTCCTCGTAACTGATCTTGCCGTCGCCGTTGGCGTCCAGTTCCGCGGCCAGGGTCGTCCAGTACTGGCGGAACGCCGCACGCATCGCGTCCTTCGCCGCCTCGTCCGCCCCGGGCGCGGCCGCGATGACGTTGTTCGCCATGAGGTCGAAGTCATCTGCTTCCAGGACGCCGTTGCCGTTGGCGTCGAAGAGGGAGAAGACGTGTGCGACCCGGTTGGTGGCCTCCGTGCGCATGAATGTTGTCACCCTTCTTCGATCCGTGGGCTGCCGTGTTTGGGCGCGACCGGCAGTTCATGCCCGGTTGCCTTGCTCACTATTTGGCCGACGGCTTGCTCATACCGTGGGTATTCCCCTTTATTCACTCGAAAGGCGGACTGGTCGGCGGTCGCGGGGGAGAGACAGCACGACGGAGAACTCGTCATCGCCCAGCCTGCCGACCGACGCGCGGGGCCGGCCCAGGCCGTGTGCCGGTCGGCGGTCGCCCGCAGCGCGGTGTCCTTAGCCGGATGGCCAAAATGCCCATGACGTCCTTGAGATGGTCCTGGTCGACCAGGAGCACGCACACGTCGTCGCCGTGGCGGCGCAGCAGCCCGGTCAGTTCGTCTTTCTTCGCGGCTGCCAGGAGCCGGTGCAGGGCGATGGCATGGACGGTCCGGCCGGTCACCGGGACGGCGGCGGTTGGCCCGGTCGGACGCCGTTGGTGCCTGTCCCGGGACGGATCTACAGCTCGAAGTCGCCGTTGCCGGCGAGGCTGGTCTCGCATACGAACGCGTCTTCGTGATGCATCCCGCCCGGCCACAGCCCTGCGCAGGGGCGGTTGGCCTACTGACCTTGTCGGATTAGCTTCGGGTGGTCTGGGTGAGGGGTAGTCCGGTTTCGGTGAGGCAGCCGTCGATGAGTTCGGGGTGGCGCTGGATGTGGGCGAGGCCTCGACGGAGGGTGCGGGTGAG
>NZ_JBQTCE010000005.1:0-605609 GCF_052665095.1 Streptomyces sp. NEAU-174 | reverse complement strand
CCCAGCTTCCGGTGGCCAGGGTTTTGCCATCGGGGCTGAATGCCACCGAGTTAACGGTGTCGTTGTGGCCTTTGAGTGTGGTACGGACGTTTCCTGTGTCTGTGTTCCATAGGCGTACCATGTTGTCGTTGCTTCCGGTGGCCAGGGTTTTGCCATCGGGGCTGAATGCCACCGCGGGTACGCTGCCGTTGTGGCTTTTGAGTGTAGTGCGGACGTTTCCTGTGTCTGTGTTCCATAGGCGTGCTGTTTTGTCCCAGCTTCCGGTGGCCAGGGTTTTGCCATCGGGGCTGAATGCCACTGCGAGTACGCTGCCGTTGTGGCTTTTGAGTGTGGTACGGACGTTTCCTGTGTCTGTGTTCCATAGGCGTACCATGTTGTCGTTGCTTCCGGTGGCCAGGGTTTTGCCATCGGGGCTGAATGCCACCGCGAGTACGCTGCCGTTGTGGCCTTTGAGTGTAGTGCGGACGTTTCCTGTGTCTGTGTTCCATAGGCGTGCTGTTTTGTCCCAGCTTCCGGTGGCCAGGGTTTTGCCATCGGGGCTGAATGCCACCGCGAGTACGCCACCGTTGTGGCCTTTGAGTGTGGTACGGACGTTTCCTGTGTCTGTGTTCCATAGGCGTACCATGTTGTCGTTGCTTCCGGTGGCCAGGGTTTTGCCATCGGGGCTGAATGCCACCGCGAGTACGCCACCGTTGTGGCCTTTGAGTGTAGTGCGGACGTTTCCTGTGCCTGTGTTCCATAGGCGTACCGTGTCACCCCAGCTTCCGGTGGCCAGGGTTTTGCCATCGGGGCTGAATGCCACCGAGTTAACGGTGTCGTTGTGGCCTTTGAGTGTGGTACGGACGTTTCCTGTGTCTGTGTTCCATAGGCGTACCATGTTGTCGTTGCTTCCGGTGGCCAGGGTTTTGCCATCGGGGCTGAATGCCACCGCGGGTACGCTGCCGTTGTGGCTTTTGAGTGTAGTGCGGACGTTTCCTGTGTCTGTGTTCCATAGGCGTGCTGTTTTGTCCCAGCTTCCGGTGGCCAGGGTTTTGCCATCGGGGCTGAATGCCACTGCGAGTACGCTGCCGTTGTGGCTTTTGAGTGTGGTACGGACGTTTCCTGTGTCTGTGTTCCATAGGCGTACCATGTTGTCGTTGCTTCCGGTGGCCAGGGTTTTGCCATCGGGGCTGAATGCCACCGCGAGTACGCTGCCGTTGTGGCTTTTGAGTGTGGTACGGACGTTTCCTGTGCCTGTGTTCCATAGGCGTACCGTGCCGTCCCAGCTTCCGGTGGCCAGGGTTTTACCATCGGGGCTGAATGCCACCGAGATAACGCCGCCGTTGTGGCCAGTAAGGCGGTTGCGGAGGGAATTTGCGGGGGCTGCATAGAGGGCGGCAGCGGCTTCTTTGGTGTGGCTGGTCTTCCATGCTTTGACGGCCAGGAGTGAGGCCAGGTCGGGTTCGCGACTCAGCAGGTTGGTGGACTGAGCTGCGAGTTGCCGTGACTGTGCTTCGTGTTGTGCCTTGGTGGCGGTGCGCTGCTGATAGAGGGCGACGACTGTGGCAATGAGTGCGAGGGCGAGCATCCCGGCGAGGATGGTGTTGATGCGCCGGGTGCGGCGGACCGCCGCCTGTTGGTGCTGTCGGCTGGCGGCCAGTATTGCGGTGATGTCGTGCGGAAGTGAGCGCTGGTCGGCCCAGTGCATGCCTTCTGCGAGGAGAGTTCCGTTCAGCAGGTCGCCGGGAAGGCCGCTTTGTGCGTGGCGTAACTGTTGTTCGGCGGCGCGGTGCAGCCAGAGCTGGAACTGGTGGTCTTGGGCGAGCCAGTCGCGCAGGTCGCTCCAGTCGCGGATCAGTGCGTCGTGGATGAGTTCCGCTGTGGGCTCACCGAGGGCTGCCTCGGGAGGGGCTGTGGTGGTGCCGGTGGTGATGATGCGGTAGAGGGTCAGGGCTGTCAGCACTGCGTCGAAGGCAGCATCGGCCGATGGGCCGTCGAGCTTGGGATCGGTGGCGAGGGCGCGGAGGCGGGTGAGGGCGACGGGCTGGCGAGTGGTTGGGATGCTGTTGGGTTCGTCGGCGGGGCGTACCAGTGCGGTGAGGATCCGTTGCGCGGTGGGGCGGTGATCGGCGGGCAGCCGGTTGATGGCGGTGTTGCACCAGGCCGTCATGCTGCCGGTGACCTTGCCGATTCTCTCGTAAGCCGCGTGGGTGAGGCGGCCATCGTCGCGGTGGCGTCGTTCCCACAGTTGGCGCAGGGCCAATTCGAGTGGCGCGAGCATGGTGACCGGGGCTTGTCGAGCAGCTGGGTCGTCGTCCAGGACGTCGCTGATGATGCGGTCCACCAGTCCGGCTTCAATGGGCAGGTCGACGGCTTCGGCGGGGCGAGTGATGATCGCCTTCAGCTCGGGCACGCTCAGGGTCGCGGGAACATTGAGTAACCCCGGTAGGGCCGCGTTCATCAGTTGGGGGGCGATCGCATCGAGGGAGGCGTAGAAGTCGTTGCGCATGATCAGAACCACGGTGACGGCAGCGTGGGAGCCGCTCAGCTCCGCGAGCTGGTCCGCGGCGGCCAATCGTCTGTCGGATCGGTGGCTGTCCGTGGTGGGGTCCGGCTGGGTCAGGAGTTCTTCGAACTGGTCGATGATCAGCAGCAGGCGGTCGTGATCGGGTTCGGCCGCCAGGCGGCGTTCGACCGCGGTCAGGATGCCGTCGCCAGTGGTGCCTGGCAGGCCCGCGCCTTCGAGTTCGGTGAGGAGGTCCTGGCCCGGTCGAACGAGGAGGGGGAGCCAGCGGTCGCTGCCTGGCACCGCTCCCTCGGCCAGGGCGGGCAGGACACCTGCCTTGATGAGGGACGACTTCCCCGCGCCTGATGGGCCCAACAGCATCAGCATCCGCCGGTGTCTGCCGAAGGCGGCCAGCATGTTTTCCACGGCAGCCTCCCGGCCGTGGAACCAGTCGGCGTGCTGTGCGGTGAAGGGCTCCAGACCCAGGTACGGACAGACCTGGCTGACGGCCGTCTCCGGCGGGGCTTCCTGTGATGCCTCATCGGGGGTGGCGTACGTGAGGTCCAGGTCCGTCGCGGTCGGTTGGGCGGTGAGTTTGCCGATCAGCTTGAGGGTGTCGCGGGTGGGGGCGGCTTCGGCGCTTTCGTGCATGCGCTGGGTTGTGCGGGTCAGGAGTGCGGGGATGGAGGTGTGCTGGCCGGATCCTGCGAGTGCTTGGGCGCCTAGGAGCAGTAGCCGGTCGGTGGGGGTGACCTCTTCGATGAGGTCGGTCACGGTGCGTGCGACCTGTATGTGCTGGCCGGCGCGTAGTTGTTCGGTCAGGAGGGTGTCGTAGGCGGCTTGGCGTTCGGTTTCCAGGGCGTGCCGTCGGCTGTCTGCCCATTGTCCGGTGACGTCGGCGAGTGCCGGGCCCCGCCAGAGCGTCAGGGCCTCTTGGCAGGTGCGGATTGCGTCGGGGAACCGTTCGCTGTCCCTGAGTTGGAGCGCGGCGGAGGTCTGCTGGGTGAAGCGGTGGTAGTCCACCCAGGCCGGGTCGATGTCCAGCACGTAGGCACGGGAGCTGCGGTCGCTGCGGAGCCATTCCGCTTGCCCGCCGGCCCTTTTGAGGGCGGTGCGCACCTTCCGCACGTAGTTGGTGATGGTCTGGAGTGACCGGTCGGACTGTTCGGCGGAGGTCCAGATGTGGTCGACCAGGGTGGTGACCCTGACCGGCCGCCCGGGGCTGAACGCGAGTGCGGCGAGCACGCACCGTTCCCCCGCGCGGGCTGGACGGGCCATGCCGAGCTCGCCGTGAATCTCCACCGGCCCTAAGAGCCGGATGTCCACTGTTCCCACTGTGCCCCCGTTGGTGCTGATCGCCGTGCAATCCCTCGGTGGGGGTATTCCAGCGGTCCGGCTCCGTCGAAACTTCGCAAGTCTTTTGTGCCTTGCTACCTGCGCTGCCCTCCTTCCTGCCTCGTCTGGTGCCCCGGATGCTGCCCGCCCTGCTTGTCCATGCTCCTCGCAATGCCCGGTCAGAAAGATCGCGAAGGAGCAGGAGATGACCTTTCCGCAGGGGATGGGGACACAGAACGGCCCGGACGCCGGGGCTCGCGGTGTGGGGGGTGTGCGGTGATGTCTGAGGAGCGGTGGTTAAACGGGCCGGTCGGGGTGGACGCGCACAGCCGGGTGCTGCGTACCGGGTGCCGCAGCGTGCTGGTCGTCGTACCGTTCGTCGTCGCAGGGACCCGGCTGATGGATGTGCTTCCGCTGTTGGAGGCAGACCACCGGGTCGTGGTGATGTTCACGGTGCCGCCGGCACCCAACGGGGCCAGGTGCGACGGAGCGGAGGAATTCGTGCGCGCGCACGGTGGCTTGCTGCTTCCATGGCACCAGGCTGTCCAGTGCGAGTTCGATCTGGTACTGGCAGCGAGCGATAGCGCGGTGAGCCATCTCCACGGCAAGGTGTTGCTCCTGCCGCACGGAGCCGGTTCGATGCGATCGCGGCTGCGCTCTCGGAGCGCCGGCCCGCAGGCCCTGCCTGTGCACGAACTGGACCGTGCGACGTTGATGTACCGGGGGCGGCTGGTGCCGTCCGCGCTGCCTCTGACACACGACGATGAACTCGCCGTCCTGCGGGAATCGTGTCCCGAGGCAGTACCGGTCGCGGTCGTGGCGGGCGATATCTGCTTCGATCGGATGATGGCCAGTGTGCCCTTGCGTGACCGCTACCGCGGCGCGCTGGGCCTTCGGGAGGGCCAGCGGCTGGTGACCGTCACCTCGACCTGGCAGCCGGAGTCCACACTGGGCCGCCATCCGGATCTGCTGAACCGGCTGATGCACGAGTTGCCGCCTGACGGGTACCGGGTGGCGGCGATTCTCCACCCCAACATCTGGGCTGTGCATGGGCCCTGGCAGGTACGGGCGTGGCTGGCGGACTGCCTGAGGGCTGGACTGCTGCTGCTGCCGCCCGAGGAGGGATGGCGCGCGGCGCTGGTGGCCGGCGATGTGGTCATCGGGGACTACGGGTCAGTCACCAGCTACGGCGCAGCGATCGGTGTGCCGGTCATGCTGGCGGCGTCCTTGCCGGAGGACTACATCCGGCAGGGCAGTCTGTCCGAGGCCATGGCCCGGCGAGCCCTCCGGCTACGGCTGGACCGCCCGCTGGCCGATCAGCTGTGCACGGCAGTCGAGGCCCAGGAGAATACTGGGCACGTCGCCATGGCCGAGCTGATCACGTCTCGGCCGGGCCGGGCGGCCGCCATTCTGCGCGGCACCATGTACCGCCTGCTCGGTATTCCCGAACCGATGAGGGCGGCATCGGCCCCGCCGGTCCCCCTGCCAAAGCCGGTCGCACATCCCGACGGCCTCGCTCTCAGGGAGGGAACATGAACACTCACCGGAGCCGAGGCAAGGTCGTGGGCCCGGACCCCACCCCGAGGCCGACCATCAGGATCATGTGCTGTCCGCGGCACAGCATCGTGGGGAGCGGCGTCGGCGTATGGGGCTGGAGCGTGCGGCCGCTTCCCCGAACGCCGTGCCCGTGTGAAGGGGGCGATCGGTTCATTGCGGTCACCGAAGAGGCACCCACGCGGTGGGTACAGAGTGCCGATGTCCTCATGTGCGCCGCGCAGCCCTCGGTGCGCGGTGCCCTCGGGGCGAGCGGTACCTGGCTCAGGAGCCTGCCCGGCTGCGCCCTGGTGGCCGTCCCGACCAGGCGGTACGGCACCGTCTTCCGTACCCGGGCCGAACAGATTGTTGATCCCCTAGGGGTCGGTGATCCGTGGTTGCGCGCGGCATGGGCCTATGCGTGGACCATTGCTGGGCACCGTTTGGGCGACCTCACCGGGCCGGATGCTCCTCATCGTCTTCCCGCTGCCTCGTCTCGAGACGGGTTTCCACCCGGCTCAGCGCGTCCTGCACCGGTTTCAGGTTCGGCACCCCCGCCTCTATGAAGAAGGCGCGGGCTTTCAGCAGGCGATCTCGGGCGGTGGGCAGGTCGTTGAGTCCTTCTGCTGCCTGGCCCCAGACCATCATGACGCGGGCCTGGTATTGGTTTGAGCCCGAGTTCTCCACGACGGTCCAGGCGGCCTGTGCAAGTCCGAGAGCTTCGGACGCACGATCGGCGCGCGTCAGCGCTTCGGCGAGACAGACTCTGCTCATCGCCTCCACTGCCGGGTCGGACAATCTCGCGGCCAGTTCGCACGCCCGTTTCAGCTCATCAACCGCCTGAGTGGTCTGCCCGGCCGCGTAGAGTGCCTGCCCCAAGCGTCGCTGCGCAAGAGCTTCACTGTGAACCTGCTGCGTCCGGCGGTCGATTTCCACCGCCTCGCGTAATGCCTCGATCGACTCGTCGAATCGGCCCAGGGAACGCGAGGCCATTCCTACCAACTGCAGCGCCTCGGACTCTGCCAGTTCGTGTCCAGCGGCGCGCGCTGCGGTCAACGAGTCTCTGCCTTCTTGGAGAGCCTCTTCTTCCCGTGACAGATTATGGAATCCGATCCCGAGCCGATTGCGCATCCGGGCCTTCGCGCCTTGATTACCGCACCTTTCGGCTGCTGCAATGCCCAGTTGGTAGGCGGCGATCCAGTCCTGGAAATGCTTGCGGTACAAAAACAACGACCACATAGCCTCGCACAGTTGCCACACCAACTGATCCAGCCCGCGCTCGAACGCGGCCCGCAACACCGCCATCAGATTGGGAAGCTCGGACTCCAGACCATCCAATGCCTCAAGGCTGCTCCTGTAGACGGCCGGCCCGCCGCCCTCCCGCTCGTACGCCGGCCCTACACGCCATTCCAGGGGCATCACCATGCGGTCAGCGACCACCGCGACGGACAGGTAGTACTCCGCGATGCGCTCCACCACAGCGTCGCGCTCACTCTGGCTGTCTTCTACTTCGGCGCGCCGCCGGGCGTGCAACCGGATCAAGTCGTGGAAGCGGTACCGGTCGGTTCCGCTGTCCTCCAGCACGCTGGCGTCCACCAGCGTCTCCAGAACCGTGGCGGCCTCCTGGAGGGGGAGTTCCACTCCCGCGGCAGCCGTTTTGAGGTCGAAGTCAGGGCCGGGATGAAGGGCCAGCCACCGATACGCACGCGCCTGTGGCGCGGACAGCCCTTCGTATGAGACATCGAAGACACTTGTTACCGACACTCCTCCCTCCACTGACAACGCTGCCAAGCGGCGCTGCTCATCGGCCAGTTCCCGCACCACCCGGCTGACTGGCCAGCGTGGACGCGATGCGAGCCGGGCACCCGCCACACACAGGGCTATCGGAAGCCGGCCGCACAGCCGAGCCAGATCCCCCACATGCTGACTTTCCGCATCCGTTCTGGCCCGACCCACCGAACGCGTGAGCAACTCCACCGCGTGATCTTGCGACAAAGCCGCGACCTCCACCAGCACGCCGCCCTGGGCCAGCACCCCACCCAGCCGCCAGCGACTGGTCACCAGAACCATGCAGCCAGCAGAACCCGGCAGCAGGGGAGTGACCTGTGCTGCCGAGATCGCGTTGTCGAGCAGCACCAGCAGCCGCAGCTCCGCGGTCAGCGAGCGGAACAACGCAGCCTGCTCGGCCAGGTCGACCGGCACCTGCTCCGGCGCCATGCCCAACCCGCGCAGAAACCGCACCAGTACCTCTCCCGGAGCGACCGGCTGCTCTGCGCGGAACCCACCGAGATCCGCATACAGCTGACCGTCGGGAAAGTTCTCCGATGCGGAGTTCCCCCAGTACGAAGCCAACGCCGTCTTGCCTGCGCCTCCGGGGCCGCTGAGCAGCACCAGCGCTGGCCCCCCGTCCCGCTGGCCGGCCAATGCCCCATCGAGCAGCCGAGTCTCAGTGGTTCGGTTAGTGAAATGCACAGGGGCAGCGGGCAGTTGCCGAGGCCGCAATCCTGCGAAGGACTCGTGATGAACGTGCACACCGCCGTGGATCGTGCCTGCCTGCACACTCATGCCGAACGATCCGCCGGAGATCTGATTGCTCACCGTACTCCGTGCCGTCTCGACCGCTCTGGTGGCCTCTGGCTCACCCACGCCCTCACTCCCTGGCATCAGACCCTGGTTATCACGAAGAGTACGCAGCGTAGGCACCGCCCGACACCTGCCTTCGCGCCGCCGGCGCCACCGACATTGGCATGAACGGCGCGATGGACGCAGAACTCGAAGAGGCCGACTGCTGAAAGAAGGGCTCGTGCATCCCTCGGGAGAGATATGTGCGGGCTGGCCAAGGCCACGGCCAAGAACCTCTTCAAAACGGTCCCGATGAGGGTCTGGAATCAGATGTGGATCCCCGCTATCCGCTCGGTGCCGGCGAGGAAGGTCAACAGGTGTACCGCTGGGTTTCCGAAATCCCAGGTCAGAGACTGTCTGCGTGGGGACGCGACAGTAACGGTGCGGGGCGCGCACTGTTCGGCGGCTGCTCCGACCGAGGCAGCTTCCTCTAATGAACGGAAGCGCATGACTGCCACTTCTTGGAACCCGAAGCTCACCAACGTCTCCGGCAACGACGGGACCGTCGGCTCCGGCCGCTACGCCATCTCGAACGGCATCTGTGCCTTCACCGCGATGATCGTGGCGAAGGAGGAGACGAACGCGGCGTCGAACGCCGGATTCGGTCTCACCCTTCCGATACCGGCTGCGGATGGGGTTCGCTACACCTTCCAGCTCAGCCTCGACGGTCGTGATGCCGACCACGGCGTCTGGACGGGCGAGGCGCAGATCTACTCTGGGTCGGACGGCTCGCAGATCGACCGGCTGCGTGTGACCGGCACATCAAACGGTGCCGCTCTCCAGAACGTCAACCGCCTCTACGGTGATGCCGAGGGCGCGAAGTATGCGGAGATCATCACGGTGACCGGGTCGTACCTGGTGGCCTGATCCAGCCGATGAGGGGCCGCCGGAGCACGCGTTCCGGCGGCCCTTCGCCGTTCCGCTGCGGCGCTCATTGCCGGCTGCCGTGGGGCTCCTGAACGCGGGGGCGGAGCCGCAGCCGGAACCTTCGGGGCTGGAGGGCTCGGGAGACCTCGCGGCCGAATCGGTCGAGGGCGGCGTCCAGGCGGGTAGCATCCTCCACTCTCGATGCTGCGGCCAACAGGTTGTCGACGGCGGTGGCCACGCCTTCGTCGGGGTGGCGTACCAGCGGGGCCGCGGCGGTGGCGAGGCGCAGCATCGGCCCTTGCACTGTAGCGGCGTGCTGCTTGCTCGCTCGTCGGTCGGCGCCAAGGAGGTGGGCCGCTGCCCCGAGCCCAGCGACGAACGCGAGCCGGTCAGAGCCGCCAGCAACCCGTGTGCGGGCCGCTGCTCCCGCGCAGGCGAGGGTGGCCAAGAGCCCGGAGCGGGCACGTTCAGGCCAGCCCTCGTACAAGATTCGGGCGGAGGCAGCCGCGGCCCGCACGTCCGCCACAGCGACGACCAGGGCGTCAGCCTGGATCTGGAGAGCGCTTCTCTCGGCTTCGCGATCGGCGCGCTTACGGGAGAGGTTGGTCAGCCACCAGGTCAGGACGGCGACGGTGACCGCGACCGCGAGGTCTTCAATCTTGTCCACGCGGGCAGCGTCTTGTTTGTCGCCGGGAGACCGAGTGGCTGTTGCGGCTCTGGCGCCGAACGCTGGTGTGCTTGTTACATAGCGGTCGCCCGGCACATGCCCCCGGGCCTTTCAGATCGGCGCTGGGCCTTACGGCCATCTTCCCCTCGACGTGTCGGCCGCGGCGGGTTCAGACCGTGCTCTGGCCGCTGGCGCAGATCGGGCAGCCCGCGCTCGCGGCGTCGAGGTCGGCGCAGACGACACAGTCCTGTTCGCCGTCGCCGGCGGGAGGCATGTCGCTCAGATCGAGCCCGCACAGCGCCCGGTTCGGATCGCAGCAGTAGTAGTGGGCGATCGGCTCGGTCGGCCGCGTCGCTGTCGCGGTGGGGGCCACGGCCGGGAGCTCACCGCGGACTCGCGCGACAACGGTTCGGGTGGCCTGGTCGAGAGCTGCAAAGAACGGATCCGCCATGGACAGGCAGAGTAGCGCGACGCGGGAATGCGAGTGTTGTGAAGTGCGTCGCCGTCCTCGCACGGCTTCAAGGCGTCATCGGCCACGCATTCTTCAGTTGAGGAGGCCACGGCGGCGTGGTTTGTGCAATGGCTCCGGCTCGTAGAGGGCAAGCAGCACGGCTTCGGCACGGTCCGGCGACTTCATGCCGCGCGCCTTCATCGCCCGCTTGCTCTCGACCTGGGTGTAGCCGCTCGTCGTCGACAGCAGCTTAGGCGTGGAGAGCTGCGCGGCCGCCTTCTTGTCGACGTGAAGCCGCAGCCGCCCCCGACCAGACGACGGGTCCGGCTGGAGGAGGCTCCTGGTTGCCAGCCACATCTCGTCACGCTTACGCCACGGCCGCATGACGGCGCCTGGGTCGTTCTGACTCGGGGACTCCGACACCATGACGCCGACGATTTGCGCGCGGTGCCGCCCGGTCTCCGCCCACCGCTGGAGCATCGAAACGACACCGTGGCCGATGCCGTTCTGGTCGATCTTGACGCGCACGGGATGCGGGGAGTTCAGGACGTCGGCGAGGCGCTGCGCGGCGTGGATCTCCTCGAGGACGCGCTCGGCGACGGACACCTGGTTGTCGTTGGCGGCGCCGGCAGACGCGTGCCGGAACTCGACGGCATCGCCGATGGAGCGGTACACGGTGAATTCATCACCTCCATCGGCGGCAATGTCGCAGCCGAGGCGGACCCAGGCACCTTCGCGGACGGTGTGCTGGGCGGTCTCTCCCTCCAGGCCGAGGTCGCAGAGCTGGTGCCAGCCGTTGCCCGTCGGATCCTCGTACGACATGGCGGCCTCGACCCAGCTCGGCGGGACGACGATGCCGCCACCGCCCTTCGGGAACTTGGCGAACACCTTGGCGATCACATACGGATGGTCTTCGCCGTAGGAGCGGATGGTGCGGTCCACCCAGTCCTGGTCGGGCATGTGATCGGCGAGAGAGTGCCGGGCGACGCCTTCGGGGCAGTCGGTGCAGTACGGGGCCAGTTCGCCGGTGATCGCCGGGGAGTCGAGCGAGGAGATCGGGATGGTGACGGTGGTCGGCTCGCTCGGGTCGTCGCCCTCGATGCACAACTCTTCGAACCAGCTGGCCGGGTCGTCCATCGCGGGGTTGCCGATAGCGAGCATCGCGGCGTGGCCGCCCGTCAGCAAGTTGTTCGTGCCGTGGCCGATCATCGGGGCGATACCGCCCGCCTCGTCGACGATGAGCAGCAGGTGGGGCATGTGGATGCCCTGCATCGCGGCCTCGTCGCCGGCTGGGGCGGAGAAGCCGTAGGCGGCCACGAAGTCGTTGCCGTACGGGTCGGGCATCTTGTACTGGACCGTGTCGCAATGGCCTGGCAGAGCGGCGCGGGGCACGACCTTGCGGATATGGGGCCAGAGCTGACGCTGCACCTGGCGGAAGCGGGTCGCGGTGGTGATGCACAGGGCGGTGCCGACCGGGTGCACGTTGACGAACCAGACCGCGGCGCGCGCGGCGAGGTGCGTCTTCCCGACGCCGAAACCGGCTGGGACGGCGACGCGCTTGTGGTCGACGATCGCATCGAGGACGGTGCGCTGCTTGGACCACAGGCTCTCACCGAGAACGTCCTCAACGAAGCCGCTCGGGTCGTCGCGCCACAGACCGTACAGGGAGCCCGTGGCGCGCGAGACCTCCGTCAGGACGACGGCGCGTTCCCGGTCGGTGAGGTAGTGCTTGAAAGCGTTGCGGCGCTCGGTGGGCGGAAGGCGCAACAGGATGTCGGCGACGTTGGCGGCATCGCGGGAGACGATGCCGGGGCGGGCGTGCCGCAGCTTGGACGCCGAGGGGGCCACGCGGGTGCGTGTCGGCTGGTCAGGCTGCATGCGGGACATGCGGTGGACGGTGCCGATCGGGCCTGGTTTGTGTCGCGGTCTGGCTGGGTGCCCATGCCCTGACGTCCCGGCCAGACCGCGGCTTCCGGCGCAATATGAATGTCACGCGGCATCTGCGCTTCGCGCCGGAGGTCTGGCTCGAGGCCCGCGCGACCAGAGGGGGAGAAGTCGCGCGGGCCTCGGCACCTATATGTACGTCGGCAGGCCCGATCTTGTTACGCCTGCACCATGCCGGGGGTGTCGACGGCGGGCTTATGGGCGGCGACGTCCAGCAGCGCGGCGTGCTCCTCGTTCGCGCGGCGTACCGCCTCGAGGACGATCTCCGCCTCGGTGACGGCGATGGCGCGCTCGTCGGCGCTGAGCCGGTACCAGGGTGTGATCTGTGTGCCGCACGCGGCCAGGACCTCGCGGCGGATCTCGTAGTAGTGGCGGGCCAGGGGCAGGGGGCTGGGCATGGTCGTCATGCCGGGGGGAACGTCACCTCTCCCGATTCTGTGACAGCCGCGCCAATCGCTGTGGTCGGGGAACACCGGAACCGCTCTGACACCGACGGTGCCTGAGCGAAGCGAAGGCACCGTAACTACTTGATAGTGGTGCTTGATGATCTTACTAAAGGCGCCTGATCTGCCGGAACCCGGACTCCCGGGACCCGGTTTCACCGGCGCCGGAATTTCAGGCCCCGGTCACCGGCGACTGAAAACCCGGCCCCGGTGATGCTTCAGGGCCGGATTGAGGGACGGGCGGGTCAGCGCCCGCGGCGTCGGTTCGCCCGGCTCTTCAGGTTGCGCACGTACGCGGGGGTGACGTCACCATGCGCGGCGATGCGGTCCGTGGTCCACTCGTACGGCTCCTCGGTGAGGACCAGCGTGACGTCGTACAGGAACGGCATCGCGGCCTTCCTGCGTGCCGTCGCTACCGACACCGTCGCGGCCAGGGACGGCAGCCGGTCGGCGGCGTCCTCGATGTACGGCACGCCGGCCTTCTCGGCGGCGCGGCGACGCTCCTCGGCGGTCATGCGGGCTTTCAGGTCGCCGCCTGGGTTGATCGTCGCCTTCTTGTCGCCGTGCAGGGCGATGCGGCGCATCTCGGAGTACGCATTGGGGAGGATGCCGAGAACCTTGTCCAGGCCGCGGATGCCCTCGTAGAACCACAGGGACAGGGCGGCCTGGTTGCGCTCCTCAGTGTGTGCGGCGATCTCGAGGTCAGCCTGCTGGACGATCTCGCAGCCCCGCTTGAACCGCTCGTCGGGCCGGGCGATGACGCCTAGCTCCTCCTTGACTTCGCGCTCAGCCTCGGCCCGCAGCATCTTGTGGTCGGGGATCGTGAGGTTGTGGTGCGCAGCGGGCATGACTGGCCTCCGTTGGGTGGCGGCACCGCGCGGGTACCGGGCGAAGGCTGGGGCAACCCCATGCCGAACGAACCCGGAAATAGTACAGCGGTAGACGCGGCCTTGTCATAGTGCCCGCCGCGCACTCCTTCTGAGCAGGGCGAACCCAAACCGCCCTACCAAGAACATCCCGCCGTAGACGTCGCACCCTGTACCTGGATCGCGTGGGTGCGGGGCGTCGGTGAAGGCTATCCGGCCGACCGTCGTGCGGGACCGCGGCGCGGCGCAGCACGCCGAGCCCGGTCAGACGCGTCACCACGGCCACCACCGTCGACACCGGGGGAGCGGTTGGAACTCCTCGCTCGCCTTCGCCCACGGATCGCGCTTCCGTGCCTCGTGCTCGGCGCGGGAGTACAGGGCGAAGATCGCCCAGGTGCGACGGCCGATCGTGATGGCGGGCCCGCAGACGCCGTTCGGACTCTCATCGCGGCTGTAGGTATAGCCAATCGCGAACCAGACGCCAGGCGCCGTGGTCCAGGTGCCAGCCGTCCAGCGGCCGAAGTCGATGAACCCGGGGTTTGACCGCCTCATCGGGTCGCTCCCGCGGCTGTGGTGCGCACGCCGTCCGGGGTGAGCCGGTACACGCGCCCGTCGGCGTACTGGACCTCGACCTCGTCGGGGAGCTGGGGGCGACGGACCTTCCACCCGGCCTCGTACGACGGCTTCGGGTTGTCCTCGAACCAGCCGTTGCACGTCGTGCAAACCAGCAGCAGGTTCTGGGCCTGGTTGATCCAGGGCTCGCGGGCGCCGCCCATGCCGCGGTTGACGCGGTGGTGGATCGTCAGCCGATGCAGGGAACCGCACCGCACGCAACATCCACCGTCGCGCTGGTAGACGAGGTCGCGGACTGTGTCCGAGGGGCCGGTGCGTCGTCGGGCCACGGTCGGTCTCCGTCCTGCCCGCCGTCGGGCCGCAAGGGCGGTCCGTTGGGGAGCGGCGGGGCGAGCGACAGGAGAGTGGACGGTGGCCCTGCCTTACGTCGCGTTCTCCTGGAGCCTCCGGTTGGCGGCGACGCGGGGGCAGGGCACCGTTCGGTGGTTGGCGACGCCCTGGTCGTGGCGGCGGGGGGCCCAGAAGCAGGAGGGGGAAGTTGTTGCTGCACGGACAGCGCGATACTGCACCAGGCTAAGCCGTTTCGTTTGGATCAGCGAGTCGTTGGTCCAAAAACGAAACGGCTTAGACCCCCTCAGACATCGATTCCGTCCTAAAGAAAGGGATATTATTATATGTCCCTCTTGTGAGGGATTCTTTCCTTTTCTGGAATCCGCTTCACTTGGTCGTGAGCGCGCCATTTGGGTGCTGTGAACGACGGCGGGGTTTCTATCCGGGCGTGTGTGGCTGCTGTTGCCGTGTCTGTCGTGTTGGCCTCCGGCTCGCGCTGCAACGCGGCCCGCACCGCCCTCCGAAGGGACGGAACGCGGATCAGGTATCCGTCCGCTGCGCGACGCCGCGCCCCTCCGGACGAGGCCCGACCCCTTTGGGCGCCGCAACTCAACAGAACATTTCCATGTTTTCAGCATGAGGAGGGAAACATGTCGTTCATCAAGAAAGCGGCAGTCGTGTGGAGTGCAGCTGCTGCCCTCGCGGGTGCACTGGCGCCCGCAGCGCAGGCGCAGCAGACCCAGGTACTGTCTTTCTATAACCCGGCGGTACATGGAGTGCTGGACGCCTACTGTTCCGGCACCGGCCCCGTCACCTGGACACCCGTCGGCGGGGACTCCTGTCAGCAGTGGAGGCTCGTACCCGCCAGTCAGGGGCTCCTCCTTGTCAACGTCAGCAGCGGGATGTGTGTCCAGGCACCGGCGCAGGTCAGTGAGAACCCGGCCATGGTGACCTGCGACGCACTCGACCCCACCGAACAGTGGCTGATCGAATCGGTCGGTGACCAGGTCTTCATCGCGCAGGCTTCGGCCCCGCACCATGTTCTCGCCGCCACCCAGAATGTCGACCGCATCGAATACCAAGAGAAAACGGGTGTCGCCCAACAGCTGTGGTACACCACACCACCAGTGTGAAGCCTGCCTCGGCACCCACCGTTCTGGTCCAGCAGAAGGGAGCCAGCTCCGCACCCCCGGAGCTGGCTCCGCGAAAGCTGCGCAGTTCGAACGCTGTGCCTGCCGCAGGGGCTGAGCACCGCAGATCGGGTACTCCAGCGCGTTACTATCCGCCCACCAAGGCAATTGGCCCGGCACGTTGGTGGCGGGCCAACGCAACTAGCGGCAGCTCGGGCCACTACCTGACCGGCATCGTCCCTTGGTTAACGGCGAACATCCGGCTGGCGAGTTACTCCAAGCGCTCAGAGGATCAACGACGTGCGCTTCCGTCTACCTTTCACACTCGCGGCGGAGCCGCGCTCGGCCCACTCTTCAAGGAGCCGGGCGCGGCCGCACCGCTATGTGGTCGCAACTTCGCCCTGCGCGCGCTGAAGTAGCACGCGGAGAGCGTCCGTCGCCTGCGCGGGCACCACCCCGTTCCCCAGGGCAGCGAGCTGCGCCGCACGCGGCAGGCCAGGTACGGCGGTCACCCAACCGTCGCGGAGCCCCATCATCCACTCCACGAATACCGTGGCGAGGCGGCCACGAGCATCGATTGCCAGCGGAGCCGCCCGGCCGATCCGTTGCTCCCACCTGGCGACGGCCGGGGCGTATCGCCCCCACACGGCTTCACCCGGGGCCGGGGAGCGGGGACAGCAGGCGTCGCGTGGGGGTGCGGTGAGCGGCACTGCGAGCTGGTAGTCCCCCTCGGCGCTGCCGGGACCACTGGGCGGCTCCTTGCCGTAGTGGGCAGCGCCCGGCAGCAAGTGCTCCACCTCATCGGCGAGAGTGGGTCCGTGCCCGCCCTCGCGCCGCTTGTCAGGGTGCTGGGACCCGCCATTCACCGCCAGTTGTGCCGTGGGGGTCTTCAGCAACGGCGGAGCCGACGGGCAGTCACCCAGCGACCCGGAGGGGGCCGCGTGCCGCCGCAGAGGCGGACGCCCGCGGCCGCGCTCCACCTCGGCTCGCCGGTAGGTCACGCCAGACTCGACGGCTCTATGCCGCCGGCCAGGCGAGGATGAACACGCGCTCACGGCGGTGCGGCGCTCCGGCATCCGAGGCGCGGTGCATCTTCCACTCCGCATCGAACCCGAGGGAGGCCAGATCTCCGAGTACGGCACCGAGACCTCGAAGAGGCCCGGGTCGCTGCTCGCCATCCACTGGCCCGCCTCCTGGTCCCAGGCTGCGAGCGGCCGGTGCGGAGAGAAGACCTCGGACATTTTCGATCACTACCAATCTTGGGTGAAGGGCGCGGATGGCTCGGACGGCGTGGGCCCATATACCGGAGCGGGTGCCGGGCACGATGCCCGCGAGCTGCCCAGCGAGGCTGACGTCCGTGCAAGGGAAACCGGCTGTGAGGACGTCGACGGGTGGGACAGTGCTCCAGTCGACGCGGGCGATGTCCCCGTAGTTCGGAACCTGCGGCCAGTGGTGAGCCAGGATGCGGGCGGCATGCTGTTCGGTGTCGTCGGGGTCGTGCTGACAGTGCCACACGACCTCTCCGCCAAGGAGATCTTGTATCGCCAGGTCCAGGCCGCCGTAACCGCTGCACAGGGAGCCGATACGGGGACGGGGTGGGATGCGAGGACGGGGGGTGCGCTCAGGGGCGCAGAGGTGCAAAGGGACTCCTTACCGAAGGGAGCGTGGCCTCGGATATCCGGGCGCGCGAAGGAGTCGGAAGGCTGCCGTCCATGGTCAGCTTCTGTCTGCCGGGAACGCCGCTGCCGGGCGTGAGGTCAGTCACGCCCGGCAGCGGATCAGCGGGGTTTTCGGGGCTCGGGGGTGATCAGTCGGCGCGGCCCTCGACGTCCAGGCCGAGGCGCGCTGCGGACAACCCAGCAAGGTTGCCTTGTCAGCCGCTACCGGCTACTCGGCGGCCCTTTTCTACACCTACGAGCGCCCACACTGGGGTCGTATAGACGCTCGCTTCGGAGACCGACGCCTTACCACTGAGGATGAGCACGACCCCAGCGACCAGCGCCGCCAAGGCCAGGAGGACCACCCCCTCGTTGCTTGAGGGAATTCCTGGCTGGCTCCAGTCGTTCTTGTTCATGACGCCCTCCATAGCGTCGAGAGCCGCCGGGCCTGGTTGGATGCCGTCCGGCGGCTCGATTTTTGGGTTGACTACTCCAACCCCTTGCCGAGCGATAACGTTCCCGCAGGTGAAAGGGGGGCAAGCGCACGGAGGAGGTGGAAGAGAGCCGCAGGTTTTGCCGTCAGAGGCTCAGTGCTATGTGCTCTCACCACTACAACGCAGTCAGCGGCCCAAAATGTTTCCGGTGGGGAAGGAAACCTCGAAAGCGGTCCCCAGCGCAGTCGGCGCCGACCGCCATTATGGAGTGGGACTACAGCTCATGATCGCCGCCACCCAGGCCGTCGGGAGTTCCTGGCCAAGCGTGCCGATCATGCGAGGGTGCGCCCCGACGGTCGAGCTGAGGCCACCGCGTGGTGGGTGGATCAGCGGGCGAGGATCGAGGCGAGGTGGACCAGGTGGTCAACGCCGACGCCGTGCAGTTCGGCGGAGATGGGCGCGGTGTCGCGGAGGCGGTCGCCCGGGGCGTCGGATGGGGCGAGGTAACCGAACGGACCGGTCGCTGCGCCGAAGGTGAGTCCGCCGTCGTCGAGCTGGTCGACGGGCGTGAACTGCGCCAGGTACGCGGCCACATGGCGGCCCAGGTGGGTGCTGACGGCGGGCACCGGGAAGGTAGAGGGCAAGGTGGAGGGCTCGGCAGCGGGCTCCGGCAGGAACAGCGGCAGCACTCGTTCCATGACGGTCAAGGGGCCGGTGACGGACAGGTCGCACGCCGGTTGCGCGCCGACGAGCGTCACCACGTACCGCACGCCCTGACTGCGCCACGCCACAAGGTGGCTATTCGGCTGGTCGCCGACGAGATTGCGCGGCGCAGCGCCGTGCGCGCGCATAGCGCTGCCGATCAGCTCGAGGTGACGCAGCCGGGTCCGCTCAGCCTCGGCGGGTCGGTGGGCGTACGCCAGGGCGGATGCGTCGTCCAGGCACGGCAGGATGAGCCGCAGGATCTCGCGGGCCACGGGCTCCGGGGCCATCCGGTCAAGGGATAGGTCCGGGCCATACGGCTCGCGGTCGTCGAGCTGCCACGCGATCTCGGTTCGCCAGGGGTGTTCGGCAATGATGAGCGCCCCTGGCCGCCCGGTCTGGGCGAGGCGGTAGGCAGGGCGGGTCGTCCACCACGCCGCGTACGGGGCGGTCGTCCACCCGTTGCCGTCGCGGTGCGGGAGCTGCGCGGCGACGCGATGGGCGAGCGCTGGCGGGATGGTCGCGGGGGTGGTGACAGTGGTCATCAGGCGGTTCCTCGGGTCTTGGTCGGCGGTTGCTCTCCGCCGGGAAGTGGAACGGCAGGGGGCGACTTGCGTCGCTCCCTGCCTGGGGCGGGGCTACTGGGGTGCGCGATTGAGGCAGGTGTCCACGGTGGGGGCATCACAGTTGGGCGGGCACTGCGACGGGGATACGCCCGCAAGGAGTTCGCGCACCGCGTTGGTTCCAGTGGCGTTGGCCTGCGCGGTGATGCTGTCTGTCGGGTACTCGAGCAAGGCACGCAGGATCTTCCCGGAGCGGGCGCCGACGGTGATGTGGCCGGACACGCCGTGCGGGCCGGGCGAGCTGAGGACGAGCGTGTGGGTCACCTTGCCAGTACGCCAGGTCGGTCGCAGCCGCTTGGACTCTGCCAGGTTGGCCACCCCCAGGGTGTACGGGGTGAGGCCGTCGGGCTCGGCAGGCGTGCCGACCATGAGCGTGTCCGCGCGCATGGCGAGCTTCTGGGGCGGCGTGAGCGCAGTGGCAACGTCGAGCAGGTCGCGGTACGGCGGGTGGCCGTGAGCCGGGCACCGGTTGCAGATGAGGATGTCGGGGCGGTCGCTGTCGCCGGGGGCAAGTCGGGAGTCCGGATCGGCGCAGACATAGCAGGTAGCGGGCTTCCAGATGTAGGTGTCGGTCATCAGGGGGCCTCTCAAATCGGGTCGGCCCGGCGGTTGCTGTCCACCGGGAAGGGAACGCGCGGGGCGCAGGGCCCCGCGCGATAGGGCATTTGGTTCAGCCGGTCCTGGCTGTTCCCCGGACCAAGGGCGCGCCGAGTAGGCGCGCCCCGCAGGTGGTCAGAGCCAGGAGCGGATGACGCTCGGGCACTCGTCGTAGTTCTCCGTGGCCACCTTGTGGAAGTCGGCGTCCGGGTCGTCGAGGAGCGTGAGCGCCGCGTTCACGATCAGGTTGTCCAGGTCGTCTGCGACAGTGCGTCGCTCGTGTTTGGCGGCGAGGTCGATGCCGTTGTTCACGGCCTGGGAGACCTGATCGCGGGTGTACTGCGGGTCGTCATCGTCGGTCGGGGCGGGGCCGGGCGCGTAGTGCGCGTTCCTCACGGTGGCCCAGTTCGCGGACGGCTTGTCGAGCAGCGTCATGGCGGCGGCGTGGGCCCAGACGAATCGGTCGTCGCTGCTGCTGATGTTCGCTTCGTCGGCGGCCATGGTGACGCCGTCGGTCATCGCAGTGCGGACGGCGTCGCGGGAGTACAGCTTGACCGGGCTGATCTCGGTGAGTGCCAGGATGTCGCCTGGGCGCAGTGTGCTGAGGTCGATGTCGACGATGTGAATACGGTCGTCGTCGGGGATGCCGATGATGCTCATGGCGTGTGGGCCCTTTCTGCTCGGGTCGGGCGGGCCCGGTTGCTCTCCGGGCCCGGGGCACCGGCCGGGTGGCCGGGGCGGGGTCATGGTGGGTGATCAGCCCTCGCCGTTACGGAGGCTGCGCACGGTGTCGGCGACGCGGGCGGCGAGCACGTCAAGGCCGTCGACGGCACACGCGTCGGACAGGTAGACGGTGCTCTTGATCAGGTCGGACCTGACGTACAGGTCGTCATCGATCTCATCAACGCCGAGGGTGAAGGTGCTGCGGGGCTCGCCGTCGCGGGCCAGGCGCGCCCCGACGCCCCACGGAGTGGATTCGGCGTGCCAGTCGGGGCCGAGGAGCTGCACGGTGGCGCGGCCGATGTCGGAGACGCTGAACTGGTATTCGGTGCCGGGCGCGGGGTTGTAGCGCCCGTGGTCGTCGTACGGGAGGGACGTGGCGTGCGCCGTTTCGAAGGCGAGGATGGCGTCCAGCGCGATCGCGGTGGCGGCTCGACGGATGGGGCGTCCGCCCAAGAGCGGCGTGTCGATGGCCGCGCTTACGGCGTCGATGGCACCGCTGAGCTGCTTGGCGGCGGTGCTCCAGGCGCGGCTGTTCTCGGCTCGGGCCGACGCGTGCGCCTGCATCGGGGTGATCCGCTCAATGAGCATGTCGGCGGCGTACCGGCGACGGGGGAAGGTGGCGTACACGCCGTAGGCGGCGCGGGCCTCGGGGACGAGCGTGGTGACGGTGTTCATCAGTTGGTGCCTTTCGGGTCGGGCCGGTTGCTCTCCGGCCGGGTCATGTGGTCATGCGGGTAGTGCTTGGTCCCGCCCGGTGGTTGGCGTGGTCAAGCGTTGGTGGGCTTGCCCTGGTTGCAGGGCCGTGCGTTGTCGACGCGGACGGCTCTGGCGAGCTTCATCAGGTCGCGCTGGAGGGTGAGTGCGATGGGGAGCCACGCGTCGATGGCGGGCTCGCTGGTGGCGCGTGTGAGCTTTTCGTGAACGAGGATGAGGCGGTGCCGGAGGTCGGTCTCCTGTTGGGCGAGTGCAGGGGTGGCGGGGTTGAACGGGGCGAGCGTCGGCAGGGCGACGCCGGTGAGCGGGGCTTCGATGTAGTCCGTGAAGTTCGCGGGGAACCGGGTGTCCGGGTGGAGCTGTGCCATCTCGCGGGCGTCACTGAGGATCTGGGCCGCGTCCTTGAGCGCCTTACGCTCGAATGCTTCAGCGGCCCGGTCCAGGTGGGATGCGATGAAACGGAGTGCGCCCAGGGTGGCGGGCGGGGCGAACCGGTCGCGGGCGACGTTGGCGGTGATGCGGGCGCGCAGTGCGGCAGTCTCGGTGGCGGTGAGCGTGGCGCGTGGAGCGTTGGAGTTCATGTGGTGGTCTCCGGTGTCTGGGGCCGGGGCGCAGAGTGTGCGCCCCGGCGCAGGCTTGTGTCCGTCAGGCGGCGGCGAGGGTGGCGCGGATGACCTTGTACTCGGCCTTGCGCGGCTTGTAGTTCGCGACGATCTGGGCGACCTGCTCAGCGGTGTAGCGGTAGACGGTGACCACGCGACGGGCACGGCCGTTGAAGGTGCGTCGGATGCGGGCGGCACGGCCCCGGACGCCTGCCTTGCGGGCCTGAGTGCGAAGCGCATCGGCGGCTCCGCTCACGACGTCGAGCGGGGCGCCAGTGGCGATGATGTGAGTGGCCAGTGAGCGGGGACCGGTGCGGACACGGCGGGCGGCGGTGGCGGCGGAGCGGCGTGCGCGGGCCTCAGCGCGGTTGGCACGGGCGCGGTCGCGGATGACGGTGGCGGCGCGGCGAAAGTTGGCAGAAGCCATCAGGGTCACCTTTCGGTTCGGGTCTTGTCGGCGGTTGCTCTCCGCCAACACCTAAAATAGTACAGCATGCGTCGTTGTGGGTCCAGTCGAGGTAAGTGGCGCGATGGCTAAATGCTCACTGAGCAGAGGATTCCATGACCGTTGCGCATGTGGTGGGGTGTGCGTGTCGCTGTTCAGCAACGCGCGCTGTACTACGAGAGTGTGAGTCAGAACAACGTGTCACTCTGCGGTTCGGCGGGCTGCGTCTTCCGGCGGGGCGCGGCCCGGCGCACGGGCATCCCGTCGCCGAACAGGGCGGCGGTGCCGTACGCGTCCGGGGTGGCCGGCACACGGGCGCCGGTCCGCGCGGTGGCCTCGTCGATGAGAGCGAGCGGCGCGGACCCGTCGAATTCGGCGCGGCCCATCTGCGTCCACTTGGGGCCCGTCACTGGCCCTCCTCCGTCTTCTCGGCGTTCTGCAAGTCGATCGGGGTCGCCTGGCTGTCCTCGTCCTGCACCTCCAGCTCCGGCTCCCGGCTGCTGAACGGGTACGGGCTGTCCGGGTCGTCCAGGAAGGCGAGCAGGGCGCCCGTGACCGCACCGTGCGCCGCCCAGCGGGCGGGTATGACGACAAGGAGTTCGTCGGCGTTGTTGAGCTGGCGCACCGGGTCCAGCCCCAGTTCCTGGCGCGGCCAGACGGTGAGCGTGATCGGGTCGGTGAGGTAGGTGTGTGGGTCCGCACGATGCTGGCGACACAGCTCGCACGGGCACGCAGAGTCAACGGGGCGCGGCCGGGCGGCATACGGGATGCAACCGTACGGCAGGTAGCTGACCCCGGCGTCGTGACCCGGGTCGTAGCCGTAGACCTCGCCGAGCACCACGTCCCCGTGCTGTATCCGGTCGGCGCGGACGATGCGCACGGCGGCCTGATCGAAGTCGTACGGGTGTATGTCAGCCGGGCGGGCGCTCAGGCGCACAGGGCGTACGGTCGGGTCGAGGTCGAAGAACACGGGCATGGCAATCCTTTCCGGGGACCGGGGGCGCCGCCGCGTGGCTGCGCCCCCGGCAGGGTGGTCAGTGGTGCTCGCGCCACTCGGCGTCGAGGGCGCGCAGCGCGGCCATGAACTCCGGCGTACCGGGTGTCTCGTCGAGGTCGCGCACCTGGGCGCGACCGTCGGGGTTCTCAGTGCGGGAGCCTCCGGGGTTGATCCAGCCGTACGCGGGTCGGCTCGCTACCGTCACGCACAAGTCGGTGGCGGTACCCGCGCCTTTGCACTCGTCGGGCACGTCCGGGTCGGTGCCGGTACAGGAGACGAAGAAACCGGGGTCCCCGCGCCATTCGATGCCGACGGAGCATCCGGGGGTGCCGAGGGTGGCTCCGGCGTTCTGTCCGTCGTAGACGCTTCCGAAGGTTGCGAGGATGCCGAATGCGGCAGTGGCTAGCCCCCCCCCGGCGAGGAGCGCGAGGGGGCGCGGACGGCGAGTGAGAAGGCGCGGCATGCGCATAGGGAAGTCCCCTTCAATTCGGGTCTGTTGGCCCGGTTGCTCTCCGGGCCGGTGGTGCGGAGCAGGACACTACACACCTCAACAGGATAAGTACAGTTCGCGCCACTCTCTAGGGAATCTCAAGCTACATACGTGCAGTTCAGAGGGCTTTTTTGGGTACGGTCAGGTAATCGTCTGTCGCGTCCTGTAGTATTCTCTGTGTTGGCGGGGCACACCGGCCCGCCGCCCGGAGAGCAACCGGGCCAGACCCGAACCGAAGGGGACACCCATGTCCATCTCGCTCGCCAAAACCACCCGCAGCTTCACCATCCTGATGCAGCACGGCACCGTGCACGCCGTACTCCTCACCCCCGCTGGCGACCAAGAACGCAGCAGACTGCGCGCCGAGTGGTACATGAAGGACTGCCGCGACATGATCGAGGTAAGGGCCATCGACGGCTACGACGCAAGCGTTCAAGCCATGCCTCTGGCCGAGCGTCGAGCGGTCATCAAGACCTACCTGGACCACGACGAGAACAACACATTCCGCGACGCCTCCCGCATCTACCGGAGTTTCCGCGATTACGTCCGCTCCCTGACTCCCGAAGAGCGCGCCGCGCAGTTCAACCCCGACCTCGCCAACAACCCGCCCGTCGGCCCTCTCATCCACTTCGCGTTCATCGAGACCATGCGCGATCTCGGCGAGCCCATCCCCGCCTGACCCACTCGCTCCGCCCCACCACGACCCCGGAGAGCAACCGGGGCAGACCCGAAACCGAAAGGGGCACCCAATGTCCTTGACGCCTGAGAAGACGCCCCGCTCCTTCACGGTCCTCATGCAGGACGGCACCGTGCACGACGTCCTCCCCACCCCCGACACTCAGGAAGACCGCGATCTCCTGTACTTCGACGCGTATTGGGGTGACTGCCTCGACCTGTTCGAGGTGACGGCCGCCGACGCCGACGCCGCGCGCGTCCGAGCCGTCGCCGCCCACGAGCGGACGATCGCCATCGAGGACTACATGAACCGCGTCGGCATCAGCCACCAGGCAGCATGGACCGCCTACCGGGACTGCCACGCCTGGGCCCGTGCCCTGACCCCCGAAGGTCGCGCCTCCTGGCACACCAACATCCTCAAGAGCTACGCGCCTCTCAAGCACTTCGCTCTTATCGAGGCGATGCGCGATCTCGGCTAGCCCACCACGGAGTGACCTGCCGCGCCGCCCGCCCCCTCCCGGCGGGCGGTGCGCCCCGCCCTGACACCGAGCAGCTCGGTGTCAGCGCCGGGCGCACCGCCCCCACAGCACTCCATCCCCGTACCGGAAGGACCCCTGTGTCTCTCGACGCCGCCCCCGCCTACCGAATCCGCCTCAGTAAGGAGTGGGACAACTTCCTACTCGTCGTCGACGACGAGAGCGGCTACAGCCGACTCGTCAACGAGGACGACATTCCCGAGCGGAGAGTCCTGAGCGTCGAGCGCGTCGCCGCTCACCCCGTCGAAGCCACCATGCAGCGCAATGCCCTCGACGAGGAGCTGTTCGAGGCGCCTTACAAGATCCTCACGTACACCGCGCGCAGCGAAGCGCACGCGGCCGGACTCGCGCTGCGCGACCACCACGAGGAATGGGCGCTGCTCGCCCTCGACGACGTCTTCTACGCCGACGAGAACGCGTTCCCCGGCATTGCCGCCCACTTCCATCGGGGCGACTGACCACACGCGCCACATCGAGCCGGAACAGCGCACCAACTTACGCGTGCGCGCGCGTAGAGGGCGCTCAAAACGCTCGAAATTCCATCCGCCCTCCCTTGGAAGGACCCCGTTCCGATGACCGTTTCGATACCCGTTTCTGAGCTGACCCCGGCGCAGATCACCATCACCGTCGACCAGTGGCACCGCCCCGTCGCGGTACTGCCCGACCGCATCGCCATCCGGCTGGCCGCATCGTCCCGCGAGGGCGTCAGGGACTACGGCTACTGCCACTTCGAGTCGCGGCGCTTCGACGCCGACACCTTCGAGACCCGTGCCATTCGCGCACTCCTTGAAGCCGTTGTTCAGGCGTACCCCGAGGCACAGGGTGTCAGCCAGTACCGCACGTACGACGTCGGCTACTTCTATGGCTCGATCGTCGGCGCGAGCGGCTGGGACATGGCCGCGCGCACCTGGAAGGACTACGCCGCAACGGAGCACCTGCGCGTGCGGAGGGGTATCCATCTGCACCACGACGGGCGCAGCCACTTCGGGTCGTGATCGTGCTCCGGGCGCCCGTTCCGGCGGGCGCCCCCTTCCCTACTCACTCTCCGGCTCTTGGAAGGACCCATCCGTCATGCCTGTCTCTCTCGACAAGCCCACCGTCCGTTCACCGTTGTGCACCAGCACGGGGAAGTGCGGTTGGCCGTCTGGCAGTCGGGTACATCGGGCTCCACCTCGCCAGCATGATGACCAACTAGGCCAGCGCGCTGGTTTGGCACAGCACGCAGCACTGCGGGGGTAGATCGGCCTAATTTTCCTGGGGTGAGCATCAACGTGATGACGCATGCTGTACTATTTAAGGTGTTGGTGGAGAGCAACCGCCAGCGAAGACCCACATTGCAGAAAGGCACACCATGCCCAACATCACCACCATGCTGCTCGATGCGCTGGCCACGCACGGAATCTCCGCCTTCTACGACGTGGACGAGGGCCTGCTCATCGCGCACCCGGCCACCATCCCCCAAGAGAAGGTCATGGCGGGCGAGCACATCGTGCTGACCACGCCTGGCACTGCTTCCCCCGGTTGTCACGCCACGGCATGGGCGCCCGAGGGCGCACCGGACTACCAGCAGATCGCCACGGTGTACGAGCCGCAGAGCGGATCGGCGCTCGCCGATGACGTGAACCTGTGTGCGCGGGCTGTCGCCGAGTGGTTCACCACGCCTCGCCTGACCGCCGGAGCCGTGCTGCTCGCTGCGCTGGCCGAGTGGGGCATCACCACGCATAGCGACGACATCGGCATGAGCTACGCCATCCCCCTGGACCCGGCCACCTGCACGGCGGACGTCCGAGACAGGGCCCACCTCTCCGTGGCCGACCGCGACTCGTCGGTGGAGCATGTCCCGGCCGCGCATACTGGCTGGTCGGTGTTCGTCCACGACGGGAACGGCTATCCGGTCGGCGACCCAATGTTCATCGGCGGCGACGGAGGGCCGGTGGACTGCGGCGCCGACTCGGCGGCCGCCGCCGAAGCCATCGCCGACTACCTCACCCACCCCACCCACTGACTGCCCGCCGGGGCGCGGCCGCGCCGCTGCGCCCCGGCGCCAATGCAGGCGGGAGAGCAACCCGCCCAGACCCACTCCGGAAAGGTGGCGGCAGGACAGCGCGGCTTTCCCCTTCGATCTGGTCGCCTGATCGCCCGCCGGGGCGCGACGTTGACCACCGCGCCCCGGCACTTTCTCCTCTCACATCAACTCCCGAAAGGCAGTGCCATGACCGCGCCGTTTTTGTCCGTCTTCCTGCCCGACACCGCTCGCAACCGGGACAGTCTCGCCGTCGCGTGGACGCGGATGCTGGAACTCGGCTATGCGCCGCGTGCTACCCCGGTCGACGAGCCCGAGGGTTGCACCCGCTCCCGTTGCGCGGGAGTCCATAGGGGCTACCCGGGTAGCGAGCACCGATGGGCTCTCACGTGCCTGCTGTGCTGCCAGGACATCGACGTCTACGCCAGCCACATGCGGGACCGGAAGGGCGCCAACCCGGCTCCACCGCGCCGTCACAATGGTTGCCCGTATTCCGGTCCTGGCAAGGCCGCGGCGCGCGCTGCCCGCTACGCGGAGATCGGCCGCGCCATCCCCGACTGGGACACCGAGGCCCGCGCCGCGCTTGCGGCCTGAGACTCCGGCCGAGCGCCACGTGCCCGCCGCTTCCCGGCGCCTTCCCCACCTTTCGCCACCACATCAGGAGGTAATCATGACCACCACCACGACGAACGTCACCATCAAGGACACCAGCCAGCTCGCCCAAGGCGACATAGTGCGCACCCACGGGATGCGCGTCCGGCTCGACCGCGGCGCTTCCCACGAGCGATCCGACTGCACTGTCTACGCCTGGACCGGGACCGTTCTGAACCTCGACGAGGTCCGCGAACAGGGACATGTCCCCATGTCCTTCCTGCGCACCGAGCGGTGGCAGTCCGGCCAGGGCTGGGTGACCGACCGCGAGGACGTGTGGGTCGTCCAGGGCAACGAACGTGCCGAGTGGATTGTCGAGAACCCCTCCTAGATCGCTCTGCCGGGGCGCACACCCGCGCCCCGGGCACCTCCCCCTGCCCCGGCCCGACCAGCTCCCGAGGAGCGTAATGAACTCGACGATCCGCGCCGCCCGCGCCCGGCTGGCCCGTACGCACTCCGCCTCCTTCCGCCGCCGCTTTCGATTCCTGCGCACGATGGCGCTCCGCGGCGAGTGGCGGGACAGCCGTCAAGAGGCCGCCATCCGGCAGTTCGGGGTGGGTAGCGCGTCCGCGTGGCGCAGCGGGGCCTACGGACGCCCCACTCCCAAGCCGCCCGTGGACCGTTCCTGTCTCCCGCGCGAGGAACGAGTCGGCCGCCCCGGCCGCCCGTAGCCACTCCATCGCGGGGCGCTGCTACGTGTACTGCGCCCCGCGCCCCATCTAGCCGTCGCCCTGCATGCCCTGCCGAGGACACCATGACCGCCCAACTCGCCCTGTTCGCTGGGGACCCCGCCCCGAAGAAGAAGCGCGCCCGCCGCATCCACCCGTCTGTGCCCGATGTGCCGGCCACGACCGTCCCTGCCGAGCTGCTGCGCGTCGCCGACTGGATTCTCCTGAACTCCAGTGGTGGGAAGGACTCCCAGGCGATGGCGTCCCACGTGTGCGACCTGGCCGCCAAGCTCGGTCTGCTGCACCGCGTCGTGATCGTCCACGCCGACCTGGGCGACATCGAGTGGGAGGGGACCCGCAAGCTCGCCGAGGAACAGGCCCGCCGCCTCGGCGTGCGGTTCGAGGCCGTGGAGGCAGCGGGCGGCGACCTGCTGGCGCGCACCGTCGAGAGGTTCTTCAAGCTCAAAGCGAAGGCGGAGAAGGAGGCCCGTGAACAGGGGCTTGACCCGGCCCCGGCGAAAGTCGCCCCGGCGTGGCCTTCGTCCTCTGCTAGGTGGTGCACTTCGGACCTGAAGCGGGGACCGATCCGGAAGCTGATGACGCGGCTCGTGGCCGAACTCGGCGACCTGGGGCGCCCGGCGCGCATCCTGAACTGCATGCGCCAGCGGGCCGCCGAGTCGGCTCCGCGCGCCAAACTTGCGGCCGTCGAGATCGACCGCCCGGCGAGCAACGGCAAGAGGCATGTCACGACGTGGAGACCGATCCACGGGTGGACAGATGCCCAGGTCTGGAAGGAGATCGCCCGCTCCGGTCTGCCGTACCACGAGGCGTACGACTGGGGTATGAGCCGAGTCGTTGACCGGACTACGGGAGGACACGTCGAGTGGCGCGTCCCCATTAGGTTCGTTAGGCGCCTCGGCTTGCTCGGGCGTGACTGCGCTCAGGACAACGTTCGGGAGCGGTCCGATGTGCTGTCACCGCGCACGCGGTAGGTACCAGAGCTCACCTCGTCGGACAAGCCGCGGGCCTCTTCTGCGAGGTCGTCAGGCCATGTTGTGTGAAGGTCCCATACGATGGCCGGGCGCAGTTTGAGGTGAATGGTGCCGCGCAGGTTCGCGCCAGTTAGTTTTACGCCGTTCAGGTTCGTGCCGTTCAGGTTCGCGCCTGTTAGGTCCGCCCCGGTCAGGTCGGCGCCGGTCAGGTCAACGAGCGTCAGGTTCGCGCGGGTCAAGTTCGCTCCGTTCAGGTCCGTGCCCATCATGTTCGCGCGCATCATGTTCGCGCCGCTTAGGTTGGCGTCGGCCAGGCTCGAACCGTTCAGTTCCGCGTGTACCAGGTTCGCGTCGGTCAGATTTGCGTGTGCCAGGGTGACGTTGGTCAGGTTCGCGTGCATCAAGTTCGCGTCTGTCAGATTCGCGTCGCTTAGGTTCGCGTTGTCCAGGCGCGCGTCGATGAGCTCTGCGTGGGCCAAGTCCACGCCGTTCAGATTTGCAAGCATCAGGTTCGCGCGGGCAAGACGGCGAGGTGCGTCGACGCCTTCGAGGCGTGGGGTGGCGAGGCGTTCGGCATCAGCGACAGCGTGGGTGGGCAGGTTTTCGCCGGAAGACGCTTCGGCGAGCGCGTGAGCGGTGTCGTTGAGAGCTTCTGTAGACGCGTCCGGGCATGCCAGGTAGAGCAGACCGCGCAGGATGACGGCCTGTCCCTCAGTCTCGAAATCGTCCACCACGGTCTCCAGGGTAGGGCGGTCACACGCTCGGAGCGCGGAGTCGGCAGATCGGGCAGTAGTGGCCCGCGTCCGGGTTGATGGCCAGGAGAAGCCCAGTAGCGGCCCTCTCCGCACGGCGTTCCCGATCACGGGCGCCTGACCGTGGTGGTGGATGGGGACCACGCATGAGCAGGGTCTGGATTTCACGGAAGTGGCGCTCGGCAGTCTTCCAGTCCGGTCCGGACGTTACCGCGAGATCGGAGCCGGGCACGTGGTGGAGGTTTCCGAAAGCAGTGACGGCTTTGGCAATGTCACCACCGCGCTGGTGTAGCTCGTGGAGGCTGATCACGCACCACCCCCCGGGTTGGTAGGGGCTTCTATGAGGGCGCGGAGCTCGGCTATGACGGCGTCGAAGTCGCGAGACTGGTGGCTCTGGATCTGAGAGGTGATGAGGTAGCCAGCAGCGCCACCGACGAAGGCGGGGACCGCGGCCCAGCCGATCACCGAGAGCGGCCACGTCGCCCACTGCGGGTCCACTTCGGCCGGCGACTTGATACCGATGAGGATTTCGTACGCGCTGGCCCAGCCAGTCAGCACGCCGTTCACGATGAAAGTGGCAGCGCAGACGGTGAGCACCACAGAAGCGCGGGTTAATAGCCAGTACGGGAGGCGGCTGAGAGCGTACCGACGGGCCCACCAGGCGGTGACCCTCTGCCCGAGGACAGGCCGAGGAGGGGGGACAGGCGGTGGCGAGGTAGGCGGCACAGACACGGAACCCACGCTAGAGGTGACTACCGCATGAGCGGAATGGAACCGGCGCGCTCTTAGTCCGAAAAAGTCTGTCCTGCTCGTTCTGCGTGCTCGGGTGCGAGGCGGACGTCGTCCTTGCCGCCCGGCTGCGTCCGAAGAAGGCCGCCCAGTACGTTGCCGTGGAAGCGAAGGTCCGCGCCGACTTCAAGCACGGCCTGTCCATGAGGGAGATCGTCGCGCGGGCCAAGGCACTGGACGACGAGCACGGTGAGCTACAGCGGCCCCCGCGCGGCACCGCGCTGTCCGGGTACGTGGGCAAGAAGGCCACCAGCAAGTACCTAGCTGTGCTGTCCGGGGACGTTGGTGACGGGCGGCGCGCCGTGAGGGCTGCTTGAACGGGCGAAGGGGGCCAGGTGATCGGACACCCGAAGTCGGGAGGTATGCGAAATGCAGAACGCCGAAACGGTGCTGGGTGTCCTGCGTGAGCGCGGCAGGCGTGGTCTGCCGTGTGAGGAACTGTATCGACAGATGTTCAATCCGCAGTTGTATCTGCTGGCCTACGGCCGCATCTACTCCAACAAGGGGGCGATGACGCCAGGGGTCACGCAGGAGACCGTGGATGGCATGTCGATGGGGCGGATCGACCGCATCATTGATGCGATGCGCCACGAGCGCTATCGGTTCCGCCCCGCGAGGCGAGTTCACATCCCGAAGAAACAGAGCGGGAAGACTCGACCTCTCGGCTTGCCTACTTGGTCGGACAAGTTGGTCGGCGAAGTGGTGCGGCTCCTACTGGAGGCGTACTACGAACCGGTCTTCTCCGGCAGGTCCCACGGATTCCGTCCCCGGAAAGGCTGCCACACCGCGCTTCGCGAAGTGGTCAACACCTGGACGGGGACGGCCTGGTTCATCGAGGGCGACATTGCCGACTGCTTCGGCAGCCTCGACCACGAGGTCCTGCTCGGAGCCCTGGGCGAGAAGGTCCACGACAGCCGGTTCCTGCGGCTGGTACGGAACATGCTGACAGCCGGATACCTGGAGGACTGGACCTGGCACACGACGCTGAGCGGAGCCCCGCAAGGCGGCGTGGCCTCGCCCGTCCTGTCCAATATCTACCTGCACAAGCTGGACACCTACGTCGAGCAGACCCTGATCCCGGAATACACCCGAGGCAGGCTCCGAGCACGCAGCACGGAATACCGCCGGGTGGAATCGGCAATCGCACGTGCACGCCGCAAAGGTGACCGCGCCGAAGTGCGGTCGCTCTACAAGCGGTTACACCGTCTCCCCAGTCAGGACCCCAACGATCCTGACTATCGGAGGCTGCGATACGTGCGCTATGCCGACGACACCCTCCTCGGATTTGTCGGGCCAAAGGCCGAAGCCGAAGAAATCAAACAGCGTCTGGCGACGTTCCTGCGTGAAGACCTCAAACTGGAGCTGTCGCAAGAGAAAACGCTGATCACCCATGCCCGGACAGGCAGGGCCCGATTCCTCGGCTACGAGATATCGACGGCGAGCACGGACCGCAGAACACGACGGCCGTCCGCGACGGACCGGCGCAACCGCCGATCCCTCAACGGGACGATCGTCCTGCACGTGCCCTCCGACGTGATCAAGGCCAAGTCCGCCCCTTACATGGCACGCGGAAAACCCGCCTGCCAGAACTCACTCGTGAACGAGTCCGATCACGTCATTGTCGGCAAGTTCGCCATCGAGTACAGGGGCGTCGTCCAGTACTACCTGATGGCCGGTGACGTCTTCCGACTCCACCGGCTGCGCTGGGTTATGGAGACCTCCATGCTCCGGACTCTGGCGCGAAAGCACGGCTCGACGGTGTCGAAGATGGCGGCCCGCTTCAAGGCCAAGATCCAGACACCCTACGGGCCGCGCACCTGTTTCGAGGCTCGTATGCCACGGGACAACAGGAAGGAACTGGTGGCCCGATTCGGAGGGATTCCCCTCAAGCGGCAGAAGACGGCGGAACTGACCGACCGTCTGACAGGTCCCGTCTATCCCCACAAGAAGTTGATCAGTCGACTCCAGGGAAATCGGTGCGAGATCTGCGAACGAACCGGTGAGGTGGAGGTTCACCACATCCGGTCACTCAACGACCTCAGCCGAGTGGACGGGCCGTCCCCCGATTGGGCGAATCTTATGGCCAGGCGCCGGCGCAAGGCCCTCGTGGTCTGCGGCGCCTGTCATGAGCGCATCCACACCGGGAAGCCGAAAACGACGCTCACGCAGTAGTCACTGGAGAGCCGGATGCTCGGAAATCGGGCCCGTCCGGTTCGGAGGGAGGCCGAGCGGAAAAGGCCCTGTCCGGCAGGGACCTCGCCGCTCGGCCGACCCTACCCGCACCCTGCTGGACGAGTGGGCCTACCAGCGGCCCTACACCTCAGAAGCCGAACGTCAGGCAGCGTTTCCCGGCTGGCTGGACTGGTACAACTACCACCGACCCCACACCGGAATCAGCGGCCAAACACCAGCCAGCCGCGTCACCAACCTCTCCGGACAGCACACCTAGCGCGCCTCGAACGAGGACACCTCGACCTGGCGGCCTGATACCCGATCGCGCCGCTCCACCACGGGCCGGAGCGCAACCGACCCCGCAGACCCGAACTGGAGTGACCCCACGTCCCGCACCACCCGATCGCACACCATCGCCAGGCACCTCACGGCCGGTGGCCTCGCCCACCTCCACCTCACCGAGGTCGAGCAGCAGGAGGGGCCGACCGGTCGGCACGAACACGACGGATTCGCCGTACGGCAGCACCGCGACGAAGCCGGGACCCTGGTCGTCGTCGCGGGCGCGTACGGCCCGGACTGGTTCGCCACCATGCGGGAGATCCGGTACCGCCTGGAGCAGCCGTACGTGAAGTGCACAGTCCTCTCCGACGCGCCGGGGCTCGGCGACCACGAGGTCCTGGTCCGGTGGGCGACGTCCGAGGAACTACAGGCCCGCAAGCGGGCCCAGGCCGAGCGGCAAGCCCCGCTCGTCGCGCTGCTGCGCAAGCAGGCGGCCGCCGAAGAGGCGGCCGCCGAGCGGCAGGCTCTCGAGGACGCGGGCCAATATGGGTTGTTCTGACTCTGCGGCCAGGCGGTGTCGGTGACGCCCGCGCGCCATGGTCGTCACAGGGTCTCGGAGGTTGCCGCAAGGGAACGACGGCCGCCTCCTGCTCCTGGCGCGGATCCGTACGGCGGCCGTCGGCTGGCCGACCTGCGGGGGTGCGACTGACGTGAGTGGCATAGAGCACCTTGCCGACCCTCGGCTTCGGCGCTACTGCCGAGGGTCACCAACGTCGAGGGCATAACCATCACCGCAGACAGCAGGGGAGCCCGGCCGATGGGTCCGTACCGGCCGGGCCCTGGTCGTGCGAGGAGTGGCTACAACACAACGAACGCTGCCGCAGTGGCTGCGCCGAGGGACGCGCCCGCGACGGTTTGTGCGATGGTGTGGTACGTCAGCGCAACGCGGGACCAGCACACGGCTATGACTAGGCCGTACGCGGCGATCCACCAGGGAGAGTGGACGGCGGCGAGCATCGCGACGACCGCGGAGGCGACCGCGGAGTCCACCGAGATCTTCCAGACGGCGTTCACTGCCAAGAGGCCAACAGTCATGGCCCACAGGGCGAGCATGGCGACGAGGATGCCGGTCGGCGCATGGCCGAGGACCATGGCGAGCGAGCCGAGACCGATCGACGCCAGGATGACGAAGAAAATCGGGGCCCGCTTCGTACGGTCCACCACATGCCGATCTCCCCAGGTGCCGCGCTTGCGCTCCCACTCGATGTAGGCAGCCGGGATGATTCCCGCGCATAGGGCACCGAGCAGACCCCAGGGGATGCCAGTCCAGTCGCCCGCGGCGGCCAGGCCGATGCCGAGCATGCCGATGAGGAGGACATTGCGCGGCTGGAGAACGTCGGTGACCGTCCGGGCCGAGGCGGTGCGCGTCATGCAGCCACTCCTATGGAGGTGAGCAGGTTCTGTGCCTGGGACTGGTTGACCCTCTTGTACGCCTTGGCAACGTGGAGGAGCCAAGCAACCTCGCCTTCCTGATCCATGGCCTGCTGCTGCTCGAACGCGGCAACGGGCCCCGCGGGCGTGCCCTGGCTCTTCGCGGCAAGGGCGGCCTTGATCCAGTGCGCCTGTGCGGCAGCGCCGTTGCGGGTGTCGGCCGTCTCCTGGGCGGCTACCATCAGGCCATCCGGGACGTGGTGGCGCAACCTCTCGATGGCGTCCGCCAGGTCGTTTACCCACCGGCCGAGCTGGAGATCAGCGTCGAGGTCACGGCGAGTCAGCTCTTGTCGGCGAGAGAGAGGAGCCTCCATCGGGATACTGGGGAAGGCAGCCATCAGCTCTCGCCACATCGGGTAGAGACGTACGAGCGCGTACCAGGAGCGCGCGCGGCGTAGCCCCTTTTCCGTGGCAGGGACCGAGACGCCGAGGGCGAAGAAGACGAACAGCAGTTGCTGCATGGCCTCGGTGCTGGCGTCCACGTCATAGGCGAACGTGTGGCTGGGCTGTTCGGCGAGCCAGTACCACATGAACAGCGTCCGGCCGACGGAGTACAGGACGCCGAGCACCATGGCGAATGCCATCATGCCCAGGCCGACGCGGAGCAGTTTGCGTTCCTCGCGGCGGAAGGCACCAGCCCACTGGTAGAGGCAGATTGCGGACGCACAGCTCAAGTAGGCGTAGAAAACGCTCATGTAAGCCGTGGCGCCCCACTGGCCTGCGTGGTCGGAGACGAAGCGATCGCTCGGCTCGGACCGGTCCACGATGGTGAAGAACATGACCGTCATCAGACAGAAAGCGGACAAAGCCGTCTTGGTGGCCACGCGCTGGATGATGCGGGATACCTTCATGGCACGAGCCATGTCGCCGTCGGCGGGGTACTGCCCGTAGACAGCGACGATGTAGTACAGGATCGCCAGGATCGCCGCGCCGGCTGAATAGTGCTTGATGAGGACGGAGACGTCCGTGACCTCGCTGTTGTTGAGCCCGATTCGTACGTACTGGGTCTTGGTCCATAGGGCGACGGCGAACCCAAGGAAGCAGCCCCAAAGGGATCTTCGGCGGGCGTCGGTACCGCCGAGTGCGCGCCAGATGGCGACAGCGGTCATCAGTGCGGCTACAGCGTAGCCAGCTAATTCGAGCAACGGTGGTCCTTCTGTTACGAGCGGGGGTTGGTGAACCGGCGGCGGAACCTTCGGCCGCCTACTGGCCGGGAGAGAGAGTCACCGAGGCGGCCAAGCATGTCGTCGCTCGCGACGTCCCGCGCCATGCGGCGGATCAAGCTGGCGCCGAGTTCGGCCACCTTCTCGTCCTTGCTCTCGTAGTTCGCGCGGGCCTGGATGGGGCGGTCCCCAACGAAGCGCTGGAGGAGTGTGGTGTTGAAGACCGGCATCATCTTCTGGAGGTCTTCAAGACTGAGTGTGCCTCCATGGTCAAACCACTCGTGGGTCAGCTCGTGGAGGATGACGTGGTCGGTTTGATAGACCGTGGGCCGTCGACGGAAGAGAATCATGCTGAATTCGGGGGCCTTCACGCGCAGCCCGCACGCGGTGTTGGGGTGCACCATCCGGTCCGGTAGAGGGACGAGCACGATCCGGCGGTGGCGGGCCTGTTCCATGTTGCGCACGAGGGCGGGGATGCTGAACTTCGTTGGGATGGGAAGGTTGGCTAACCCGTCTTCGCAGACTCTACGCAGCTCGCGCAGGGACATCAGCGGCCTCGACGTTGGTTTCTCTCGCAGCGGTGTGCGATAGGGGTGGGGGTGGTGGTATCGACCGGCTGTGAACAAGTGTTCGCTATGGGGTCGTGGCCTCGGGGCTGCCGTCGCCCTGTTGGAACTTGCGGACCTGCTCGAGGACGAAGTCGAGCATCTCGGCAGACATGCCCTCCTCGCCGATGCTGCGGCCCGCGATGCCGCTGATGTCGCCGGTCCGGGTTCCTGCGAGGAGCGCGAGGCCCGCCATGACGTCTTCTACGACATCGGTCTGGTCTTTGAAGAAGCGCCAGTTGGCGATGCCGAAGCCGAGGGCCAGGGCTTGCAGGGTCTCGTCGCGTACCTCGGTGATCTGGCCCTTCCGCAGTTTGCCGAAGTAGCTGTGGGAGAGGGCGCCTCCGTGGCTCTCGACGATCCGGCAGAACTCACGATCGCTCGGAGCTCCATCCGGGAACGCGTGATCCAGCAAGTAGACGATCTTCTCCTGCAAGGTGTGTGGCTCGTCTCTCTCGTCGCCACTCATTGCCGCCCCCAGCCCGTTCGTGCACCATTTGATCCGATTCGCATGCAAGGGGTTCGGGTGGTGACCCACTCCACTGAGCAAGAGTTCACCCGTCGTTCAGTGATCGATCTTGTTTGAAAACTCGATCAAGACCCGGCTTGCGTAAACATCCTACGTGACTGTTAACTCAATGACACACAGAGCCGCTCGACGGGGGTAGCGCGGCCGGATTGCGCCGTGCTCTGGCTTGATCCACTCGACGGGATGGAGTGATGGACGAACCGTGGCGATCTCCGACACCATGCCTCCGCTCTGGGCCTCCAGTCTGCGGCCCCTCGCGGCCAGGTGTGGCCCCGCTGGCTCGCAGGTCCTCGGCGCGGAGAACTCCCTCGAGTTCCGGACCGGCCCCGAACGCCAACCCACCGAAGCCATGCGCCGCTCGCGCCGGTTCGCCGCAATGGTGCTGCCGGCGCTACTCGGCGAGATGTCGGAAGCCGCAGCCATCGCCGAGTCAGTGCTCGGAGTGCTCACGGAGTTGGTCGACGTCACCGCGCGTCACCGCGCGAGTGTTGACCTGGCGGGCCGGATCTCATGCGACGGGGCGCATGTCCTGCTCACCGTCGGGGAGATGGACCGGCCCCTGCCGGATCCGGAGGTAGAGCCGGGCCTGTATCTCGTGCACCGCCTGGTCGACGACATCGGCCAGTACCGCGGCGACGAGGCTGGGTATGTGACCTGGGCGTCCGTACCGGCTCCGTCGAAGACTCGGTAGCCCCCTTCTCCTTCGCGGCCGCTACAGGAGGCTCCCTGGGCATCATCGCCACAGCTCGCCCAGAGGGCCGTATGCGGCGCCGACCTTCGACTGCTCGATGTACGTGGCTCGACGCCCGCCGCGATCACCCCTTGATCCCGCGCCTACGTTCGTGGGGTCGGGTCGACCGTCATGGAGCGACTCTTGATGGGCGAAGCTGCGAAATTCCGGATGCTTGTCGTTTCGGAAAGGGCGAGTCTCCGTTCCGGGCCCCGTCGCAGGTTCAAAGGTCGTAGCCGGGCGTGCCCACTCCGTCAGTGTGCGTGCCTCAGGGGAGGGTCGCCGACGTCTATCAGTAATCGGCTTGGATTCAATCGGGTTGTGCGTGGGGTCGGTGTGGATGGGGCCAGGCGATATGTCGTCCATGAAGAGTTGATGCCTGGCGCGGCTTGAGCCTCCGAATTCGGAGGTGATCCCGCCGGGAATCGCCTGCCTATTATTGGGGTTGTGATGCAAGCCACAGATCATGTCCACATGATGGACGTGATCTGTTTGGCTTGGTGGGCCTCCGTGGCGAAATCCTCGTCCGTGCGCGGGGCTGACGAGCTTAGGCACTTGTAGCTGCTGCGCTCGGGAAGCGAAGCGGCGCCAACGCAGGTGTGAAGCAAGGCCGGAAACGTGCGTAGCCATCAAAGTAGCCACACGAGGGGCCTTTCCGCATGTTCGCGCAGGTGGGAGCGTCGGGGTGACACTCCCCGGCGTACAGCCCGGTCTGTCCTCTCGCACCCCTCCGGCCCTGGTCAGAGCGGGTATCCGCTCCAGCCTGTGCCTCCGGGGTCGAATCGGGGTCGAATCGGGTGGGTAGACCGTTCCACGGGTCCAACTCACCCTTCGCGCCGCGATGGTTAGCCTCGTTGCGTCAGTGAGTCTTGCATATCGGGGGCCGCTGGGGTCAAGTCCCTCGGCCCGGGTTCACCCTGCCGCGCGGGCCGGATCGTCCGGCGCGTGCGGCGCCGCCTGTCCGGCGTCGGCAGGCCCTGCGGGACCGAGCTGGGCCGGAGCAAAGAGACCGCTGAACGTCGTCACCTTCACGCCCTGCACGGCCACTGGCGGGTGCGCATAGGTATCCCATGTCTCGGAGAACTCAGCGTGACGGGATAGTGCTTGCACCGTCTTCGGGTCATACCTGCCATCCGCGCCCAGCCGACTGGTGTAGAAGTGCTTCAGGTCGTGGAACCGCGTCCCCTCGGGCAGGCCGGCGAGTTCCACCGCCGCCCGCCACTTGTCGTTGAAGTGTCCGCGAGTCAAGGGCAGTCCCGCCCGAGTGGTGACGATCAGCCCCTCGTCCGGCGGCGGCGTATAGCCGCGCTGACGTCGCTTCCGCTGCCCCCTTTTGGAAACTGGTGCCGGCCCCCGGAAGCAGGACAGATGCCTGGCCAGAAGCTCGATCAGGAAGTGGTCGACCGGCAGCGTTGCCCGGCTGGCCTTGGTCTTGAGCTTCGCTGCCCGGCGGCGCTGCCGCTGCTCCTCAACGTAGAGCACGTCCTGAAGCCAGCCCACCGAGGTTTCCTTGAGGCCGAAGGCCTCGCCCTCGCGTAACCCTGCGCACGCTGCGATCCACACGAGGATCTCGTACCGCGGTTCAACTTCCCGCATGGCCCTGGCCAAGTCCCCCACCTGCTCAGGAGAGAGGGACACCTTCACACGGTCCTCGACCTCCGGAAGCTCGATCCGGGACACGATGTTGGCCGGGAGCGGGACGTCCGCGTCAATCATGTAGTTGACCAGGATGCGCCATGTCTTGAAGATCTGGACGACGTAGTGGGCCGATTCGACTCCGGGCTTGTCGATCAGGTGATCCACGAGAGCCGTCGTATCCCGGCGCTTGAGTGTTTTGGCTATCCGGTTCCCCATGAACGGGACGATATGGACACGCAGGTGTGTCGCATAAGTGTCCGTTGTGTTCTCGTTCTTATTCCGCTTCTTCCTGCCTTCGATCAGCTGGTCCGCAAAGGCTTCGACCTTCTCGTTCCCGATGTCCGGATCGACCCAGGTGCCGTTGCGGATGGCCACTCGAACCTCGTCCAGGTGGTCGCGGGCCTCCTGCCAGATGTCAAAGGACGGCCGCCGCGGCTTCCCACCGGGGTCCGTGTAGCGAGCCTGCCACTGCTGACCACGGCCGTGGTCAGCAGACGGGTACAGTGGGTTCTTCTTCGTGCCGCACTTGCAGGGCACGTCACCCTGCTTCGGATATCTTTTGTGCCACCGATCAAACGGTGCATCGGACTCGGCCATGTGCCCCTTCTTTTGAGATTTCCAACTTCTCCCTGCCCGTAACACCTAGGGATCAAGCGGTTTTGATGAGCGAGCGAGCTCACCCTTCTTGATACGCTCGAAAAGGTCATCGACCTGCTTCTCGCTGTAGCGCACCCGACTGCCATTCCTGTTCCCTCCCCGGTTGTCTCCTGGACCGGGTCGGTAGTACGGGCCAAGAGGGTAGGCGCGCAATAGACCGCGATTCGTCCACCGGCGCCGAGTTGAAGGTGAAATACCGAGTCGGTGTTCCACCTCGCGGGGCATCATATAGCGATCGGAACAATTTAAAGAAGGGGCTTCAGTCGCCTTGTTCGTATTGCTCATCGAGACACCGGAACCGATATTTTGAACGAGGCTGAAGAGGGAAACCCGCTGCGCGTGGATCTGATATCCGACAAGACCGCACCTCCCGTGGTCACATGCCCTCCATCTGTGGACGGGTGGGGCTTGCCCGCGAGGGCGTCAGAGCCATCCATCCACAGATGTTGATGAACGGTCCGACGTTAACTCACATCAACCGATTGCGGTAGGCACGGCGATTCCAGAGTGCCGGTTTCGGTAGGAATTTTCCGTAAACGTGTGTTGATGATTCCATGATCAAGAGAATCGCCGCAGTGTGGCTCGAAGGAGCGCCTGCCCATCAGCTGGCCCCTTGCCATGAAGCGGCTTGGTCACTGCGCCGTCCGGAGAATTCAGGTCCTGGAGAGCGCCCTCCGTCTGCTCCGGTGGGCGGATGGAGCCGCACATCGCCGCCTGGTCAGCAAGTTCGCCAGTCTCTCCGGGAAAGCACACGTCTGAGCTGGCTTGGCTTCGGCAGCGTCTTCGCTTGTGTGGCAGATGAGACCCCGGGATCTCGCAAGAGACCTTGGTCCTTTATTGGCCGACGAGATCGGGGACCATGATCCAGCCAGGCCACCCGAAGGGAATTGCTGTATTTTGCAGCCGGGATCGTGACTGCCCTGGTGTGCGATTCACTACCGCGCCAACAGCCATTTCGGCGGTGCTCCCGAGATGGCACTGCCTCCCGCTTCTCCACCAGCTCTTGGAGGATTCCAGCCGGTGACGTGGACCTCACGGTCGACCAGACGGTGAGCGAGCTCGCCGAGATGCATGTTCCTGGCTGGCGGCAAGAGTCGGTGCAGGAAGCAGCCGCAGATATCGGCTGGACGAGGCCTTCTGAGGATCACTGAGGAGCGTCTGCCGCTGATGGAAGGGCGCATCGTGCATGAGTAGAAAGGTCAGGGGGCGGACGGGACGTCGGTGGATGGTGGGATGAGGGTGCGGAGGCGGTTGCGTGTGCGGACGCTGTGGGGGTCGTCGAAGTCTGCGAGGAGTTCGAGGGCCTCGGTCCGGCAGGTGGTGGCCCGCTCAGGTTGGTCGGTGTCGTGGTAGGCGTCGGCGAGGTGGTCGAGAACGTGGGCGAGGTGCCAGGGGGCCTGGGGCTGGCGGTGGATGCGGGTGGCCAGGAGGTAGAAGTCGATGGCTTCGGCGGACCGCCCGAAGGCGTGCATGGTCTGGCCGATGCCGTCGTAGGCGACGGCCTCGTCGGCACGGCTGTGGCGGGCTCTCTGGATGGTTACGCATCGCCAGTAGGCCTCCAGCGCGGTGGTGTGAAGGCCCAGAGCTCGGCAGGTTGCGGCGTGCTCAAGGTGCGCGTCGAAGTCTAGGGTGGGGAAGTCGATTCGTCGGGCGATGCCGAGGGCGGTCTGTACGTGAGGGGCGGCCTGGCTTGGTCGTCCGGCCTCGCGGTGGGCACGTGCGAGGAGCAGCAGCGGGCTGATGTGCAGGCGCTGGTCGGTGCCCAGGGTCTGGTGCAGGGCGATGGATTGTTCAGCCAGTTGTGCGGCTTGTTCGAGTTGGCCGAGGTGGAGGCTGGTGCGGGCGAGGTTGCCCAGCAGTACCGCGATCCATTTGCGGTCGTCGTTATCTTGGGCGAGGGCCAGCGCCCGCTCGAAGCAGGCGTGGGCTTCGGTGGGTCGGTGCCGTTCGAGGTGGGCGAAGCCGAGTGCGGTGATGGTGTCGGCCATCGCGGGGGTATCGGCTTGGCCGGTGAGAATGTCCAGGGCGGCCTGGAGGTGTTCGGCGGCTTCGTCATAGCGGCGGCGGACGTTGCAGGCGACACCAAGGCTCCGGCGGAGAGCCGCCTGGGCTGTGTGATTGTGCAGACGCTGAGCTGCTTGCAGGCCGAGGAGGCTCATGGCGTACCAGTCGTCGAGGGGACTGCGGGCCACGTGCAGGCTGTAGAGAGTGGCGGGCAGCTGCCAGGCGATGTCGTCCAGGCCGGTGTCGGAGGCCGCGCGGGCGGTGCTGAGCAGGTTGGCCTGTTCTGTCCGGTACCAGAGCATGGCCGCATCACTCTCTTCGAACGTCAGCGGGCAAAGGCCGACAGGCGGGGCTTGGGTGAGGACCGGGGGGTAGAAGCTCTGCACAGCGCGGGTGGCGGCGTCGGCGGTGTGGAGGTACCAGCGGGTGATGCGCTCGATGGCTGCGGTGCGGTCCTGTGGAGTTTCGTCCTGGTGGGCCTGTGTGGTGGCGTAGGCGCGGAGCAGGTCGTGGAACTGGTAGCGGTCCGGGCCGGTCTGCTCCAGTAGGTGGGCGCCGACCAGGGTATCTAGCAGGCCCCGTAGCCGGGGCAGGGTCTCTTGGGTGATGGCAGCGGCGGCGGGGATGCCGAACTCGGGTCCGGGGTGGAGCCCGAGCAGGCGGAAGGTTCTGGCGACCGGGGGCGGCAGGGCCCGGTAGGACCAGGCGAACACACTGCGCACGGCGTCGGCTTCTTCCCCGTCCTCGGTGGACAGCGCATCCCACAGTGAGGACTCTTGACGCAGATCGTCGATGAGTTCCGGCAGCGGCATCCACGGGCGAGCGGCGGCACGTTCCGAGGCGATGCGTAACGCCAGCGGCAGACGCGCGCACAATCGGGCCAGTTCCCTCCTCTGCTCCCGGGCGTCGCCGGTGCGGTGCTCGGCGGTGGCGGCGGTGACCAGTTCCACGGACTCCGCCTCGCTGAGCATGCCCAGGGTCAGACGGTGGGCGCCGTCACGGGCCGCGAGAGCGGTGAGACGGTTGCGGCTTGTGATGAGCAGCAGGCACTGAGGGTTGCCGGGCATCAGCGGGCGGACCTGCGCGGCGGTGGCGGCATTGTCGAGTATCACCAGGATTCGTTTGTCCGCCAGCAGCGAGCGGTACAGGTCGGCTCTGGCTTCCAGGTCCGCGGGGATCGCATGCGCAGGCACATCCAGGGCGCGCAGGAAACGGTCCAACGCGGCCTGGGGACCCATCAAGGGTCCGGGGTCGTAGCCGCGCAGGTTCACAAACAGCTGACCGTCACAGAAACGATCACGCAGCCGGTGGGCCCAGTGGACGGCCAGAGCGGTCTTACCCGCTCCCGCTGTCCCCGCGATGATGATCGTCGAAGCGTGCGAATCGGACTGATCCTCAGCTGTCAGCGCGCCCAGGCGGCCAAGCTCTCGTGTCCGGCCGATAAAGCCGCGAACGTCGGCCGGCAACTGCCGCGGGACTGGCACGGTCGGCAGCGGAGGAAGGGCCGAGGCGTGGAAATGCACCCCTCCGTGCACGTCCCGGGCCTGGACCACATCACGCGCCGCACCCGACACATGCGAGTGCGTCCCCCCGGACGCCGGTCCGTGCACAGGCGGCCTTTCCCCCATGTTCCCCTCCGGCATCCCAGCAGCACCCGTGGAGCAGCCCCTTTGGGCACTCTACGATCGCCGCCAGTCCCTCTTGAAGAGCGGACATGGCACGCACCGAGTGAACGAGCCATGGAAGCGATCACCGGGTCCGCACAGAGAGGAAGCTCATTGAGGGGAGATGTAGAAGATCGCGCTGGCATGTCTGGAACAGCTGTTCCAGACATGCCAGCTGGCCCTTTAACGCTGGGGGATGTTGAATTCCCCGTTCCAGGCGCCCAGTAGGAATGCTTCCCACTCGGCCTGGTCGAACGTCAGCTCCGGAACATCCGGGAAACGATTGTTCCGCACTCGAACACTCTCGCCCACGAAGCGCACTTCGACGCAGGTGGCGTTGTCCGGCTGGCTGAAGCTGCTCTTGAACCAGTCGGCGTCGTCTTGAGGGAACGCCAGGCTAACCGTCATTGGGATGTCTCCTCCCGTTCGGGCCGCACCCTTATCGGCGGCCACGGGATAAGCACACCGCTGAGGGGTAACGTGAGGTCAGGCTGAACCGTTGTCATTCATGGTTCACTCATGACATACGTCCGGCATTGCAGGGGGATTGCATGGACGAGCACGACGAAACCCGCCACAGCGGGGACGAAGAGTCGAATCGCGAACAATTGTGCGGGAAATTCGGCCCTGAACAACCCGACAGCCAGGACGACCCTGACCGGCAGCACAAAGCCCAGGATGGGGGCGCGAATTCGGCGTCGGCCGGGGGTGGGGATGCGGTGGCCTTGGCCAGAGCGGCCTTCGCCGCTGAACTGGCCCACCGAAGGCTCGCTCAACGCCTCTCGCAGCAGAAGCTGGCCGGGGCAATGGGCTTCGATCCCTCCTACATCAGCCACCTTGAGTCCGGTCGGCACGCCCCTACCGAGGATGTCGCACGCCTGGCTGAACAGATCCTGGACGCTGGCCAAGCCATCTGGAACCGCTGGCTGGACTACGCCGCCGCCCGTGCCCGCGCCCGACCACCCCGCCCCATGCCTCCGCCCCCACCACCGTCAACAGCCAAACTGGCCGAAGGCCGGTCCACCGCTCCCGAAGTCGGCCAGGACCCCGCGGAGGGTGGCAGCCAGGCCAGTGCCGGGCAGGGGATCGACCTGCGCGGCGCCCAATTCGTACAGACCGGGGCAGGATCCCAGCAGTACAACTACATCTCACCCACTACATGCGTCTCCTGGCCGCTGAGAGTGGGCGCGGTGCCCACGCTGGCCACCGCCTTCCAGCCCCGCACCGCCGTCAGACAAGCGGTGGACGCCGCCCGGACCGGCCACACCACCATCGTCTTGGCCCAAGTCCTCACCGGCGGCGGAGGAGTTGGCAAGTCGCAGCTCGCCGCCTCCTACGCCGCGCAAGCCCTGACCGACCGCACCGACCTGGTGATCTGGGCCAACGCGACCGAAACCGAACAGGTCATCGACCTCTACGCCCAGGCCGCACGACGCATCCAAGCACCCGGCACGACCGGAGACCATGCGGAGAACGACGCACGGGCGTTTCTGGACTGGCTGGCCACCACCCCCCGCACCTGGCTGATCGTCCTCGACGACATCACCGACCCCCAAACCCTCGGCCCCTGGTGGCCCGCGCCCTCACCCCACGGCAACGGTCACGTCCTGGCCACCACCCGACGCCGCGAAGCCGCCCTCTCCGGTGGCGGCCGCGCCGTCATCGAAGTCGACACATACACCCCCGCAGAAGCCAACGCGTATCTGGAAACCCGGCTCACCGAAGCCGACGCCGCCCACCTTCTCGACCCACAGGCCAGCGCCGTAGCCGATGAGCTGGGACGACTGCCACTCGCCCTGTCCCACGCCGCCGCATACATGATCAACGAAGACGTCACCTGCACCGACTACCTCCAGCGCCTGACCGATCACCAGTCCCACTTGACCGACCTGCTCCCCGAAGAAGCCGACACCGAAAGCTACGGCCGACAGGTCACCGCGGCTCTCCTCCTGGCTCTGGACGCCGCCCAGCGATGCAAGCCCACCGGCCTTGCACTCCCCGCCATGCGACTAGCCGCCTACCTCGACCCCGCCGGCCACCCCCAAACCCTCTGGACCACCACCTCCATCACCCATTACCTCACCACACACCGCACCCCAGACCCCAACAGCTACAAAGCCCAAGATCACAGTGAACACGGCCGAGAGGTAAGCCCAGCACAAGCCCGAGCAGCCCTACGCCTCCTCCACCGCTACGCCCTGATCACCTGCGACCCGACCAACGGCCCCCGCGCCGTACGCATCCACGCCCTCACCGCTCGCGCCACCCGCGAAACCACCCCCACAACCCACACGACCGCAACAGCACGTGCCATCGCAGACGCCCTGTACGCAACGTGGCCGGAACACGACCACATCGACTCGGAACTATGCGCAGTACTTAGGGCCAGCACCGACACTTTGGCCACATACAGCGGCGATCTCCTCTGGCATCATGAAGCCCCCAAAGCACTCCTCCGAGCCGGAAACAGCCTGCTCGGCACGGGCCTGTATACCGCCGCAATTACCCACTGGCAGCGCCTAACTGCCGACTCAGAACGACTCCTCGGCCCCACCCACGCTGACACACTCCAAAGCCACGATGGCCTGGCCGTCTCCTACCGGGAGGCGGGACGTATCGACGAAGCTATCCCGATCCAGGAGCGGGTGGTTGCTGAGCGGGAGCGGATCCTGGGGCCTGAACACCCCAACACCCTCCGGTCCCGGGGCAACTTGGCCGCCTCCTACCGGGCGGCGGGTCGAATCGACGAAGCTACCTCCGCCCACGAGCGGGTAGCTGCCGAGCAGGAGCGAATCCTGAACCCTGAACACCCCGACACTCTGCAATCCTTGAATAACCTGGCCCTCTGCTACTGGGAGGTAGGTCGGATTGACGAAGCTATCTCGATTAACGAGCGGGTGGTTGCTGAGCGGGAGCGGATCTTGGGGCCTGAGCACCCCGACACCCTCGTGTCCTGGAGCAATTTGGCCCTCTGCTACCGGCAAGCGGGTCGGATTGATGAAGCTATCTCGATTAACGAGCGGGTGGTTGCTGAGCGGGAGCGGATCTTGGGGCCTGAGCACCCCGACACCCTCGTGTCCTGGAGCAACCTGGCTGTCTCCTACTTTGATGTGGGTCGGATCGATGAGGTCCTCTCCATCGAGGAGCGGGTGGTTGCTGAGCGGGAGCGAATCCTAGGGCCCCAGCACATTGAGACCTTCCGCTCCTGGAACAACCTGGCTGCCTGCTACCGGCAAGCGGGTCGGATTGATGAAGCTATCTCGATTAACGAGCGGGTGGTTGCTGAGCGGGAGCGGATCTTGGGGCCTGAGCACCCCGACACTCTGCAATCCTTGAATAACCTGGCCCTCTGCTACCGGCAAGCGGGTCGGATTGATGAAGCTATCTCGATTAACGAGCGGGTGGTTGCTGAGCGGGAGCGGAACCCGGGGCCTGAGCACCCCGGCACCCTGCAATCCTGGATTAACCTGGCCTTCTGCTACTTTGATGTGGGTCGGATCGACGAGGTCCTCTCCATCGAGGAGCGGGTGGTTGCTGAGCGGGAGCGGATCTTGGGGCCTGAGCACCCCGACACCCTGCAATCCTTGAATAACCTGGCTGTCTCCTACCGGGAGGTGGGTCGGATCGACGAAGCTACCTCCGCCCACGAGCGGGTAGCTGCCGAGCAGGAGCGAATCCTGGGCCCTGGACACCCCGACACCCTCCGGTCCTGGAGCAATCTGGCCCTTTGTTACCAGCAGGTGGGTCGGACCGTGGAGGCAGTGGCCTTCATGGAGAGGGCCGTAGCCGAGCGCACACGGCTGTTTGGTCCACAACATGCCGACACCATAAAGTCAGTGGAATTACTGCGGAAGTGGACGCGCGAACCGCCGTACTGACCGTCCAGCCGCAGAGCACTCTGAGTTGGCAGCCGGCATGGAGTGCTTCGCGATCCGTAGTGTTGGTTAGGTACGGCTGGACCGTCGCAGCGAAAGTCGAAGACAGAGCGAAAAGGACACCGCACAGTCACACTTCCAGCCTTGGCCATGGTGGTCACCGCAGCGGAGGGACTTCACGCTCCGCGCCGGGCGTCGTACGAATAGGCGCAGTTGGACAGAAGTACTTCGAGTGGTGCCGCGCGGGATCCGACTTCGGTCCTTGTCTGGAGGAACTGCCTCTGTGCGGCATGGGTGCGGGCGGCAGTGGAAACGGTGGTTCGCGGCGTTCTCGCCGATGTAAACCTGTAGAGGATTGCGCTCGGCCCCCAAGCGGCTGGCTCTGGCGTTTGTCGACGTTCCCAGGGGCACGAGCGGAGAAAAGTGGGTGGCTGACCTTGCGCGCAGTCCGCCGTGCCTTCCACGATCGGCATTCGGAAGGGACACCATCGGCACGCTAGATTGATCCTGGTCAGTTCACTTGCCGGTGAAGGACTTACGACAAGCCGTTAGTACTCCAGCTGTAGTTCGTGATCTTCATGTCTGCTTGCCGTCGGCGTGGAGCAAGTCACCGCAGGCGGCGGGGCGCAGACATTGTCAGGTGTTGGCGGTGAAGTATGCAGCGGCAGTGTCGATGAAGCGGTCGTGTGCGGCCCGTGCGGTGTCCTGCGCTGCGGTGAGCTTCTCGATGCTCGTGGCGGCATCGACCATGTCGTAGGTGGCGACGACCATCGCCTGTGCGGTGGCGTGGACGACTGGGGCGGGCACGAGGAGCCGCAGGGCGACCAGGGGGCGGGTGATGGCGGCGCGGGTGACATGGGACTTGGCCCGCAGTTCTTCCAGCTCATCGTTGCTGGCGCCGCGCAGCCGAGCCTCCCCACGCATCCACAGGGCCCGGCGGTGGTCGGAGCCGGCGGAGGCAAGTGTGGTCACCGCGTCCAGCTGGTCGCGGCGCAACTGCTCAGCGGCGGCTGCGCGCTCGGCGCGGCCGGCCGCGAGGTGTTGGAAAGTACCGGTGACGATCGATCCGAGAAGCGTCCCGATGACGGCAAGGACGGTGGCGATCATGATCTGCTCCTGGTCGGGCGACTGGTCCCGGCCCGGTGCGGAGACGGGCGCGACCACCGTTGATCATCGTGAGCTGTGTGGACTGACGATGAGACGGTGGCCGCGGGTCACAGCATAGATCCCACCCGATGGCGGGAGGCGTTCGAGGAGGCGATGGGCCAGATCGCGGGCCGGTTCACGAGGGTCGAACCCCGCCTGCGGGCTGGGAGGTTGGTGCTGGGCCTGCTTTCGGACCTTCCGCGCAAGAATTGCTGGACCATCGCGGAGTGGGCCGGGGAGACCAGCCCGCACAGCATGCAGCATCTTCTGTGCCGGGCCGTCTGGGATGCCGACGGCGTCCGCGACGACGTGCGCGAATACGTCGTCGAGCACCTCCACGACGAGGCAGCGGTGCTGGTGGTCGACGAGACCGGCGACGTGAAGAAGGGCACCCGCACCGTTGGTGTTCAGCGCCAGTACACCGGCACGGCCGGGCGGATCGAGAACTCCCAGGTCGCGGTCTACCTTGTCTACGCGGGCGAGCAGGGACACGCGGCGGTGGACCGCGAGTTGTACATCCCGCGCTCTTGGACATGCGACCCGGACCGCGGCCGGGCGGCAGGACTTGGTGAGGACACCGTCTTCGCGACCAAGCCGGAACTGGCCCGCGCGATGATCGAGCGGTTCCTGAACGCCGGACATCGTGTCGGCTGGGTCACCGGTGACGAGGTCTACGGCGGCAACCCGAAACTGCGGTCGGCTCTGGAGGAACAGGGCATCGGCTATGTCCTTGCGGTGGCCTGCTCGTCCGAAGTGACCGCCGGAGCAGGGGCGTTCCGCGCCGACACGTTGGCCCGGAAGGTGCCCAAGCGGGCCTGGCAGAAGCTCTCGGCCGGACGCGGCGCAAAGGGACAGCGGTTTTACGACTGGGTGGTCATCGATCTCGCCGCCTCGACGCCGGGCAACCACCAGCTGCTGATCCGCCGCAACCGCACCACGGGCGAACTCGCCTACTACCGCTGCCATTTCACCGAACCGGCACCCCTGGCCGTCCTGGTCAAGGTGGCCGGCTCCAGGTGGCGAGTGGAGGAGACCTTCCAGGCTGAGAAAGGGCTGGCGGGACTCGACGAGCACCAGGTCCGCCGCTGCCCCTCCTGGACCCGCTGGATCACCCTCGCGATGCTCGCCCACGCCTTCCTCGCGGTGGTCCGTGCACAGGAACACGCGCGCAACCCCGCCCCGGACGACCTGGTCCCACTGTCCTGCAACGAGATCCAGCGCCTGTTCACGGTCGCCGTCCAGCCTCTCCACGACCTGGTCCACCGACTCGGCTGGTCCGACTGGCGACGCCGCCATCAGGAGCGATCACGCACCAGCTATTACCGACGACAAGCCGCAGCCCAGACATGAAGATCACGAACTACAGCTGGAGTATTAGTAGCCGTTCCGGCGGCCACGCACCCAGGCCCAGAGTCCGCCGACTGCGGCTATTCCTAAAGCCTGGAGCGCAACGCCGGTATCGCCGGAGGCGCCGACGGCCTTCGATGCGGCGAGAATTCCGGTGACGATGAGGGTATACGGCAGAAGGAAGAGGACGGTGCGACCAGCACGAAAGAGACCCATACGTTAATTATCCCGAAGTTACCCCCTAGTTAGCCAGGGCTATTTTCCGTGTTTGTTGGTTGATGGCCTGCACTGTCGAGTCACTGCCGGGGATGGCGACGTCCTGAAGAAGCTTGACGATGTGATGGGTAGACGCCTTCGCATCGTCAGGCTGAAGTCGGCGCCAGCAGCCGACCGCGTTGCCGACGGCAAGGATGGTGGCGCTGTGTTGTGCACCGAGGTGAAGATGCCACGACCGGGCCATGAAGATCCAGCTTTGCAGGCCGTAGCGGAAGTCCTGGGTGAGCCATGCGATGTCCCCGCGTACGAGGCCGACTGCCAAGGTGTACGGGTGGCTGGGACCGTACTGGGTGGATAGCTCGGTGAGTAGCTGATCGGCGTCGGGGACTGCTTCGGCGAAGTGGTCCTGGCTGGCGGTTGCGCATATGGAGGCGAGTCGCCCGCGGTAGGGCTCAGGTAGTGGTTCGTACGGACGGCCGGGCGGTACAGGAGTCGCAGTAGTTGGCGACGGTATCGAGGGTTGTGGAGTTTGGGCGGTCGTCTGGGGCAAGTTGGCGGGGAGGTGCGCCTCGTTGCTCAGGAGGTGACTGGTGCCGTCGGGGTTGACCTGGATCGACGTGGTGTAGCTGGCCTGCTCGTCTTGGATGACTGCACGGATTGGCGTCTCCAGGGCGGCGGCCTCCAGTTGGAGGTGGGCCAGGACTGCTTCGTTGAGGGACGAGCCTGAGGGAGTGGTGAAGAACTCCTCGTCGATGAAGCAGGTCCCATCAGGGGTGATCCGGACCTGCACTGCGTCTGGAGGTATCGGGTTCATTTCTAGCCCGTCTTCTTGTCCGGGTGGAGTGGGATGGTGCTGGTTCCACCGGCGCTCGGGAAGCTCGGTTCGGCCCATCCGCGGTACCGCAGACGCCAGGCGCCGTCCGTCAGCTCCTTCCGTGGAACGATCGCGATCTTCCCCTGACGCGGGTGGTCGTCGGCCACGTCGTTGCTGGCGACCTGGTCCTTGCCCAGGTAGAGGGCGACATGTCCCGCATCCGAGCCGGTGTCGTAGAAGAGCAGTGCGCCTGCGGGTGGCGACGAGTCTCCGGGGTGAGCGAGTCCTGCGTCTACGAGCCTGTTCCAGTGCACGTTGGCGGTTGCGGATCCGGAGGATCTCCAGCCGTACGTCTGGGCGACGAAGTTGTCGCACATCCGGTACCAGCCCGTCCTGCCTGCTTCATTCCGGGCGCTCGCTATCGCCTGGGCAGCGGTGCGCGGGTTCCTGGCTTTGAATTTGGCGTTGGGATCTTTGCCCCCCGACGCGGCGGGATCATCGCAGCCCGTGCTGACGGAGGTCACGGCGTGGGTCCCCCACGTCTTGGCCACGAGGGAGCCTGCTGCCGATTCCCACTTGGCGTATTCGCCGCGGTACTTCTCCGCTGGGCGCTGGATGCTCGCGGCAACCTTGGTCAGTGACTTTTTCTGCCAGTTGTCGATTTTGGTGAGCCGGTCGTAGAACTTCCCGGCTGCATACACCGGGTCGGTGAGCTGGCTGACCGTCCCCCAGCCCTGTGAGGGCCGCTGTTGGAAGAGTCCCACGCTGTCCGCGTGGCCGTGGTGCAGGTTGTCGAGTGTGCTTTCCTGCATGGCGGTCGCCACGCCGATGACGGCGGCGCGAGGCGCGAGGGTCCGGGTGCGGGCGACGTTGGTGATGGTGCCCGCGTTGCGTATCTGGCGGGCAGTCCACTTCACGCTGTTCTGTGTGCCTTCCGGGTGCAGCGGCACGGTCGCCTGGGTGTTGCTGGTCTTCTGTGTGCCGTCGAACTTGGGTGCTTCTCCTCCCGCGCCGGCTCCGGTTTCCCCATCTCCGACTGGCTGGAGGCCGGTCTGGCACGTGTTGGCATTGGCCTCGGTCGTGGCGCCGCCGACCGTGAGAACACAGAGCGAGAGCACCGAGGTGCCTGCCGCGACGACTCCTATGGCGGTCTTGCCTAGCCCGTTCATCCAAACCTCAACCATAAACATGTGTGGATTGAATGAGGTCAGTGAACAGGAAGCGCGACGGAAGGGCTACCTGAGTTGCTCGCCGTGATGGCTGCCTGCATCTAGATCGGCCGAGGGTGTGGCGGTGTCGAGCCGTCTCCTTCTGCCTGCTGTCTAGGCTGTCAGGAAGAGCACCGCCGAATGGGGTCCTTCTCTGTCCGGATGGGCCAATGTGTGCTTTGAGCTGCGAATACAAGATACTGACGGAAGATTGCGTCGCTTCCGCGAGGGTGTCAACCCTCAGCGGTGATGCAGAGGGCTCTCTGGGTTCAGGGCTGCCGCCTGAAGCTCCTTCACGTCTCTCGCGGCTCTCTGTCAATCTATAAACGCTTGTTGTCAAGGTTTGCCTGTATGTACCTTTCACCGTCGTGGCCCGGTTCCGGGTCTGCCTCCGAAACGAGGGTGAAGGGAGTCGGGATGTCCGTTTCGCAGCACCCGGTGAAGCTGGCCGCGAGTGGTGACATCGGCACCCTGGTTGACGGGCTGTCCCCGGATTGGGGGCCTTTCGGTCAGCTGGAGACGACAGGGCGGACGGTGATCCAGGCCCTGATGGCGGGCGTCGTGCTCGTTCTGCTAGGGCGCGCGGTCCTTGGTGCCGTGCATCTGAAGGTCGGTGAGGGGCAGCACGACGTAGCGCAGGTCAGTAAGGGCAAGAAGGAGATCGGCGGGAGCCTCATTGGCGCATTCGTCGTCGCCTCGATCGGTACGATCTTCACGATCGTGTACGGGATGGGCATCTGATGGCCTGCCCGAGTTCCCGTGGCGGGGGTACCCGAGTCCTGGTCGACAAGTCGCCTTCGGACGCGGCAGGGAATAAGCCCTGGTGGCGGGGAACGGCCGTAACAGGAGTGATACTCCTCGCGCTGGCGATCCTTGGCGTGTTCATGAGTTTGTCCGAACGAGGTGACGGCTCCGCGTCCGGCGGTTCGTCCGGTGACCAGCGCCAGACGGCCCCGGCCGAGAGGAACGGGACCGGCGGAGATACCCAGAACACAGCGAGGAAGCTGGTGAGCGGTGTCCCGGTCGGCTATGCGCACAGCCAGGTCGGCGCTGTTCAGGCTGCTGTGAACTACCAGGTGGCACGGTCATCTGCCACGTACTTCACCGATGAGAAGGTCCGGCGCGCGACGCTCACCGCCATGATGACCCGCCGGGCGTTGGACGGGCAGATCCGCAACGACGACACGGGGATGCAGCAGGTTCTTACGTCTCTGGGTGTCACCAGTGGCAATGAGGACGAGTTGGTCGCTCGCGGTGCGGCCATGGGTACTCGGGTCACCACGTACACCGATCAGGTGGCCACCGTCGAGGTGTGGATGGCCGGACTGGTCGGAGTCACGAACAACGACGCTCCGATGCCTGTGTCTGCGTCGTGGACGACGTACACGCTGACGTTGCAGTGGGAGTCCGGCGACTGGAAGCTGGCCTCGATCGCATCGGTCAATGGTCCAACCCCCCTGGAGACGGGCAGCGACGAACCGACCAGCGTCGACGAATTCCGCTCGGCAGATAGGCAGTTCAATGCGCCCCCGTATGCAGGCTGAGACCCGCTACCGGGTGTGCACCCGGCTGACCTGGATCGTCGGCCTCATCGCCACGATCTCCGTGCTGCTGGCCCCGGGCGAGGCTCAGGCGAATGACTTCAGTGACTGGTCGTGCAAGAACATCCCGTTCGCGGACAAGGTCTGTGGCGTCGTCGAGAAGACGAATGAGGCGATCGACTTCGTGAGCGATCCCTTGGGGTACATCGCCCAGTTTTTCAACAACGCCGTGACCAGCCTCTTCACGCAGATGATGAAGGCGCTCGCTTCAACCACACGGATCGACTGGCAGGACCCGGGATTCCTGCGGACCTACACCATGGCTTTTGCGGCTTCCACCGTGCTGACTGTGATCTTTTGGCTGATCGCGGTGGCCAAACGGGCGATTCAGGGGGTGCCGCCACTCCAGGCTCTGGGGGAGTCGATCGGGTTTCTCCTTATGTCGGTTTCGGTTTCCGCCTTCGCGCCGCTAGCGGTTGCCTACACCGTGCGGGTCTTCGACCAAGCGGCGGAGGCCATGTTCAAACCCGTGGCAGGAGATGCCGCCGACATGGTTGTTACCGTCACAGCGGCGATGCTCGTGCTGATCAAGATCCCTGGTGGCGCTGTCATCGTGATCTTCTTCAGCTTGGCGTTGCTGACAGCGGTTGCCGGTGTGTGGCTGGAGCTCATCGTCCGCAATGCCTTGATCCTGTCCGGACTTGTCTTCGGGCCCACTGTCTTCAGCGGACTGGTGGACCGCGATCTTTGGGGGCACACCAAGCGCTGGTGTGGCGTGATGGTCGCGATCATCGCCTCGAAATACGTCACCTTCACCGTCATCGCACTCGCCACGGGCACGCTTGCCTCGGATTCTCCGAACAAGAGCCTGGCTCAGTCCTTTGGGACGGTCTTCACGGCACTGGCGCTGCTGATCTTGGCCTGCTACTTGCCGTTCCAGCTCTCGAAGTTTCTCCCGGGTTTCGGCGACGATCTGCGCGACATGTACACGGCGCGCGACGACCTCAAGAGCCGTGCCAAGAACGTCGGCAACCAGATGGGCGACTCCTACAGAGAGCTCAAGTCGCGTATGGGCGGGGGAGACGGCAGCGGTGGCGTGTCCGGCGGAGACGGAAGTGAGGCTGATGCCGCGGACGGTGACGCGATGAGCGGTGGAGGAAACAAGGCGGCTGAGGTGGGAGCTGCTGAAGGAGCAGCTGCGGCGACCGGACCCGGCGGCGTGGCAGTGGCCGCGAAGAAGGGGGCCGACAAGGCCAAGGACGAGGCCGAAGCCGTGGAACGTGGTGTCGATGGAGCGACGGTCGGTCTTGATTCCGGGGGCTCCTCCCCATCCTCCGGAGGCGACGGCGAACCCACGAGCAGCGGTGATCACGCGGCCAGCGGGGGCGCCCCGATGACCGGCCGCGTGAGCGCCGAGGAGGAGCCGCCGGGCCCAGGGTCCCAGCCCTGGCCACCGTCCCTGCCGCTCGACGAGGAGCCGCCAGGCCCGCGGCCGCAGCTCTGGCCACCGCCCGAGCCGCCCGTCGAGCCGCCGGAATCGCTGCCACCAGCGGACGAAGAGATGCGCTGATGCACTTCCCTCCACACGACTAGGAGTAGTCATGGCACGAACCTTCACCTACCCGCGGCCACGGCCTCGCGGACTGCTCGGGCGCAAGCTCGAAGCGGACGAGCAACTCGTGCTGGGCGCCGGCCTGGTGGGCGGACTGCTCGTGGCTTGGATCGTCACGAGTATTCTGTTGAAGATCGCCGGATTCGTGCTGGTCGCGGGTGTCTGCGCATGGGCGACCCTGGTGCCATACCGGGGCCGCACGTACCTGAGATGGTTCGAGATCCATCGCACGTACAGGAAGCTGCTGCGGGACGGATCACTGCTCTACAAGTCCAAGGTGCCGTACGCTGGCCGATTCGCGGACGGCAGGAGAGTACCCGTCGACGTGCCCGTCGGGGTCCCGAGGGACATGGACTGGATCACGGCTCGTACGGCGTTCGGCGAGATCGCGATCGTGCTCCAGCCGCACGAGCTGATGTTCACCGCGACCATCGAAGTTGAGGGCCAGCGGGACTTCGGCTCCCTTGACACGGTGGACAAGGAAGCGCTGATCAGGGCGTACGAGCACCTGCTCAAGACGACGGCCGACAGCGGCGGACGGATACGCCGCCTTCAGTGGATCAGCAGGGTCATCCCCACCGACCCCAACGCTCACGCCCGCGATGCCAGGTCCCGTAGAGACCCCGAGAGCCCGTCCTGGCTGGAGCAGTCCTACGACGAACTCATCCGGCGAGTCGCGGTCACTGCTGAGGACCGCCGATTGCTGATGGCCGTGGGAATCCCCTACACGTCTGATCTCGTTGCCGAGGCGCGCCGCTACAGCACTCTCCACGAGGGATACGCGATCACCCTTGGACAGGAGATTGAGGCCTTCATACGCACGCTGGGACGGGGGCAGTTGCGTCACGTCCGGAACCTGGACGAATCAGCCCTGGCCTCTTACCTGCACCATGCCTACGACCCCAGCCACTGGATCGACGACACCACGGGGATGGACCGCGTCACGTGCTGGCCTGCTGTGCTCGACGCACGGGACAAGAAGCACATGGCTTCTCGCAGCTGGGAGGGGTCCGAGAACTCCTGGTACTCGATGACGGCCTGGGTACGTGAGCTTCCGGTACTCCCTGTGGGCATTAACTTTCTCGCGCCTGTCCTCCTCTACATTCAGGACATCATCCTGTCGGTGTCTGTGGTCATGCACCTTGTCCCCACCGACCAAGCGATCACCGAGGCGATGGCGGACGCCACGAACGAACTCGGCCAGGCCGACAAGAAAGCCGGACGGATTGAGGACCCCCGGGAGCAGAAGGCCCAGAGCGCTTCCCTTAGCACCATGAGGGACATCGCAGACGGCGCGGCTGGCACTCGGCTCGCGGCCTGGATCACCGTCACCTCCTCCAACCGCGACGCGCTGCGGCGGGATGCGGATACCGTCCGGGCCGCTGCCATGCGAGCGGGCTTGCGTTTGGACTGGTGCGACGAGGAACACCATCGCGCCTTCGCCAACACGCTCCCCTTCACCGGCGGCTTGCTGAAGGAAGGGCTGTAGCAATGCTGGAGTTGCTGCGGCGGCAAACGCAGACGCGTAGGCGAGCCATGCACTCGACCACCAGCCACGCCTGCGGCCTCTATCCGGCGGTCGGCGCGGCCAGCATGGATCCACGAGGCGTGATCATCGGCCGGGAGGCCTACAGCGGCAAGGCATACATTTATGATCCGTTCATCCTCTACAACCCCGCGGCGCGAGTCCGGCTCGCCAGTGGACATGCCCTCATCTTGGGGAAGTCGGGCTATGGCAAGTCCGCACTGGAGAAGACCTACGTACTGCGCCAACTACGGTTCCGGAACCGGAGTTTCTGCGTACTGGATGCTCAGGGCGAGGACGGATCCGGTGAATGGGACAGTATCGCCCGACAGTTGGGGATCACGCCAATCCGGCTTGTCTACGGTGCGGGCACCAGTTCCGAAGGTGTGAGGATCAACCCACTCGACCCACGAGTGCCCGCCGAGCATCAGTTCAAGGTGCTGGTGTCGATGATGGAGATCCTTACCGGGACGCTGTCCTCTCAGACGAAGTTCGCCCTGGCCGAGGCCCACAAAATGGCGAGCGCAACAGCGCGCGAGCAGTACCGCGTGGCGACCCTCTCTGACGTACTGGACGCCCTGACCGCCCCGAAGCCAGCGAGGCTCGGCCAACAGCCTGTCGCCCCTGTGGAGCTGGCCGAGTGGGGGCAGCCCGCAGCGCTGGCGCTGGACGGGCTGTGTAACCCGGACCGTGACCTAAGTGGCATGTTCGACGGGCCGACCAGTGAGGGCATCGATCTGGGCGCGAGACTGATCGTCTTCGACTTGACGCGATTGCCACGTGAGGGTGAAGCGATGCCCCTGCTGATGGCGGTGATCGGCCCATGGCTCAGGTTCGGATGGATCCGACCGAATGACCAGATCAAGCGTACGTTGATCGTCGAAGAAGCCTGGCACATCCTCTCTCACCGGCCGGTCGCACGACTGTTTGAGGAGCTGGTCAGATACGGGCGGCGCCTGGGACTGTCCTTCTGGGCCGTATTGCATCACCTCGGGGACCTGATGCTGGAGCAGGCCCCCGAGGCTGCCGCGATCTTGAAATTGACGGCGACGAGGGTCCTGTACCACATGGACCGGGACGAGGCCGAGACCACGGCCGACTACTTGGGCCTGCCTGACTGGGCGCGCAAAGCGCTTGCCGATGGTGCCAACGTCTGTGCCCCCGGACGTGGGATCTGGCAGGTAGGAGCCCGGGTCAACCTGGTTGAACATATCAGGACGGCAGTGGAGGTCCGGCTGACGGACACAAACCGGCGAATGTCCGAGAAGATCGTTAACGACGATGCGGTGCAGCCCTCGGTTCCTATGCTGCGGTTGCAGAAGGGGACCGCAGCATGATGCCCAAGGCTGTCACCCCCAAGACAGCCGCCCGCCTTCGTATCGGGCGTGACGTGGTGTGGGTCATCCCCCTGATCGCTGCGTTCGTGCTCACGATACTGCTGTGGCTCACTGCAATCCTCTCCGGTGTCCTCGTACAGGGTCGTCCGGCGGCGATCGGATGGGACTGGTCGGGCGACGCGATGGTCACGGTCTTCCGCCACCCGGGGGATCCAGCCGAAGCCTGGCCGGCCGCCGGTGTCGGCGGCCCGTTCGTCTTCTGGGCAACCTTTGCCTTACTTCTTGCCGGGGCGGCCACTGGAGTGTGGAAGACGTACTGCTGGTGGAAGCGCCGGGGTGCCGACGGGGCGGATGGTATGGCCGCCCGTGCCCAGCTGGAGATGGCGCTGGGCGAACAACGGGCCCTGGGCAGTGCTGGATCAGTGCGTCCCGATCTCGCGGAGAAGAACGCCAAGGCCGTGACGGTCCGCGATGTCGCGGTCTACGCCGGCTGCGCCGACCCCTCGAAGATCCATCTGTGGATCACCATCGAGGAGTCCGTCATCTTGGTCGCGCCGCCGCGTGAAGGTAAGACGTCGCAGATCATCCTCCCGGAGATTCTTGAATTCCGGGGGACGGTTCTCGCGACGAGTAGCAAGACGGACGTCCTCTACAACACCGCCGTCATCAGGGAGAAGCACGGGCCTGTGTGGGTATCGGATCCCACCGGGCTGTCCGGTTGGCCCCATCAGCTGCGCTGGCCGCTCACCGCAGGCTGCGAGGAGTACCAGGTTGCTCGAAAGCGGGCCGAGACTCTCGCGTCGACCACCAAGACGGAGGAAGGAACAAAAAACGGCGGATACTTCGCGCTCAACGCAAAGACGCTGATCACGTGCTGGCTCCACGCAGCAGCCCTGCACAAGCGGCCAGCGCTGGACGTCCTGAGATGGGCCACCGATCCCGACAACCGTGAGGCAGTCGACTTGCTCGCGGCATCCGGCAAGCACATGCTTGCCGCCGCGCTCGCTGGCCAGCACACCGCGGCCGAGGAGGAGCGGTCAGCCACCTGGCGCACCGCCGAGCAGTCCTTCGTCGCCCTGTACGACGACAAAGTCGCCCAGATCTTCGCACCAGAGGGAGATGTCGAGGTCTTCGACATCGAGAAATACCTCACCGAGTCCGGGACGCTGTTCCTGATTGGCGAAGACGAGGAAGGCTCCGCGCTCGCCCCTTTGAACGCGGCCTTCGCCAAAGCCATGTTCGACACCGCCAAGCGCCTGGCCGCCCGTGGCAGAAACGGCCGCCTGGCCGTACCGCTCGGCTGCTTCCTGGATGAGTTGGCCAACGTCGCGCCGCTGCCCGAGATCCCGAGCCTGATGAGCGTCAGCGGCTCGCAGAACATTTTCATCATGGCCGTCCTCCAGGGATACGCCCAAGCCGAGGAACGCTGGGGACAGCTCGGCGTACGAAAAATGTTCGCCAGCGGCACCGTGAAGATCTTCCTCGGCGGTATCAGCGATCCCGAGGAACTCAAGGCGTACAGCTCACTGGCAGGCGAGTTCGACGAGGACGTCGAAAGCGTCTCCGACGACGGAGACCGGGTCTCGGTGTCCACCTCCGTACGCCGCCGGGCCGTACTGGAACCTGCCGACATCCGGATGGTCTCCGAGCGCGGCGGCCTGGTCATTCACCGCCGTACTCCGGCCACTCGTGTGACCTTCATTCGGGCACACGAGGGCCCGCGTGCACAAGAGATCAAGGAAGCGACCCGTCTCGCGCACGAGCGCGTCAACAACCGGGTCCGGCTGGACAAGAGCAGCCATGGCTAATAGCAACGGCTTCGACAAGATCTTCGCTGCCATCGCCTCCCAGAACGAGGAAATGATCTCGGTCAACGCCGAGATCGTGCTCCTCGGCGAACGTGTCAAGGTTCTGGAAGAGGGACAGGCCACCGGCGGCAGCGGCTCGGCGGATGGAGGTGAGGAAGAAGAGGAGCGCATGGCCGGCGCTCCCGTGTGCTGGGACGACCTGTCGGCAGTCCAGCGTGCGAAGCTGTGGCCCGAGTTCGTGGCGTGGGTGATCTGGCTCGCGGACCGGAAGGAACTGACCAACGACCAACTGCCCCGCCAGTGCTGGTGGAAGCACGGAGCCGTTGTCGACGAACTGACCGCTCTATGGACCTCCCACGAGTCCGCGTACGCGAGTGGAGAGGACGCCGGATCAGCCCCGTACCTGTGGCAGGACGCACTCGACCGCGGCATCGAGCGCATCGGCCGACGTTGGCTCGGTACCTGCCGCAACGGTCAGCACCGAGACCGTCACCGCTCAGCGTGGGCCAACGACGCGGCCTATCTCGCCGAGCTCCTGGCAGCGGTGACAACCGACTGCCACCAGACCCCCGGCGACAAGCGGGAGTCCACCGCTACCCCGTCCGGTAACGAAGGCGAAGTCTCCGCGAGCGAGCCGCCCGAGGACCCGACCGACGATGACACCCGTTTCGACGACCAGTGAACAGCATCAAGGAGCGAACGATGGCAATGAACCGATACGGCATGGAGGCCCGTGCCTACTGGAAGCGGTGGCTGCCGAAGCGCTACGCCGCACTGCCCGACCCGATCGCCTTCTTCACCAACCTCGGCGAGCAGGCCGAACAGCAGGTGGGCGACCTGTGGGACCAGCTCATACTCAAGGACGAAGCCCCCGCCGCCGAATCACACGAGCAGCGCGTCGGACGGCTGGGCCTCCTCAAAGCGCAGGCGGAGTACGAAGTCCTCGGAGAGTTGGTGCGACTGACCCCCGAGTCCGGGACCGCCGAGACCGACGAGGACGAGGGGCTGGAGAGCGACACGCAGTTCCAGGCCCGCATTCGGCGCACCCAGGCGCGCACCGAATGGCTGGGTGCCACCGCTGATGCGCTCATCGACGGCACCACCACCCTTGACGACCTCGATGACGAGCAACTGCGCGAGGTCCTGGACTACATGACGCCCTCCTTCCTGCGCCTGCTGGGAACTTCCGTCGAGGACCTGCGCACTCAGGGGCGCGACGTGTAGCGGACCACCTCACCTCGCACGCCCGACCGCACGACGCAGTGGTGGAGGACAGCCGTGTATCAAACGCCCCGTCAACTCCCCGCACTTGACGCACACGCGGCAGGCGAAGCGATCGTCTACCGCGCCTCGACCCCTCCGGATGCCGGCCCTTGGCAGTACCGTCTGTATGCCATCGGCCCGCACGGGCCCGAGGCAGCAGTCACCGAGCGCGGAAAGTTCCTGCTGGTCAGGGTCGACGAGAACGAGGGTGTTCACGAAGTCGCCGGACCACGGACGCTGCTTCACCAGCAGTGGGGTGAGCAACTTCTCGACCGCCTGTGGGAGGCGCTGGACAACGACGAACTCCCTGTTGAATCCGCCGACGCGGGCGCCCTTGCAGCAGCTGAGCAGGGCATCGTCGCCGACATCCTCAGTGGTTCGGAACCTACAGACGAGGGAACGCCAAGGCCTGCCAGGGCCGCTTCGTCAGATACCTCGAACGCCCCGGCGAATGATCAGCAGCGCTCCATCAGCGATGTGCCTGAAAGCGCCGCGGACTTCGCACCCGGTGACATCGTGTGGCACCGCGACGGAGAGACCTCGCAGGACGGTGAGGAAGAGCCGCTTGAGGCGGTCTTTGTCCAGCTGTCCGACGAGAGCGAGGGCGCCCTCCTGGTCCAGGACGTGGACGGGGACGACGAGCCCTACCTCATCCACCTGGACATGGTCGTCGCCCGCGAGCGCCTCACCGCCGGGTCGCCCGCTGGTGCCATCCGCTTCCGGCCGCGAGGCCAGAACGATCTCGGCCCGTCGGGCCGTGTCGCCCGCATCCGTGCGAACATCGCGGCACTGCGCGTCCTTCATACCCTGCGGGACGAACAGCGTCCGGCGACGGCGGCCGAACAGGCCGTGCTCGCGCGGTGGAGCTCCTGGGGTGCCGTTCCGGAGATCTTCGACCCGCGCAAGCGCGAGTTCGCCGGCCTCCGCGGCGAGCTGCGCAGCCTTCTCAGCGAACAAGAGTGGTACGCGGCCGAGGCGACCACCCGCAACGCTCATTTCACAGACGCCGCGCTGGTCGAGCCGATCTGGCAGGCGCTCAAAGACCTCGGGTTCGAGGACGGCCGACTCCTGGAGCCGGGCTGCGGCAGCGGAAACTTCTTAGCCTTTGCTCCGGATACAGCGCAGATGACCGGTGTCGAGCTCGACCCGGTCACCGCCGAGATAGCCGCTGCGCTTTACCCGGACGCCGAGATCCGCGCGGAATCCTTCGTCGACACGCGGTACCCCGAGGGCTACTTCGACGGCGCTATCGGAAACGTCCCGTTTGACGAGGTGGCGCTCACCGACCCGGTCCACAACCCGCTCCGGTTGCCCACCCACAACCACTTCATCGTCAAGGCGCTGGAAATGGTCCGGCCGGGCGGCCTCGTAGCCGTCCTTACCAGTCGCTTCACCCTGGACTCGATGGGCAAGACCTCTCGTTTGGAGATCGCCGACAGGGCAGACCTGGTAGGCGCCGTACGGCTGCCCGCTGGCGCTCACCGTAGAGCGGCTGGCACCAACGCCGTGAGCGACCTGCTCATCCTGCGGCGACGCGACGACCAAGCCCTCGACATCGTCCCGGAATGGCTGGGACTGGCCCCGGTACAGGTCGACGCGGAAACCAACGTCATGGTCAACAGGTACTTCGCCAGGCACCGCGAACGCGTGCTCGGCAAGATCAGCGTGATCAATACCCAGTACGGCCATAAGGACATCACCGTCCATCCAGACGCAGACACGCCCTTGCCGGAAGCTCTGAGCGATGCCCTGGCGACGATTACCCGGCAGGCCCGCGAGTCCGGGCTGACCATGAGCGCATCCCCTGACGCACTCCAGAGGGCAGAAGTCGAGCGTCGCGCCGAACGGATGCGCCGCGCCGAGGAGATGTTCGGTGAGGAACTTAGCCGATTCGAGGGAACCCTCCTTGACCAGGAGGACGGAACCTTCCTTCAGCTTGTCGGGGGTGAACTCGTCGAGCGGCCCCTATTCAAGAACTCCGTGGAGGAACTGCGTTCCCTACTTAGGCTGCGCGACACCTACGTCGCCTTGCTCAGCGTCGAGTCCTCCGGCGACGGTGAACGAGCCACGGCCCTGCGGCAGCAACTCAACGAGCGGTACGACGCGCACGTCGGGAGCTACGACTTCCTTAACCGGCGAGACACCCGGCGCGACCGTCGGTCGGCCCACGGGTGCTTCCGGACCGACCCGTACGCCGCGGGCGTGTACGCGCTGGAAATCTATGACAAGGAAGCGGGCACCGCAAAGAAGAGCCCGATTTTCACGCGGGCGGTCAGCAGCCCCAAGTCGGAGCAGCGCACCGCGGACACCCCGCAGGACGCGCTGGCCATCAGCCTCAACACCTACGGGAAGGTCCAGATTAGCGAGATCGCCAGCCTGCTGGGCATCGACTCCCTCGACGAGACTCGGGATGTCCTCGGCGAACTCGTGTACAACGAGCCGGGCACCCAGCGCCTCGTTCCCGCCGCGGAATATCTGAGCGGCAATGTCAGACAGAAGATCCAGCAGGTCGAGAACGTCCTACAGATGGTCTCCGACGATTCACGGAGCCAGCACCCCTTCCAGCGTAATCTCGCCGCACTGCGCCGCGTACTGCCGCCCGACAAGCAGCCCGGCGACATCGAAGACATTCAGTTCGGTGCCACCTGGATCAAGCCCAAATTCTATGAGCAGTTCCTGCGCCAGCTCCTGCAAACCACCTACCTGACAGTGACTCGTGTCTCGGGAGCGGACTGGGAGGTCGAGGCGCCCTCGAACGTGCGCAAGTCGCGTGCGGCGACTAAGGTGTACGGCACCCCAAAACGCAACGCGATCGACCTCGCTCAGCGGATGCTGCGCAGGGCCTCTCTCGTCGTGCATCCGCCCAGGCTTGATGAGGACGCTGCCGCCCAGGACATCCTTGACGCCAAGCGCTGGGCCGCTGAGCAGACCGAGCAGACCATCGCCAAGTCGGACGAGATCAACCGCCTGTTCGCGGACTGGCTCTGGCAGGACCCTGAACGTTCGGTTGAATGTCTCGCCGACTACAACCGCCTTTACAACTCGTACGTCGCTTACGAAGGCGACGGGAGCCACCTCACCTTCCCGGGTCTCTCGGACGTGATCACACCGCGCCCGCACCAGCGGGCTGGCGTCGCCCGAGCACTTTCTGAGCCCGGAGGGAGCTTCTTCGACTACGAAGTTGGTTTCGGAAAGACGCTGACCATCGCCATGACGTTGATGGAAATGAAGCGTCTGCGAATGGTTAACAAGCCCTGCGTCGTTGTCAAGAACGCCACGGTCAACGATTTCCGGAACGACTTCCTCAAGGCATATCCGGGTGCCAGGGTCCTCGCAATCGACAGCAGCGAGTTCACAAAGGACACCGCAGCCGCCTATATCGCCCAGATCGCCAATGGTGACTGGGACGCGGTCATTTTGCCGCAGTCCCTGTTCAAGCGAATCCCGATGTCGGGGCGCGGGCAGGAGCAGTTCGTCGCTGACCAGACTGCTGAATACCGGGCCCGTATTCACCAGGTGCTGACGGGCAGCGACGAAGCCCTGTCCCCGGAACTCAACCCGGGCGGCGATCCGCTCGTCTCGGAAGCGCTGGACACCGTTGCCGCCCTTGGCGGCACGAGCGGTGCAGCCCCGACCAAAGACACCGTCAAGAAAATGCAAGGCGATCTCAAGCGCCATACCCAAAGGGCAGAGAAGAACCTGGTCAAGCAGACCACGAGCGGGATCAGTTGGGAACAGACCGGCATCGACTTCATCGCCGTCGACGAGGTGCAAGACTTCGCCAACGGCGAGGTCGGCGCCAACAACAGCGAACTCGCCCTTCCCGTATCAGCTCAGGCCAAGGACCTGAAAGTAAAGATACGGACAATGGAAAAGGCCTATGGTCCCAAGGTGGCGTTAGGATCTACCGGAACGCCTTTCCCGAATGCCATGCCGCAGGCCTTCGTCATGCTCGACTACTTCCGTCGGGACCTGCTGGTAGCCGCCGAGATCGATGCATTTTCCTCCTTCCAGGCTCAATATCTCATGGACCGTGTGTCCCCTGAGATATCACCCGAGGGAATTCCCCGGATGAAGGAGCGGATCGGCGCCTTCCGTAACTCGCGGTCATTCCATGTGCTGTGGAAGACGATGGCGGATGTCAAGACGAAGCATGACATCCAGTTGCCGGTACCGAAGCATGTCAGTACAACCGAGGTCGTCGCTGCGACAAACGCTGACCGCGAGTACATGGAAGACATTGCCTTCCGTGCCGAGGTCGTGCGGGCTGGAGAAGTCGACGCATCGGTAGACAACCTGCTCAAGATCTCCAACGACGGTCGGCTTGCCGCTATGGATTTGCGGATGGTCGGAAGTACACCCGACGGCCCCGGGAAGATCGAGGCCGCTGCGGACAGGATCTTCCAGATCTACCAGGAATACAAGGACCGCGCCTACACCGACCGTGAAGGTGCTCCCAGTGCGCTCCCAGGCGCGCTCCAACTTGTCTTCGCGGATCGCGGCACTCCGTCCGACGAGAATCGCAAAGCCGGGAAGTTCATCGCCTACGACTACCTGAAGGATCAACTCGTCGAGCGAGGCATCCCGGCCGGACAGATCCGTTTCTCCCAGGAGGCTAAAAACGCCGAGGAGAAGGAGGCGCTGTGGTCCGCCTGCCGACGGGGACAAGTCGCAGTCGTAATCGGCTCCACCGACACCATGGGAGTCGGCGTCAATGTCCAGGACAGGGCGATCGCGCTGCACCACCTGGATTGCCCGTGGCGGCCAAGTGACGTCACCCAACGCGAGGGCCGGATCGTCCGCCAGTTCAACCAGCACTTCGACCAGAAAATCCCAGTCCAGGTTATCCGCTGGGTGAAGGAGGGGTCTTTCGACTCTTTCATGTGGCAGACCGTGGAGAGGAAAGCCCGGTTCATCGACCAGGTGCGCACCGGCCGGGACCTGGAGGAACAGGACCAGGCACTGGATGGTGACCTGGGCAAGGACTACCTGGAATTCGGCGAAATCAAGGCCATCGCCACAGGCAATCCATTGCTGTTGAAGAAAATGCAGGCCGAGGAAGAAGTACGCCAGCTGGAAGCGGCCTACACGAACTGGAAGCGTACCAACCAGCATCTGCGCAACGTGGTCGACACCGGGGACGAGACCCTGGCGAAGGCCCAGGAGAATGCCGACCTGGTTGGAAGGGCGGCGGGAGCATATACGGAGACCAAGGGTGACTCCTTCCGGATGGAGCTGCCCAACGGGAAGACCGTCACGAAACGCCAAGACGCTGCTACTGCTCTGCGCACCCAACTAGCACTGATGCACCGGCAGATGCGGGGCGCGGACGCCAGCTCCTGGGAGCACATGGCGACCCTCGGCGGTCAGGAGTTCCACGCCCGGATCGACGCTTTCAACGACTACATCGGCTTCAGCATCCGCGGCTTGAGGGACGTTTCTCAGGCAACGTTCACCGTCTCCGACGTTAACGCCGTGCTCAGCGACGGCAAGCCACCCCTCGGCCTGATCACCCGGATGGAGAACCAGGCTGAGAAACTCGATGGTCTGCACGCCACCCTGCTCGCCGTGGTCGACGAACTCAAACAGGAGATCGACCGAGCCCAAAAGCTCGTCGACCAGCCCTTCGCCAAGGCCGACAAACTGCGTAGAGCACGAGCGGACCTGCTTCAGCTCGAAGCAGAGATCGACACCCAGGCAGGAGCCGGTAGGGATGACCAGACCGAGGACGAAACCTCCTCCGGCACCGGTCGGCAGGACAGCGGGGCCGCCGAAGCCGACGAACTCATCCAGGTGTTCCAGGACTGGAGGGGCGCACCGACGTTCGTCACATGGCGCTTTGAAGCGAGTCGGTCCGGTAACAGCTCCGCCGAAGACTCCCAGCGCAGCCTGGTCGAAGCCGCAGGCGATGCCCTCATCGAGGAGATCCGACAGCAGCGGCAAGCCGCGGCCGCGGAAGGGCGCACCCCGGACTTCCGCGCGCTGGAGCAGTGTCAGGCACTGTTGGAAGCCGCGAGCGCTTACCTCGACGTACTGGGTAGCTTGTCCGACGACGATCTCCAGCACGACGCCCAGGAGGTGACACGGGAACTCATCTACGGCGTCAGGGACTATCTTGCGCAGGCCGACCGTGCCCCTACCGCCTCGGATACTCCTGCCGCGGCAGAGAACACACCGCACCCTGCCGAGCCGGTGCCTTCCCCTAGCCTCGCAGAGCGGGAGCCACCGCCGGCGGCAGGGCGGCCAGTGACGGTTGGTGCAGGCCCCCATCGCCGGGCTGCCGAGCCGTACGCCGACCGGACCGAATCCTGGGCCGCAGAGCAGAGCACCTTGGACACCTATCGCGCGTGGGCCGAGGAGTTCGGATCCCGTCTCGATGAGGACAGTCCCCAGGGGCAAGCTCTCGCCCGCGCAGCTCGACAGGTGTTCTCCGAGAGCTCGCAGACCCGACAGAGCCGACTCCTGGGCTTCGCAACCTTCGTGAACTGGGAGGCGGGCCAGGCCCTCGCCGACGCCGCACGCGCGATCGCTGATCAGTGGGACCGCGAACAGCAGGGCCATGCGGCAGTGAGCCGTACCTGGGAGATGCACGCGGCCGTCCGCGATCATTTCGCCCGCTATCGGGCGACCACAGAGGACCCGCAGAGCACAACGTTCCTGCAATGGGCCGGAACAGATGAGCCGATCACGCTCGACGACGAGGAAGCCCTGGAGTTCATCCCGGGCCTGTCACTATTCGATGAGTACACCGTGACGGGCCCCGACGGCATGAGGACCGACCCCGCGACCGGAGCCGACCTGGCGGCGGGCATCGCCCAACTCCTCGCCGAAGGCGTTGTGGTGGAGGAGGCCCACGACGGCCTAACGCTGACCGCCACCAACGGCACACGCTTCGACATCACCCCCAGCACGCTACCCACGTTGATGCAAGACAGCGATGACGGCCCGGGACTCCGGCCGGGCGAAGATGATGACTCCCTACTGGAGCAGCTCATCGCCCAGGACATGGCAGCGATGGCCGGGGCGGGCTGGACAGAGATAGTGCACCCATTCGGGAGCCAGCAGGAAGCCATCGCCGAGCGGGACAGGGTAGAGGCCGCCTACGAGCAGTGGGCGGCTACCCAGACGGCCCTGCCGATGCTGGTCGACGCCCAGGAAGAACTGGCCGGTGAAGAACTCGGAGTCACCAACCCTGCGGGCTACGTCGCATCGTGGCATCACCGCAGCCGTATGGCCGCCACCGCCGCAGGCCCTACGGGCGGGCGCATGGTCGTGGAGCAGTTCGAAGGCCTGGCGCAGGCCGCTCGCCGTGCGGACAGTCACCTGGCCGAACAGGGCGCGTACGACTCTGAGGCCGACCGGGCTCTCCTGATCCAAGTGGCGGACAGCGCCGCCCGGTACGCCCAGCGCCTGGCAGCCACCCTGGACGTTCTGGCGGAGCAGCGCGCCCAGGATGACCCAACTCAAGCACGCATGCACGAGGTACGGGCGCTGGAAAGCGCGATCGAGTACCTCACTGACGAGGGCGACACCTTCCGCATGAACAGGCGCCGCAGCTCGTACACCGACCGTGAGGCCGCTGGCACCCGCATGAGGCAGGAACTGCTCGACGCATTAAGGGAGTTCGCTGAACTCCCGCCGGAAAGGCAGAACCTCGACACCGACGCGCGTGTTCTGTACGGACACATCCGGGGCATCCCGCTGTATGTCGGCTGGCGCGACCTCGGCGGACCCCAGGCCCGAGCGGTGCTGGGATTCGATCAGCTGTCCCTGCTGGAACACGACAGTTTCACCGCTGCCGAGCTGGAAACTCTGACGCCGTCGCAACTGATTTACCGCATCGACGGCAGACTGGCACTCGATGCCCTGGCGGCCATCCGCGACCGGGAACTGAAGGCTATTCAAGCTCTTCTTGTGGCCGAGGCAGAAGGCGAGACCGGCGCAGGTTCGACCGAGGCGCAAACGGAGCAGCAGCCGGGCGCGGACTTCGAAGCCTCCGCTGACGGCCGGGGGGCTCCGGCTCCAGCTGCGCCGGAGGAGTCGGGGACGCCACTGCAAGTGTCCGAAGAGCAACGGACGAGCTTGAAGCCGGTCCATCAGGAGACACCGGGCACCACTCGCATCCAGGCGCAGAAACTTTCGGTGCTCCTCGGCTTCTACACCGACCCTGGCGAACTCGTCGCCGGCCGGGAACTCATACGAGAGACGGTCGTGCAGTTCCAGGAAGTGGCAAAGCAGCGTACGGAGAACACCCCCCAGGGGCCACACCTCGCGGGTCTGGTCGCAGAAGTCTCCGAAGCGAGCTACGCCCTCGACGCTGCGCCGCAAGTCTCCCCAGCCGATATCTTCCCGCTCTACGACCGCCTCGCAGCGGCTGCCTCCAGCCTCGCCGACGAGACCGACGGCGACCTTGCCCAGAAGGCCCACACACTCCTCCAGCGCACCGAGCGGCACCTCGGCCGCATGCACGCCACAGGACGAGACCTCTTCGACGTCCTCCTTGATGCGTCTGCGCTCGACACAGGTTCGTGGCCCGTGCTTGCCCGTAACGACCCCCTGAAAGAGCGGCCGACTCCCTACACCGATAACTCCCACCTGAACTTCGCGCGTCAGATCATCTTCGAGACGTACGACCGCTGGCCACAGGTGTACAGCAGCACCGGCGGCGAATTCAGCGACCTGCTGCGTGGCGCCATGTGGGAGATCCGGCAAACCAGCGACACAGCGGTCGGCACCGCTCTGCCAGACTGGATGAACGTAGTCTCTTACGCCCTGGCGGCGGCTGAAGAAGCCGACGAAGGAGTGAGCCGCAGCGTCCTGCGAGATGTAGCGCAACGCGCATACCAGCATCATCAGAGCCTTGCCTCCTTCCAACTCGCTGCCGAACGCTCGGAGCCGTACGGCGCCGAGCGGTCCTATACCGATGGAACGGGCACGGTGGCAGGCGCCTGGGACGCCTGGATGGCCACCGGCACCGCTGCCGACCTCGCCCGACGAGAGATGGCGGACCCGTCAGCAGATGCCCCGCAGTCGCACCAACGTCACGCTCAGGAAGAGATGCGTGAGGCCCTCTACGCGGCCGACTGGGCGCAGACGGACGACGGCACCCTCGACGAGGTCACCCGGCGCGCGACGAAGGCGGCCCATGCCGCGTACGCCCTCGTGCTCTGCCTTCGGGAGGGCAGCTACCGTAACCGCGAGGACGCCAACGTCCTTACCCGGCTGGTGCGGACGTGCTACGAGCATGCTGCGGCATGCCGTGTTTTCGACCCAGACGCTATCTCCGCAGTGCGTGGTCAGCTGGCGGAACGCCAGGACCAGCTCCGTGCCATGCGACCGGACGGTACGCAGACGACTACCAAGACGGAGCCGTCAGCGGCCCGGGCCTCCGACGCCGCGCTGTTGGAGATCGAGCACCACTACCGCGGCACCGTTGTACGAAGGGTGACTAACGAGGCGAGCGACACTCCAGTTCGCGGGGCGCTGGAACGCCACGGCTTCAAGCTCTCGAAGGACCAGACCTTCTGGTACCTGCCCCGGCGCTTGCTGCTGACCAACCGCGACGTACACCTGAGGAAGCTAACCGATGACCTCACCCGCCTGGGCCGCCGATACGAGGTGGACGACGAGCCGCCTCAGCAGCCACAGCCAGAGATCACCATCCCCATAGGGGAACCGTATATCTCCAAAACGGAGGCCAGCCAGGACTTCGAGGAGATATCCGCAGCCCTGTGGCGCATGCAGGACACCCCAGCCGGACGGCGCCTGATCACCCGAGGCAGAGACGCTCGTCCGGACGGCGCCGCCGTCTGGCTCGCGATGGAAGAACTGCGCCAAGGCCCCGTGGGCAGCAACCGCGACCCCTTCGTACATCCTGCCGAGGACGTCGTCAGCCGGTGCACCACACTCGCCCAAGCCGCCCTTACCCTCGCTCACAACCTCGAAGAAGAGCGCTACCGCGCTCCCGTCGCGCTGCCACATTTCCGGACTGTGACGCAGTACGCCACGCTCCTGGCCTCGCGCGTCACGGCCACCGCGGCGCAGGAAGGGCTGTGGGAGGAACTCTTCGCCACACCTGGCACGGAGACGGCTACACCGGGTACCGAAGCGGATGTCACCCCCACCGTTTCCGACACGGCAACCACCACTGGGACCGAGAAGAATGCCCCGGAGTCTGCTGGAGCCAATGAGCCCCAGGCTGCTTCCGACCTGATCGAGCCGGGCCCGGCCGTCGACCCTCTTACGGCGGGTCCCTACGGCGACGAGGAACTGCGGGCAGCTGTTGATCACCTCCAGTACCTGTACCAACAAGCAGCCCAAGCGTTGCCCACCTGGCACCGCCCCGATGGGCCGCCGGGACCGTCCGGCGACGTAGAAGCGTGGTACCGGGGTCCAGGCAAGATCGAGGTTCCTGAAGGGTTCGTGCCGTACACAAACGACGGAGCCGCCCTCAAAGTCGGTGACGTCATCCGCGAGGGACACCCCCGCTGGCTCGAATCCAAGAAACTGTCCTACAAGACAGTCGTGATCACCAGCGGCCGAGACCATGGCGACGGCTACTACCGGGCCGACCCGAATACGCGTGTGCATCCCCGAGAGATCGTTGCGGTACCTGCTGACTCTCGGCTCCTCGCCGGAGCCGAGGAAGACCGCTACACAATCCGCGGCACCTTCTGGGACCGGTGGAAAACCGCCGAGGTAGCGGGTGACGCAAGCATCCGAGGTGAGTTGCCGCTGCCCGCGACCATCGATGCGTACCGCCAAGCTGTCATCGCCACCAGCGCACTCGCACACATCCTGGACCAGACGGCGGTGCCCTACGAGGCCGAGGCCCTGCTGACACGACTGAGCGAAGCGACTGAACACCACATCGTCCGACTCACGCTCACACACCGGATCGCCGACGAGCGAGCGGAGAGCAAGCAGCAGCGGCAGCAGGAACATGAGCCGCAGCAGGCGAACGATGACGAACGGCCGTCCCCGACCGAGCGGGCTCAAAAACGCGCCGAAGTCGAGGCAATGATCAACGAGAACCTGGCCCGGACGCACGGGATTGCCCGCGAGCGGGCTGTACAAGTTGCCTTGGCGGACCCCTATGTGCAGTCGATATTCGAGGGCGCATCCAAAGAGGAGATGCGCCCGCGCTTCCGCGAATGGCTGCGGGTCCGGAACATCCCCGACTCCGACGGTACGGAAGGACGCTTCCAGGACTGGTACCGCGACAGCGGGCCGGACGCCGAGGACACTGGCGCTGCCGAAGTGTTCGAGCAGGTGTACGCGGAGCTATCCGCGGCAGCAGGGCATGCCTCCAACCAGTCCATCGCCGCAGCCCCGCAAAACGAGACACCAGACGCATCGACACAGCCGCAGTTCGACCAACCCGCCGCCCTCAGCGCTGAGCAGAACGTGCTGTTCGACACACTCGATGGCGCTGACGCGCAGACAGCCGCAGCAGCGCCGGCCGAGGCCCATGCTCCCTCCGCCAGCAGTGACCCGATGGGCACACCGCTGGCAGAGGAACACCTCCAGTTCCTGCCACATCGCCCCGAACCGCGGCGTGAGGACGATGCCCGGCTAGCTGTTGTGACGACACTGAATCTCCCCGATGGCCAGGTCCGCGATGTCCTTCTGCTCCTTCAGGCCGTCGAGGTAGCCCCCGACACCGGCGATGGCCCGATCGTGCGCGGAGCGCAGATCGTCCCGGCCAACGCGCTGATATCCACCAGTCTCAATGGCCGGTGGCTCCCCGCAGACCTGTTGGCCATGGCCGACGCACGGGTGCTGCCTCTCGCCGCCCCCATTCCGTGGCCCGAAGTGGAGCAGCTCGCCACGCTCCCCGCACATCGAGCCCGACTTGCGCTGCCCTTGGGAACCTCGGCGACCGACAGCACAGACGCCGCATCAACGGCCCGCACCGAGCGCCAAGCCCCACGTCAGGCTGCGGAGCCCACACAGGCACCCGAACAGGGTGACGCGCTGCGACAGCAGTTCGACGGACTCGCCGGTCGACTCATCGTCGGCCACATCGGCGCCGGCATGCCGACGGAGCACCCCTCTGCAAGCCCTACGCCTCACACAGCCGCTCCGGATGGGGAAGCCCCGCAAGCTGAAACAACAGCAGCCGACCAACAAGCAGCGATCGGCCCCCGGCAGGAGGAGGCCCCCGAGCCGCCACCGACGTCAGAACCGGCCAGTAAGCCGCAGCAGCAGGAGGAGAGCGTGACGGTTACCGAGCCGGAGCCGACGCAAGGCCCGTGGACCAGCCGCATCAAGATCATCATGGAAAGCGGCGCCACTTTCGTCACGGGCACAGGCGGTGATTTTTGGACGCAGGAGAGAGATCTTCGTGAGCTGCTGAAGAAGAACAGGAACTTCGCGTTCCGGGGCGGCCGGTGGCGTTACCAAGGTCGGGCCGCCAACCGTGAGCGAGTCCTCGACGAGGTCAGGGCCTTCCTCGCGGCCAAGGACGCTCAAGAAGCAGCCGCTGCTCCAGCCCCCTACAAGGAACTCCCGCCCACCGAACAGCAGCAGAGGATCATCGACGCCTTCATGGCGGGCCAGGACATTGTGGTCCAGGCCCTCGCCGGGACCGGTAAGACCTCCACCTTACAGATGCTCACGCGGCGGACTCCGGAGCAGCGGTTCGCATACGTCGCGTTCAACAGCAGCATCGCAGCCGAGGCCAAGCGGAAGTTCCCCAACAACGTCACCGCGAGGACCAGTCATAGCTTTGCCCGAACCGCCATGCAGAACACCCCATTACGGAAGAAGATCGAGACAGCTGGCCGCAACGGAGGCGCGCGCCGCCCCAAGGACGTGGCCGCCGCGCTGGGTATCACCGAGCCCTTCGTCGTGGCGCGGGTCAAGGGCCAGACTCAACACATGGGTGCGGAGGACGTCGCCCGGGTGGTCACGGGCGCGATACGCCGATTTCGGGAAAGCGCGGACGCGGAACTCGCCCCCCAGCATCTCGGCGAAAAGTGGGCGAACAGCCCCGCCGCCGCAGCCCTGTTAGACGTCGCCCGCCGTGCCTGGGCAGACATTAAGGATCCCAACAGCGACAAGCTGTTCTTCTCGCACGACGACTACCTCAAACTGTGGGCGCTCACCAACCCCCGGCTGAACTATGACGTGATTCTCTTCGACGAGGCTCAGGACATCAACGCCGTCCTTAAGAAGGTGATCCAGGACCAGAGCGCCCAGACCATCGTGGTTGGCGACTCCAACCAACAGATCTATGAGTTCCGCGGAGCAATCGACGCCCTCAAGGGCTGGCCGGCGGACATCGTGCTCCCGCTGACGCAGTCCTGGCGGTTTGGCCCCGAAGTGGCCGAGGTCGGCAACGCCTACCTCAAGATGCTCGGATCGGACCTGCTGCTGGAGGGCAACCCGAACCGGGACACCGCCCTGGGCCCGGTGGAAGAACCCGACGCCGTCCTGTGCCGGACCAATGTCGGGGCGATCTCCGCCGTGTTCGCCGGGTTCGAGGCAGGCAAGAGGGTGGCACTGGTCGGCGGCGGCCGCGACATCGAAGACATCGCCAAGGCCGCACAGGACCTACTCCGAGGCCGTCGTACGAAGCACCCGGAACTCGCGAACTTCGAGACGTGGCGTGAAGTCCGGGAGTACGCGGAGACCGACGAGGAAGCCAAGACGTTGCAGATGTTCGTCCGGCTCGTCGACCGCTACAGCCCAGAAGGTCTTCTCGGCATGATCGGGGACCTGGTGCCGGAAGACGCGCGAGATGAGGAGACCCGTCCAGAGCTGGTGGTCTCCACCGCTCACAAGGCCAAGGGCCGTGAATGGGATCTCGTGCGCATCGGCGCCGACTTTCCCCAACCCAAGGAGAACACCGAAACCGGCGAACTCGACTTGCCGTCGGCGGAGGAACTGCGATTGGCATACGTGGCCCTCACCCGTGCCAAGCAACGACTGGAGACCGGTTCCCTCGGGTGGATCTACGACATCGCCGACATGAGTCCCCGGCACACCAATCAGACTGCCATCACCGCACAGGTAGAACAGCAGACGACGACCGAAACCGAACCGGTACCGGAACCGGAGCCGACCAACAAGACCCCCACCGCGGCCGAAGCCACTGAGGACGAGAGAACGGCGATCATCCACGAAGGAAGCGAGAGCCGCACCGCCACGCAGGCGGAAATCGCCCAGTCGCTCGGCGACATGACCAGCGCCGACGGGACCTCTTACCTCGACCTTTTCAACGAGTCCCTTGCAGAAGGCCGGACAGGCGGCACCTCTCAGGCCGAGGATCTCACTGCCGACGAGCCCTTGCCACGTGATCCGAAGGAGCTGGAAGAGCGGGTCTCGGCCGACTATGCGGCCATGGCCGCCGGCCCGCGCTCGGCCGACACCGGCGGCGACGGCTCAGGGGAGGCAGAACACAGCGATGCCGAGCTCGCCTCTGCGGCGCAGGCTGCGCAGGTGGCCCCACTGCCATGGGACGAAGACAAGATCCGCAAGCGGACGCAGGCAGGAACCCGAAGGAGCGCGTCGAACGGCATCCCCAACCTGGCGCGCGATATCAGTCAGGCGGTAGGGGACAACCAAGCGCGTGCCGTCTGGGAGCAGGACCACCCCTTTGCCCAGTACGAGACAAACCTCCACCACACATTGGCCGCGTTCGACGCACAGGACACGGCAACCCGGTCCCTGGTTGAGGAGGTGGCCACCCAGCTTCAGAACCAGATCGGCCGGATCGCCTCCCGGGCGGCCGAGCACTACAACAGCCTGATCGCCCCCAACGGTGGAGATCCGATTCTGCTAGCGGCACTCGACGAACAGTTGACGGCCGACAACCGCCTCCCCGAGCTGAACAACCCCCTCGTCCGCGAGGCCCTGATCCTCGTGCTGCGCACGATCGACGAATCCGAGCGCACGGCCCGAAGCCGCAAGCTCAAGCCGACGGCTGTCCGCAACGCTCTTGACCAAGTGGTGGGATTGGCCGGGAGCACCAGCGTCGACGGCGAACTCTTCCCCCACCTAGATGCTGCCCTGGCCCCGGTCAAGGTCCAACTCGATACGGCCCGCGAGCGCATGGCGGAAATGGGCCTTAATGCCACGGTCCTGGACAAGTACACACACCTACGCAGGCTGATCACCACCCATCAGGAGCAGGCTGCCCAGGACGCAGGGCAGGCCGAGGGTTCCTCAGATGCTACAGAACACGACGGAACCTCGGCGGCGGAGAACGAGCAGGAACAGCAAAAGACGCCGCCCGGGCCGCTCACCGATCGGGACATCGCCGCCGGACTCAGCCGGATCTCGAACTGGGACTTCGGCCAACTGATCCTCGACATGGATCGGGACAAGAGGAGGTTTCCCGAAGTACAAGACGGCTACTTCCGGCTGCCGGTCGGTCCCGGCAATGAGGAAGGCCGCGATCGGGGGAGCGCCTATTCGTCCCGTGCAGGGTTGGACATCGAGATCAAGGACGTGTCCGACACGAGGCTTCGGGCAGGGCGGGTCACCTGGAACAAGGCGCTGGCCTGGATCGCTCCGGCGCTGACTCCCCTCCGGCGTGCGCTGGTGACCGAAACGTGGCGGACCAGCAATCTCCTGGAGCGTACGAAGGACGCCTTCTTGGCAACAGGGGAGTACGGCCGCTACGCGGCTGTTCACCAGGAAGTACGCGATCTTCTCGGCTTTATGAAAGAGACGATCACCACCGAGTCACTGGAGGCCCACCTCACAGGGCGGGTCGAGAACCTGAAGGCCAAGAACCGTCTGTCAGCCCAAGAGACCGGTGACAGCCTCATCAGTGTCGACGAGCTTGCTGACCCGGAAAGTGCCCGCGTGCGGGCTGCCGAAGAAGCGGCGCTGGAACGAGTGAGGCAGATGCAGGCGGTGATGCCTGAGCGGCACACGGGGATGAAACCGTTGCGTGAGGTCAAGCCGGGGGACGCCTTCTGGCAGGTCTCACCGCAGAATCTGCCGTTCGTCGTACGGCAGCGCCCTGTCGCGCAGGGCGATCAGGTCATCATCGAAGGCGACCTGGTAACTGGGGCAGGCCAGTTCGTTCCCTACACCTGGACACGGCGCGAGAACAGCCTCGACGACGTATGCCAGCCTCTGCTGCTGCCTCAGTCGCTCGCCGACCTTGTTGATCTGCCGGCTGACGGACCGGACCCCGCGCAGCCGTCTCTCGCCGAGACCCGCATGGAGGCGCAGCGGAAGGCGGTGGAGGCTGCGCCACCGACACCGAACGCCGGGCGACAGGAGACAAGCGAGCGCCTGGCGGGGCCGACTACGCTGCCGGCTTCTGCACAGGGCGGGCGATCCCGGCAGCCCGAACAGCGACGGTCGCCCTTGCCGGACGGGGCAGCCGGAGCAGCGGGTGCACCGGCAGGCCCGAAGCCGACTGCACAGACGCCGCCCGGCGTCCCTACAGCGGCAGAGTCTGCCGCACCGTATGGAGTGCTGGACCACTACCTGGTCGACCTCGACATGATGCGCCGCACATACGAGGAGTGGGCGGCGTGCACGACCGGTCAGCGTCTCCTGGACGAGGCCCGGGAACTGCGCGAGGAGACCGGCGTCGACGACGCGAATGAGGCTGGACAGATCAGGAAGCGGTTGCACACTGTCCTGCTCGTCGCGGTCGGGATCGACACCGACCCGCAGGAACTGATCGCCAGTTACGAAGCGCTGGCATCGGCCAGCACTGAGGCTGGAAGGTCCCTGGACCGCCAGCTGGGCTTTGCCTCGGTTGAGGACAGGCGGCTTCTTCAGCGTCTGATCGCACAGGCCAGGGCACAGGCTGCTCGCCTGAGTACAACGCCGGGGGCCGAAGGGATGCTCAATGGCGCTCTGCAAGGCGTCGCACCGGTACAAGATCTGATGAAGGCTGTAGCCGCCCTCACGAACGAGGCCACCCCTGCCGCGTCCATCGCGGCGACGCCGGACTCGGAAGAGTCCGCAGTACAGGGTGTAGCGCCCGACGGGGAGACGGCAGAAGCCGAATCGACGCCTGGAGACGGCGACGTAGAGGACCCCGTGGTGACGGTCGAGTCGGCGTCCGAAGAGGCAGAGGAAGCCGATCTCACTGCCGGGGCCGATGCGGAGCCGGACGACGGCTTCGACTTCTGGCACGACGTGATTGGCGATGACCTGGTCGTCGGCGGGGTGGTCTACAGCAGCAGCGAGTGGGAGCCGGATGGGGAAGGCGGAGTCCAACGGCGGCAGGAGCTCGACGAGATGGCCGACGCACTCAGCGAGGGGACTGGAGCCGTCACAGCCACCACCGGGGCCGATGCCACGCCCGGCGGGGAGGAAGAGACACACCGACCTGTCGACCTGCCCGTCGGTACCGATCACGGCCTGTCGGCCGACAGCAGCCCCGAGGAGGAGCCCGTGGCGAGGACCGCAACCGGTACGGGGGAGTCGCCCTCCCCCGAGCCGCAAGGCACCGACAGGATCCAAGACGCCTTCCGTCACGAAGCCGCAGAGCAGAAGAAGCGCTTCACCGAAGAGGCCATGACTGGTGGGACACCAGCCGAAAGGAGGAAGGACGACCTCGATCTTCACTACGAGACCGTCCGCGCGATGATCTCAGGCCCCAAAGCGGCGGCGCAGACCTCGCCCTCGGAAATCCGGTCTGGGGGCGCTGGGCATGACGAGTTGGACGAAAGGTACACCGAGCTGCGCGGACAGCTTTCCTTGATCCTTGGGTCCATCGGTGCCGAACCGATCCTGGAACAAGCGTCGGACCAAGCGGAGGACGCGGCCGACGCCGCAGCTCTCGACGCGGCCATGGGCGCGGCACAGCAGGAGGCCGACTCCTATTGGGGCACTCCCGAGTGGGAGATGATCCGCCAGGTGAGTCAGGCTGCACAAAGCCTGCGAGTCGCCGTACGCACAGCGGTTGGAGAGTACGCAGAGACGACCGTTCGCGACATTCGCGTCCACGGACTCAGCCGGGCTATCCAGGCCAGGACCGCGCGGGCAGTCTCGCACGCAGCGTTCCTGCTGGCACGTCGCCTGGACCGTGGCGGCCGACGTGACTCCAGCGCTTGGCGGGCGGTGTGGCGATTGCACCGGGCCGCCACGACCCGTGCCGACCGGCTCACCGGGCTCCTGCCCTCTGGCCAACGCGTCGACCTGGCTGATCAACTGCGTGGGGCTTGGCAATGGCTTGCCGTGCGTCTCCCCAACCGAGAGCAGACCGAGGCTGGCGAGGATGCGGTACCAGGCCGCCTCCGGACCTTGATGGCGCGAGGCTTTGCGACCATCCAGCAGCACTATAAAGCCGTGACCGAACGGATCGGCGACCTCGCGCGGCACCCGGTGTGGCAGCGCGTCACGTCTGCTTTCGAATCCGCTCGCGAGATATTCGACAAGGCACGACTTGGTGTGTACCGGCTCGCCGGGAGCGCTGCCACCCTGGGCACGGGACGGATGCTGTGGGTCCGCACTGTGGAGATGATCGCCCACGGTGTTCGGACGCTGCTGGATCGTCTGGCACGCAACGGCGGACGTGACAGCCTGCGATGGAACGCACTGCGTGTCCTGCACCATGCCGCCGAGGAGCACGTCTCCCACCTCCGCGGCATCCGGCCGGAAGATGCCCGCAGCCCTCTGGGCACGTACTACGACCCCGACGGTATGGAGACCGATGCACCGGAGACCACGCCGGACTCGCCGAGCACCACCTCAATGGCAAAGCCGAATGCGGATGACAGGCCCAAAGATCCTCAAGAGGACGAGCGCCCGCCCGAGGTCGCAGAAGACGCCGACCTTCTGCGAAACGCGGTCGAGCTGGTGACCACGACCAACTCGGTGAACCAGCTCACACTCCAGCGTCGCTTCAGGGTCGGCTACCAGGAATCCGGTTCACTGCTCAAGCGCATGGAGGAACTGGGGATCATCAGCACCCCGACGAGGGGCAACCGCACGGTCTTGATGGAGCCCCAGGAGGCGCTTCGTACCGTGAACCGAGCCAGCTCGGCGCAGCAGGCGATCTCGCACTGGGCATCGGCCCATGATCCCTTCCGTAGCCAGTGGTTCAACGACGTACGAGCGGCCCTGCCCCGTGAGCCGCAGCGCGAAGGCTATCCAACCCGTGGAGAGATGATCAGCCTGCTCTTCCACGAGAACACCCGAGTTGTCCGGAGACAGGCGGACCGGGAAGAGGCCGGCCAGCGAGCCAACCGTGCGATGGAGCTTTACCTGACCGGGCGAGGGAACGAAGTTCCGGGAATGCTCGCGGGCGAAGGCTACGCCTACGTCCGTAGCCCCGGAGGCGGTTGGGAAGCTCAGGAGAGCCCGGTCCACGATCCGGCGGCAGGTGCCGCGCCCGAGGCGCCGTCGTTACCGCAGCGGCGACGGGCGCCCGAGTCCGCTATCGCAGCAGCGTCGCCGACAAACCGCACTGCGTCCCCTGATGCAGCGCCGAGCGTCAGCCAGCCGTCCCCAGGCTCAGCCGAAGACAGGGCAAGGAGCACCCAGCGTCTCTTGCAGACTCAGGCAGCTCGGCTCCAGGACCGCGGAAACTTGGCCAGGGCCGTCGCGACGACCCCGGCGGAGGAGCGCAAAGCCACTCTGTTGTACGACCTCGCGGACAAGACGAAAGCCGCCGCCCAGCAACTCGCGGCTTCGAAGAGCGGTGGGGTAAAAGAGCCGGCATCAGGGGAGGTGATGGCAGAGCCATTCCTGGCTGCGCTACGGGCCCACGCGGCGGCCAGGGGAGCAGCCCTGCCGGACGATGTAGTGCAGAGTGCGTGGGCTGCCGCAGTCAAGGCAACCACCGCGATGCGGAACCAGACGGCAGAACCAGTGGGCGCAACTACCGGTACGGCGCCGAACGGACCGCAGAGTAAGAACCGTCACGTGGCACCGGAGCAGCAGCACCACCGGAACGGCCGTGCCCCGAGCACGCCTGGGATGAGGTAGGCATGACGCCCGGGGCACGCGTTCGGCTTCAGCCGCGGGGGTAGACCGCGAGTACGTCGCGGGTGCGGAAGACCCCGTGTCCATCGGCGGCGAGGTACATGGGGACCACGGCCGCAGAAGGCAGGGCCGTAGCCTTGCCGTCGCTGAGGTCGACCCGCGCGGTGTCACGCCGAGGGATGTTGGCTCCGTCCGCGACGATCGGCAGCCGTCCGTACAGGCCGGTGGCGTCCGTTCCGTCGCTGGTGTGGACGACGCCGTATGCGGTGCCGTCGCCACCGATAGCGCTCAGATCAATGCCCTTGCTGTTGGACGTGCTGGTGTAGCAGCGGCCTTTACGCTTCTTGAGGTCAAAGCCGACCTGGCCAGAGACGAGGAACCTGCCGCCCGGGCCGAGGAGAGTGGAGGTCTGCGCAGCGCCCGGCTGGAGCGTTAGCGAGTCAGCCGAGGTGCACGGGACCGAAGCGAGAACGCGTCCGTCACTGAGGTCGTGGACCGCGAAAAGCGTCTTCTGGTCCTCCGCGAGTGCAGGCTGATCGGTCTGCGTATGGTTCTTGTGCCAGGCGGCGATGAGGTACTGGCCCGTGGCAGCGAGAGGAATGCCAGTGTTCATGCCTGCGGGAGCGACCGCGGTGCTCGTCCAGGAATCACCGGTGCGGAAGCCCGTGGTGCACGCAGTACCACCGTTTCCCCACTGGTCACAGCCGGAGGTCTGCTGGAAGGCGGACACGACACCGACGGAGGTGGCGAACGCCGGAGACGCTTCAGCGGTGCACGTACCGCTCTCACAGTCTCGGATCCTCGCCATGGACGCCTTGACCGTTCGCTGCCTTCCGGTGGCGGAGTCGATGACGGTGGCCTGACTGCTCACACCGTTGTCGTCAGACCCGATCAGAAAACCGGTGTCCGTGGCCACGAATGACGCGGAGGCGTCCTGCGGCGCCAACAGGTCCAGGTGATGCGTGGCAGGCGCCTTGGCGGGAGAGTCGGCCGACAGGATGTCGATGCTGATGGCCTTGGATGCCTTGCCCAGTCCTTCATCACCGGTCTTGCCTTGGCGCGCCAGTAGAACGCGCTCGGACCCGCCCGCCGACTGGACGAAAACGCCGGTGCGTGCACTGGCCAGGGCCTTTGGCGTGAAGGTCCAGGCGACCTTTCCCGTGTCCAATGAGTATGCCTGGACACGGGAGCCGTCAGCGGTCGTCTGGATCACGAGTCTGCTGCGAGGGGCGATGGCAACCAAGGGAAACCCACTCGACCCTGCCGTCATGTCCTGCGCCTCTGGACTGGCCTCGACACTCCACCCAGCGGATGTATCAAAACCGTTCGGGGCGGGGAGACGGACCCTCGCTGCTTCGGAGGTGGTCCAGCTGGGGGAAGGGTTGCCCTTGGCCCCCGCGCTGGAGGAGTCACAACCGGACACGAAGCCGAACGCGACAGCGACCGCGGCCGCCCCAGCACCTCGTGCAGCACGGTTCCGCGTCCTCGCCCGCCGTAACGAGCCACGTCCGGGGCCGAGCCGAGCAGACATCAGGCGATGGATCATCAACCCTCCATTTGGACCGCAAGCTGATAGATGTTGGAAGGGGCAGGTGCGGCGCTCACACCGACCTTAAGTTCCTTAGGGTTTCCGGACATAGGGTGTCGCCGGTCACGTATTTCTCCATCAGCGGCGTCAGGTTGTCCACTGAATCGTTCGAGCTGATGCCCTCATAGCAGTCCTGCCAGCGCCAACGTGTCATCCCCTCGGGCTACCGGGAGATGGCGGCCAGCAGCCCCTCGCCTGGCACCCCCGGACTGGTCCAACCAGGGGCATCGGAATTCCACCGTCCAGTTCCCAGTCCGGGAGACCTGGGTCTGGGAACGCGAGTTCTTCACCGAGAACCGCGGACTGCCACAAGCGCGTCACCGATGTCTATAACCACTGCTCCATCGTGCTCGACACCCACGACGGACTCTCCTACCGGGCGTGTGACGCCAGCCTGTCACCGCGATGCGGTCGTCGCCGAATTCGGGATGTGCACGGATCCCTTCCCGGGCCCCAATGCGTTCAAGGGCATTCCGGGGGTTACCAGAGCCACAGCACACGCCGCCGAGCTGTGGCTCGGGCCTCCCATCTGCGAGAGGCCCGAGTTGCGGCTGATCAACAGGCTGGCGAATCCCGCTGCACGGTACTGGCCTTGAAACGCGCCGTGTAGGCCGAGAGGTGACGTGCTGCGAAGTGGTCCGCTCGCCAATCGTGAGGAAGTACTTCCTCGCCTGGCCAGATGTATGCCCAGCCCGTGGACTCCTCAGCGAGTGAGATTCGCCGGAGGTCATATCGGGCATCCTCGAAGTCGTCGAGGATCTTCCATTCGGCTTCGCTCAGGTCTTCCAGGAGAAGCCCGGTCGCAGTCTGCCCGGGGGCTGGGACAAGACCGGGGTAGACGCGGTGTTCGAGAGCCGCGGCTCTCCATCCCGGGGCCGTTGTGGGCTTACCAACCGGTATTCGGCCGATCAAGCCTTCCAGGACCGTAGGGAATTGCAGCGTCCCGTACACAAACAGGACATCAGGGCGAGCGGCTAGACGGTGCCGGTGACTGGTTGTCAGCGGGGCCTGGCTCTCGGTGGTGACACAATGGCGCATAGCGTGCGTCTTTCTTGATCAGTTCGAGGGGAGGAACATCGCATCGTAGACGGGGCTTTCCGGTGCGTGCTTGATCTGTCCCATGATGCTGTAGCCCCAGCGTAGGTACGCATCGTGGGCTGGCTGGTTGCCGATGATGCACGTCAGTGTCGTGGCGCTCTCCGCCCGCCCAGCAATGACCGTGTCGTGGATCTGCCGTCCAAGGCCGCGGCTCTGGCACTCGGGAAGGACCATCAGCTCGCGCAACCAGAAGACTTGGCGGTCATCGGCGAGCTTCCGTAGCTTCTCCGGCCTTTGATCACCGAGGGAGAGCCACCATGGCTTATCAGCCGGCAGTGTGGCGCCGTGCACGTATCCGACGATCTGTCCGTCTTGCCAGGCGGTCACTGTCTCGAACCCTTCGGAGCCGAAGGCGGCCACAAGGCGGTCGCGGAACATGTCGACCGAGAAGAACGGGTCACCGACATACGGGGGCTTGTCGTACACCCTGGCATACACGCTGATCAGCTCATCTGCGATGCCCTTGGCCGACGGCCCATCATGCCGCTGGAAATGCACATCCACGCTGAACGACTTCCCTTCTTTTTGGAGATCAGGCGATGCACTCGCTGATCTGCTCCAACAGGTCCCGTACCTCTCGGCTGCGATGGTGCGGGGCCAGCCCTCGATGGACGATCCTCAACTGCTGGGCAGTACGTGTCGAGGACATTCCGCTCTCGATCAGGCGCAAGGATTCTGTGGCGGCGTCCACGCTGTGGTTCAGGTCACCGTTCTCCAGTGCAGCGGCAGAGAGCCGCCCGAGGCACATGCCCCGGTTTCGGGAGTGCTCGATGTCTTGTAATTTCTCTGATCGCGCGAGGAGTTTTTGTGCGCGAGCACCCTGACCAAGATCAAGGCGGCACATGCCTTCAAGGCAGACCATTTCGGCCTCGTTAAGGAAGGTCGTCCAGTCCGGATCGCGGTCGTCGCGCCCGCGCTCCCATGCCTGCCAGGCGTCCCGGATGCTCTTCTCGCAGGAGATGGCGTCACCCAGAGTGGCGTGACCTTGCGCTTCCCTGATAGCTAGGAGAGCCGCGACGCGAGGAGGCGCAGCCCATTCCTTCGCGTGGGCCTGCGCAAGCCGGGAGAAACGTACGGCCTCCCTACCCTTATTGAGGTCAACGGCTTGTCGTGCCATGTTGCTGAGGGTGCGGCTCGCTAGTTTGTCATCGCCGGTGAAGTTGGCAGTATTCAGTGCCTCGGAGAAGTAATACCGGGCTTCAGCTTGCAGGCCGGCGTCATAAGAGAACCAACCGAGGCTCGTGGTGAACATGCCAGCGAGGCCGTGGAGCTGTCGGCCAAGTGCGTCGTCATAAATGCCACGGTCAATCATCTGATGAACCCACATGAGATGAGCCCGTGTCGGGCGCCACAGCCGATTGGCCCCAAACCGCTGGTCTGTTGCATCCAAATCGTTGGCAGACTCACGAAGAAATTCAACTTCGGCCTCCTCAATACGCCACTCCATCGCATGGGCCGGGCCAGTACCTGGGGGCGTGAGCCACGGAAGACTCTGCCCGACAGTGGGGCCCCCGGGGGCGGCGACCGGACGTGGCGAGGGAACCTCGACCACGGGTGTAGGAGGGAGTGCAGGCACCACCGCGAGGTCCGGCTGCTGCACGTCATGACCTGGGGTGAACCCGAGGGTGTCCACTGGTCGTTGAAAGTACTCCTCAAGGACCTTTCGCGCGGGGGGATGTGGCCACGGAGGATTTTTACCCTCCCACTTGCTGTACTGCCGGACGCTGACCTCCACGAGCGTGTCGAGCTTGCCGTCCGCATGCATACGGGCTGCACACTCCGCCAGCTTGCCGACGATCTCCTTCTGAGTGAGGTTTGCCGCCACGCGCAGTCGCTTCAGTGGGCTGCTGGCTGGCGTTGACTCGGCCATGGATGCCTCTCACGGTCGCTTTCCTGTGCCTCACCGTAGTGCTTGCCTGACGCGCAGGGGGAGTTGTCCTCCGGCAATCGGCCTGCCAAGGGGCAGAAGGGCGGGGAAAGGGCGGGGAAAGGGCGGGGAAAGGGCGGGCCGAGGGCGGGTCAAGGGCGGCGAAGATTCCGGTTAAAAGACCTGGTCATAGCCGCCAATGTTCGCTGCACTAGGTGACCCGCCCAGCACGCACAGTGCGTGCTGGCAACAAGCGGTAGAGACCGGGAGTGCATGATGGCGACACCGATGGCGATGCCACCGATCGGGGCCGACATGCTCAGCGCCTGGCTCGCCAAGGCAGCGCCTCAACCAGACCTCGCCGCGGACCTATGGCGCCTCAACCCGACGCTTCCCCGACGGCTTCGCTGCGGGGTCGTCTTCGACGTGATCCTTGGCAGCCAGGAACTCGTTGGGGCAGCCTTCCGACTCCTCGCGGAGTATGAGCAACCTCTGGGTCCGGCCGTCGCCTTCCCTCCACTGAGCGCTGCGGCGGTGTTCGTTCCGCGCGGCACCGATGCTCGGTGGCGTGAGCTGGTCGCTGCCACCCAGTGGCCGGAGCGGACACGTCGCCCTATATGCCTGGGACGGGGACACGCCCTTCAGGTACCCGCACCGGAGCCTGGGGCTTCCTCGACGTCCATGTGGCTGAGGGCCCCGGAAGTCCCGGACAGGTTCCCCCCACATCTGACCAGCCCAGTCCCGCTCGCCCGCTGCCTTGCTGAAGCCCGTGCCACGCTCGATGAACAGAAACCGACATGCCGCCACGCCGGTGGCCGGACGGTACTGCGCAGCCCTTGGGGGGCTCGATGATGACGACTTCTGCGTGGCCTCCAAGGGCCCGCGACCGCTCTGCCCTCATGTACGCATACGCGGACCTGCTCAGGTGGCCCTTATTCATCGGCACAGAGCTGATGCGGCCAGGCGAAGTAGAAGCCCACTTCGTACACGATCCCAGCACCGTCGTGCTGACTGCCTGCGACGAGTTCGACGCGGTCTCCGTCCCGCGCATAGCCGCCACGGATGCACTCGTCAGACTCGACAGGAAGGGGAAGGCCGTGCCCTGCCTCCTGCACGGTGACACGGGCACCTTCTTGACCGCGCGCGGCACCGGACCGTATGCCTCCACGCTCCCCAACGTCCAGGTCAAGGTCGGCCGGGATGCGCGGATCATCCTGCCGCCGACCATCGGGGCCCGCTGGGACACTCCGCCTTGGCACCTCACCGAACGGGCCCCGCTGGAACTGCCCAGCGCCCGTCTCCTTCACTCCTACCTTGGCGAGGGACTGCGTTTCTACGGTCTCGGCGAGACGGGGGCCAGGCCGTGATGGCGGCAACCAGGAAACCCCTGGAAACGGGAGCAGTTGGGCTGGTCAAGCGCGGCAGACCCTTGTGCTTCGCAGAGCTGCCCGACATATGCCGGGAGGTATTCGGCAAGGTGGGCTGGTATCCCCCATGGCCTGGCACGTCGGTGCCGCTTCCCGACCGTGTCAACCAGACGCACGTCTGGTGAGGGCCGCCGCCCCTGCTCCAACTGCCAGGAAGGGAGGGGCGGCGGCAAAACCAGGCGTGACGTGAACCCTCTACTCCCTCTTCGGCACCTTCTTCCCGTTCCCCCGCGGAGTCACAAGGCCGCCGAAGAGGGGCTCTACTCGCAAAGCACATTCCGGAAGGATTGAACATGCGTCGGGACCAGCACCTTTCCCCCGTCGGCGGGATGCTGCCGGACTACTCCAGTGCTGTCCTTCGGCGTCCACGACCGCGTCAGCACTTCGCGGGCACCATGCGCGTGCCCTACATCGCCCCCTGGACAGGAGAAAACGCGCCCCCGGCCGCGATCACGACGCGACATGGCCGCGACGGTATCGGGATCGGCTACGCGGACGAATACGGCATCGCCGACCGTCGGCGGGGCGCACTGTGGATCAGGGTGCCGGTCGAGCCTGGGGCTGGCGCACCACTACTCGACCGTGTGCACGCCCTGCGCCAGCGGCAGGCGATGAACCACATGCTGTGCCGGTACTGCGGCCGGCCCACCGATGACCGACCCGATGGGCGGCATCTGTTCTTGCTGCCCGCGGGGACCGGCAGGCCGATCACAGATGGGGAGAGGACCACCACGCCACCTGCATGCGATGGCTGTGCCGTCGAGGCATGGGGCTGTCCCTCGGCGCGGAGGGAGTGCGTGGCGGTGTGGGTGGAGGAGGTCACGGCCTGGGGTGTAGCTGGCGATGTGTACGCACCCGCGACCCTCCGGCCGGTGCCCGGCGAGCACGGCGAGCGGTTCACGCTCGTGGCCTACGGCGACCCGCGGCTTCGTTGGACACTCGCCTGCCGAGAAGTCGTCGCGCTCCACGGCTGCACTGCCGTGGACCTTGAAGACCTGAGGGAAAGCACCGCCGCCTGAGCGGTCCATCCCTGTGCCATCCCACCAACTAGGTATCGAAACGGGAAGGATCACGGTGACCAGCCAACCGCGCCCATCGCCGGGCCGCTTGAGGCTGTCCGCTCGCGAGCGCGAAGCCCTCCAGCTCACGGCGAGCGGTATGACGCCGGCAGAAGCGGCCGCGGAGATGGGTGTGTGTACCTCCAGGGTGAACGACTGCCTGCGGTACGCCTCGGCCAAGCTCCAATCACCGGAACGGCCGGGTGCCGTACACCGGGCCTACCTGCTGGGGGCAATCTCCCCGCCCGAGCACACAGACGACGGTGTGGACCTCGTGCTCAGTACGGGGCAGCACGAGGTTCTCCGCGGCTTGGCGGGTGGCCAGGATCTGGAATGGATCGCTGCGAACGCTGGGGCGCGTGTGGACCGCGTGCGTGGGGATATGCGTGCACTGATGGCGCTGGTGGACGCCAGAACCACGGTGCATCTTATTCGCCGTGGCTGGGAGCTCGGCCTGCTCGGACCGACACGGAATGAAGTATCCAATCCCTCGACTATCAGGAGTTCAGGGTGATCTCCGGACGGGACTAGTCCGGTCAGCTACTCATAGGCAGTTCACCCTCGGCTCTCAGAGCCTGGCCTCAGCTGCTCATCCATCACTATCGCAGCCGGAGCCTCTTCGGTGACCATCATTAAGCACAAGCCTTTTTAGGAATTTAGCCATGACTGCCAAGTTGGAAGACCTCCCTCGTGTGCCGCGAAGGAAGATACTTCTCGGGAAGGAACGTGAAAGCTTCCGCGTGAGCGTCAGTGCCGTCTATGTGAGCAACCCCGACGTGAGCATTCGGGATATATGTGAGGTTACGGGGCGCTCATTCGGGTTTATTTACAAGATACTCATTGAATCGGATGTAGAGCTGCGCTCACGCGGCGGAGCACGCCCTTTGCGTAAAGACGCTGGAGATTGAGAACGTCGGCAAGCCGATAGCAATTCTGTCATGAGGCTGAGGGTGCTCCGCGTACTCGAATGGCTGGCCTGTCGAGGGGAGATGGTGACGATTACTGTTCCGGGTGTGGTGCAGAGCCGAGTCGGTGTGCTCAACAAGGCTTGTGCGATTCTCGCTGTGCTGGAAGAGGAGCCGGCGTGTCTGGGCACGGTGATTTCAGAAACCGGCCTGAAGCGTCCCACGGTGCATCGACTCGTTCTCGCCATGGAGGAGCTCGGCCTGGTCGAAGCCGACCAACAGGGGCAGTTCATTATCGGGCCGAGGCTGATCCGCCTGGCAAGGGCAGCGCAACGGGCGATCGCTGACCTTGAACTGCGGCAGGAGCTCAGCACACTGCGGGCAGCAACCGGCGTACGGTCCGTCCGCCTTGAGCAGCGTCGTGGCGATCAGCGGATCTGCATCGCCGAGGACCAGCGACTCAAGTCGGCGGCCAGTGACGGCAATCGGTCCAGGGCGGTGGCGATGGGGGGAGACCCCGTCTCAGGTGTCTTCCTCGCCTGGCGGGGGCTCAGCCAGGGCCACGCAGCGTGGAGCGATGCCGCTGCGTGCTCCGGGACACGGTGTCGCGGCTGGGTGCAGGGTGTTGCCGACGGGTGCCTGGTTCTGGCGGTGGCGGTGGGAGGCGGAGATGGGGACCTGTCCGCTGTCCTGTCGCTTTCCAGCCCCTTGCGGCGGACACGCCGCGAAGTCTCATACGGCCGCGAGGTGATCACGGCCGCGATAGAGGCTGCTGCCCGCATCTCTGACCGCCTTCGTGTCCAGGAGTCGACCGGTCTGGTCAAGGGGCTGGAGGACCGCGTTCGGGGAGTCGGACCACAGTCCGTCGAATAGACCCCGCTCGGGGCACCGGTCGACACCGGTCCCGGTGCCTCGAGCGGTATCGCACTCCCGGCGCGGAATAGGTGGAGCACGACTATCGCGCTGGGTTCATTAAGAGATCAGGCACTCACAGAAGGAGAAGAAGTGACAGTTCTCGCTTCCGAGCCGCTGGTGGAGCAGCAGGCGAATCTGATGCGGCACCTGGTCGAGGTGCTCAAACAGCATGAGATCGGCGGGTCTTTCCGGCTCATGTTCGTGCCGTCGGAGCTGGAGATCTCCGAGGACGAGGTCTTGGTCCAGGACGTGAATCAGGAGAAGCGCGTGGTCGAGATTCGTCCTCGCGCCCTGACCGAACTCAGTACGAGCGACGTCCTTCACGCAACGCAGGTCATCGATCCCGCTGACGAATCGCTCACCGCCCGTGGCCCAGGACCTTTTGGGAAGGATTGCAAGGTGTCGCTCAGGCTGAATGGATCCAGGGGACACCTGTACGCGACTTAGGAGCATGGGGTCGGTGGACACTCATTCGTACCACGAAGTGGCATTCAGCTTTCTCGCCCGCCTTGGCGCGGTAATGTGGCCGAGGCTCACGGCAAGCCAGCCCGTACACGTCCAGCAGATATTTGATGCTGCATGGATCGAGAGCGTACCTCTGCCTTTGGCGGAACAGAAGGCGGCAGGTCAAACAGTTGCGCTAGTCGATGGCATGGACTTCCACCGTAAATTGGATCAGGAGGCGGTTGCCCGTGCTTATCGGGAGCGGCAACGTACTCGGGTCTATGAGAGCCTGGATGTCCGCAGTGACGGATGGTTCAGCCTCGTCACGCACCGACTGACCGTGTTGATAGGTCGCTGTGTGGTCTGTACCGCCTATGAGTCACATGCTGGAGACCGAAATCTCGGCGCACACGATGACGAATGGCTCGGCGTGATCGCTCAAATGCGCGGCGCGAAACGCTGGCTCGTCTGGCCGGAAACCACTGGTGCACCCGAGGAGATAGTCACCAGGGCTGGAGATCTACTGATCCTGCCGCAAGGGGTGAAGCATGAGGTGAGCACCCCAGAATCACCCGGCTATTCGGTGCATCTGGTGTTCGCCATTACAGACGAACCGGTGTGACACCCCAAAGGCAAGGTAGCTTCTAATGCTCCGTGGGTGCCGATAGATAGGTCGCCCCGGCCGAGCCCCGGCTGGCCGGGGCGACCGACAGATGGCCCTCTCGCAGCCACCCTGACCGAGCGTCAGCAGCTCACTCAGCTGGCCAAATTCCTATATCGCTTCCGTAGGGAAACCCGAATGGGCTGCGGGGCGGGCTTTCCACAGCAGATCACTACGAAAGGTGTGGGATGAAGACCTCATACGTCGTTCTCGCGGCCGCAGCAGTCGGCATTGCCCGGCTGGTGCAATCCGAGAGGCACAACCGGCAGCGGCTCGCCCTGCACGCCGAGGAGATGCACCAGGTGTGGATCTCCGAGGTGGCTTCCGATCCCGAGCTGAGGGCAATGTGGACGGCCCCCGGCGAGCCGCCCGCCGAAGAGTACTCCAAGCTTCTGCACTGCAACCGGCTGATCAGCTTCTTGTCGGTCAAGTACCGGGCGGGCCTGCTCGACACCGCCTCCTTAAGGATCCAGGCGCGGTGGGTGATGGAACGCGAGGTCGGCCGGACGTACTGGACGACGTTCGGGGCCTTCCGGGAGGAGGAAGCGATGGACCGGACCGATCGCACCTTCAACGCGATCATGGCCGACGAGCACGCCGCCCTCGTTGACGCGGACGCAGCCGCCACCTGACGGAATTCCCTGCGCTGCTGCACTGATAGCGGTGCGGCGGCGCTCCCAGGACTGGGGCTTCCTCCCGGTCGTGAGGACCACTCCCGTGTATGGGAAGGTCCCCGGCCGTGCCTCTCGGAGGAGGCGGCGCATGGGCGCCCCGGCCGCGGCTCGTGGGGAAGCTGCGGTCGGCCCTCCATCCCCGTACCCGGTTCCACCAACCACCTGGCCGGGGCCACTGTCCCCGGCCGAATCACCCTGGACAGGTCGAGCGGCCGGGGACACGCATCACTCGGGCGGGCGAAACCAGCGAACAGCTTCCTGGCCCCCTATCGGCCTCGCCTGCCCCACGAGACAACAGCAATCGCACGATGAACCGACCGACAGCAGAAGACTGATTCTCACCCTTGTCCCCGGAACCGGATGGCGCGGCCAATGGGGCATCGACATCATCACGGGTTCACGTACACGCACCGCAAGGAGACCAGCACATGACCGAACTCCCCGACGAGAACCGCGCGACTGAGCTGCGGAACAAGGTCGTGGACCAGCTCGCCGAAGACGGCACGGTCGCCTCACCTCGTGTCGACGCGGCCATGCGTAGGGTGCCCCGGCATCTGGCTGTGCCGGAAGCCTCTCTGGATGAGGCGTACAGCACCTACGACCCGGTCATCACCAAGCGCAGCGAGAACGGCACCCACATGAGTTCCGTGTCCGCCCCGCAGGTCCAGGCGATGCAGCTGGAACAAGCCGACATCCGCCCCGGCGACAACGTCGTGGAGTACGGCACGAACGGGCCCAACGCCGCCTACATCGCCGAGCTGGTGGGGGACACGGGGCAGGTCACAACGGTCGACATCGACGCCGATGCCGTCGCCCGTGCCACGCGCTTCCTTGCCGAGACCGGCTATTCCCACGTGCGTGTCCTGACCGGTGACGCATCAGGCGGCGTTCCCGAGCACGCTCCGTACGACGCCATCGTGGTAACTATCGGGGCATGGGACATCGCCCCCGCCTGGCGCGATCAGCTGTCCGAGGGCGGCCGGCTCGTCGTCCCGCTGCGCATCCGGACCCTCACGCGCGCGTACGGCTTCGTCCGCCAGGGCGACCACCTGGTCAGCTCCAGCGCGCACGTGTGCGGCTTCGTCCCCATGCAGGGCGAGGACGCCCACGACGAGCAGCTGCTGTCCTTGGGTGATGGGGTCAGTCTTCGGTTTGACGACGGGCCCACCGTGGACCCCTCCCCGCTGGACGGCGTGCTGCGCACCGCGCGCGCTGAGACATGGACCGGGGTGACCGTCGGCCGCACCGAGAACATCGGCACGCTTCAGATGTACCTGGCGACCATGGCGCCCGGATTCTGCATCATGTCCGTCGACCCCGACTCGAACACCACCGTGGTCGAACCCAGCAACCGGGGCTTTTCCCTGGCCGCGGTCCATGGCCCGAACTTCGCCTACGTACTGGTGCGCCGGACCCCGGACGAGAAGAACGTCGAGTACGGCGTCCACGCCTTCGGCCCCGACGGCGCGTCGTTTGCCGACGAGATTGCCGACTGCATCCGCACCTGGGGCAAGGAGCACCGTGGGGGCCCCGGCCCGCGCATCGCCATCTACCCGGCCGACACCCCTGATGACCAGATTCCCGGCGATCGGGTCATCGATAAGAAGCACAGCCGGATCTCAGTCACCTGGTCGGCCGCCTAGTACACGGTGCCGGGCCAGGACGTCATGCACCAACCCATCGAGAAAGGGAGAGTGATCGCATGACCACTGCCATGGTGGTCGACAGGTCGCCCGTGCTGGCCGAGCCGCTGGTTGCGGAACTGCTCGACGACGACTTCGAGCTGGACGTGCGTGTCGTCATCGCCGAGCACGCGAGCCACAAGCTCATGTGCTCCACGAGCGACGGCTGCGGCAACACCTGCGTCAACGGCGCCAGCGCTTGCAACTCCTTCATCGAGGATCCTTCCTGACGGGCCCTCCCGCCGCCAGGGCGACAGCCAAATTCGGCTGTCGTCCTGGCGGCACCCGTATGCGCGTCCCATACGAGCAGGAGAACCTGTGGCATACCGATCACCCATCGGCTACGAGTGGCAGCACGGCGTACTGCTACGCGCGTCCACTGCTGCCGATGCAATACCCCTGCCCGACCTGGACCTGTACGGCGACGACACGGCCACACAGGGCCGGGCATGGCTGGCCACGATGTGGCGCGACCAGGTGCCCGACGCGCTAGCTGCCGCCAGCCCCATCCTGTTTCAGCAGGTCACCGCAATTCTGGACGGCAAACACGCCGACGCCCGGCGTGTACGCCGAGCCGTCCTGTCGCTGGCCTCGTACCTGTTGCGCTGGAGCCACCGGCCCACACCATTCGGCGTGTTCGCCGGGGTCGTCCCCGCACAGGTCGGCCAGGCCACGCATGTGGCGTGGAGAGACAAGCAGCGGACCGTGCTCCGCGCAGACGCCGACTGGCTCACCGACGTCATCACCCGCCTGGAACGGTCTCCCGGGCTGCTTGCCCGACTGGACGTCGTTGCCAACAACACGGGCCAACAGCGCGGGAACCGGCACGTGGTGCCCGGTCTGCCGTCCGACGCGCACGCCAAGCTCCTGGCCCCGGTCGAGCTGTCCATCCGCCGCACCCGTCCTGTGGCCGCCGCCCTCACCGCGGCCGCAACGCCCGTACCGTACGGCTCCCTGCTGCGCGGCTTAGCTGAGCTGTTCCCGGCCGCCCGCCCGGACCAGCTCTCCAACCTTCTCCACGACCTTCTGTCCAAGCACGTCCTGATCAGCAGCCTTTGGCCGCCGATGACGTGCACCGACACACTCACTCACGTGTGCGATCAACTGGAGAAAGCTGACGCCGCCAGCATCTCCGACATCGCAGACCTGGCGTCCCAGCTCGCGTCGATCCGTGACGGCGTAAACCACCCGGACACCGCCGCCCCGTGGACGCCCGGCGCCTGGTTGACGCAGAGCATGCAGCACGTGAGCGCCGCCGCCCGCGTGCCGCTGCTGGTGGACACCATCCTGGATTGCGACGTCCAGATCCCCGAGCACCTGCTGCGTGAAGCGGCCGAAGCCGCCACCGTCATGTACCGGCTGACGCCGCACCCGTACGGCTATCCGCAGTGGCAGGACTACCACCAACGGTTCCGTGCCCGATACGGGGCCGGAGCGACGGTGCCCGTCCTGGACCTGGTAGCCGACAGCGGTCTCGGACTCCCCGCCGACTACCTCGGCGCGGATCGCACCCGCGCCCCACGCCAACTGGTCGAGCGGGACGAGACCATCCTCACCCTGCTACAGCAGGCCATGTTCGACGACAGCCCCGAGATCGTCCTCACCAAAGCGACGGTCTCCGAACTCGCGGCCGGCGACACCGAACTCTTCCTCCCGGTTCCGCGGGCGGAGGTCGCGGTGGAGATCCACGCCGCATCGCTGGACGCCATCCAGCAATCCGAATACCGGTTGCTGATCACCGGGGCGCCCCGTCCGGGCAGCAGCATGCTCGGGCGCTTCGTCCATCTGCTTCCGCCCGAGGCACAGTCCGCCCTTGCGTCCAGCTACGCGACTGCCAGCCCCGGAGCAATCCCCGCGCAGCTGTCGTTCCCTCCACGCCGCCGCCGCAACGAGAACGTCACCCGCACCATGCAGCTGCTGCCGCATGTCATCCCGCTGAGTGAGCACGCTACGCCCGGTCCGGGCGTCATCCCGCTGACCGACCTGGCAGTCACCGCAGACGCCCGGCAGTTCTACCTCGTGCAGATGTCCACAGGCCGGCGCATCGAGCCCCGCGTCCCGAACGCCCTGGAAGCCTCGGTCCACACACCACCCCTCGCCCGGTTCCTGGCGGAGATCACCACCAGCCGCTGCGCCGTCTACAAGGCGTTCAACTTCGGCGCTGCGGCACGCCTGCCGTACTTGCCGCGCGTGCGGTACAAACGGACCCTCCTCACCCCCGCGCGGTGGCTGCTGGCTGCCGAAGACCTGCCCGGACGCAGTGTCCCGATGCCCGCTTGGGAGACCGCCCTGCACCGCTGGCGGGAGAAGTTCCGCGTGCCCGAGCGTGTAGCACTGGTCGAGTACGACCAGCAGCTGCCCATCGACCTGTCTCAGCGGTTGCACCGCACGGCGCTCCGGGCCCACCTGGACAGCACCCGCCGTATCGAGCTCCGCGAAACCCCCGGCCCGGAGGACCGCGCCTGGATCGGCCGCCCGCACGAACTGCTGATCCCCCTGAAGCTGACGAACACCGCGCTCCTCCTCTCCAGCCCACCCGTATTCACGGCACCGGCCGCAACCACCAGGGCTCTGATGCCGGGGCGGTCGTCGATCCTGCACGCTCGACTCCACGCACACCCACAGCGCTTCGGCGAGATCCTGACCGAACACCTGTCCGCCTTGCTCACCACGTTCACCGACCCGCCACGGTGGTGGTTCCGCCGTCACCGCGACACCACACGGCCCGACTCCGACCAGCACCTGGCGCTGTATCTGCACCTGCCGACTCCGGACGACTACGGCGCGGTCTCCGCCATCCTCCACGACTGGGCCGACGCCCTGCACGACCAGCGCCTGGCCTCACGCCTGGAACTGGCCACCTACCGCCCGCAGACCGGCCGCTACGGGCACGGCCCCGCCCTGGACGCCGCGCACCTGATGTTCGCCGCGGACTCGGCCGCCAGCGTGGCGCAGATCCGTGCCGCCGCGGATGACGCCGCCACCGGGCAGGCCCTGACCGCCGCGAGCATGTTCGGCCTGACTGTGCAGTTCATCGGCGATGCGGACCAGGCTGCCGACTGGCTGATCCGCACCCTGCCCCAGGAACACGGCCCCCTCTCCCGCGACCGAACCGCGCTGGCCCTCGCACTGGCCGATCCCGAGCACACTGCCCTCCTGGCCCTACCCGGCGGCACCGATGTCGCCGCCGCTTGGCAGAACCGCGCTGCCGCCCTGACCGCCTACCGGGAGCAATTGGCCACCCAGCGCGCCCCCGAGAGCGTGCTCCGGTCGCTACTCCACCAGCACTACATCCGGGCGCTGCCCGTCGACCCCGACCACGAACGCGTCACCGGCCGGATCGCCCGAGCCTGCGCCCTCCGACACCGGGAGCGCCAGCCATGACCCCCACAACCAGCCCGGCCCTGCTGGCAAACGCCTTCGCCCGGCACCTGGCCGTCCCTGCCCCGCCGCCCGAAGACCAGCCCTGGGCAGCGCAGACCCTGGCCGCAGGTGCCACCGGAACCGCGCTCCTCCACATCGAGCGCGCCCGCGCCGGTCACGGCAACTGGCAGCAAGCACACGCCTGGATCAAGACCGCAGTCGCCACCGACATCAGCGCCGCCGACACCAGCGGTCTGTACCTGGGGGCGCCCGCCGTAGCATTCATGCTCGACTGCGCCGTCACCCCCGACGCGCCCAGGTACCAGGACGCGCTGTCAGCCGTGGACCGGCACGTCACCGAACTCGCCCACCGGAGAGCCGACGCGGCCCAGGCTCGCATGCGCAGCGGACGGCCAACCAACTTCCACGAGTACGACATCTTCTACGGGCTGACAGGTATCGGCGCGTACCTGCTGCGCCGGTCCCCGTCTGGCTCCGCGATGACCCGCGTCCTGGCCTACCTTGTGCGACTGACCCAACCCATCCGGCATGACGACCAAGGCGTACTGCCCGGCTGGTGGGTCGGCCACCAGCCCGACCTCACCCCGTCCGCCATCCCCACCGGGCACGCCAACTTCGGTACAGCCCACGGCATCACCGGCCCACTGCTACTCCTGGCCCGCGCCCTCCGCAAAGGCGTAACCGTCGACGGTCACGAAGACGCCATCGACACCATCCTCCACTGGCTAGATGCATGGCGACAGGACGGGCCCGCCGGACCCTGGTGGCCCGAACACCTCCACCTCGGCGAACTCCGCGCTGGCCTTCCCTCCCAGAGCGGCCCGGCCCGGCCCAGCTGGTGCTACGGCACCCCCGGCATCGCCCGCGCCGGACAACTCGCCGCCCTCGCCCGCCGCGACCCGGCACGCCAGCACTTGTACGAGGACGCCATGGCCCGCTGCCTGACCAACCCCGGCCAGCTGTCCACCATCGCCGACGCGGGCCTTTGCCACGGTTGGGCGGGCATCTACCAGACCGCCTGGCGCGCGGCCCACGACGCCACCATCCCGGCCTTGCGCGCTGCTCTGCCCAGCTTGGCCGCCGCCCTGACCCGGCACGCCCACCCGGGCCCCGATCCTGGCCTCCTGCAAGGTGACGCGGGCACCGCCCTCGCCCTGACCACCGCAGCCCACGACGCTGCGCCGACCTCGGGATGGGACGCATGTCTACTGATCGACTGAACCAACCCACCCGCCTGGAAGCCACCCTGCACGCCGTGCTGGAGGTCCTGGCCGGTGCCAGCACGGACACCGCCGCTGCCCACGCCGGACTCGAACTCACCGAACTGAACGCTGCCGTCGCCGTCTACCAGCAGGCCGGGCAGCAGGCACTCGCCCAGCAGACCGGACCCCCGGAGTGGCGTCAGCTGTACGTCCAGTTCACCGACTGGGACAGGGCCGAGCAGACAGTCGCCAACCACCTCGCCCCCGTCCTGGACCTGGCCCAACAGAACAAACTGATCACGGGCTGGTGGTTCATACGGAAGCACCCATGCTGGCGGATGCGCCTGCTCCCAGCCCATGGCACACAGCTCCCCCCGACACTGACCGACACGCTGGACGAACTCACCGCTGGCGGACGGGTCCACCGCTGGTGGCCTGGCATCTACGAACCCGAAGCCGCTGCGTTCGGCGGCGACACCAGCATGACCATCGCCCACACACTGTTCCACGCCGACAGCCGCGCCATCCTCACCACAACCCATGGCGAACTGGGCCGCCGGGAGTTGTCGCTGCTGCTGTGCGCCACCCTGATGCGCGCCGCCGGACTGGAGTGGTACGAACAGGGCGACGTCTGGCACCGCGTCACCCAGGAACGTCCCCTTCCCCCGGACGTACCGGAGGCCAAAGCCCACGCCATGGCCGGGAGCCTGCGGAAACTGCTCCTCGCCGACACCAGCCCCACCGGCCCCATGCTCCAGTCGGACCGCACGCTCAAGCCCGCCGCCGACTGGGTCAGCGCTTTCCGGCACGCGGGAAGAGAGCTCGGCACAGCAGCCCGGGACGGAACCCTCGACCGCGGACTGCGCGAAGTCATCTCCTACCACGTGATCTTCCACTGGAACCGGATCGGCCTGCACGCCCACGCCCAGAGCGTCCTCGCTCACGCGGCACGTACCGCGATCCTGAACCCCATCGACTCCACGGAAAGGCCGATGCCGTGACTGCGCCACACCCGCAGGCACAGCTTTACCGGCTCGTCCGGCGGTTCCCGCTGGTCAGCCGGCCCCATCTTGTCTACCCCAGCCTCGCCGCCCGGGTCGAAGAGGTACACACCTGTGCGGAGAAGTCAGCGCAGGACGGGCTACTCCTCGACCGGATCAATCTCTCGTGCGCCACCTGGAACCTGTCTGCACTGATCGCCTCTGACTGCGGTTTGACCGACCTGGCGACAGACTTGTGCCTGCGTCAGCTCCGCCTCTTCCAGGCAGCATGGCCCGTCACCGGGGACATCGCTATCGCCTGTCTCCAGCCGATCGTCAACCTCGTACGCCTGACCGCCCGAGCGGGAGACACGCGTGCTGCCTATCAGCAGCTGATGGGCGTGCACCGCGCCGTACACGACGGCGGCACCGTGACCGTCCACGGCCATCCCATCGACTTCACAGGCTTCACTACCAGGGCAACCCTGGACCACATCCAGCCCTGGCTACACACCCTCCTGCTGGAGGACGGCACCCGGCTCCTTGCCGCCACCGGCCAATGGCCCCAAGCGGCAGAGCACGCGACCACCTACGACAAGGCCCCCGAGCGGCTGCACGACAGCAGACAAGCGCACGTCATGGCAAGCCTGCACACCGACGACCCGGACACAGCCAACTCCCTGATCGACAAGGCCACGATCACCGAACCGTGGGAGAGAGCCGTCGCACAGATCCTCCACCACTACGCTGACCACGTTGCGGGCTGCGCCACGGTAGACGGGTTCAGCGCTATGACTCGCGCCGTGCGGGACGCCTTGGAGCCGACCCCGCCGCACCTACGCATGTTCCGAGTGAGGTTGGCCCTGGCGGCGATCGAACTGGCATCGGAAGACTGCCAAGCCCAGGCACAACCCCTTCACAACGCGATCGTCTGCGACACCACGCAGGCAGGCGACGCGTACACCGCGCGCGAGATCCTGCGCCACCCCGTCCTATCGGCCAGCGGGCGATCATGCCGTGAGCTGGAAGCAATCGTCCGCGACGGCGGCCTCGGTCAGCGGGCCCTGTCGGAGTCGGTGCTGTCCTCGATGAGGCAGGCCATCAGCATAGCGGGAGCGAGCCTCGCCCACTGCCTAGCGGAGGAAAGGGCAGCGTTGCCGCATTCGAAGTGGCCAGGCATCAGATGAGGCAACGGCCCGCCGCGCCAGTCAGCTGACACGGGACTCCTCCACTGCGTGCTCCCTGGCCTTGCCACATCGTCGCCACGGCAGAGCCGTGGCCGGAGTGTATCCCCTGGGCGTGGTCCCGAGCGGAGCGAGCGATGGTGCCGCCGGCGCGGAGGCCCACGCGAAGTATGAGTGCGATCCCAGAGTGGAGAAGGGGGGCCCTGCTCGGTCGCGGGGAGGATTCGGCGGGCGTCGGAATGAGTAGGGACAGGGCGTCTCTCCTCTGTGATTGGGTTGGCCTCACTCAGGTAACAGCGCGCATCGTGGTACTGGGACGTGGCGGCGCTGTGCATTGAGCCCTTGGGGTGAGGCCGGGGAAGCGCTACGGAGTTATTAGTCGCCGAGCAGTTGCCGGATCACCTCCTCGTAGATGAGCACGGTGCGTGACAGCTCGTGTATCTGTGCATCCCTGGGGTCGTTCTCGGTCGATTTGTTCTGGAAGGTTTCGTCCATGGTCCGCAGCCGGTCGTTGAGGGTTTCCTCGGCAGGCTGAGCGCGGCTGCGGGCGGCCATGCGGGCATCACGATCAGCAAGCCATTCAGCTAGCTTGCCCTGCTGTTCCTCGCTCAGGCCATCGGGCTGGTTGTTCTCCATCTGGCTACTCCTTCGTGTCAGCCGCGTGGTCCCCTGCGGGGGCCGGCCGTTGGACCTTGATCACGTCGGCGCTGGTGCTCGTCTTCAGCTGTCTGCTGAGCACGTCGACTTGGCCCAGAACTTTCTCCGGGCGGGTGAGAACCGGTCGGCGTGAGGCCACGACGCGCTCGTTCTGCGTCGCGACGGGTATTGATTTCCTCCAGCCACTGTTGGACACGTGACCGCTGGAACAGGGCCAATGCGTGCTGGAGGTCGGTCCACTGCTGCCGAAGTTCTGCTTCCTCGGGGAGTTCACCCAAGGGGTCGTCGGTGTCGGTTTGATGCAGCATTCGGTATGTGGTCAGCGCGGCCACGAGGTCCACCCACTGCTCCTGCTGTGCCTCGCTCTCCTCGTCGGGGGGAGGGACGTGCTGTACCCATTCCTCAGGCGGTTGCTCCCCATTGAGCACCAGCCGGAGAGCGATCTCGGCGAACGATGCAGCGGCCGCAGAGACCGCTTCTCTGTCCTGAGCATCAGCGAACTCACCCTCCAGAAGCCGGTACTGGAGGTTCTCCGCAGTGCGGGAGGCGATTCGTGTGCCGCTGATGGGATCGTCGGGCCGGGCGATCGCGGAGGCCCAAGCACGTGTGCGTCGGCCGACTTCCGCGATGCGTTCCTGGAAGATCAACCAAGCGTGTGCGTCACGTGGCTCATCGGGCTGTGGGCCCAGCCCCTCGACGTCGACATCCACGGAATGCCGGGTACGCCACGCGTCGGCGAGGGCGGCGGTGCGCTCCCACAGCGTGCGAAGTTCGCTGCCGTGGGGAGGGACGGGGCCAAGGACGCGGGCCCATGCTGGCGGGGTGACGGCCAGCACTGTTCCGGTCTGCTTTAGGCGTTCGGTGAGCACAATCCGGCGCTCGACGAGATGCTTGCGCCAGGCCGCTGGGGTGTCGATGTCTCGTACGGCGGCCGAGGGCGCGAGCCAATCCGGCAGCGGTGCGGTGTTGTCCGGGACCGGGGCGGAACCGTGTGGGAGTTGGTCGCGGAGGCGTCGTTCTGCGTGTACTCGGTCGGCGATGACCTGGGCACGGCGTAGCCGTTCGCGGGCGGTGTCCTGCCGGTGGAGGTTGCCGGTCAGCTCGGCGCGGGTGACCTCGACGTGCTGTCGGGCGGTGCGGCTGGAGCCGGTTTTCGGTTCTCGTTGCCAATCCTCACGCATCCGGTCGACCGGGCGCATCGCGCGGCGGAGCCGCTGCTCGCGACGCAGGACAACGTGTTCGGCTGCCGCCAACCGCTCGGCTTCGTGTTCGCCTTCGTGTTCGGCGCGTCGCAGCCGGAGCCTGGCATCGGCGATGGCCGCGGCGAGCTGAGCGCGGGTGAGGTGGCCGTAGGAGCGGCGGGGCCAGGCCGGGTGAGGAAGGCCGTCCACGATCACGGTGCGGGGCTGTGAGGAGACGGCCGCGTCCGCACGGTGGAGCTCCTCGACCGCAGCCCGCCGGTGACGCTCCGCTTGGTCCAGCAGCCGGGCTAGCTGGTCGTTGTCCAGCTCTTTGAAAGGACGACTGTGGCCAGGAAGCGACTCCCGCTCGGCGGCTCGTTCGGCGCCCCGACGGCCGTCTTCGACGCGCGAGTCGATGCGCCAAGACAGGACGGCTGCCGGGTCCTCGGCATCGAGGAAGTCCCGTATGGCGTGGACATCGGCGAGTAGACGAGCCGCATCCCAGCCTTCGGCCTCGGCGGTGCGCAATGAGCGTTCGACAGCCGACCAGGCGTCGGCGGCGATGAACTCCTCGGCGATTGGGCCAAGGACTCGCCGGGCGAGGTTCTGTAAACGCAGGCTGACGGAGCGGGCGTGGACATCGGTGTACTCGGTGGCGAGCTGGCCGATGCTGTAGGCCCGATCCTGCTCAGCCCGGATCGTTTCATGGGCCGAGAACGCGGTCTGGTTGCGGGACACGATGGTGTCCAGCACATCGCGCATGCTCATGCCCTCGTCGGAGACCACGTGCAGACGGTTCGAACGCCGACCGCGGGTGGCCATCACGTAGGCGGCCTCGCGGCTCGTGCGTACGGTGATCAGGCCGTGGGCAGTTTCCACGGTCAGACCCTGTGCGCGGTGGGTCGTGCAGGCGTAACCGAGTTCGGCGTGGCGACGCAGGTAGCTCAGGGGAAGGACAACTCGTCCACCGTGCCCGGTGTGTCGGACCGTGGCGTTGCCGTGGGCGTCGAGCCGTTCGACCCGCCACTGATCTCCGTTCTTGACGTAGTCGCGGCCCGCCAGCACGGGAAGACGGCGCTGGTTCTTCCGGGTGACGATCAAGTCTCCGACGGCCGCGTGCAGGTCGTCGCGCAAGGCGATGGAGCGGGACAATTCCAGTCGGCCGGAGGCGAGTTGGAAGGCCTGGGCGCGGACGTTGAGCTCGCGGACGCTGTCGCTGTCGTCCGCCATCATTAAGGATGTGAGCCCGGACTCGGTGTCGGTCTGCCAGGCGCCGAACACGGAGTCCAGCATCATCTCCTGCCCGCCGCCCGTGATCCTGCCCTCGCTGAGGTACCACCTCCAGGCGTTGGCAGGGTCACCGTCGCGCAGCCTCAGGGAAGCGTCCGCTTCTCCTTCCGTGTCGAACCGGTGCAGTGTCTCCAGCTCGACGGCCCCGACGTCCTGCGCGACCAGACGGAGTGCACCGCCGGCTTCGACAGCACCCAGTTGGGAGGGATCGCCGAGCAGCCGGACGACGGCCCCAGCTGCCTCTGCCTCGGCGACGATCCGGGAAAGGTTCCTGGTTCCCGCCATGCCCGCTTCATCAACGACGATCACGTCTCCCCGGCGGAGCACGAACTCCTCCTTCACCCGCCGGCCTTCGGCAAGCCGGTCACGCTGGCCGAGCCACGCATGGAGGGTGTGGGCGGTGGTATCGAGGTCGCCCTCCATGACCTTTGCCGCCCGGCTGGAGGGGGCCAGCGGTATGAGTCGACCGCCCCCCGAGGCAACGGCGTCACGGACAAGGCGCAGCGCGGTGGTCTTTCCGGAGCCTGCCGGGCCGATACCGACGACGACGAGTTTGTCCGAGCACACGAAGGCCTGGGCGAGGCGGAGTTGGCCCGCATCCAGTGCGGGACCAGTGAAGCGTTCGGCGGCATCGGCGAAGCGGTCATATCCGAGGGGAGGGATGACCAAGCAGCGTGCGGCATTGAGGATCCGAGACTCTGCGGACAGCACCTCGCTGGAGGTGTACAGCCGGGACTCCCTGCGTCGGTAGATGCTGCTGCCATCGGCCCGTTGCAGCGGTGCGAAGGACGGGTTGAGGTCTGGTGGCGTAATGTCCACGCTGCATCGCCGGAGCACGTGTTCGGTGATCTGCTCGGCGAGACCATGTGTATCTCCCCGGCCCTTCGTGGTGCGGACGACGTAGCGCCGGGACTCCGCCATAACATGCCGCCAACCCCAGACTGCGCGCTCGCCCGACACCACCGCAAGGACGTCCTGTGCGGCCCGCTCCAGGTGCACCCCGGCGCCGGGACCCTTACCGGCGGCTGAGTCGGCGGCTCGTTGGGCTGACTCCAGCAGTCCGTTGATCCGGCCTGCTCCGAACAGCGCTATCGCCTCCGTACGCCAGGCCGCCCGGAGATCGGACAACGCGCGTGCCTGCTTCTTGTGCGGGCGGGTTCGCAGTGAGGCCTGCTGGATGAGCGCCATCCTCGCGGCGAGGTCTGGCTCCTTGCCGTACCGGCGGTGGTATTCCTGAAGGAGATGGTCCAGTTCCTTGCGGATGTCCTGAGCGCGCTTGGAGAAGGCCTCGATCAGGTCGTCGTCGAGTCCGCTGATCGCCATGACCGGCCGCTTGCCGGGGGTGACCTCGCGTTCGTCGGCCTGGACTCCGAGGCGTCGGCACAGCTCTTCGATCACGCGCTGGTTGTACAGCTCGCTGGCGGCGACTCCCATCGCGTACAGAAGCTTTCCGTCGATGCTTCTCCACCGTCCGTCGAGCCCGCGGACCTTGTTGGCGACAACGACGTGGTCGTGGAGAAGCGGGTCTCCGCGCCGGCTGTCGTAGTGGCGGTACCGGGCGGCGACGAGACCGCCAACGTCCTCCTGGGCGATTCCGTTGATGCCGGTACGCGTGGCGAGAGCGTGCTGTTCGATCCACGCGAGGGTGTCGGCGATCGCCTGCTCGTGCGCAGCTTCGACACTCTGGCTGGTCGCCTTGTCGCTCAGGGCCCAGAGCACCGAGGCGTACTTGTTGCGGAAGACCAGGTCGTACCCGGCGACCGCCTGCCGACGGGAGGCTGTGTTCGCGTTGATGTAGCGGCTGAGTTCCTCCGCGTCCTTGGGGGAGCGGCCGAAATCTTCACGGAAGGCGATGGCCCCGACCCTGCCCCGTATTCGCCTGCGATCGCCGACCGTTGCGTCGCGTCCCGCGTGTGCCGCGAACTCCTGGAGCGCGTCCTGGATCCTGGCCGCCAGGGGGCCTTCGGTCTGCTCGTAGCGGTAGTAGCGACGGCCGAGCCGTGCCGTGCGCATGGCGGCAGCGGCGGACAGCCCCTTGCCGGAGGCATCCTTGAGGATGCGGTCCGCGTCGGGGTGCAGTCCTTCCCCGTACAGTGCGCGCATTTGATCTTCCGTGACGGTACCGCTGACGCCGAGAGCGTGGATTCCCGAGCCGATCCAGATTCCTGGGGGATTCCCTTCGGCGGTGTAATAGTCGCCCAGCTCGCGCTTACCTGAACGGCGTTCATCACCGGTCGCAATCTCGCGCGTGTAGTAGAGATAGCCATCCCCGGCGGAGAGCTTGTGGATGGTCATCATGCACCCAGATTACCTTGTGACATTGTGAATGCAAGAGCTTCGACCGTGAGGAAGAGGGTTGTGGAAAGGGTGGTTGGTGAGCGAGTGGAACGAGTCGAACCAACCAGCCGGACCACAGCCTTCTTCCTCACGGTCCGCGTAGCGCACTCAGGTTTTCCCCAGGTCCGCTCTCCTGAGCGGACCTGGGGAAAACCCTGCGGTTGGGGTTATCCACAAGCAAGATCGAATCAATTTCGGATGCCTCTGAATGCCTCTGAATGTCTGCTCATCAAAAGGCGGGCAGTATCCCACTCAGAAGCGAGAATCATCGGCCACAATGGCCCGGCAGACACCGATCAGAGAGGAGAAGGCGATGGCAAAGCGACAGTCGGCTCGGGCGGTGGAAGCACGACAACGGGCCCGTGCACGGACGGCTGATCGCCGGGAGCGCGAGCAGCGATTGGAGGACCTCGCGACCGGCTGGTACGAGGCCCAAGGGGAGATCGAAGAGATCGAGTCCAGTGCCCAGGAGAAGATCGAGAAGTTCACGGCGCGAGTGCGCGCGGAAGCGGGACAGCAGGTTCTGAAACTTCGCGATCGGGCATCAGAGATCGTAGCGACGATGCTGGCGAACACGGGAGTCCGTGACGTGGCCGACCGCCTGGGCCTTCCAGAGGCGGAGGTGCGTCAGGCCAGGGCAGCCGACAAACGTCAGAGGGGGCCAGCGGTGACAGAGCCGGCGCGCCCTGAGCCGGCTGACCACGCGGTTGCGATAGCCCCCGCGCACGGGGGCACGATGCCTGAAGGATCCTCGGCGTGAACGAACAGACAGCCCCTGCTCCGCTGTTACCGAGTGCGGAGCGGGGGCCGTCGGGGGCGTTTAGTAGTTGCCGCCTGGCGTCGGCGTCACCCAGGACTGCGGGGAAAGCTGGGCTTGCTGCGGGAGGGCTGTTACCGCAGAGTGCGGGGGCGCAGGCTGAGGGCTCACGAACTGTCCGGGTGCGGGGACGGTCCCCACCCACCGTACCTTCGCCCCGGCTCTCACCTCTGTGCGCCACGGAGAGCCATCGCTGTACAGAATCCACGTGCGCGTGTTGTCCACCATGGTTCTCTCGTAGCGCGCCAGGCGGAAACCGACGGCGACGCCTTGAAGGTCGTCCACTTCAATCGGCATACCGATCCAGCCGGGGTTCAGCTCCTCGATGGGTGTTTCTGACAGGGCGTGCTGCGTCATGGGCACTCCTTCCCACAGGAGGAATTTCGACATCAACCATCAGCCGACACTACCTTGCCGGACACCAGCCTGGACGCTCTGCATCGGAGTGATCAAGCATCGCTGACCCACCAGTTTCTCGCGAGGTAGGGGTTCCCTACCCAAGAGCATTGGCTGCGGAGTGAGCCCCTCAAATGACCCCAACCAAACCTAGCTGTAGAGACTTTCCAGGCCCCCGCAAAAGGATGTGGCAATACGCTGAACCCTATTGCCGAGTACTGTTGCGCGGGCTGCCTTCGGCACAGCAGTAGGACGCCAAAGCACGAGACAACATCACGATTGGAGACCTGGATGACCAGTACCGGACAGAGCGACCGGAACAAGCTCAAGGACTATGGCCCGCAGCAGTTTCCCGACCGGCTGGGCTTCGAACTGTGGCGCTTCGAACGTGCCCTGGCCAAGGGACTCATCCCGCGCGCGGATGTCGACGGCCGGCGCTGGTCCGCTGCCATCGTCGAGGACGCCCTGGCTCGCGTCGAGGAGATTCGCAGCAGCACCGGCTCACTGCCTGACATGGGAGCGACCCGGGCCGCGGCCATCCTGGAGAAGCGGTTCACCACGACGGTCGACCCGAACGCCGAACGTGATGATCGAACTGAGCCGCTTAGGGCTGATCACATCCGTCGGCGACTTCAAGGGCAGTGCCCTCTACGATGGCGAGGCTTTGGAACGCTTCGACGACCGGGAAGCACTTGAGAAGGCGAAGCGCAACGGCCGCCTTCTCAACCGGGCAGAGGCCGTCGCACACTTGGGCATCCGACACTCGGACTTGCAGCATCTCATTACCGCCAAGTGGCTTGAGCCCGCCCTGTGGGTCCGTAGCGGCTACCAGCGCCGACGCGCCGTTCCGAGGGTCCCCCTCTTCCGCCTAGGTGACCTGGAGTTGCTCGCTGAACATCCCGCGATCGACTGGGACGACGTCCGCACCACACCCAAGGGCCGACCGTCCCCGTTGGCCAGGCTAACCGTCCACGTCGCTTGACCTCTGTTGCGCAAGTGCCAGTGTTCCGGCAGCCGCATGCTGGCGCCTCCGCTTCCTGCCGAGCCTGATCACCCGCTGAGCACAAAGGCGTTGGCTTCGCCGACACGTGCGGCACCGCCGCGCCACGTTGGTACGTGGGACACGGCGGAGAAGGACGGCACGCACCGTAGCTGTTACCGGGCCTTGTCACCCACAGACTCGCCTGCCGGTGATGGCCTGTGGACGTCCACGTTGCCCCTTAAGAGGTCAAGGGGAGCCCAGGAAGGGGCTTGCCGCAGGTACGTGTCGATCTGGCGCACCCGGCGGAGTCGTTGAGGCGCTTCACCCATAACTCCCCTCCGTACGTCGGACATGGTTGCTTCCAAGCTGGGATCACGGTGAATCCGCTGAGCCATACAGGCGGCGGCACGGTAGTCGTTGGCGGCAACCTGCATCGGCCAGGTCATGGTGAACTCGGGCGTGAGGCGAGTTATTTTCGTGTGCGAGAGCTGCTGATGGCGGTGGGCTCCCGTGCCGGGGCTCTGACTGCCCCGGCACGAGAGGAAGGGATCAGTCCTGGGCCGGGACGTAGACGACCGTAGTCTTTCCCCAACGGGTCCTGCGTCGGATGTAGAGGGCGCCGGACTCCGGGCGTCGGGACAACTCCGGGGGGCCCGATTTCGAGTTGCCGACGAGATCATCGAGTATCGAGTTGAGGGCGGCGCCGTCGATGGCGTACGCCACGGAGGAAGCCGCCGCGGGGCCTGCGTGCTGTTCGACGTGGTGGCGCACCAGCGTCAGGCGGGCCACGTCGTTGGTCGCGGTGTAGGGAAGCCACAATGTGGCGGGGGAGAGAACGGGCGCGTGCGTGAGGATCTCGCCCGGCAGGATGGCGTCCGGAGCCACATACGCAGGCTCGAACTGTCCCAACCGGGCACTGCGTTCGGGCCCGTCGTTCAGGTACTCGCGGATGATGTAGTCGCTGCTGGTGCAGGTTCCGTCGAAGTGGCCACCGTGGCGTTGCCACGCCTCGTTATTGATCCGGACGTAGAACTCGCCCTGCTCGTACGGGGCTGAGTCCTGGTGGCAGACGTCCGTGGTCTCGCGAATCCGCAATACGTCGCCAGGGGCGAAGGCAGCAGGGACAGGCGGCAGCGACCCGGGTGCGGCAGGCTTGTTCCGTTCGCGTCCGTAGGCGTGTGCCTCGGTGCCCCGCAGCATTGCCGCATTCGGCAGCAGTGCGGTTCGGTCGCCCGCCGGACGCACGGCGGGCGGCAGGGTGACGGTGCAGGTGTACGGCGGCCTCGCGTCGTACTCGAAGCTGTAGGTCGACTCGATGAACCACGGCCGATGCAAGCCCACCCCGCCAGCCGTATTGATCTCACCCTCAGCGCGGAGGAGGTAGTGCAGAGCGATCACGACGCCGTGGACGTCGCTCTCCTCGTCCGCCGGGAGGTCCATGCGAGTGGCGAGCGTGGTACCGCTCATGTCCTCGATTCGCAGGAACGTCATCGGCTTCAGCGGATGTGCGTCGTTCTCGGTGCGGTCGAAGATGACGCGATGCGCCGTCGGCCACGCGTTACGTAGCATCTCCGCTCCGTAGAACACGCACGCCTCGCCCATCTCGCGGTGGGCCTGACGCCACTCGGCCTCCCGCGCATGGAGGTACCGGCCCGCTGTGACGAACGGATCGGGGTATGCGCCGTCCACCAGGTACGGCGTCATGTCAGTCGGGTCATTGAAATTGCGCACGAAGTCTCCTCAGTCGATGGCGGAGAAGAGGGGGCTTGCCCTGCCCCCTTGGCCTGGGCGTTGCATTACGCGGCTGAACCGGCACGCTGTGCCCTGCACCCGGCCGTGGTCGTGCCACGACCGGGAGGAGGAATCAACGGGCGGGAGGTGCCCGGTGCCCTGACTGGTCGGCCCGGGCCCCGGGCGGGAGCGTGTGCTACTCGTCGTTGGGATCGCCGAGGGTGAATGCCTCGCACGCCACGGTGAACTGGCGGCTGTGGTGCGTCTTGGGCTGGCTGCACCGAGTGCAGCGCGGATTCTCGGCGGTGCCCGGCTTCGGCTCAGGGGCGAAGTCCTTACATGCCGAAACGTTGTCGGGGTCGCGGTGCTCGCGCTCCCACTGGCCGCAGTGGAGACACTCCGCCATGCGGGCGCGAGCCGGTCGGGCCGTCACGACGGTCTTGCTGGAGTCGCCGTAGGTGAAGGAGATGTTCTCCTCCTGCTTGGCTACGGCTCCGCCCTGCTGTGCGACGACGTTCAGCATCGCCCGGAGCCGTGCGCGCGACCACATCGGGCGAGGTCCGCCGGTCAGGACGGGGCCTGTCATCTCGACGGAGTAGGCGACGGCGGTGGCCTCTGCCGGATCGCTGATCGGGTGTGTGGGCGGCGCGCTGTCGGCTGCCATCAGTACCTCCTAGGCGGTGAAGGAAACGGGGCCTTGCCCTGCCCCGGAAAAGCGAGGTAAATCTATCGATTGTTGAAAGGTCAATCCCTCTGCGGCTGGAACTTCCGGCAGCGGTTGCCCCATGAGCGGTTGGGGTCGTGCTCTGATTCGTGCCACTTGCACTCTCTACAGCGCGGCCCCCACTCCTCCGGTGCGATGACAGGCTCGGCGGTGTACTCGGTTGCTGCCATCCAGGGGAAGCCGCCTGCGGCGAACCGTATGGTCTCGTCCGGCATGAGCAGGGCCCAGCCGTCCGGCCAGTCGATTGGGCCGGGGCGTGTGGCCTGTGTAACCGCCTCACGGACGGCTGCCTGCGACCATGCCTGCGGGGTGCGCCCGTGCCCGGTGACGCGGTATGCGTCGGCTGTGATGTACCGCTCTGGATCCGTGATGATGACTCCGGAGTCGAGGACCGGCGTGAACGTGATAGCCGAATGCCGCCTCGACGCACGGTAGATGATCGTTCCGTCGGCCGTGATGGCTGCTTGGCTGGACAGCCAGAATCTGAGCGATCCGCCGACGAAGCTGCGTACCTCGTCGCCGGTGAGGTTGGGTTTGCCGTACCCGGCGGATTCCCTTACAGGGGTGCCCTTGTCGTCCTTGTGGATAGTCTGCGTGTAGCGCGCGTGCATCCTTGCCTCACGGACGACGATGCGCTCGCGCGGCGGACCGTCGTACCACTGCGGTAGCGGCTGGACCGCCAACTCCGTGCCGGGCAGCGGACTGCCGGGCTGGATCTGTCGTGTGGCCGGCTGGTTCATGGGGCTCTCTCGAGGTGAGGGAGGGGTTCGCATTCAAGCCCCTCGTTAGATGGGTAAAACTATCGCTTAATGGGTGTTCCGGGCCTCTGTCTGTATAGGTAAATCTATCGATTGGGAGCCGGCTGGTCAACCAGGATGTCGGGTTTTGTCCTGTGTGGATTCGCGTTGGGACGGCGGCTGTGCCAGGGCCCGGGGTGCGGTTCCGTACCCCGCGACGGGGCTGTGGTCGGGTGGCGGGCTGAGCTTGGTGCGGTGCGTTGCCGTGGAGATCGGCCCCCGGCCCCTCCCGGCGAAGAGAGATTTTGGGGGGCCGCCGGACGGAGTGCAGGGGAGGACGGTCGGTTTTTTCTCCGTGACGAAGGAGCGGAGAAAAAGTGGCCGGCCGACCTTGCGCGCAGTCCGCCGCGGTCTCCCACAATCGACAGCCGGGAGGGACACCACCCGTACCCGGCCACGCGCACCAACCACCCACTTGCTCCATCCGGTCACGTCATTGGCGCTTGCTCAAGATGGCCGCCCTCAATCCGGCTGGGGCGTACCTGCTGGATGGATCGCCCCCATCCTCCGCGTGATGTCGATCGGCCTCATCCGGCTCATCTTGGCTGCGATACTGACTCTATGGCCGGAGTACCGAAGCTGATGACAGAGCAGGAGACACGTGCTCTCGTCAAGGCCGCGCTTGCGGACCCCAATGTCGACCTTGCGGTCCCTCTCGGGGTGTCGCTCGCGTTCCGCGAGGGCTTACGCACCACGGTGCTTGCCACGCTGACCCGTGGCGACTGCCACCCGGCTGTAGGCGACGTGCCGGGAACCCTGACCTACGGCGACGGCGACCAGGTCCGCGTCGCTACTCTCTCCCCGGAGTCTGAACTCATCCTGTCCGCCTACCTGGAACGGTGAACCATCCGTGGCGCGGGCGCCGCGGGCCCTCCCCGGGGTGAAACACCGAGCCCCGGATTCCGGTCATCCCGGCGGTGAGAGGAGCCGGTCGATGTCGGCCTTCTTGTAGTAGTCGGTGCCGCCGACAGTGATGTACTTCTGCGGTGCGTTCTTCCGGTTGAGCAGGGTCCTGACCCGCTCGCGCCGCTGCTCGGCCGTCCCGGTGTGGCCGGCCTGCGCGAGGAGCCTGGCGATGGCGCTGCGGGGGATGAGCTGGTGTTCGTCCATCACCTGCTCAGCCGCCTGAGTGAGGTACGTGCGTGCCACGCCGACGGCGACTCCCAGCTGAGCGGCGAGCGTCTCCGTCGTGAGGTCTTCCTGCCCGGCTAGTGCCGCCTCCAGGTGTTCGACGACTTCCGGGACACGTCCCTCCTCGCGGCGTGCTGCATACCCGGGACGCTCCGTGTCGTACCAGTGAAACCACTCGGCTACGGCAGCTGCGTCACGCTTGCGTCCGACGGCTCGGGGGAACGGCTTGACAGGGTGGTCCTCGTACGACTTCGCTAGATTGCTGATCGCCCCGGGCGTCACGCCTCGACGCCGAGCGATGTCGGCCCACCCCCACAGCTCGCCGGGGGCGTGACTCAACCGCTGAGGCTCATCAGGCAGGCGCGGACCAGCCCGCAGATCGGTCGTGCCTTCCTTGGGCTCGAACAGCCTCTTCCGGACCAGGGACGCGGCGGCTTCCCGCTCGATGAGCTGGGTGTTGCGCTCGCCCGTGCGAGTCTGGGACGGGTCAAGCGGCTCTTCGTCCAGCCAGTTCCGGACGGTCTTCTCCACGACTCCCGCCAACTCCCGCAACTGCCTGCGCGTGATCCAGGCGTCGCTCAGTGCGGCGAGCCGCTGCTCGAACTGCTCTCTCGTCGTGGTCATTGTGCTCATCCTGTCGCATCGCGGGCCGTATAATGGCGGGCGCCCCTGCTGAGAGGGACCGAGGTCTTTTCCTGGTAGGTGGTGGAGAAAAAGGGGTCGGCGGTTTGCCCAAGCCAGCACACTCCGGTGGGGCTGGTACGAACCGCGGTTCGTACCGCCGACCCCATCTTTCATTCGCGCGGTCGCTGTTCGTCGCGCGTACTTCGTCGCTCCCGTAACGAACAGCCTCCGTCTGGGGTCAGGCGGCGATCTTGCGCAGGTAGGCGTCGGCCACCTCGTTGCCCAGGTGGTCTCGCATAGCCTCACCACGGGTGTACCGCGTGATCCGTCCAAGAGTCCGGGCCTGCGCGACAACATCGGCCATCGTGAGGTCGGCCTTGAAAGAGTGCCCGATCCTGGCCTCCAGCGCGGCGTACTCGTCGGCCATCCGAGGGCGCAGTCGTGCCGCGCACACCAGATCTTCCTCACTGGCCAGTACGCAGAAACTACAGCTCAGGCGGCGCATGCCCGCGTCGTAGACTGGGCTGTACGGCAGTCCGGAGTCGGCTATCTGCTGCCAGACCTGCTCGTCGGACCACGAGTGGATCGGTAGCCAGGTGAAGACCGACCGCCCGCGGGTCGTCAACGCGGTGTCCTGTGTGAGCGGGAGCTTCTTGGCTCTCTTGGACGACTCGGCAGCACGGATCCCGAGGCAGTCCAGAACGATTCCTCGCCTCCAAGACAGCGCATACAGCGCGTCCCAACTGCGGATGAGCTGACGGGCCAGCTCTCGCTTGTGATACGCCGTGCAATACCGAACATCTGCACTGGGCCACATCTGGCGTTCGGCCACCTGGTCCAGCAGATCGCCTTTCTCGTTCCGGCTGCGCACCTCGAAGTCCAGCCCGTAGTGCAGGGCATGCAGTTCGGCGAGTTGCCGCGTGCCACTCCACTCCACGCGGCCTAAGTCGCAATGGAGCGCCACGATGCGGTCCAGTACCCCGGCCTCGGCGGCGAGCCCGGCCACATACGAGATCATCGCCTGGCTGTCCTTGCCTCCGCTGGTGTTCAGCAGGATGGCGTCGGCGTTGCGGACGAGGTCCATCGGCACATCAGCTGTCATAGCGGGCTCCTCGGCGAAGAGCGCCATCTGCGTGGTGGCCGTCATCGATGGGCCCGCATCCTGGTCTGCCGTACCACCGTGCTGCTGGATGAAACGGCCGGGCGCAGAACGCCGATGCCGACGGCGAGGGCCTCGATATCGGAGTCCTCGCACATCGTCGGCGCGTGCTCCGGGCGTCGCCGAGCCCTGGTCAGAGCCAGTCCGCAGGTGATGGCGATCGCTTGTGCCGCCCTGCGGCCGAAGCTGGTGGGGCGGGACGGTCTGTTCCCCGCTTGACGGGTCACGGGTGGCGCGTACATGTCCATCGGTCCTCCTGTACGTCAGTGGAGTGGTGGAGCCCTGGCGCGCGGCTTGCCCTGCCGCGCGCCAGGGTGGTTCCAGGAAGAAACTGGTCACTCTTCGCCGGTGCCGTTGATGAAGCGCGAGTGCCCCTCGTTGACAAGCTCCTGGCTGCCCAGGTCGAGCCGCTCCGCACACAGCAGGAGGTCGGCAAGAAGCCGGGAGAGCACTTCGTATGCCGAGTCCTCGCTCGCGTCGGTGAGAGCCGCGACGCTCGGCTCGAAGCGCTCGAAGCCACCGCGCAGCTCCCAGGTCCGCCCGAACAGCTCTGTGTGGCCGAGCTTCCAGTGCTCGCCGAAGTGGAGGATGTCCCCGAACAGCTCAGCGATGACCTGCCCGGCGATGTACTCGTCGGCGTCGGGGCCGATCAGCTGGGCCCCCGGCACCTCGCGCGTACGTTCGCCGTACCAGCGGGCGGCGATGAGGCCTCGGACGGCCGGGTCCTGCTCTCCGGTGGCGAGGAACTCTTCCAGGTAACGCTCCACAACGGCGCCAGCCTGATTGGCTCGCTCCTTGGCCTGCTTCGTGGTGTCCATGCAGATGTCCTTTCGGTGATGGAGAGCCCGGTGCGCGGCTTGCCCTGCTGCGCGCCGGGAGTCTTCGTTGGTGGGGACGGGGTCCGTCAGAAGCGGCAGCCGTCGTCCTTTTGACTAGAGCGCTGTGAGGACGCATCCCACGCGAAGCAGTCCGGCAATGCCCTGCATGGAGGTGATGACGTCGTCGGCGGTCCGGTCGAACTCGTCCTCGTACTCGCCGAGCGGGCAGCTCAGATAGTTCTCCAGCACTTGCTGAGTGCTTTCGAGGAGCGTCGAACCGGAGTGGCCGTTGAGGGCATCAGGGGTTCCGTGGACGACGACGTTCAGCGCCTCCTCTATGTGACAGGCGCGCTGCTGCGGAGGAAGAGCCGTATTCGCGCTTCGCTTCCTCGGGTCGTGCTCGCACGCCCAGCTCCGCCATCCGTATGTCTGGAGGTGTGCGGCTGCTGCTTCGATCACCAGAGCGACGGTGTCGACCTCGTACTGCTCGTGCCACCACACCCGGAAATCGTTCGGATGCTGCTCCACGATGCCGTCATGCTCCGCACGCTGTGCACGGACGCGGAGCGCTCCGGTACCGGTGGAGTGCAGCGCTATGAACGTCACCGTCTCCCGCTCGGGACCGTAGTGGATGGTGTCACCCGGGTGGACTGTCCGGCCGGAGGGGGCGTGTGTGAGCCAGAGGCCTGTTCGACGTTCCTGGAATTCGCGTGGTGTGGGGTAGATCCTGCTGGTGGGGCTTGTTGCCATGACGGCTGGCTCCTGGAGGGGTTGGTGTTGGGTGTCGGTTGTGGGTGGGGATGCTGACCCCCGAGGCTTCTCCCGACAAGATATATATTACTAGATTGAGCGTTCATTCGTGCGTGATCCGCACCGTTGGCGGACGGTTATCCGACTGTGGCTGAAGGGAGGTAAGGGGGATGAGTTTGATCGGAGTCGTAGGCCGTAGTGGTATGCAGCGTGCGCCCATGGCTCGGGCAAAGGCCTCAAGCCTCCGCTGGATGTCGTACCAGACGTCGGACGGGATCCATCCCTATTCCTCGTTGAGTGTCTCGATCTCGGACAGGGCCCCCTGTGCACCGGAGCCGGTGCCGAGGGTCGCCACCGTGCTGGGCGTGAGCAGCTCAGCCAACTGGTCAGCAACCCTGTTCAGCGGGATCGCGACATCGAAGGCGATGGGATCGGTTTTGGCTATGTTTTGTGCCTGGGGTTGAGGTTCTTCAGCGGGCCCCGGGGTGGGTGGGAATTCCCGTCCCTCCTGCCCCGGGGCTGGCCTGGACTGGGGCCGTTCAGCTATCCGGCCCGGTTGAGCAGGTTAGCGATGAACTCGGCGGTCATCGTGGAGTCGGCGGCGCAGTTGATCGGCGCACCGTCACCGGCGATGTAGAGCGGATCCCCGATGGGATTGCCGGACTCGCCATGCAGAAACACGGTCCATCCGGTGTGGTCGGCCGCAGCGTGATCGATGGAACAGTTGCGGTCGGCCACCGACAGATGCGGGCGGTCGCGCACCGTTGGCGCGGGGGTGGCGGAGTCCAACGGAACCGCGTAGCTCATGCCCACCCAGTCGGTGTGCACCGTGATGCCGCGCTGAGTGAGCGCCGCGAGCAGAACCGCGCCGGCGGTGGGCATCGGGGCACCAGCCGTGGGCAGAGGATCGGTGACCCACTCGGCGATGGCTGTAACGCACTCGTCGAGATGACCAGCCTGATACGTCGTTAACGTCCTCTCGACGCCCGTGCCGTCACCGGCAACCACGTGCCAGCGGTCGCCCTGGACGGGCGGCCGGGTGATGGTGAGATCGTCGTCGGCGTCGTTGTAGAGATAGAGCACCATGTAGGGCTCCGCCAGCATGTGCGGGAAGCGCGCGGCGCTCTGGTCCCAGCCGATGATCAACCATGACCTCCCTGCGTCCTCGTCGTCGTGAGCGGTGATCCCCCACTCAGTCAGCGCCTGCACCGCCTTCTGCCTTGCGGTCTCCCATGGCGCCCAGGGCCAAAGGCCGCCGATCCGGTACCGACCATCGGGCTGGGGCCTGATGATCTCGCTTCTCTCGTCGTCCCGGGTGAAGACGAGGTTAGAGCCCTCCCACGCAGCGGTGAGGTCGCATCCTGCGTCGCACGTCATCAGGTCGTGAACGATCCGCTCGGCGATGTCACGGGTGACGCTGATCGGGTCGTACGGGCCCCAGCTGTCAGGTACCGGGATCGCGGCATAGGGGCCGTGGGCACTGCCCTCCACCGTGAATAGCTCTTCGGTGATGGCCATGGTCACCTTTCCAAGTGTCGAGATGTATCGGTGTGTGGCCCGGGCGGCAGGGCGGGGATCCCTGTCCCGCCGCCCGGGTGGGTGCTGCTGGTAGGTGGCGATCAGGGCGCGCACCCTCTCCAGGCCGAAGCATCGGGCTGCGGTGGTGGTTCCTGTCGCGGACGCCACGCCGTACCGTTCGCCGCGGCTGCTGCTGGGGGCCGCTCGCAGGCGCCATGTTGCGGGAGCCGACGCGAACGAGGTGAGGTCAGTTCGCGAAGTACTCGTTCGGGAAGGGCAGCCAGCCCGCGCGAATCCATCCGGCGACGGTGCGCATGAAGCTGATGACGTCCTCGGCGGTGCGGCTGGACTTGTCCTCGTATTCCTCAAGCTGGCACTGGAGATAGTCCTCCATGACGCGTGCGGTGCCATCGATGAGTGCCATTCCGGAGTGATCCCACCTGTCCCACATCTCGATGGAGCCGCCGTGGACGACGATGCTCAGGGCCTCGTCCATGTGGCAGGAACGCTGCTCGCGGGGAAGCGTGCTTTCCTTCTGCTGCTGCGCGCTGTTCCAGCCGTACCGGTAGGCGGTGCAGCGCCATCCGTAGGTCTCAAGGTGGTTCGCTGCTGCTTCGATCACTAGGGCGATGGTGCCGGTGTCGTAGGGCTCGTGCCAAGCGGTCCGCAGCACGTCGCTCGGGGCAAGTTCCACGATGCCGCGTTCTGGGTGCTGGGTATGGACGTAAACGTTGCCGGTCTCAGTGACCTCGAACTTGATGAATGTCAGCTTCTGCATGCGCGGACCGTGGATGGTGTCGCCGGGGCGGACTTCCTGGCCTGAGTGGCGATGCGTAAGCCAAAGGCCAGTCCGGCGTTCCTGGAACTCGCGTGGGGTGGGGTAGGCCCCACTGGTGGGGTTCGCGGTCATGATGACTAGCTCCTGGAAGGGTTGGCGTTGAGTGTCGGTTGTGGGTGGGGATGCTGACCCCGGAGACTTCTCCCGACAAGATATATATTACTAGCTTGACCGTTCATGGTGAATGGTCCACACCGCTCGCGGGCAGCCATTCGGATGCGTCTGAAGGAAGGTGCGGCTGGTGCACGGCTGCTCGGCGCGCTCGGGGGCTGATGATCCCCTCGACCGGACCGAAGGCCCAGACGGCGCGTCAGGTACCTTCACACGCCCCTGTGTCGACGGCTCGGGACTCGTCTTCCAGGTGGCGACGGTGACCGGTCACTGCATGCACGAACAGGGCTCCTGGGCTGGAAACCCAGGAGCCCTGTCGCTCCGCTGTCCGATGACGCCGGGGCGTCGGCTCAGGGCGCAGCGGCCCCGACCGGCGGGTGGTAGCCGACGAGTGAGGCGCACTCCTCGCAGTGGGGAATGTCATCGAGCGGTCGGACGCCGTGCCCCATGCGGGGCCACGGGCGAATTCCGTAATCGGCGGCGAGAGTATCCAGCAACACGGCGCAGCCGCGTAGGCGAGCTCGCCTGGTGCTGTGGTGAATCTCCGCGTGTTCGGTCAGGAAATCCAGCGTCTGGGCCGTATCAGCGAGGTGGCCCAGCAGGTATCGGGGGGTAGCGACCCGGTGGCGGGAGGGCCGCCGCATCAGCAGCTCCCACACCTGCTTATCCGCCGCACTGTCGCTGTCCTGATGGATCTCTGCGAACTCGTCCTCGTAGGCGCTCATGAACCCCCGGGGGAGCTGCACGGCGACCTCTGCCGCCGAGAACAGCGGGTCGGGGAGAGAGTCGGGCTGTGGGAATTCAGCGGCGGCCGCCAGGTCCATCCGGTAGACGGTGGTGAGTGCGTCGGACCTGTCACTGATGCGAGTGCACAGCGGTTCCCATCCCTCGCGGTTCCCGCCGTTGATACCGTCCGTCCACTCTTTGAGCTGGTAGTTCGCCCCAGGGTCGTCGATGCACCGCCGCTCACCCGCGGCTGTCCAGTAGGCACCGGGCGCGGTGACGACGCCGGGGATGTGATGGAGACGCAGTTCCAAGGCCACGGCGTCGAACGGCGCTTGGCGGTCGAAGTCCGCGAGGATGTCTCGGACGGCGGCGGCGATCCCCAGCATCGCTGCACGCGCCGCTTGAGCGCTGACGGCAGGCCCGACCCCGGCGGCGCGCTCGGTGGCCGTGAGCACCCGGTTGAAGACCTTGTTCATCACGTGGGTCTCCGGCAGCTTGTACGAAACCGACCCGGATTCGGTGGTCACTTCGCGGGGTGCCGGGCCGGTCTGGCGGTTCTGGTGCATGACGTTCTCTCCTTCGGCTGGTGTTGGTGCGCCGGTCGCGGGAGGGGATGCTGACCCCGGAGTCCAGCGACAAGATATACATTACTATACTGAGCGTTCATTCTGGGGTAATCGGCTTACTTGCTGATGTGCTTTCGCGGGTGCTAAGAGCGGCTGCCGCTACTGCGCGATGTGCTCGCGGGCGCGGGCGAGGATGCGCTGAGCCGTGCGTTCGGTCACCTCGAAGTGCTCCCGGATTTCAGCGGTTGTCACCGGTCCGCGTGCGCCCTCGGCCGCCGAGGTGAGCCACGCGCTCACCTCCGCCGGCCGTGCCGTGTCGCGCAGGGGGCTAGGCTGCCTGCTTCGGGCGCCCTTCTGCCGGTGGCGCTGATCCGGCTGGTCTCGGCGCGCCTGGAGGACCTTGCGGGGCCACCGGTAAACACGCCCGTCCATCCGGGCGCCGGTGAGGATGCCGCTGTAGCCGTACTGGGAGACGGTGTCCGGCTCCACGCCCACGATGGGGGCGGCCTCGTCGGCGTCCAGTAGGTCGTCGGGGTGTTCGCCGCCGGGGAGTGCTGGTACCGGTTTGCCTACTAGGTAGGCATCGGTCTGGGCGGCGTCGTAGATCGGGTACCGTCCGCCCTTGTTGAGCTGTTTCACCGCCCTCTCGAAAGCGGCGCGGTCACGTCGCTTCCATGTCGCTTCAGGAACGCCGCTGAGTCGGATGACGTCGGCGAGCGTGTATACGGGGCGGCCTCGGGGGATCACGGGTCTCTCCTGTTCCCTTGCTTCGGTCCTGGGCAACGGCGGGTGAACACTTCGCCGTCTGGAAGCCGTACGATATGGGCTCGACCTGGTGGGCGCTGGCCTGTCTGGTTGGTGTTGGTGGCCGGTGGAATGCTGCGCCCTCCGGGGTGTCCACCGGCCACTTCTACGTGCGCCTGGGCCCGGCCGATGATGCTGGTCCGGGCCCAGGCGGCTGGTATGCATGCCTGGCCGGGACGGAGGCTCGTCCGCGGCCTGCCAAAGGAATCGACTTCGCCCATCAGCTGTCGAGCCCGTCGGCAACCGCTACCCCGCGCCGCCACCCAGCGGCGGCTGAGAAGCGGTGAGATCCAGCTCGTACCAGCCCCCGTCGAGAGACGTCAGCTCATCGGCGCCCAAGTGCCGGTCCAGCAGGCCCTCCAGCAGCGTGCGGAGCGTGACGCGCGTGCCAGAGTGCGCCGGGTGGTCGCGGCGGGCAGCCGGGGCCGTGATCTGGCACTCCTGTCCGGCGGCGAGGCGGAAGTACAGCCTGGCGGGGTTGGTCCACAGCAGCGCGGCCCGGTCGGCGATCTGCTGGATGCACTTCCGGACGTCCTCCGACTGGCCGGGCGTGGCGGTGGCGTGTGTGGTGGGGTCCGTGCTCCTGTCGTTCATGGGGCACCTCTCGTCGGTGTTGGTTTGCCGGTTGCGGGCGGGGATGCTGACCCCGGGATCCCTATTCCGACAGGAAATACATTATCAGCGTGAAATTTCACAGTGGGTCGCCCCCCATCCTGCTTCGGTCACCGCAGTGAGACTGCCCGTGCGGGCAAGCACAGAGACGCACGACCTGGCTACACGATGCCCCGATGCTGACCAGCGGGGGACGCGCCGGGCCAGACCTCGCACGAGGGTGCGCGTTCCGTGCGTCGGCAAGGCCCAGTGCGGCGGAGTCCCCGCTGGCGTCGTGAACTACCGGCAGGGCCGCGCCCGGTGGGGGCGGGGCTACAGGACGGCTGTGACCTGGTAGCCGAGCCACTGGGCGACATTGCGCGAGACAGCGTTTCCGGCCTGCATTGTCTTGGCGGAGTCGCTGCTGCCCGTCACGATGTAGTCCTCGGGGAAGCCCTGAGCCGACATCTGCTCGCGCCATTTGATCATGCGGAAGTGGCAGTTCTGGATGTCGGCGGCGGGCACGAGCAGCCCGGCGGAGTCGCGCGTCGACATGGTGTGCAATGGGTCATCCGTGGTCTTGGGCAGGCATCCCTTGCGGTAAGGGATCACCAACCCGTGGTGGTTGCCCTTTGCATTGATGCCGGTCAGGGGACGGTCGACAGTGTCGGCGCCGCCATGATTGCGGTAGGTGATCACGAAGGGGGGTGCGGCGAGGTCCGGCCTCACGCTGGCGTGGTCGAGAGCATCGCGGGGGATGACGAGACCTTCACCGATCTTGGCGGTACGCGCCGGGAAGGGGGCCTGGTCCGGGCGGAAGTGACGGCCGTCGTGTCCCCCGTGATTGAGCGTGACCAGCCACGGATCGGACGGGAACATGTCCAGCCCCTTCTGAATCTTGGCCATCGTTCCGGGAACCAGGGGCCGCTTGCGATCGCCGATCCGAGTGCCGATATCCCGCCAGTTGATGATGGAAGAGGCCGGTCGCGTGTAGGGCTCCACCACGACGTCGTGGTCGTGGTTCGGGCACGTGTAGTCGTACTGCTGCTGATACTTACCGATCCGGGTCTCCGTGTGCCCGGACCTCCAAGTCTGCTGCGAATAGACCCTCTCGTCGCACTCCTGGCACCAGGCCAGCGGGCGGGGCGCGATGTCCGGCAGGCGGATGCCCACCTGGGTGAAGACTATGTAGAGGCGGTCCCTCCACTGAGGCGCGGCCAGGTTGTCCCGCTCATCGCCGATGTGCGCCGAACTCACACAGAGGATCTGGTAGTTGTAGCCGAGGCGAACCATCATCGCGAGCCACAGGTCGAACAAGATCCAGTCGGTTGCGAACTCCACCACGTTCTCGATCAGCACCGCCTTGTACCGGTGCACCTCGCAAGCACGGAGAACGTCATACGCCGTGGCCCGCGTCCGCTCGAACGCCGCGTCGGGAAGCGCTTCCAACTCCTCTTGCAGTCGGCGCACTTCCTCGGGAGTCAAGTTCCTCATCTGCTCCGCGCTGAGCTTGCGTTTGTTCTTGTTACGGCGTCGGCCCCCGGCGGGGGACATCTCCGTGCAGATCGGGCTCGCCCACAGCACGTCCGTTCTCGGGAGCCTGCGCATGTCGTAGTGGTCGAGATCGGCACAGACATGCTCGGCGTCAGGGTGGTTGGCTTGGTGGGTGTCGACCGCTGTCTGCCAGTGGTTCGCGGCGAGTACGAGTTTCCACCCAGCGTTCACCAAGCCCGTGGAGGCGCCGCCCGCGCCACAGAAGAGGTCACAGAAAGTGATCAAGATCCGTTCCTAGCGGTCAGGTGGTGGAGAGAGGCGCCGGGCCCGGTTGCCCTCCGGGCCCGGCGCGAGGGGGCGGGCCGTTGTTACCCGCCGTACCGCTGCATCGAGGTGAGCTCTGTCAGCAGGAGCGCGTACATCCGGCGAACGAGCTGGTCGGGAACCTCGACGGCTGTGGCGTTGGCGCCGTCCCGCTCGGCGATCGTGAGAAGCGCACCGCCAGGTTCGCTCAATTCGTACTGAATGCGGGGCAGTTGGGTCAGTTCCCTGACCAGCCAGGCCAACGAGGCTGCCGTGGGCTCCGGCTTGTGCGGGGTTGGCGCCGCCAGCGGGTGATGACCCCCATAGCGCGCTGCGGTCTCCCTGACGTAGCGGACGACATGCTCGACCATCAGGTTGATGTCCGGCCCGCCGATCGTGGCTCCAAGCCCCTGGCCGCGCGCGTCTGAGCGGTAGACGACCGCGATGCGTTCTTCGGGGCCCTCGTGCCGCACGTGCCAGCCGGTAACCTGCGCCAGGCGCGGCGGCAGCGCCTCGGGACACCCGATGAGGAGATAAGTGCCGTCGGCGAGGTAGACGCAGACCAGGTGACGGCCGCCGTCGGCAGGCACTACCCCCGCGTCGAGTCCACGCACTCGCAGGGCGTCAATCACCGCCCCGTACTGAGGCGCGATCTGCTGGGTCGAGTGCGCGTAGCCGAGAACCGCGGCGACGAGTGGCCTGGGATCGGCCGTCCACTCCAGATGTCCGCACTCGTGGGTGGCGGTCCCCAAGAACGTGCGGCGCTGCCAGAAGAGGCGGGGAGTGCCAGCACTCCGGCTGGGGCTCAGGATCAGCTGGTCGAGGGTGCTCGGCAGGATAACGACGACCTGGCGGTCCTTGGTCAAGGTGGCGTCCAGCTGTTTCGCCCTCAGGGCGTCAACCAGATGTGCCACGGAAACTGGGGAATTCATGTCCAGGCTCCTTGTTGTGGTGGAGGTCAGGGGCCTTGCCCTGGCACCTGATGAGATAGGTAAATCTATCGAACACGCGCCGTATCCGGGTCGGCGCACTTTCCGGCCTTGCCGTTCAAACCCGGGGTGTGCGGCGAATTTGCACGTGGGCTTGTGGCGCCTTCTTGCTCGGTCCTTTTATTTTCGGGCTGTGTGGTGTGCGCTATTGATTTGTCGACGCCCAAAGATTTTGTTTGGGGGTTCGACGGGGTGGGCTATTCCTTTCTTGGTTTCTGAGTCATTCCTCGACTCCCGACGACATGGGTAAATCTATCGATTTGGGGTCGGCTGGTCAACCAGGTTGTCGGGTTTTGTCCTGTGTGGATTCGTGTTGCGGACGGCGGCTGTGCCGGGGCCCGGGGTGCGGTTCCGTGCCCCGCGACGGGGCTGTGGTCGGGTGGCGGGCTGAGCTTGGTGCGGTGCGTTGCCGTGGAGATCGGCCCCCGGCCCCTCCCGGCGAAGAGAGATTTTGGGGGGCCGCCGGACGGAGTGCAGGGGAGGACGGTCGGTTTTTTCTCCGTGACGAAGGAGCGGAGAAAAAGTGGCCGGCCGACCTTGCGCGCAGTCCGCCGCGGTCTCCCACAATCGACAGCCGGGAGGGACACCACCCGTACCCGGCCACGCGCACCAACCACCCACCCGGTGTCGGAGGATCGGCAAGTGATGTCGCGCTACCAGCGGACCGCGTGGCCGCCTATCACTCCTCGTATTGGGGGCCGTCGAGAAGGCGGAGCCCTGGGAGATCGCTGAGCTTGTCCTCACCGGCCGTGGAATCGCCGTGATCATAGGCAACGTTCCAGAGCTTGATGAGCCTGGACCGCCTCAGGTCCTGGGGATGCGGAGAAAATCTGCGGACAGCCTGCGCACGAGTTCCTTGTCATCGAGTTGTCCGGGCGATGGCACGAGTGCGATTTCGATTTCGTCAACCGGCCCTGGCAGGCCGAAGCTACGCAGGAGAGTGAGCCGCGGTTCGTCAGGGTTAGGAGTGAAGAGGACTCGGGTCTCCCACGCGCAAGCTACGTATTCGGCCCTATCGCGATTGGTCTCTGCCAGCGCAAAGCCGGTCAGGAGCCAACGTGCGGTAGCTGTGCACCACTCGTGATCCCCTATTCGATAGGAATCCACGGCCTGAATGGATCCCAGCTTCGCCCAAGTTGGATAGAAGAATGTGACGAAGGTGACATCAAGTTTCTGGCCCGGTCGCCGGACCTGTGAGCCTGCGAACACGGTTCTGCCCCAACGGGTGTTGGATTCCAGCGCCAACGCGTTGGCGACCGCTCTCTTGATAGTGGCCGAGGTCGCAGGAGAGTCCAAGGCATCCTGGATCAGCTCCCTATCGGTCTCGACCGGCCGTGCGAACCGTGACACGACATCATCCAGATTCGTCAAGTGTACGAATCTATCGCCCAGCCCTTGTACGTCACTGTCCATTGGGGGCTCGTAGGAGGTGCCATCGCCGAAGTCCCTGGGGTTCGAGCTGACGAAGAACACACTCTCGTTCTCGTTGTCACGGGCGTACTCGACTGCCGAAAGCCATATGGCCGCATCCCGTGCGCCACGTTTCTCGTATCTATCTTTCCCCTTCTCGACCATCTTGCAGGGAAGAAGGCCGTTCGTCTCACGGTACGTCGCCTCCCGCAGGGCAGACTCGCTGGTGGGTATGACCTCCACGACACTGGCATAGCGCCTACGCCAGTGCTCAGCTACCCGCTTGGGATCGCACTCCCCGACCGTTCCGCCCATCGGCCACGGAGTGACGCTCTGGAGTGAGCCCATGGCCTGCTGCGCTTGCTCATAGGCCTTCCGGTACTTCACCGCGTGCTGAGCGGCCAGTTCCTCCATCACCATCCACGGAACGCCGACTCTCTGAACACCTGCCTGGCGGATGGTTCGTAGAAGGTCTGCGCTGCTGCTGTCGAGGCCGCACACTCGCAGAGTGCATGTATCCAGGATGATCACGGCCTTCCCCTCCCTTGTGCTGATGCGATCAAGGGTCTCAGGGGGAGCTCGGTGATCACACCGGAAATCGGGTGAGCAACGGTCGGTTGCGAACCCCGGAGCCATCTCCCGCACTCCCGATGCCGACTGACCGGCGCGCCCGGTACGGCGATTCCCCGGTGTCCTGCCCGGGCTCGTTGGCCGTCGTGGATATGCCGCGCCCGACCCTGCAACTGGAGCTTGTCGCCGCCGAGACGGCGGAAGGCGTCGACGGCATCGACATGCTGTCGCTGTTCTGACCAGCCGCCTGGCAGCCGCTGCTACTCGGTCTGCGCCTTACCGCCTGCCTGGCCGAGCCCAGCCAGGAGCCCGCCATGGCCGCGGATGCGATCACGAACAGCAAGGTGTAGTCGTGGAAAGTGGGGCGCGCGTCCCGCCGTTGATCGACGCGGCGGCCGGCAGCCCGTCGGACCCGAGCCAGCCGACCCCGCTGCGGCCGACCCGACGCATCGCGGCCTCGCTGGCACCGACGATCCAGACGGGTGGCTCCCCGCCTGGACGGGACGCAGGTCGGCCTGGACCGGTGGCAAGGTGGAGAACTCGCTGTCCCAGGGACACGGGATTGATCGTCTACCACGCGTCCAGGAACGCCAGCATGTCATCGAGCATCTTGCCGCGCCGGTGCCAGTCCGCGTTGCGAGCGATGTCGTACTCCTGCTTCATCCACCTCAGCCCCACAGCAACGCCAAGGCGGCCGTCGCTGAGCACGTCGAGTGTGGTCAGCAGCCGGGCCCACCGTTCGACATCTGCGGAATGACCGGCACTTTTCACCAAGATTATCTCGAATAGGGCCTGCCCGCAGTAATCGTAGCCCCGAGGTGAGCCATCCTTCGTGGACGTGGTTTGTCCCGCGGAACTCGTCGAGCGCTACGTCCTCGTCGGCTGCTGCCCCTGTGACGACGGAGGGCGGTGACCTGCGGGTGAGGGCCGCGGTCGCGATGCCGGGCGCCACCGGTCCAGATATTCCGGGGTCCAAGAGCACGTCGGATGGCCTCGTGCATGGGCTTACTCCTTCACGCATATCAGGGCGTCGAGGGTGGGCCCGCTTTTGTGCTCCACTTGGGCGCCCAGTCCCCGCAGGATGGACAGCATCCGCTGGTTTCCGGCTCCTGTCATGGCTGTGATCGCCTGGCAGCTGAGGAGGCGGGTGCGGGCGAGGTCTACCAGGTAGCTGGTGAGAGCCGTGCCCAGCCCTTGCCCCTGCCAGGAGTCCTCGACGAGGATGCCGAGCTCTCGGACTTGCGGCGTCGGCGTCCTCAACAGGTGGGTGACGGCGATGACGCGGTACGGATCATGAGGCGGGACTGTGATCAAGGTGATGCCGTTGGCCTGGTCACAGAGGTGTCCCCACTCGCGAGTCGTCACGATACGCCGAGAAGCGTGGTAACGGGCGTAGCGTGAGGTCAACGAGCATCTGGCGTGCATCTCGTTGACCCCATCAAGGTCATTGGCGAGTGCCGACCGCGTCACAGTGATCTGATTCGCGCGCGTGACAAGGCGCATTGGCGGGGAGCCGAGCAGCAATGAGGAAGCCTGTAGCTGCAACAGGGCAGACAAGGGATCTTGCGTAGCTCCCGCGCTCGACAGCCGAGGGTTGTCACTCCGACCGGCGGATTCCGGGCCAGTGCCCTTCGTCGTCATCCAGTTCTCCTCTCGCCCAGGTCTCGTTTCGCTCGGAACCCGCTCGGTCCGGAGGCGCAAGCGCACATGAAGGCGGCCCCCGGTATCGGGGCAGTTCCGGTGTTGCTCTCGTCCCGGTCCCGGATGCTCCGCGGGCCCGTTGGGAGGGGCGCGGGTGTCCGGTCAGTTCTTCACACGCCGTTCCAGGGCTCCTTGTAGTAGCCCTGGGTGAGTTCCATCGCGGCGGGTCTTGGCTCTCCGCGATGCGTAAGGCGGTGCAGATCCGCTCCGAGTGCCGTGCTGTGAGCGTCTTGTTCGGTATCGAAGGGCAAGCAGTTGGGCCACTTTGCCCGGCCCAGGAGCACGAGGCGGCGTGTGCACTGTCCTGCGGCTCAAGGCGCCTCGTCGGCCCCCCAAAGCCGCCGTAGCCAAGCTTGTTGATTTTCTGTACCGGACCGACCCGGACGAGAGGTACGCCGCCTGCTCTTGTGCCGTACTCGATGCGGAGCTCGGGTCCTCCACCGCGAATCCGTGTCGTTGCGGCCGGTCAGAACCGCGGCCGGGGTCAGGGCGCCCACCGCCGCTGGAGCAGCCTGAGTTCACCCTCTTGTGTCTTCCTCACGCTCTTGAGGCATCGAATGTGGCGAGCGGGTTCGACGTGACGGTGTCCTCCCGGTGCGGAGCGCGACACGCGTGTGTGCAACCCGCGTCTCGCCTAGCCGGCGAGTTGGTAGAGCATGTCGCTGCGGATCCAGCCGGTGGTTCCCTTAGCCAGGCCTCCTTTCGAGCGCTTGGCCAATTTGCTGTAGTACCACTGGCCCTTGCCACAGTAGATCCGCAGGCGGTCGCCGTCGTAGAGCCGCCCCTTCGCCGTGTAGTTCGTGCTCGGGCCGGTCCTGTAATTGATGCCGTTCCCGTCGGCCGTGCCGGTGAAGTCGGCCAGGTTGTACGTGCACGTAGAGGAACCAGCTGCGGACGCGGTGGGCGCCAGGGTTATCGCACCCCCAGTGAGGAGGGCGGTAGCCGCCGTCAGAGCGGCAATTCGACGCAACATGCTCATAGTCGAGGACTCCTTGTGTGACGCGAACGGTCTCCGGTGACAGAGACACCGGGTATCAACGCATGTTGATAGTAGGTTCGCCGACGACTCTCTGGTGGGGTCTCGGTCTATCAACGTGTGTTCACATTCGACGCCTCTCGTGGGTGTGGCGCGCCGTGGGCAGCTGTCATGACGGCCTTTAGCGGCGCGTGGCTGGAGTGGCGAGAGAATCGAACAAATGATTGAATTCGGGTTATGTGCCACCAGCCCCCCTCCGATCTCGCTCGCACGCAGCACGAGTGGGCTGCGACGTACCGAGAGCTGGCCGCGCAGCCTGGCCGTACAGCGCTGCGACGGCGTCTCCTGAGACTGTCGGTGGCGCTGTATTACCACTCGCACTGGGGTGCACGTGGCCGTATGCCCCTGGCGGGAGCCGACCCGGACGAGCCGATCCGTGAAGAGGCGAGTGGAACGTGATCGTCCGGGTGTTGTGCGGAGCCAGCGCAGGCCGTGTTCAGCTGTCTCCTGATTCGTTGCGTCTCTGCGCAATCCAGGACTTCCTGGACGAGCAGGTCATGAGGAACGAGGCGCTCGGAATCTAGTGCGCCTTCAGCGGAGAAGGGTCAGTCATGCTCTGGCGATTACCGGGAGCCGGATGGAAGCGGCTCGGTGGCCACAGCCCCACCTGGTCATCGACCGAAGGGCCCGGTCGGGGTTGTGTCGAGCCTGCGTGAGCGCGGCTCAACAGGCAACAGGCTTCATGATCGAGCAGCGGCGTACGCCGAGCGGCGCTGAGGAGGCCACGGCGCACCAGGACGACTGCACGATGCCAGCAATCTCAGGGCAGTGCTCCAGCCCGCTACGGACACCCATCCCGCACTGAGGTGGCGGCGGCACCAAAGGACGGGATCGGCGGGCACCAGCTGCCGGGATCTGTGGGGGGCGTGGAGAGCTCCGGACCGTCATGCGTTCCACTGCTGACTGAGCGGCGGCTGCGGTGGGACGCTGGGCGCGAGATCCTGGGAGCTCGTGGCCGCCGCCGGGTGCTTCAGTCCTCTAACATGGTGAGTGCGGCAGACGAGCCGAGTGGACGGTCGCGTCGGGAGTAACCCATCCCGCCGAGGAACGTCCGGACTCCACAGGGCAGGGTGGTGGCTAACGGCCACCCGGGGTGACCCGCGGGACAGTGCCACAGAAAACAGACCGCCGGGGATCTTGGTCCCTGGTAAGGGTGAAACGGTGGTGTAAGAGACCACCAGTGCCCAGGGTGACCTGGGCAGCTAGGTAAACCCCACCCGGAGCAAGGTCAAAAGGAAGCGCCCTGGTGCTTCTGCGCGGACGTTCGAGGGCTGCCCGCCCGAGTCCGCGGGTAGACCGCACGAGGCCGGCGGCAACGTCGGTCCCAGATGGATGGCCGTCTCCCCGGTCGCTGTGAGGCGGCCGGGTGACAGAATCCGGCGTACAGCTCGACTCGTCTGCCGCTCCTCGCGTCCCAAGCCATCATCATCAGCTCTCATACGCCGACGCTCCATCGGCCTGGAGGAGGCCGTTGGCGTGGCCAGGATGCGCCTCGGCGACTAGGCCGTTTCGTTCGGATCACGCCTTGCCGCATGCCGGGTACGTGGTATTGCAGAGATCCTGCGGTCCCAGGCCGACTGCCAGGCTAGCTAAAGTGGCCTCCATGAGCGATCATCCCGGGCCTCAGGTCATATCGCCGGTGCTCCTCGGTGTGGGGGACAGCGACTGGTTGCCTGTCACCGCTGGCGAGTCGGGAGCAGTTGTCTTTCGCAGCGCGGACGCCACCCGGTATGCCAAGTGCGTGTCCGCTGCGAATGCAGCCGACCTGAAGGCCGAGCGCGACCGGGTCGCATGGCTGACCGATCAGGGTGTGCCTGGTCCCCGAGTGCTCGACTGGCACTCCGGTGACGCCGGCGCCTGCCTGATGACCAGTGCCGTCTCCGGCATACCTGCTGATCAGGTGCCCGCTGAGGACCTGCGGGTCGCCTGGGAACCTATCGCGGATGCGGTGCGCCGACTGCACGAGGTGCCCGTGTCGCAGTGCCCATTCCGCCGGGGCCTGGACGCTATGGTCGCCGTGGCGCGCGACGTCGTGGCCCGCGACGCCGTCAACCCGGAGTTCCTCCCCGTCGAGCAGCAGCACACGCCCACTTCGGAGCTGCTGGACCGCCTCACCCGGCAGGTCCCACGGCGACGGGAGCAGGAAGTCGCCGACACGGTCGTCTGCCACGGGGATCTGTGCCTGCCCAACATCATCCTCGATCCGCAGACCCTGGACGTATCAGGCTTCATCGACCTGGGCCGCCTCGGACTGGCCGACCGCTACGCCGACTTGGCACTGCTGCTCGCCAACGCACGAGAGACATGGCCAGACGAGGAGCGGGGACGGGCCGCGGACATGGCGTTCGCCGAGAAGTACGGCATCGCCCTGGACCACGACCGCCTCCGCTTTTACCTCCATCTCGACCCGCTCACCTGGGGCTAATCGATCTCGTGGGGATCATCGGGCGGACCATAGAAAGATGCCGGCGATGTGGAGTCCGGCCAGGTAGATGGTCGCGGTCTTCTCGTAGCGGGTGGCGATGCCTCGCCATTGCTTGAGGCGGTTGATGCACCGCTCGACGGTGTTGCGCTGCTTGTAGGCCTCGCGGCCGAAGCCCGGTGGCCTGCCGCCGCGGCTTCCCCGACGCAGTCGGTGACGTTGCTGGTCCGCCGGTATGGGGATCACCGCGCGAATACCGCGCTGTCGCAGGTGGGCGCGGATCGCGCGGGAGGAGTACGCCTTATCGGCCAGGACCACGTCGGGCCTGGTGCGCTGCCGTCCATGGCGTCGGGGAACGCGCAGGCGGGCCATCACCTCCGTGAAGGCGGGCGCGTCGCCAGCCTGGCCAGCGGTAAGAACGAAGGCCAGCGGCCGGCAGCGGCCGTCGGCGGCGAGGTGGATCTTCGTGGTCAGTCCGCCGCGGGACCGGCCGATGGCATGGTCGCCCGGCTCACCGACCGGGGCCCCTTTCCCCGGGCCCCCGCCGTGTGCTGGTGGGTCCGCACGACCGTGGAGTCCACCGACACGGCCCAGTTCAGATCCTCATCGGCGTCGGCCTGTGCCATCAGTGCGGTGAACACCCGCTCCCAGGTACCGTCGACGGCCCACATCCGCAGCCGGTTGTAGACGCCCCGCCAGTTGCCGTACTTCTCCGGAAGGTGCACCCACTGCGTGCCGGTCTGGAATTTGAAGGCGATCGCGTCGATCACCTCGCGATGGTCCCTCCACCGCCCACCCCGCTTCGGCGTCCGGTCCGGGAGTAACGGTTCGATCCGCGCCCACTGCGCGTCAGTCAACGGCACACACAGACCAACGATCAGATGATCCGAACGAAACGGCCTAGGCGGGCCAGGTCCACAGTGTCCAGCCCGCCGCTGGGCGTGGGGCGATTGGCCAACCGGTTGGCCATGAGATCGCATGTGTGTGCCCTGCCTCGGGCTGGGATACGGCTACGACCCGAACATCATGGCCATGGGCTCCGACAGATGGCCGAGTTTGGCACTGAGTTTGGACGCAGCCGTTTTTGTTGCTTCGATCACTGTGTCCGACGCCTCGGGCATGATCGTGGCGGGTTTGAGCAACAGAACAGTTCCCATGATCGCTTCGCCCCATACGATGGGCGCTGCGCAGGAGTTCCACAGAGGCATGCACTCTTCGTAGCCGAGGGCGTAGCCGCGGTCGCGGACGTCTGCGAGCGACGCGAGGAGCTCGTCGTTGTCGCGGTATATGCCTGGGCCCGCCTCGGCCGGAATCGGTTCGGCCAGAACGACGTCCTGGATGGCCTCTGGCAGGTAGGCGAGGATGGTCCGGCCACTGGCTCCGGTGCGGAGGGAGCGCGTGATGGACAGAATGTCGCGGGCAGTCATTCCGAGTTCAACCAGGTCTGATTCGCCAACGGCCATGTCTATGCACTGCCGCTGGGCACCCGCGAAAGGGGCCAGCATGTACTGGAAAACGAGACCTCCGTCGGTCGCCGCGCGAAGCTCCTCCAGGATCTCGTGAGTGCTTTCGTCCTTGGATGGCGCGTGGGCGAGAGCGTGCATGCCAAGGTGCGCAGCGGTCGTACCGAGCCGGTACTTGCCATGGCCGACTCGCTCGAAAAAGGAGCTGTAGACGCCGGACTGTAATATGCGGGAAGTGGTGGAATCGTCCAGTTTGGCTGCCTTGGCTAACGCGCCCGTGCCGTGCACCTCGCCTCCAAGTGTCGTGAAGGCCTTCTGGACTCGAATAAATCGGTCGACGAGGCGCGAACCTGTCTCTGGAGTATTCGAGATTTCGTTGCCGGTCATGCTAGTCGCTACCTCCGTCGAGGCGGCCGCGCTCGCCGCCGGAGCGCGGCCTGCCAAGTCCCTTACATGGACAACCAGTTGAACGACGCCTTGCATCGCACTCTCGTTCCACCCGGAGGGTAACGTGAGGGTAACTTTATATTTCGACTACCCGGCAGTATCCAGACAGAGCTTCCCGATGTGTGTGCGAGCGGCCAGAGCTGCGTGGGCAGCTCCCGCCTCATGCAGCGGATAGACATGGCCGAGGACCGGGCGCAGCGAGTTGGCGCGTACGGCGTTGAACAGCGCCTTCATGCTGGTCGGCAGGGCGTTCCGGTCGCCGAACATTGACGGCAGCCAGAACCCGGAGACGCTGATCGACTGCTCCATCAGTACCTTGGTCGACACGTCGGTCGTCTGCCCCGAAGCGTATCCGTACACCGCCAGCCGGCCGTGAGGGGCAAGGGCGGCGGCGATTGCGTGGAAGGTCGGTCCGCCGGTCATCTCCAGCGCGACCTGGACCGGTCCGCTGGCCGCCTCCTTGATTTCCTCGGTGAGGTTTTCGCTGGTGGAGTCAAGGGTCGCGTCCGCGCCGAGGTCTTCGGCGAGTTGGCGCTTTTCCTTGGTACTTGCTAGCGCGATCACCTTCGCGCCGATGCCCTTGGCCAGCTGGACGGCTATGGAACCCACACCGCCAGCGGCGGCCGGGATCACCACTGTCTGGCCGGATTTCACGTCCGCCACGGTGTGGAGCAGGTGGTACGCCGAGTTGCCCTGGAGGCACAGCGCGACTGCCTGCTCATCGCTCACGTCGTCAGGTACTTCCCACGCGGTGCGACGGTGGACGTGGGCCTGCTCGGCATACCCGCCGCCGAGGGTGAGTCCGACGAAGCGCTTGCCTTCCGCTGTGCGACCGACCACTTCGTTGCCGGGAATGTAGGGCAGTGTCACCGGAACGAGGTAGGTGTCGTCCCGTACGTGCATGTCTGCGTAGTTCACCCCGGAACGACTTACGTGCAATAGGTGGTGGGCGCTCCGCGGTTGGAGGTCTGGGATATCGACCACCTGTAGTACCTCCGGACCGCCGAACTGATCCATCCTGATGGCGCGCACAGTTCTCCCTGCGGGTTTGGGTGCGGATATGTCTTTTTCTAGGCTATGCCATGCGGTCGGACTTCGGCGAGGTACCGACAAATACCCCCCATTTCTCATGCAGTGAGAACCTGGCCTGCATTCTCACTGCATGAGACGTATTCGCCTTCCCCCTTCTTGACTGGTGAGAAGTCAGGTGTCGTGTGCGACTGTGGGTGTTTCGTCGTTGACGAAGGGATATTTACAAGGGTAGGAATCAAGGCGCGAGGAGGGCGATCGTCCGTATCGATCGTCGCCCATGCACCGGATGCGATGCTGTCGCGCCTGGGATCCTGTGCCGGGTTGGGCAGCCAGATCTCCGGCGCGAGCGAAGTTTCGCATCGCAACTGGCAGGGGGAAGACTGCGTGTATTTAACGGGGGATGATCTAGAGACCAGGAAATAAAGAGACCGCGGGGGCGATGGTGATGACGGTGCCGGGCGGGAGCCGGCGGGAAGAACGGAGCGGTGTCATTGATGGGGCTCCGCTTGGTGCGGAGGTCCTGGATAACTCCCATAAATTCGCGGATTTTGTCGAGAATGATGAAGTCCGCCGTGACAGGAAACCAGGACAAGGCCCCGCTCGCCGCAGTGATGAGAGTAAGCGCGATGCTGCGAGCGGAGTGTGGCTCGGAGCCGAGGATGGCACCATGCTCTTTCACCCGGTTTCCATAGGTACGGGGGGGTGTCGGAGCCAGCCGACGCCAGAGGCCGACGTCTTGGAGGAGGCGGACGAGATGACACTCGACGCAGCAAGGTGGCTGATGCCTTGCTTGCCGCGTGAACTGGTCGCGGAATACCTCCAGTTGGGCCTACATCGTAACGACGGCGATGCGGCTTAGTCCGAGACCGTGTGGGCGGAGCCGTCCCTTCGGGGACGGCTCAACGCCTACGCCTTGCCGCTCTCCAGGCGTCCAAGCTGCGCGATCATCGGCAAAAGGGCTTGCCTGCTCGAAGGCAGCAATTCGTGGCACTGCCGCGCGATCTCGCGCACACCCTCATCCTGAAGTGCTTGAAGAACGTCGGCCTGCCCCAGGGCGCCGGTTACCGAAGCAACCTGCTCCTCGCTGAGCTCTGCTGCTGCCTTGAGGAGCCCAATCGTACGGGGCAGCGCATCGAGCAGCGCGGGCTGATCGGCGAGGCTGCTGAGGGTCTCACGCTGCTCAGGGGTCAGTGCGTTCACCCGCAGGGCAATATCCCGGACATCTGCATCACCCAGAACGTCGAGTGTCTGTAGTCGTCCGAGAAGCGCCTTGATCGTCTCGGGGTCGGCAGCGTCCTGCCCCACGTTCTGTAGCCGGATGTGCTGAATACCTAGACGGCGCAACTCCTTTAGGAGATCCAGCTGGGCCTGGGCGTCGTCTTCGAAGGCCACCTCGTCGTCGACGAAGTAGGAGATGCGGCGACCGGAGAACTCGGCAAATGCGGTCAGGTGACGCAAAGTCACGTTTGTCCCCGGCTTGCCGGTTCCGAGCTCCCAGAGGTACTGACCTGAGATCTGTACGCCGGTCTTCTCGGAGATCTGACGTGCAAACGCCTCCCAGCCTGGCGGCCTCCCGCCCTCGGGTGCGCGCGCTTCGCGGAGCTTGGACAGCTTCTCTGCGAGCGTACGCGGCGGTCCACTCGTGCCGTCACCGCCGGTTTCGGGCATCGTCGGCCTCTCCCCCTCTCCTTGCAGGCTTGATCATCATGCGGGGCATGGGCGAACAGTATCGCTATCCACACACGTGAATACCACTTTATGGGCAGGTTGCGTCAAGCGCTCCTGTCGCATGCTCCAGGCCTGCATATTGGCCTAGTCCACTAGTGGTGATTCCGCTGCCTGTGGACCTCTCGCGCGGTGAGAAAGTACAGCCTGGCCATGCCCTATTATCCACAGGTGTTTATTTGAATCTAGCACATATCGGACCAATGGGAACCCCTGCTATTGAGTCGTGCAGGGCTCGATCGTTGGTGCTTCGCGGGTGCGAATGTGTCGGAGATCGGATCGTCTGGTTCGCCCTGGAGGGTTGAATCTCTTCACCTGTTTATGAACGGGGGTCGACTTGCGGCGGTCGGGCGACTATGGTCAACGCTTGTCGTCAACGGGTGTTTATGGGTGGTGAGTGTGGGACCCCTGGAGTCGCCAACAGCCAGCCGAGGACCTACCCCCTCGTACGGTCCTCGACTCCCCGAGGGCGCCACCGCAGGCCCCCTGCGGTGGCGCCCCTCCACCCGTCCAGCCCACCATTCGGCCACGGCATCCAAGTGCGCCCTACGTCCGCGACATGCTTCCCGAGCTGCTCCACAGCCGACCCCAACAGGACTAGCAATAGGCCGTGGCTACCTCGCCTCGCATTCGTACGGAGAGATCCGTGGACATCGTTCGACACAGGCATACGACTCGCCTGAACGCCTCCGCACAGCTGCCGCGACGGCCTCCTCATCTGTGCTGTGACCCGCCCGGCATTTCCCCTGAAGAACGCTTCTCGATCGCCGACAACGAGAGCTTCCGTCGGTCGGCACGATGGATCCCGCCGCATGCGACGGCGCATGGTGCCACTGCTGCAACCGCCCTGATACACCGCTCCGGACTCCCGGCGGCCAACGCCAAGACACCAGTCGCGTCACCCCCGTCCTCAGCGCGAAGCGCCGGCCTCCGGTCATTTGCGCGGTGCGCACCGGGACGTTTGGGCCGTCACCGACCCCACAGCCGCGGATTGCCGAAACGCCCGGGCCTGGCTGCCGACTACCTCTCTGCTCGTGTCTCCCGCGACCCCGTCCGTACCACGAGTCGCACACAGTGAACCCAGCCCACAACTGTGTACCGATCCCCCAGGAGGCTGTCCGATGGCCACCATCCGAGCTGTGATTGCGGCTCCCGCCCACTACGTGTCGGGGGCGGCGGCCGCCGCGGTCATTGCCCCCCTGGCCGGCTCCGGCCACGCTGATGCGCTCGCACACCGAGGACGCGATGCCGTCGCAGTCACCCTCGACGCCAGCGTACGACCACCGGCCCACCACGACGTCGCGATCGACGAGGCCTACACCGCCATCATCGAACATTCCAGAGATCTGCGTCGCACCATCAAGAGGTTGCGAAGCTACGGAGTCGACGCCGTGATGGCCGGAAGCCCGTTAGGCATTGAGCTTGCCGAACGGATCGCTTGGCAACTTGGTCTCCCCGGTAGCGGGATCCCAGGGTCGACCCCGCTACGGATGGACCGAGGCGCCCAGGCAGAGGCATTGCGGCAGAAGGGAGTTGCCGCCCCCCGTACCCTGCGGACCTCCAACGTCGCCGAAGCACTTGCGTGGGCCGACTTCGATCAGACGCCTGTCTACCAACTGACCTCAGCCACGATCGACGTGCCCACGCGGCCGGTTAACTGCCGTACGAGGCAGGAGATTGCAGCCGCCTGGAACCAGGCTCAGGACACTGCCTACCGGCGTAGCGGGGACCACTCCCTTGTCCTTCGAGAGCTGGTGAGTGGGCGGCGGTACAAGGTCGACAGCCTCACATGGCTCGGACCAGAGGGCCCTCAGCACACTGTTACCGGCATCTGGGCACACACCCACACCCCCGCCGGGCTGCTCGACCGCGCTGACCTGTTGCGCAGACAAGGACTCCTGGCTCGTCGGCTCTCGGTGTATGTCGGCAGTGTTCTGGACACCCTGGGTGTGATTTCAGGGCCGATCTCATGCCGCGTGGCCTTCGAGGCAGAGCGGGGGCCGGTCTTGTTGTCCGCAGGTGTCGTTACCCACCGGTCACGTGCCGATGAGGCAGTGTGGGAGGTCACCGGTCGTGATCCCATCGACGCGGCGCTGGGCAGTGTCCAGACCGTCTTCCCACGGACCATCGGCAGCCGCGTCCACCACGTGGCCCGCATCTATCTGAAGTCTCTGCACGGTGGTGCACCCGTACCGGGGCTGCGGCAGACCCTTGCCGCGCTGCCCACAGTGGCGTGCATGGACGCCTGCCCGTCAGGAGGTAAGTCTCGTTGCCCCGGCGAAGAGGAGGCCTGCGAGATCGTCCTTACACACGAGGAGCCCGAGGCGATCGAAAGGGACTACCGCTACATCCGGGCTCTGACAGCAGATCCTGGCTGGGACAGGGCTCGTTAAATCTGTTCCTTCGCCCGCAGTCGCGGCCATACCCTTTTCAATTGATCAAGAAAGGAGTTCATACACCGTGCCACGGACCTTCAACCGACCGCACTTGGTCTGGGGATGGAGAGGCACGCTCGCCGATGATGTCCAGCGGCAGGTCGGTGCAGTGAATGCAGCCCTCGTTTCTCTGGGCGCGCAGCCTGTCGATCTCGACACTGTCCGACATCACTTCACCACCTCGGCTTCCGCTCTGTGCGCCGGGATACTTGGTCGCGCTCTGACCGACCGGGAGCAGACACGGGCGAGCGTGGCGTTCGAGACGTACCACTCCCGGCGACCGCCACCCCAGCTCATGCCCGGAGCTGAGGACCTCCTTGCAAGGCTGATCCGCAGCGGTTGCACACATTCAGTGCTGTCTCTGAGCGCCCATAACTCTCTGACCCAGCACATCGCTGAGCTGGGCATCACCCCCTCCTTCGTGCGTATCGACGGACGCACAGAGCCGTCCTCCAAGGCCAAGACCAAGGAACAGCCTCTTGCGAAGCATGTGACGATGCTCCGGCAGACCATCGGAAATCGTCCGATCGTCCTCATAGGCGACGCCGTTGATGATGTCCGGGCTGCGCTCGCCAATCAGGTTCACGCGGTGCCGTATGCCGGGGGCCTGACGCACGCCGACATCCTCCGCCGGAGCGGTATACCCGTCGCTGACACTCTTGCGGAGGCTGCGGCGATTGCGGTGGCTCACGCCCACACAGCGTAAGCTGAGTCATCTAAAGCCCTATACGCCCGGAGTAAGTCAGAGGGTAATGAGCCACGAGGCCACGAAACGCTGAACCTGTGGCGCTGTGATGTGTGTCAGCCTGGGGGGATCGGAGCCGATCGCCCCTGTCCGGTGCTCTCGGACACGACCCTAGCGATGCCCATGGGTTGTGTGCGTCCCTTTCAAGCTGCCCCTACAGGTCTGGCGGGCACGCAGGGGCCAGATAAACGGCCCGGCACTGAATTGGAATTTAGCGCTTCAGGGAGCGGTGATCCCGCTTACCTATGTGTTTTCCGTGTGACGGCTCTGATCTGCTACCTTCCCCGCGCGCGGATTTCGCGCTGGATGCGACCCGGTAACCCTGTGACAACGAATGGTGGGCCATTTACCATGCCCCGCTGATAGCCCCCGTCGGCGAGGGCGGCGCCCCTGCCGGACCGAAGGCGTATCGCGCGTATGCCGATCGGATCGCTGCGTCGACGAGGGAGAGGTGACGGGCTGGCCGTCACGGGTTTATCGGACGTCGCTCCGGAGGTCCGTCGTGGCTGTGCCTGCTGGTCAGCGGAAGGCCGAGCGCGCGCAGCCGGGCGGTGAATTCGGCTGGTCCGGTGAAGAGGTGGGCCTGCATTCCGACGGTTCGGGCGGCGTGGACGAAGGTGGGTTCGTCGTCGAAGTAGGCCAGGGCGTGGGTGGGGATGCCCATGCGCTCGGCGGCGTGGCGGTAGGCGTGCGGGGAGGGTTTGTCGATGCCGAGTTCCGCCGAGGGGAAGACGTGGTCGAAGGTGATGCCGTGGTGCTGGAGGTCGCTGCGTAGGGCGTCGGTGCAGTTGGACAGGACGCCGATCGGCAGGTGGCGGCGTATCTCGGCGAGTAGGCCGATCATCGTGGTGTCGGGTTCGCCGCGGTCGGCGCGCCAGGGGGCGAGGGCGTCGCGTACCTGGGGCCCGAAGTCTTCTGTGAGGCGGTCGGTGACGTTGTCGGCCCACTGCTGGTCGGTGAGGACGCCGACGCGGGCGAGGCGGTAGGCGGGGTGGTCGTAGGCGTAGCGGGCGATGGTGCCTTCGGGGAGGCCGGCGAGTTGTTCGCTGTGGCGGGCGCCGGTGTCGTGCCAGTGTCGGAAGAGGCCGTTCATGTCGAGCAGCAGGCCGTCGATGCGGTCCGGCATGGAGCTCCTTCGGTGTGGGCTGTGGTGTGTCAGTGCGCGGTGGTGTCGTAGACGGTGAGGTAGCGGTCGGCTGTGCGGGTCCAGCTGTAGGTGGCCTGGATGTGCTGGCGGCCGTTGATGCCGCGGCGCCTGCGCTCGGCGGTGTCCTGGATGGCGGCGGTGAGGGTGTGGGCGAGGTCGTCGGGGTCGTCGGGGGCGACGAGCCAGCCGGTGGCGTGGGGGCCGGCCGCTTTGATGGTGCGGGCGGGGCCGCCGGTGGCGGTGGCGATGGGCGGGGTGCCGCAGGCCATGGCTTCGAGGTAGACCATGCCGAAGGGCTCGCCCACGGCCGGGGCGACCATGAGGTCGGCGCAGTTGAGGCCGGTGGGCAGTTCTTCGTGGCCGCGCCAGCCGATGAAGAACACGTCGCGCTCGATGCCGAGTTCGGCCGCGAGGTCGGCGGGGTGGCCGCCTTCGTATTCGCCGGGGTAGCCGCCCCACATCAGCAGGGCGGGAGCCGGGTCGAGGCGGGCTCGGGCGGTGGCGAAGGCCCGTAGCAGCACGGGAAGGCGTTTGAAGTCCAGGAAGCGGCCTACCCACAGCAGCAGGGGGCGCAGGCGGCCCTGGTGGTCGTGGAGGCGTTGCAGGTCGGTCTGGGTGTAGCGGATGCCGCCGGGCTTCTGGCCGGGGCCCCAGCCGCGGGGGTCGGTGACGAGCCAGTGGCGCAGGTGGGCCAGGCGCTGGGCGGGACTGAGCGGCTGGGGCCGGAAGGTGTGGGTGTCGACGCCGTTGGGGATGACGGGCGGCGTATCGGTGAGGTGGAGCAGGCGGGTGGCGAGGTGCTGGTCGTGGTCGGAGACGGTGACTATCTGCCCCGCGTGCGCGGCGGCCTGTCTCAGGCGGGTGAGCCAGTAGGGCGAGTGGGTCCATTTCTGCCAGGCGGTGGCTGTGAGCAGGTTGGTGTCGGCGTCGTCGAGTTTGGCGGTCTTGGCCAGGCGCAGGGCCTCGGTGGTGCGGTGGGAGTTGTCGCTGTGCAGAAGGTAGGCCAGGTCGGCGAGTGAGGTTCCGGTGCGCCGGGCGAGGCGGATGCGCTGGTCCATGGCGTCGATGAGTTTGAGTTCGGTGCCGTGGAGGGTGGTGACCCGGGGGATACCGGGGTAGGCCGCGTGGGCGCTGGTCTGGAGGTGGCTGAGGTGGTGTAGGTGCAGCAGTCCGGCGCCGGGGCTGCGGTGGGCTCTCAGGTGCTGGGTCCAGGCGCGGGTAAGGTGCCCGGCGCTTGACGGTGGCACGGCGCTGAACAGTGGGTCGGGGCAGTGCCCGCGGTCCTCGTAGGAGGGGTGGAAGGGCACGGGGGCGCGTTGGGGGTCCTTGCCGCGGGTGAAGGCGGCCATCGCGTCGTTGTGGTCGTAGGCGTGCAGGTCGAGGCCCTGGTAGAAGGTGGGGCCATGGGACGGGTCGCCGGGGTGTCCGAGGGATCCGGCGTGCAGGCGGGTGGTGTGGCCGCGGCCGTTCAGCTCGCGCAGGAGGTAGCGGATTACCTGGGCGCTGCCGCCGCGGGGCCAGAACAGGACGGCGGTGTCCATGGTGACGGGAGGCATAGCGGTCCCCTGGAGTCGGTGAGGTGAAGGAGCGGGGGTTATGGGCGGGGGTCGATGATCAGCGGCTGGGCGCCGGAGAGTCGGCCGGGCCAGTAGCGCTCTGCGGGGTCCTCGGGGGAACGGACGGTGACGGCGAGGACCTGGGCGAGGTTGTGCCGGTCGCGCAGCGGGAGCGCTTGGCCGAGCACCACGGTGCGGGTGCCGGGATGGAGGGTGTAGGGCAGGCCAGGGTGCCCGATCTTCGCCAGATGCCGGTCGACGTCCTCCTGGGACACCGGGGGCCGGTGGGAGACGGTGCGGTGGCAGCGGTCGCGCTGGGCGGCCGGGCAGCGGTTGGCCGTCAGGCAGGTCGGGGTGTTGAAGACCTCGGCGCGGTCGCCGCGGCCGAGCACGTACGCCAGGGCGCAGCTGTTGGTCTGGAAGATGCGGTGGTCGGCGTAGCGGTCGGGGAGGTGCTGGAGCCACTCCCATGCGGGCCGGGGCCAGATGGAGTCGGCGGCCTGCGGATCCAGCTGAGGATCGGCCAGCTGAGGCCACAGGCCCGTGATCTGTTCAAGGGCGGTGGGCTTGACCTTCGTGCCCACCGCGACGGTGCACGTCGCGTACGCGGTGACCCAGTCCATGACGCGTTCGATCGCCTCTGGGGTGCTGTTCTGCGGAAGGAAGGGCCGCCAATAGTGGATCACCGGGATGTCGGCGGCGTGCACGCGGGGAAAGTTGGCCCGCAATGCGTCGTGGTCGATGCCCGCCTCGATGTCGGGGCCGAGACCGGAGTAGCTGAGATAGACCACAATCGGCAGCCCGGCCGCGCGGTTGCGGGTGATGCACGCGACGATGTCGTCCGGGATGGCGCACTTGGTGATCAGGCAGACGGGGTTGCGGACCGCGGAGGCGCCCAGGGCGTCGAGCAGCGCGGTGAGGTGGGCGCGGGTGACGGGGGTGGCCAGGGCGTCGGTGCAGGTGTAGAGGGCCACGACAAGATCGGGGTGGTAGTAGCGGTGTGTGAGGAGCTGCTGCACCGTCTCCTCGGGGGTGGCGAGCACCACAGGCTTGGCCCGTGTCTGGCCCAGGTCCTGTAGGTAGCAGTACGCGCAGCCCTTGGGGCAGCCCTGGACGGGGTTGGCCACCAGCCAGGTGTCGTGCTGGTCGATGACGGGCTCGAAGACGCGTGTGGGTGCCATGGGTTGCTCCCCTGTGTGGGCCGCTCGCCTGACGGGGCGGCCCACACAAGGCAGCGGCAGGTCAGGGCGTTGCGGAGGTGTCGGAGTCGGGGCGGTTGCTGCTGAGTTCATCCACCAGGCCCCGCAGGACGGGCCCGTACTCGGGGTGGGCGAGAGCGAAGGCCATCTGGGCGACGAGGTAGTCGGCCGGGTTGCCGGTGTCGTACCAGCGGCCGGAGATGACCTGCCCGTAGACCGCCCTGGTGGAGGCGTAGGCGTTGATGGCGTCGGTCAGGTAGACCTCGCCCACCGGCTGCTTCTTCTTCTCGGCCTCGTACCAGCGGCGGGTCTGCTCGCGCAGTTCGTCGATGATGCCGGGGGTGACGACGTAGCCGCCGATGGCCGCGTACGAGGACGGTGCATCTGCCGGTTTGGGCTTTTCGACCAGGCCGGTGATGCGCAGCAGGCCGTCATCGAGGTCCTCCTTGACGATCGGCACGCCGTAGCGCTGGGAGTCCTCGCGGTCCACGGGCATCAGGGCCAGTACCGGGCAGCCGGTCTGCTCGTAGGCGCGGATCAGCTGCTGGGCGCGGGGTACCTCGGCCACGAACACGTCGTCGGGCCACAGCACCAGTACCGGCTCGTCGCCGAATGCCCTGGCGGCGTTGAGCACGGGGGTGCCGTTGCCGTACGGGCCGTGCTGGTCGAGGTAGGTGATGTGGCCCTTGCGGGCGAGGTCGGCGACCTCCTTCACCGCGTCCGCGTACGCCGTCTTGCCGTCGGCGCGGAGCTGTGCGACCAGAGCGGAGTTGGGCCGGAAGTGGTCCTGGATGAGGGACTTGCCGCCGGAGACGACAATGGTGATGTCGGTGATGCCGGAGTCCACCAGTTCGCGCACGGTGTGCTCGATCACCGGCTTGTCGCCGACCGGGAGCATTTCCTTCGGGGTGGCCTTGGTCAGAGGCAGCAGGCGGGAGCCGAGTCCGGCGGCGGGGATCACGGCCCTGCGGATCGTCGGGGACATCAGGTCTCTCTCGGTCGAACGGCACACCGCACCGGCCGGCACGGCACACCCTGACGCTACCAACGCGCCGCATCTCACCTGGGCGATTGCCGTTTCCCCGGAATGCCGCGATGGTCACCGGCACAGGAAGGAACCGGTGTACTTCATCACCGCGAAGTACCCGTTCGCCGCAATCGCCTGGGTGACCTGGGCGCGGACCCGGTCGCGCAGTTCGCCGAAGAAGTCCTCGCTCAGGCGTTCGTCGGGCTCGGAGGAGACGCAGCAGTGGTTGTGGCCGACCTCGTAGAACAGCATGAACGGCTCGGGGTCGGTGAAGCGCAGCTGGTCCTGCCAGTCCACGGTCTGTATCTGCTCGAAGTGCTTGCCGAGCACGCCTGCGCCGTTGGCCAGCGACAGCCGCCCCTTGGGGGTTGCTTTGAACAGGTCCTCGGGCGCGTTCATCGCCTTCAGAGCGGCGAAGTGGACCTGGTACATCTCCAGCATGCTGTCGGTGCGGTCGGTGGTGAGCTGGAAGATGCCGCCGGGGCGCATCACCCGGCGGACCTCGCTGAAGCAGCGGTCCAGGTCGGGCACATAGTGGATCATGTAGTTCGCCATGACGCGGTCGAACGCGTCGTCGCCGAGCATGGACAGGTCGTCCGCGCTGGCCTCGATCCACGTGCACGCCGTGGCGGTGCCGTGGAGCCGCTGCCGGGCGGCCTCCAGCACGGCCGGGGCGATGTCCAGGCCGGTGATGGTGCCTTCGGCGAGGTGGGGCCGCAGGCCCTCCAGGACGAAGGCGTTGCCGCACCCGAGGTCGAGCAGGTCTTCGGCGCCGGTCAGGGCGAGATTGTCGATCATGTGGTCGAGCATCGACTTCGGGTTGGTGCGGAAGGCGTTGTGGACCCACTGCTTGACGTCCAGCATGCGGGTGTCGTGGAAGAACCGGTCCCGGGCGGTGGCGGCGGAGAACTCGAAATGCCGCGTGGGGATGATCTTCTGGGCCAGGGCGTCCAGCGCGGGCGTACGGAAGTCGGTGAGGTCCATCTCAGATATATCCTGTTCGTCGTGGTCGGGGAGCTCAGGTGCGGGTGGTGAGGTCGGCGGGCCATTTGGTGCCCACGTATTTGTGCGGGAGCAGGCCGGCCAGCGGCTCCAGTACGGCCCCGGTGCCGTCGTGGACGACCACGGTGAGGCCGGGAGCGTGGTCGAGGAGGAGTTCGCGGCACAGGCCGCACGGGGGGACAATGCGCGCCACGGCGGGCTCGGTGGGCTTGGGGTAGCGGACGGCGGCTATCGCCAGCAGCTCAGCACCGGTGGCGAGCCGGGCCGCTGAGAGGGCGCCGGCCTCGGCGCAGACCGAGGCCCGGCCCACCATGGCGTCCAGGTGCAGGCCGATGTGCAGGCGGCCGTCGGCGTCCAGGAGCGCGGCGGCGATCTGGTGGCGGGCCAGCACGTACCGGCTGCTGATCGCGGCGTGTGCGGCCGAGACCAGATCCCGTATGACCGGGTCGGTGCAGTCGGCGGCCGGGTCGGCCACAGTGCGGCCGGTCATCGTGCCGCCTGAGTCACGTCGCGGTGGATCTGCGAGGGCTGCGGGCCGCGCGAGCCCTGGTACTTGCCGTCATACAGCGTGATCTCGCCCTGCACGCGCCAGAAGGTCACCTGGGCCAGCCGGTCCCCGGCGTGCACCCGCACCGGCTGGACCGCGTGCATCTGGAACGTCGACTGCCCGATCGACCCGATGTCGATCAGATCCGCCGTGACGTGCAGGAACAGGCCGAGACGGGCGGCACCCGAGCGGGAGCGGATGATCGGCACGTGGTGGGCGCTGCCCAGGACCTCCAGGCTGGAGCCGAGATAGATCCGGTCCGGCTGAAGGACATACCCGTCCTCGGGGATGTCCACGGTGGTGTGCGGATTCTCTTCGCGGGTGTCGAGCACCCCGCCGGTGTAGAGGGCAAGAGTGGGCCCGAGCGTGAGGTTGTAGGAGTTCGGCTGGATATGTTCCTTGTCGAACGGCTCCAGGACCAGACGGCCCTCCTCGCGCTCACGGACGATCTCCGGTCCGGTCAGGATCACGGCAGCCTCCATATCTCTGGGGAGTGGGAGCGGATGTCAGCCGGTGGCGGCCAGCAGGCCGGCCGGGGGAACGGTGGCCTCGGAGAGACGACCAAAGCGCCCGGTGTAGGCAAGGGTGTCGCCGACGGTGGTCCAGAACGTCACCTGACCAGCGCACATCCCCCTATAGACGCGGGTGGGCTGGACCACCTTGATCTCCAGCGTCCAGCGGTGGCACGACCCAACCTGTCCCAGGTCAGCGCTGAACTGGAGGAACATCCCCAGCCGCCCCAGCGAGGACCGTCCGATCAGCGACGGCACGAACACAGTGCTGCCGATCACCTCGGCACTCGTCCCGAGATACACCCGGCCGGGCCGGAGCACGATGCCGTCCTCACCGATCACGACCTCGTCCAGCTCGTGCTCGGCGTGTGTGTCCATCACCGGGGCACGGTGGGTCTTCAGGACCGGGCCAAGGCGGTAGTTGTAGGACACCGGGTTGAGCTGGTCGGGGTCGAACGGTTCGATGGTCACCGTGCCCAGCTGCCGCTGGCGCACGATCTCAACGCCGGTCAGGATCACCGCAGCACCTCCCCGGCCAGGCGGGCCGCGTGCCCCCGCAGGTCGTCGAGGCTGCCGGTGTTGTCCACCTGCCGCCACGGCACCGCGTCAACCGGCGCCTCAGTCGGGTGGTCCTCATCGCCCGCGGACAGATCGGCCCGCTCCTGCTTGCGTAACCGCCGGACCGGGTCGGGAGCAGTGACCTCCACCAGGACGAACCCCAGCGCGGTGACCGCCTCGACGTCCGGGGCCCGCAGGTCGTCGCACACCAGCACGGCGCCGGGACGGCTCTGCTCGGCCTGCCGTACACGCTGGGCGAACGCCTCGGTCAGCGCGTGCGGGTTGATGCGCCGCAGCTGGCTGCCCAGAGCGTTCAGCAGCTGACCGTCCTGTTCGCCACCGCTCAGCAGCGGGCGCCCGGCCATCGCGTGCACGACGGCCTGGAGTTCGTAAAGCGGCGCGCCCAGCTTCAGCCGACGCACCTCCGCCCCGCCCGCCGCCAGTTCCTGCGCGAGCAGCACGGCGAACGTGCTCTTGCCGGCGCCGGGCCTGCCGTACAGCGCGACCCTGGGCATGACAGTCCTCCTTCTCAACGGCAGCGGATGCCAGGCAGAGCCGGGGAAGTTCGCGCGCACCGGCGTCTTGGCCGGCCTGCGGCGCATCCCTACGCTCGAGGCCCGTGACGACCATGGTGGCCGCCCCCACCACCCCTGGACAGGTCCTGGCTGTCCGCACTTGTCCGCAACTCGCCCAAGGCCGGATCGTGCCACCAGCCCAGGGTGTGTGCTGGTCACAGCAGCACGACCACTGTCCGCACGCGGTGCGGACAGCCGGATGGCCACAACGGTGTGGAGGCAGCGATGGCACAAGCCGATGAGGTGACCTTCGCCGAGGAACTGCGGCGGCTGCGGGGAGAACTGTCACTGCGCGAACTCGCGCGCCGGGCCGCGTGCAGCAAGAGCATCATCAGCGATCTCGAACACCAGCGTAGATCACCCACGCCTCGGGTCGCGCTCGCCCTGGACAGGGCACTCGGGGCAGACGGCACACTGGTCTCCTTAGCCGTAGTCCAACGACAGCGCTTAAGCGGGGAGATGGCCCAAGCGGCTCCGGACGGCGCCGCGGACGACCTCCTGCGGGAATGGGGCGACGTGTGGCGCAGAGACTTCCTCAAGGGCGCGGGCGCCGCCGGCGCCGCCCTGGCCACCGGCCTGGGCACAGACAACACCGCTGCGAACAGCCGTGATCTGATGGACGCCCACACCGCCCTGCGGGCGGCCCACGGCCGCCTGGACAACCTCCGCGGAGCGTCCGCCGCCTACGCCCAGGCCGTCGACCATCACCGGCAGATCCTCGCCTGGCACGCCACCGCAACCACCGCCGCCGAGCAGCAGCAGATCGCCGCCCTCGCCGCCGACACCGGCGGCTTCGTCGGCTTCCTCACCTACGACCTGGGCATGGCCGAGAACGCCGCCGCGCACTACCGCGACGCCGCCACCCACGCCCGGCAGGCAGGCGACCTCTCCTGCTGCATCAACCTCATCGGCCAGATGAGCCGCATCCTGACCGACCAGGGCCACTACCGCCGTGCGCTGACCCTCGCCGACGGCGGCCTCCGCCTCGGCGGCACCAAAGCCCACCCCGCCGTACGGTCCTGGCTACACGCCGTCCGCGCCCACCACCACGCCTGCCTCAGCGACGCCCGCAGCGCCCAGAGCGACCTCCGTGCCGCCTGGAACCTCCTTGAGCGCGCCGACGACGGCGAGAAACCCCCCTACATCGGCTACCTGGACGCCGCAGAGCTGAACAAATGGACCGGTCACGCCATGGTCCGCCTCGGCCACACCACCCCGGCCCTCCTCAGCACAGGCCAGAAAGCCCTCGACGAAGCCCGCGCCGCCTGGCCAGCCACCAGCGTCCGCGGCTCGGCGGAAGTACTGACCGCGACCGCCCGCATCTACGCCGCCCTCGGCGACCGCGACACCGCGGCCGACTTCGCCACACGCGCCGTGACCATCGCCACCCAGACCGGCTCGGCGAGGAACCTGCGCGCCGCCCTGAGCGCCGCAACCAAATGAAGGCCGACTCGATCCACGCGGCAAACAGCCCACCCTCGGCGGATATAGACGAACCTCCGTCGAACCGCTGCCGCTGCTCACACGCGACACCTCGGGCGGGTTCACCACCCGTCTGAACAACGCCGCCCCCTATACGGGCCCATGACCGCCGTCAGCTCCGCGCTGGCCCGGTTCCACCTCTGCCGATCACGTGACTTCAGGTGAGCGCCGTCACAGCAGAGCAAGCAACGGGGAGGAACAGGGACAGGCGGCGTTCCTGACCAACGAACAACGCCGCAACTACGGCACACTCTCCGTCGGTGCCGAGCGGACGTTTCCAGCATGGCCCCGGCCTGGGTGGCTTCACCCGGGCGGCCTGGAATGCTGCGGAGGCAACTGGGACCATGACAGGTCCTATGCCGACCGACCTGGAGGGGATCCGTGGGGAACGCTGTACGGCCAGAGGATCTGCGAAAGGCGATCATGGACGAACTCGTCGTTGGGTCGACGGAATCCACATTGCCCGGCAAGTGCCGCGGCCTCGGCGTACCACACCCGGAGTCGCCGGACAACACCGGTTCCCTCAGCAAGGGCAGGGTGCAAGCGTGTATGGAGCCGGTGGACGACGGTGCACTGGTCGACCTCGCGATCTACACCCTCTAAGCCTAGGAACAACTATGGATTCATCGATTATCGGGGCCCGCCTTGCATCTGCCGCGGTTGCGCCGCTGGTTAAGAAGCTATTTGTTGCTGAAAGCCCGGGGGCTGGCATCGTCGACAAGCCAGTTCGTGTATCGAGAATCATCTCCTTTAAAGGTGAGAAGAAGACTCTCAGAGAGAAGGATGTTCGAAGTATCGCAGAGGAGCTTGTTGCACGTGCTGTCAATTCGTCCGACGCCTTCGATAGACTGCCTGATTATGAACAGCATGCCACAGTCAACGCCCTCGCAAATTCATTACGGGCTCTCGGTAATCTCGACATGGACGACGTTCAGGCTGTCAACCTAGGCTATCGTGCTTTGGCTCGACGGCTCAAAAAGAATAATGAGTCGGCCACCGTCGGGCTGTCGCGGGATGCAGTGACCTTGTACGAGACGGTTCTCGATGCTGCGTGCCTGCATATTCTCCACTTCTTTACTCAACGCTCGACGTTCGTGGCCCGGACTCTTGTCGAGCAAAGTCGGCAGCTCGAAGAGCTATCTGCGAAGATAGACTCATTGATCGCTCGGACCCCTTCCCCGGAATACGCTATATTTGAACAGCGTTATGCAGATTACGTCACCGTAAGGCATGGGGAACTTACAATCTTCGGCATCAACTTGACGGATACGCCGGGGAAATGGCCACTGAGCGCCGCTTATCTGAGTTTGGAAGCCACGATCGAGTCTGCTGACGCAGCGCCTTCATTTGTTCCAGCGGAGCAGGTGTTAGCCGGACGAAAGCGAGTACTTCTGCGGGGAGTGGCTGGGTCCGGCAAAACTACACTAGTCCAGTGGCTTGCAGTATCTTCTGCGGGAAAGTCCCTAGACGATAGCTTGCTTTACCTGTACGGTTTGGTTCCGCTTATTCTCCCTATGCGGACGCTCACACGCAAAGGTATGTCACTTCCGAGACCAGAAGATTTCCTGGCCAGTGTCGGCTGTCCGATAGCTTCAGCTCAGCCCGCAGGTTGGATAGATCGCGTTTTGTTAGAGGGGCGAGGTCTGCTTCTCATCGACGGAATCGATGAAATTCCTGAGAACGAGCGAGAGGGCAGCCGTATTTGGATCAGGGATCTAATCGCTGCCTACCCCAAAAACCGGTGGTTGGTAACGTCTCGGCCATCAGCAGTACGCGATAACTGGCTTACTTCTCTGGATTTCAGTGAGTTTGAACTGGCCCCGATGAGGCGCGAGGACATCACATCGTTTATCCGGCGCTGGCACCTCGCTGCTGGTGCTGGTGAATCTTACGAACGAGCATTGCTACGCGCGATAGTAACCAAGCAGGATTTGGGTCGATTGGCAACAAATCCCTTGATGTGCGCGCTCATATGCGCCCTAAACCGAGATCGCCACGGCTACCTACCGGAAGGCCGAAAAGAACTGTACGAGGCAGCCCTATCTATGCTGCTGGCACGCCGCGACCGCGAGCGTGGCATGCACGAGCCCGGCTTGCTTCACATCGCGGGATCCCATCAAGTGCAGCTGTTGCAAAAATTAGCGTATTGGATGATTCGTAATGGCAGATCTGAAATGGATCGTGCAGATGTAATCGAATTACTCACGCGCGCGCTCCCCGCCATGCCGAATGTTGCGGACAAGGGGACTCCAGAAGAAATCTATCGACATCTGCTTGTTCGAAGTGGTCTTCTGCGGGAACCTAGCATCGGTGCCGTGGATTTCGTCCACCGAACATTTCAAGATTATCTAGGGGCTAAGGCTGCCGTCGAAGCACTTGACTTCGAACTTCTGGTAAGTCATGCACACCTCGACCAGTGGGAAGACGTGATACGCATGGCTGTGGCTCACGCGCGCCCTGATGAGCGTACCAGAATCCTCACTAATCTCCTGAGCAGAAGTGACGCGTCGCCAGATTACAGTCATCGTTTGCGCCTATTGGCCGCAGCATGTCTAGAGCACGCAACAGAGCTAGACCCGGTAGTTCGATCCGCAGTACAGCACAGTGCTGCTGACCTGATCCCACCTAGCTCATTCGAACAAGCCCATGTATTGGCCGATGCCGGTCCGGTGGTGCTGGAGTTACTATCGGAAATGCAAGGGTTGTCCGGTGACGAGGCCTACTTCACTGTAATGTGCGCCGTGCGCATCGGCACTGATGCGGCAATACCAGTGTTGGCGCAATATCGAGACCTGCCGGATAAGAGGATTCAAGAACTTCTTGTTCGGGCTTGGAACGAGTTCGATCCAAATCGTTTCGCGGACGAAATTCTCGACCATCTTGCTGATTCCGATGTCTATGTTCCAGTGCATAACACGCATGAGCTGAAAGCGCTGGAACGTCTGGGGGGCCGGTCGCATGTAAGATTGGCCGGAGTAGTTCCACTGGAGGAACTTGCTGTTTCTGGCATCGCGTCTCGGGTGACGCATATGTGGATAGCAGCGAATATCGGCCTTTCGTGCGACTGTTTGACTTCGTTTTCCAACCTGCAAGTCTTGACCATCGGGTTGATGCACTCGGAGTTGGATGTCAGCGCATTGCGCACACTGCGATCGCTTTCGACCATCAAGTACGTTGCGGGTGTCAACTTGGCAGGCGTCGATACGCTCCCAGATAATGTAAAGTTTGAAGCCCTGGAGTCGCGAGAATGATGCAAGAGTGTCCCACTCGGCGATGACGACGCGGGCACTGTGCATGGTGGCCCGGCTGACGCCAGCCTCCAGGCATAGCTTCTCTTCGACTTTCTTGCCGTCGGTGACTCGCGGTCGCCTCTCGATGGGCCGGGTTCTGGCCTCTCGCAGTGCGCTGATAGCGGCTGGGGATGCTTCGCTCGTCGCGGTTGTCCTCTCTTGCGTACGGCGAGATTGGTGGGTTGAGGAAGAGACCTCGCATCACGCTCAGACTTGACAGGGAACCGCTGCGATGGGGCTGTGGTCGGGTGGCGGGCTGAGCTTGGTGCGGTGCGTTGCCGTGGAGATCGGCCCCCGGCCCCTCCCGGCGAAGAGAGATTTTGGGGGGCCGCCGGACGGAGTGCAGGGGAGGACGGTCGGTTTTTTCTCCGTGACGAAGGAGCGGAGAAAAAGTGGCCGGCCGAGCTTGCGCGCAGTCCGCCGCGGTCTCCCACAATCGACAGCCGGGAGGGACACCACCCGCAGCATTTCACCAGAGGGTGAGAGGGAGGCCTGCATCCTCGGCGGCTTGGATGCGTTGCTCGATCAGCGTTGAGGGTTCTCCCGCTTTGAGCCCGGCACGAATCGCTTGAGCGATAGCACGTGTTCGCCCAGCAGCTCCGCGCGTGTCAGCAAGAGGGCCGTTAGGGTTACGACGTCGGAGCGACCATTCCGCGCGGTTCTCCGCAGCGGTCCCGAGCCGAAGGTGGGCCGGGTTGGTGCAGCCGTGGAAGTCGCAGGTGTGGCACACGACAGGGTCCTCGGCCGCGGTCCAGCCAGGTCGGTCGATCACTCCGTGGGCGAGCTGATAGGCGAACAGATGTGCCGGAACGGTTCCACGCCGCGACGGTCCGGGAAGACTCGCGGCACGAAAGGAACCGTGGCCAGTCGAGCTGACTGCGTTCAGCCAGGGCCAGCATAGGGCCGTCGACCTGACGTAGCGCTTGGCTTCAAACCGTGCGACAACATCCTCATCGTTTAACCAGGCGTGCCAAAGCTCCGCAGGGAGCCGAATTGCCACCGGCTTCCCGAGAAGTGACAGCTGCTCGCCACTCCCGGGTGCGCGCTGAGGCGTGATGCCCTCCAGTCGGAGTTGATAGTCTCCACCGTTCACGACGGGTCCGTTTTGGGGGACTTGAGGTCAGGCGGATATCCCTTGGCCCGCAAGAAGATGTCGAGAGCGAGTGCGACGATGTCGCCATGTGCGATGTCCGAGTCGGCGTTGTAGCGCCGGACGCGTCGTTGGAGCTGGAGTAGATCGGGGACGGCGTAGTTGAGTTGCCCACGGCTGGTATGGCGGCCGCTGATGATCTCCAAAGTGTCTGGATGGGGGGTGAACGGGTCGTCGGTCGGGTCGGATCGCGATTCGAGAGCGTCAGCCATGTCACGCAGCTGCCGGGCGTGGTGTGAGAGATCAGCCATGGGTTGCTCCGGTCGGGTCCGCTAGTCGACTAGCTAGCCGCCTAGCGGGCTATTGGAATAGTCGAGGGACGGGGGCCGCGAACGCGCCGTGCGTTCGCGGCCACCCAGGTACCGTGCGCCGTGTCAGAACCCGCGAGTGGTGAGCCACTCGTCCAGTGCGACCGAGACGATGTCTCCGACGGGCAGGTGGTCGAGTTCGTTGTCCAGCGCGAAGCGCTTGATCCGCTTCTTCAGCTTCAGCGCAGCGGGAACCGAGGAATCGAGGCTCTCGCGCGCGATGATGCGCTGGTTGAGGACGACTGCGGCCTCGGGGATGTCCGCAGGCCGACCGGAGCCTTGGGTCCACGGCGTTCCCTCGTTCGGCGCCGTCTCCGATGGCACATCCTGTTCCGGACGAGACCCCGGAACTTCGGTCTTGACCGGGAACGCAATACCGCCCGGAGCGGGAGGAACTGTCGAGCGAACCGCCACCTCGGCGGCTTGGCCTGTACCCGCAGCGGTGGCAGTGTTCTGGGACGGCTCGCTCTGCGAAACGCGCTCGGCCGACTGAGTGGGCTGAACCGCAGACGCCGCAGGCGCCGGAGCTGGGACCGCACGTTGGGCCTGCATCTGCTCCTTCATTGGTTCCTGGGCGGATTCCAGCCGCTCGGCGGGGGCAGCGACGCCCGGGCCAGCCAGCTGACTGGCGGCTGGTGCCTGCGCCGGGCTGCTCTGCACGACCTCATCGGACGGCTGGGCGGACGCCTGCGGCGCCTCGGGTACTGCCCCGCGATCTTTTGCTGACTCCTCGACGGGCGTCGCGGAAGGAGCAGGCTGAAACGTCTGTGGTTCGGTGACGGCGGGGTGGCCCTTGCTCTGAGCGCTTGCCCGTTCAGCAGCGAACTGCTCAGGGGTGAGCTCAGCAGTCGGCGGAGGGGGAGGCGACGCTGTCTTCTTGGCGGCGCCGCCGAGGACTCGACCGCTGGTCTTGGGACGGCGGGCTGGGGGCTTCATCTTCTCGGTCATACGGCGTTCAGCTCCTTCATGAGAGCGGCGTACTCGCTCAGTTCGGTCGGGATCTCGCCGAAGGCCTCCATGTAGTGCACCCAGGAGTGAATGACGGTCTCCGTGAGCGGGAATGGCTCGTCGTGGTCGGGACCAATGCCCTCACCCTTGACGGGCTCCAGCAGCTTCTCCTTCGCCGTGCGGGGAAGGCTGGTCCGGTCGTCGGCCTTGACCAAGACCACGTGGGCGGTGACGTCGCGCTCGTTGCGGGCGGCGGCGCGCTCGGCCTCGTCGAAAGTGGCCACGAGCTTGCGGCGCTCGATTTTGGTGGGGGCGAGCGGCACGATCAGCCGGTTCGCTTCGGTCACTGCCTCGTGCAAGATGCGGGCGCTGCCGCCGCCGGCATCGACCACGATTGCGCCGAACTGGGAACGCTTCTCACGGATGTATTCGGCGATGTCGTCGAACGGGAACCGCTCGACGACCAAGTTTTCCGGAATCTCGAAACCCTCGGCCTGGGCGACCTTGAACCAGTCGTATGCGGATTGGCTGATCGCGTCGGCGTCCAAGAGCAGCGTCGGCAGCCCGAGGACCACGGCGTAGTACAGGGCGATGAACCAGGCGGAAGTGGTTTTGCCGGTGCCGCCCTTGAGCATGCAGACGACGATCACAAAGGCATCCCATAGGTGGGATTTGGCCGCTGCCAGGGCCTTATGGCGGGTGTTCTCGTTCACGTGTGCTCGATCTCCTGAAACTGGTTGGTGTGTTGTCTTGCGCCGGTTGTCGACGACGTCGACACCTGAGGGGGCGGCTTCATGCGAGCGAACGGGGGTGCCCGTGCCACGCAACAGCAGCCGGGATGGCGCAAAGGCGGGTCTCTGGTCCGAGTGGTGCCGTGGGCAGCACCAGTGCGGCTTGAGACGTTCATGACCGCTTACTCACCCGGGCAGCGGGGCCATGACGGTGTTGGGGCCGCATGCGAGTGCCGACCTGGCGCAGGAGTCGGTAGACCGTGGCGATGGAGTAGCTGCACTCCTTGGCGAGATCCGGGACCGTCGCACCTGCCTCGTACTTCGCCCGCAAGGACACCGCGAGCTTCTTCCGCTTTGAGGTTGCCGATGCGGAACGCATCCGCAGCGTCTCCTGCGTGGTGCGCGGGGTGCCACCGGCCTCGATCAACAGGCGCCGGGCAGCAGGCCTCGTCCCTGCCCCCGCAGCGGCCAGCTCGGTTAGGGTCGCGCCGTGCTGCTCGTACAGCGTGCGCAGATGGGCTGCGAGACGTTGGCGGGCTGGCCCGTTCTCACGCAGCCTCCGGGTCTGCCACGACGTGCGCATTACGGTCCCGGCCTTGTGCAGGCGATTGATGACCGTGCCGTATGACAACTCGCTGTCGGCTACGAGTTCGTCCACCGTCGCCCCGGCTTCGTACCGGGCGCGTAAGGCCCTTGGAGTGATCGGCACGTCGTCCTCATGCGGCGCAGATGGTTGCGTGTTCATGCAACGGACTCCCATTCCCTGAGTGCTTCGATGTGTGCGGCGGCTAGCTCGTCGTACGAGCGCTGGTCGTAGGGGGTGATGAGGATCAATCGCCCGTCACTTGCGACCCGCCATGCCGGATCGACCTGCCCTGTCACCGGGTTGAGGACGACGCCGCCGGGCCCACGCCACTGCGTTGGAACCTCGTCGGGACGCAGAGCTGGAACCATCACCTGACGGCCCTCGTGGATCACGACCAGGGCCTTGCTGCGGTGCTCCGACAGCTGCTCCAGAGCCTCCCGATACGCCGCTCGCTCGGCAGCGTGGAGCGCCCTACGGTTCGCAGCGATGCCCGCGGTTCCGTACTGGTCGGCGATCAGATCCCAGCCATGCGCAGGTACAGCCTCCCGGTCGGTAACAGCTTCCGGATGGCTGTTACCGAAGCCCTCCAGGGCCCGTGGGGCCAGCGACCAGACTTCCCCGATGTGGTGCACCAGACCGTGGTTTGCAAGACGGTGGAGGGAGCGGTAGGCGGTGGCGCGAGAGACGGAGGAGGTGATGACGAGTTCGCTGACGGTTTGGTTAGGGCGGGAGTACAAAGCTCCGATGATCACCAGAGCGGAGCTGCCCAGACCGTGGTGGGCGAAGGCATCGTGGGCCATTAGGCGGCTGATGACCGTGGAATCGACGTCGGCCGAGGTGCCCGTCTCGGGAGTGGACCACTCCTCAAGTGCCGGGCCGGGGGGGAACTGAGTGGTCCGATGGCGAGAATATTGGGGGTGTGTGGAGACCCCAGGGCCGTTGTCGAGGTACCAGGTGGAGCCCTCCCTGCCATGGCCGACCCGCGTCCGGTGCAGCCATCCACCCGGCTTCAGAACGGACTCGTACGCGTTGCGCAACGTCTGCCGGGAGATCCCAGCTACCTCTGCCGCCTGGCGCTCACTGGCCGTGTGCAGACGGCCACCAGCGATCTCTGCGAAGTTGAGGTGCGCACGTAGCACCCGCAAGGCGGTGCGACCTCGTTCCCCACGCCACGGCGTGACCTCGATGCGGTCGCGAAGAGCCGCGAGGTCCTCGTGGGCGTGCTGGCGGGATTCAACCCGTGCCGTGTTTCTGACCGTTGCGCACGCGCTGTCCCAGACTCGCCGGACATATGCGAGGGCACGCGCCTGTCCAGAGCGCAGCGCGATGTTCTGTGCGTGCCTGCCACCCTCGTGATCAGGATGCATGAGCAGGTGCGTCAACTGGTCGACGCTGCCCCCGATGCGAGCAACGTGGCAGGCGATAGCCGCTGTGATTCGATGGCCGTGCTCGGCCAGGCCCTGCCGGTCTTCGCGCGGGACGACCTGTCCATCCCGACCGAGCTTGGTGTAACTGCCGACCGCGTAACGGCCAGTGAGGTCCCCGAGAAGGACGAGATCAGCAGCCCCACGCGGGAGATTGGCGAGTCCCAGCGGCGAAGTTTGGGTGTCTGTGACTGTCTCTGGCTGGCTGCCTGCTGGACGTGAAGCCTTCTGCGAGTAGTGCGGAGGGGGCGCGTCGTATGGCATTCTGGGGTCGTCTCGCAAAGACATGGACGCCACCTAGGCCCGCTAAAACCACGGGTGGTGCCCGGAACCGACCTCCAATCGGTGCCAGCGAAGCCTCCAGGATGGCCGTCCTGGAGGCTTTCGTATGCCTGGCTCCGAATGGAGGCAGGCGTCCCCATCGCAGCTCGACCACGGTCGATCGGAAGGCCACTGACTGCCTTAGATCGACCCGGGGCGAATCGGGGGCGAATCAGAGCGATTTCCTCTGACTGCCTCCGATCGCCTCTGCAACCCGTCCTAGCAGGTCACACACGATCCGACTCACAAAGACGCAGGTCAGACGGGTGCGTCAGATATACCCGGCGTACAGGCCGACTCGTCCGCCATTAGGGCTCTGACCAGGGAGTATGCCTTGCTCGGTGCCTTCGGTCGTACCGTTGCACTTCCCTCCTCTACCTGGGAGTTCCCGGGAGTTCCCGCGCGAGTGTGCACTCGTTGTGCACTGGGCCCGCTTGCCCGTGCCCCGTCCAGCTCGCTGGGGCTTTGGCATGCTCGGAGATCACCGCCCGCCCCGCGAGTCTCCTGCGGCTCCGGACGGCATGCGCGGTACCCGCATGTTTCGGCCACGCCGTGAGCTCCCCTGCGTATCGGCGGCCGATTTCGGCGGAGACGCTACGGAAGCGACTGCATGTTGGCGCGGCCAGGTCCCGGACGTTGGTGTCCATGGTGCGCTCGGCAAGGGCCGGGAACGTGACGATGTAGACGCGCAGGTCACGGAGTCTGCTCCCCGCACCCGCGGGGATGGTCCCGTACCCAGATGGGCGTCTGCGGACGGCCCAGCCTGCTCCCCGTAGCGCGAGATCCGCGGCACGGCAGCCGTCACGCCCCGGTCGTCAGCAAGACGGTCGCGGACGGAAAGCAGGGGCGGCCTGCTTCCGCGGCTGTCATCCGGCCGGGTTGTCCGAGGGCTGCGGCTCGCCGAGCATCTGGCAGCTGGCCGCTTCGACGAGCGCCTTGTTCGCGGTGGCGGCCTTTTCTTCCTTGATGCCGAAGTTCGTGCTCGTCAGGACGGCGACGCTGCGCCGGCCGCTCGCGTCGGTGTAGATCTCGCTGGAGTAGCCGGGCAGGCCGCCGGTGTGGCCCCAGACGGTGCCGCAGGCCGTGTCCACCTTCATCAGGCCGAGCCCGTAGCCGCCGCCTTCTTCGGGCGCGTTCACGGTGGTCCGCATCTGCTTCATCTGGGCCATTGGCAGCAGCTCGCCCGAGTTCAGCGCGGTGAGGAAGGTCTGCCAGTCCCGCGCGGTGGAGACCATGCCGCCTGCCGCCCAGGACCAGCTCGGGTCGATGGCGGAGGTGTCGATGTTGTCCCCGGAACGCTCGGGACCGGCGAACCCGACGCCTTCGGGCAGGTCTACGGTCCCGGAGAGGATGGCCCTCAGGCGCTCCGCGTCCGGCTCGTAACCGGTGACGTGCTGCTTTTCGGTGGTCTCGGCGGTGTCCCAGTCGGCGTTCGTGGCGAGGTACGAGTCCTTCATGCCGAGCGGCCCGGTGATCTTCTCCTTGATCAGCTCGGTCAGGCTGCTCCCGGTCGCCTTCTCGAGAAGCAGCCCGAGCGCTTCGTAATTGGCGTTGCTGTAGGAGTACTTCTCGCCGGGCTTGGCCGGCGGGTCCTGCCCGGGCGTGATGGCGAGCAGCTCCTGCGGCGTCCAGGTGCGCTTCTCCTGGCCGGTGAGTGAGGGCAGGAACTCCGGGGTCAGCAGGAAGTCGCCGAGTCCGCTGGTGTGGTTGAGCAGCATCCGGACGGTGATGTCCTCGCCGCTCTCGACCAGGCCGGGCAGCCACTTCTCCACCGTGTCGTCGAGGCTGATCTTGTTCTCGGCGACCTGTTGCAGGACGAGGGTCGCGGTGACCGTCTTGGTGTTGGAGCCGACCCGGAACCGGTCGTCGGCGGCAAGATGGTGGTCGTCCTCCGTCCAGGCGGCCTGCTTCGCGATCTCGACGGGCGCTCCGTCGCCGGAGTCGACCCGGACGATGACGCCGAGGGAGCCGGTGTCGGCCGCCTGCTGCGCGAGGCGGGCCAGCGGCGCGTCGGCCGCCGGGCTCGCCACGCTCTGCTCGGCCGCCGGCCCGGCCCCGTCCGAGCAGCTCACGAGCGCCGCGCCCATGCAGGTCGCCAACGCCGTGATCAGCGCTCCACGGCGGATCCGGTGACGGCGGGACAGGGTGTGTGCGGACATGGCAGGTTCCCTTCGGCGCATGACAGTTGCTGTGTGCGTCGAGGGGCCGGGCACTCACCTGATGAGCGGCCGTTCGGCGGGTCCCGCGCACAACGACCATTCAGTCAGCGGCGCGCCCCCGGTACATCGCTCGATGGTGGGCTTCCCACCGGCGCGGGGTCACTCCAAGGAGTGACCCCGTCGGGTACGGCGCCCCGCGGGCCCGGGTGATCAGGACAGAGTGTTCCTGGCCAGCACCGCCGCCTGCGCCCTGCTCTGGCAGCCGGTCTTCGTGAGCACACGGCTGACGTGCGTCTTGACCGTGTGCAGGCTGACGACGAGCCGGTCGGCGATCTCGGCGTTGCTCAGCCCGTCCCGGATCAGACGCAGCACGTCGACCTCCCGCTCGGTGAGGCCCCTCAGCCGGGCCAGGTCCTGGTCGCTGGGCCGTCGCCGGCCGCTGAGATGGCCCTCGATGATCCGCTGGGTCACCGCGGGGCTCAGCGCGCTGTGCCCGGCCGCCGCGGCACGGACGGCCCCGGTCAGCTCCTCGTAGGAGCTGTTCTTCAGCAGGAAGCCGGAGGCGCCGGCCGCCAGCGCGTCGTCGACGTACTCGTCCAGGTCGAACGTCGTCAGCATGAGCACCCGGCTGCGCCCCGGCCCGAGCAGTCCCTGGCGGCCCAGCTCGGCCAGGGCCCACAGGCCGTTGCGGCGCGGCATGCGAATGTCCATCAGCAGCACGTCCGGCCGCAGCCGCGCGCACGCCTCGACGGCTTCCTCACCGTCGTCCGCGGTGCCTGCCACGGTGATGTCCGTCTGGCTGTCCAGGATCGCGCTCAGTCCGGCGCGGATGATCGGCTCGTCGTCCACGACGAGCACGCTGATCTGCTCAGACACCGGCAGGCTCCCACGGCATCGTGGCCACGACGCGGAAGCCGCCGTCCTCGGTCGGGCCCGCGATGAGTTCGCCGTCCAGCGCACCCACCCGTTCCTCCATGCTGACCAGGCCGAGCCCGACCCCCGCGCCGGCCGTGCCGTGGCGGGTGGCGCGACTGTTCACGACCTCGCACCGCAACTTTCCCGCAGCGTCGTCGACACTCACCCGGACCAGCGCCCCGGGCGCGTGTCGGCGCGCGTTGACCAGTGCTTCCTGCACGACGCGGTACGCCGCCAGCTGCACCGGTCCCGGCACGGATTCCAGCGCGCCGGCCGTCGTCAGCTCCACCGTCCCTCCCGCGGCACGGTGACTGTCCAGCAGCGCGTCCAGCTCGCCGAGGTCCGGCACGGGCTGGAGCGGGGCCGCGTCCGCGGGGTCGCGCAGCATCCGCAGTAGGTCGCGCAGTTCGCCGCTGCTCTGCCGGCCCGCCGCCGCCAGCCCGTCCACCTGCGTGCGGGCCCAGTCGGGCAGTTCGCCGCCGCGGGCCCGCAGGGTCTCCGCGTGCACGACGAGCAGGGTCAGCGAGTGCGCGACCACGTCGTGCATCTCACCGGCGATCCGTGTCCGCTCGCGTTGCGTGGCCTGCGCCGCCTCCAGGGCCTGCGCCCGGCGCGCGTCGGCCGCCCGCCGCTCGGCCGCGGCCAGTAGTTCCTGCCGGGTCCGCGCGGCGAACCCCATCGCCCACGCCAGCGGCATCGGGGCCAGCGCGGCGAGGACGTCCAGACCGCCCCGGAAGTCACCGGAGTCGGTCGTCATCCGGTTCAGCCAGAGACCGGCCGCGCTCAGCACGGTGACGCCGAGGAGCGCCGACACGGTCCGCCTCCAGCTCGCGCAGTGACTGCCCATGGCGTAGAGCAGCACCGCCAGCGGCAGGAAGACCAGCGGCGACAGCTTGGCCCCCGCGCCCGCGCTCCCCACCAGCGCCACCAGCAGGGTCCCGAAACCCACGACGAAGGCGGTGGCCGGCAGTCGCCGCCGCAGGAGCAGGATCACCACGCCCACCGCCTCGTACACCGTGAGCGACGCCCAGGCCGGTCCGGAGGTGTCCACGTACGGCTGCGACAGCAGCGGCGGCAGAAGCGTCAGCACGACCAACCCGGCGTCGGCTCCCCACCCGGGCCACCTGCCGTCCATCACTCTCATCCCTCCGACACTAGGACCTCGCACGCCGGCCTTCGTCACTCCAAAGAGCCACTCACGCTCCAGCGCGGAGCCACCGGTCCTCCGTGTCACCGGCGCAGGCTGTGTGGCGTGGCTGAGGGTTCGGCTGGTGCCGGTCGGCGATCACGCCCCTCTTGGGGCGAGAGGGCGGACCGGCGAAAGCGCGGACAGCTCCCTGCCGTGATCGCTTCTGCGACTCGACCAGCCTCACGAGGTACCGGAGATGAGCGCCCGTCGGGCAGCGGTCAGCAAATCGACGACCTCGCCGGCGGCCGTCCGGACGGCCTCCTCGTCCACGGGGGCGGACGGTTCGACTGCTGCCGCGACGGTACGTCCGAGCAGGTCCGCGCGATGCTCCGCGGACGTGGCCTCACTTTCGGGGTCTAGGATCCGCGGATTCGTCAGCAACGGCGGACCTTCGGCCTGTTGTGTTGCCGACGTGTGCAGGGTGGCGGCGCGGGTCTGTCGATTGCCGCCGACCTGCGCCGCATCGCCGGCCAGATCACCGCCCTCACCGAACTCCCGGCCGCCGCCCGCGGCTGCGTCAGCCAGCTCGACGCGGCCCGCGCCCAGGACGATCCCGCCGCCCTCGTCCGCCCCCTGAACGCCACTCGCCCCTACCTGACACACCTCCACCCCGACCTCGCCGCCCGACTCGACGCCCTCACCGACACCACCTCCGCCGCCTCCGACTGAGTTGGTTTCTGTGGAATCAGCGCTGTCAAGTGAGATGCCGCTAGCGGCAGGCCATCGCGGCACTGGGTCGACCGTCGCCAGCGGCGGGGTGCCGGGCCGCCGTGGCGGCCAAGGCCGTCCGGCACCGCCGCCGCGTGCCTTCAGCTCCGCGCCGTCCGTGGCCTGGCGGATCTCACGGCCGGAGCACATCACCAGCGAGAATCCACCGAGCACGATCAAGGCGATGCAGGCGACGCCTTCGACAGACCCGCCAGCAGCGAGCGGCGAGCGGAGTCGACGTGTTCCTCAGCCTTTCGTGCCAGGGTCCGTACGTCGCCATCGCGCAAAAGGGCTGCCAGTTCCCGATGTTCGTCGACGACCCGGGCACGGTAATGGTCATAGCCGGACTCGACCCGGCGCAGCTGGAACAGATGGATCTGAGATCGGATGGCGTGCCACGCCGCAGTGAGGCGCCCGTTGCGGGCGGCGGCATAGATCTGGTCGTGAAACGCGATGTCCAATGCCACCAGACGACGGCTGTCGGCGGTGGCACGGCATTCGGTGTCCATCGCGTCGACGAGGCGGTCGAGCTCGGCGAAGTCGGCGGTGCCCGCCGACCGCCGCGCGGTCGTCGCGGCGAGGCGGTCGAGCGCGGCGCGCAGGGCGTAGACCTCCTCGACGTCCTCAGTTCGCACCTCGATGACGGTGGTCGCCCGGTGCCAGCCTGTGCGGATGAGGCCTTCGTGTTCCAGCTCGGCGAGGCCCTGACGGACCGAGCCGCGGCTGATGTCGAGGTGCGTTGCGAGTTCAACCTCCCGCAGCGGCGCTCCAGGCGGGAAATGGCCGGCGAGGATCGCCTCGCGGACCAGGTCGGCTGCCTCGTCGGCGAGCCCTCGGCGGGCGGCTTTCGGCAGAGCGGCTTTCGGCAGAGCGGGCACCATGTTCAGATGTTGACATCTGAGCACCGATCGGGCAAGTCACTAGCTCGCGCAATGTCTAATGTTGACATCTGGACATCCTCCGATGAAGGTGGACAGGGTTGCTCGCCCATCCCCTCGCGAGAGGAGGGACGCCCATGTCGTCCCGTCCCGCTGCGCACCTGGCCATCCCGGTCGACGACCTTGGCGCCGCCCGCACCTTCTACGGAGGCGTCCTGAACCTGCCGGAAGGACGGTCCACCGACCACTGGGTCGACTGGGACCTGCACGGCCACCAGCTGGTGACCCACCTCGTTCCCACCGCACCTGCACCGGCCGGCGTCAGCGCGGTGGAACAGCACACCGTGCCCATCCCGCACTTCGGCCTGCTGCTGACCGAGGAGCGCTTCCACACCACCGCCGACCGGCTACGGACAGCCGGTGTGCACTTCGACATCGAGCCACACTGCCGATTCCCCGGCCAACCAGCGGAGCAATGGACCATGTTCTTCCGCGACCCCGCCGGCAATGCTCTGGAGTTCAAAGCATTCCGCGACGAGTCGATGGTGTTCGCGCGATGAGGGGCGTCCTGGTGACCGGCGCCTCCCGGGGCATCGGCCGAGCCATCGCAATGGCGTTCGCCGCAGGCGGGGACCGAGTAGCGGTGCAGTACGCCAGCCGACGTACAGACGCCGAGGAAACGCTGCGGCAGCTGCCCGGCACTGGGCACACGCTGATCGAAGGCGATCTCGGCGATCCTGATGCCGGCGAACGGATCGTGGCGGAGGCCGTGACGGCGCTCGGCAGCATCGACGTCCTGGTCAACAACGCCGCCGTGGCACCGGCGGCCGGCACACACCACCCGGTCGCCGATGTCCCACTGCACACCTGGCAGCAGATCTGGCGGCGCATGCTGGACGTCAACGTGCTGGGCACGGCCGATGTGACCTGGGCGGTGGCCCGACACCTCATCGACCGCGGTACCGGCGGGAGCATCGTGAACGTCGGATCACGCGGCGCGTTCCGCGGCGAACCCGACTTTCCCGCCTATGGAGCGAGCAAGGCCGCGCTGCACGCCTTCGGGCAGTCGATGGCTGTCGCGCTGGCGCCACACGGCATCGCCGTCACGTCGGTGGCCCCGGGATTCGTCGCCACCGAACGCCAGTCCGCCAAACTCACCGGCCCCGACGGGGATCTGGTCCGTAGCCAGAGCCCGTTCGGCCGGGTCGGCACCCCCGAGGAAATTGCCGCCACCGTGTGCTTCCTCGCGTCGCCGGCCGCGGCCTGGACGTCCGGCACCATCGTCGACCTCAACGGCGCCTCGTACCTACGCACCTGAAAGGTCACCCGCATGCCTCCGATTGCCCTGGCTATCCGTCATCTCGGCTTCGAGGACCTCGGGCTGCTCTATCCGTTGCTGCGCGACCGGGGCTACGACGTGCGCTATCTCGACGTGGCCGCCGAAGGCGGCAACGTGCCTTCGACCGCTTCTGGCGCGCCGCCGACGCCTACCATGACGGCACCGGACTGGGGCTGCCCATAGTCCAGCAGCTCACCCGCGCCGGCGGCGGCGACGTCACCCTGGACGCCGCACCCGGCGGCGGCCTGGACGCCATCGTCCGCCTCAAACCCGCGGACACCCGCCGCCCACCATCCGCCCGACGCCCACGTGCCACCGCCCGCGCCCGGCGCGATGGGTTCTCCGGCGCCTTCTCGGTGGGGTAGAGGCGTACTCGGCGTGCGTCGTGTTCGTCCACGTCTCGCCGTACCCAACCTTTCTTCTCCAGTCCGCTCACCGGCCGCTCGACGGGGCCATCGCGGACCGGGCCCGCTTCGTGTACCTGGACGGCCTGGCGCTCGGGCCGGTCGTCGAGCGGGTCGGCCAGGGCGGCTGACCGACCTGGGTCGCATTGCCCCCGGCGCCGGTCGACCCGGACCTGCCGAGCGCGGGCATCCGCATCGGCCAGGAGGGGCGCCGTGCCGGTGGCCTCGGGCCTGGGGTCCGTCCTGGTCGCGCGGTTTCCTACACTCACGGGATGGACAACAACACGTGCACCCACTGCGGCACCGTCGGCCTGGCGGAAGGTTTCATCGAGGACGCCGGTGAGCACTCGCGCGGGTACGCGCGTTGGATCGAAGGCGCGATGGAGCGGGGATTTTTCGGGGGTGCCAAGCGGACGGGCCGGCCCCGACGGCAGATAGTGGCGTTCCGCTGCCCCAAGTGCGGGCACCTCGAACTGTTCGCCGCCGACGAGGTGTAGCCCTCCCCTGGTGAGGGGGACCGGGCGCACCCTCACCAGCGGCGGGGCCGGGACATTTGCGCTGGAGTCAACTCCAGCTTTTAGCGTGGGGGTATGGCTGACTCCTCCGGGCCGGACCGGATCGGCATCCGCGCTGTGTCGGAGCTGACCGGGCTGAGCATCGACACATTGCGCTGGTACGAACGCGAAGGTCTGCTGCCCCTGGTCGAACGAGGCCCTGGCGGACGGCGCCGCTACTCGCCCGCCGCGATCCGGTTCATCCGCCTGGTGCAGGCGCTGCGCCGTACCGGCATGTCGGTGGACGACGTGCGGGCCTTCGTGCGGATGGGCTCCGGCCTGGAGTGGCACGACAGGCGTACGGCGCTCCTGGAGCAGCGCGCCGCGGCCATCGAGGAGCAGATCGGTCAGTTGCGTCAGGACCTGGCGGTGGTGCGGGAGAAGATCGCGCACCACCGCGATCTGAAACGGCGTGGTCTGGACTGCGAGGACGAGATCGGCACGACGCGAACGGCGCGAGCAACGCGAGCGACGAGAGACGGGAATGAGCATGCGTAAGGTCAGTGGATGGGCGGCTCATGCACCCGGCGCGGCCGTGACCCCGTGGGACTTCGAGCGCCGGGAGCCCCGGGACAAGGACATCGCGGTGCGGGTCCGCTACTGCGGTGTGTGCGCCAGCGACCTGTCCGCGATCCGCCACGGCGACCCGGCCGCCTTCCCGCTCGTTGCCGGTCACGAGATCGTCGGGGAGGTCAGCGCGGTCGGCGACGCGGTTTCGCGGTTCTCGGTCGGCGACCAGGTCGCGGTGGGCAACATCGTCGACTCGTGCCGCACCTGCCCCGCCTGCCGCGCCGGCCGGGAGAACTGGTGCCACGAGGGAGTCACGCTCACCTACGGCGGCACCGACCGCGTCGACGGCTCCCGCACCCAAGGCGGATACTCCACCGAGTACGTCGTTGACGAGCACTTCGCCTACCCGCTGCCGAGCGGGCTGGATCCGGCGGGAGTGGCCCCGCTGATGTGCGCGGGTGTCACCACCTACGTACCGTTGCGCCGCTGGGGCACCGGCCCCGGCCGGACGGTCGGCATCGTCGGCATGGGTGGCCTGGGCCATATCGCTCTCCAGCTCGCCCATGCCATGGGCGCCGAGGTCGTGCAGTTCACCACCTCCCCCGACAAGGCCACCGAAGCACGCCGACTGGGCGCCGACGACGTGGTCCTCTCCCAGGACGAGCAGCAGATGGCCGCGCAGACGGGGCGCTTCGACCTGATCCTCGACACCGTCGGAGCGCCGCACGCGCTGGAGCCCTACCTGAGCGCCCTGGCCATCGATGGAACCCTGTGCCTGGTCGGCATCCCGGCGCAGGAACTGCGGCTCAACGCGCTCAGCCTGATCGTCGGCGCGAAGAACCTGGCCGGCGCGGGCAGCGGTGGAACCGGCGAAACCCAGGAGATGCTCGACTTCTGCGGCGAACACGGCATCACCGCCGAGACCGAGATCGTGCCCGCGCACGACGTCAACACCAGCCTCGACCGGCTGGCCCGCAACGACGTGCGCTACCGCTTCGTCCTCGACCTGGCCGGCTGAACCGCCGGTTCAGTTGTGCCCTCACCTCTGAGCGCTACGGGATCAGGTCAGACCTCTGTCGCCTTGACGAAGTCCACGAATGACGACCAGGCGCCCGGCCGGAGGGCCAGGAAGCCGAAGTCTCTGTGTTTGGAGTCTCGGACCAGCACCACGTCGGAGTCGTTGTCAGCCACCTCGACGCACGTGTCTGACTTTGTGTAGGAACTGGTTCGCCATTCCGGCTTCGTTGTCATGGTCGTCGTCTTCTCCTAGTCGATGGGCATCCGGTCGTAATGCTGAATCGCGGTGAGGATCAAGTCCCGGACGGTTGTCCCGTAGACCGCTGACTGTCTCAAGAGGGCGAATGCCTTCGCGTACAGCTCGATCTCTCGGGGTTGGGAGACAGAGAACTCCGCTGAGTAGGTCTCGACCAGAACGAGCTTCTCATCGAACATTGAGAAAGAGTTGCCGGGCCATATGGAGGCGGGTGCGGACCTCGGGACGATGCCCAGGCTGAGGCGGGGGAGCCTCATGACGGCCAAGAGGCGATCGAGCTGTCCCTTCATCACCTCGGGGCCACCGAAGTTGGTGTACAGGGCCTGCTCGCCGAGCAGCACATTGAAGATGCGGTCGCCCTGGTACAGATACTGCTGACGTTCAAGCCGCTTGGCTGTGGCGGCTTCCGCGTCGTCGGGGATCTCGTAGTAGCTGACCACCTGCTTGAAGATCTCCGACGCGTACTCCGCTGTCTGAAGCGTCCCCCACACGACCGTGGGGTGCCATATACGGAAGACCCTGGTCTTGGCGTAGACCTGAAGCCCCTGCTTCTGCCGCTTCTCCGCGCCGGTTTGAAGTACTCGACGCCACTCGAGCCATAGCTCGTCGACATGGCGGACGGTCGCGATGAGATCGCCAAGGTGGTCGCGTTGGCCCGTCGTCTCGCACCACACGCGGATGTCTTCCTCGGTGGGGCGCTGCTTGCCGTTCTCGATGCGGGAGACCTTCGACTCCTGCCAAGCGGTGGCACGCGCAAATGCCCGGCCGCTTGCGAATCCAGCATCCTTGCGGAAACCGCGCAGCCGGGCACCCAGCGCTTGCAGTGCCTCTTCTACTTGTTTGCTCACGTGTGGTTCAGGGCTTGTACTCGCAGTGTGGGGTGGCGACCTTCCAGAGGTGATCGCGCAGTCGGACGCACTCCGCCACGGTGTCATGGTCGTCTATGAGCTCAGAGCCTAGTACACGGCCCTCGGAGTCGAAGTGGCCGACAGCGAGAAGCCGATCGTCGTACAGCCACCAGTCTCTCCCCTTCACGGGGAAGGAGATGCCCACAGGCAACTGGTGCCGAGGCAGCCAGCGGATATCCTCACCGGCCTCGATGTTGAGGCGGGTCAACGAGTGCTCCCAGCCCACATATTGAGAGTGGGGCTCACTGACGACGCGGACCCGTCGGACGGTCTTCCCCTCACCCGTCACGCGCTTCATGAGGGTCACCCAGGGGGTGAGCCATGCGTAGTCATCCGGCTCGCCCCTTTGCCATCGGGCGTAGGGCGTGTCCTCGATGGGGGATCCGTAGTCGTCCCTCAGCTCCAGGTGAAAAGCGTCGCGTTCAAAGCTGTCGAACAGCTTGTCACGCTGGGCCGGGGTGATCAGATCCACTCTCTTCCTCCAGCAGGGCCGTGATCGAGGACTTGGGAACCTCGATGCATGTCTCATAGTCGGGCATGCGCATCTGGCTCAGGGCTTCAGGATCGTGCATTTCGGGGCCTCGCAGGATGCATGTGCCCTGTTCGGTGAGGAGCATGATCGGGGCGCTGAAGCTCTTGATCTCGCCGGTCGCGTGTCCGTCCTTCGTCAAGTGCTCGAACAACTCGGGTGGTACCTCGATGACCGTCTGTCCTTCCGGTACATCGAGGCGCATGAGCAAGTCGTTGGCGTACACCTTCCAGCCTTGGATGACGTAGCTGTCCTGGTCGCTGGCGTACAGGGTGGGGCTGTCGCCGGGGGTGGAGTTCTTGCCGAGGAACCGTAACCTCATCGCCGCTCTCCCGTCCGCTGCCTTGCGCAGATTTGCGCGACATGACGATGGTCATGTGCCCGTTAGGCTCGGTCAATCCTCATGCTGCAAACTCACGCAATCTTCTTGGGGCCTGGCCTTGCCCCGCTCTACGTTCGTCTTCAGGCGAGGCCCTGAAGAGTGACGAGGAGTCACACATGGAGATCCCCCGGGTGAAGCGAGTGGCGTCTGGCGGTGCGCAGGACGGGCGCCCAGGCATGGTTCGGTTCCCGGAGAGAGCAGCCCGCTTCCCGCAGCGCGACACGCTGATAGACCTGGTGGAGCCTCGTGTGCATCGCATCAGGGCTGAAGCGGAGCCGAGCACGTTCGGTGCTGTCCGCCGGGACATCTCCCACCAGATGCAGCTATGGGGATTGGCGCCGATGGCTTATGGCGTGTGCCTCGTGGTCACAGAGCTGCTGTCCAACGTGCACAGGCACGCTGGTGGTGGGGAGAGTGATCTCCTGCTACGCCACTCTCGCGGTGAACTGTGGGTCATGGTCGGCGACCGGTCACACGAGCTTCCAGCGATCGAGAACCTTGATGTCACGAAGACCTCAGGTCGCGGCTTGATGGTCGTCGATGAGTACGCGGATCAATGGGTGGCGGTACCGACCTCGGTCGGCAAAGTCGTTATCTGTAGGTTCACAATTCAGGAAAATCGTTGAGAAGAGACAAGAAGGAGGCATGATGAGTGCAACCAAGACCCCGCCGCCGAGTATCGCGGGTATGTCGATCGACGTTTTGTCCGGCATCGTGACGGCAGTCCAGAGCGACCCGGCGAGTCTCGCGGTCGGCATCCGGCAGCGAGTCGAGCAGACCCGGCAGGGCACCCACGTTCAGATGATGGGCGGCTGGACGGAAAACGACGCGTAGATACCCGCCTAGATACCCCAGTCCGACTGACGCCATGAGTGTGCCCGGAACTACTACCTCGGTTCCGGGCGCACGTGCACCAGGAAGGAATGACTGTGCACTTTCTCAACCTGGGACATCTCTGCGAAACAGTGGCCCGGCTCGCTCATGCACAAACCGGGCAGTACCCCAAGAGTGTCCCCGGCCTCGGCTCTGCCTATCGCCGGGCTATTTCGGGACTCAGGCCCTTACACGCCGAGGAGGAGGGGATCTCCCTCTCCTACGAGGACAGCCCGTGGGCAAGGCACTGTGGAGCAGAGGGGATCTTCGAGCATATCTTCGCTCCTGCGTCTCGCAGTGACGATGCCACGCGCGAACACTGGGACGCGATGGTTCGCCAAGCCGTCCTGCACATCCATGAACTCAGTCCGGACCTGGGGAGGATGATTGACCTGCTTGTTACGGATGTGGTGATCGTGAATTCGCGTTCTGACGGTGGCGGGAGCACCAATACGGTGCCGGGGCTGGTTGTCATGAGCCCCGGCGAATGGGACGTTCCTGAATACGCCGAATGCCTCGTGCACGAAGGGCTGCATACGGGCCTCTTCATGCTGGACATGGTCTACGGCATGTTCACTCTGCCGCCGGCCGAGCTGGAAAGGGACCAGTACCGGGCACTGTCCGCCGTAAAGATCGGGCGGAAGCGTCCCCTGCACGCCGCATTCCATGCGGCCGCGGTTGCGGTCCCGCTCATGTACATGCAGCATCTCCGGGGAGTCGACACCCTGGTCACGAAATACACGGCCTCCCTTCGGGATGCGTGTGAGGACATAAACGACTGCGCGAGTGCTTTACGCCCTATGGCCAGCTGCTGCTTGACGAGATGAGCGCATGGGCTGGAGGTGAGCCGCTCGACTTCGAGCATGTCACCCGAAGCATCTCCAGCCCTGAGTACGCAGGGTACGGGCCAGTCGTCGCCTGACGCGTGCTACTCGAACTGGATACCCGCCTCTCGTGCCAGGCTCAGGGCCAATTCCAGCGCCCCTGGGCCTGACACGGTGGCGCCCTTGAGGCTCGCTGCTCCACCAACGTCGATGAGTGTGCAGTTCTTGAACCGTACGGAACCGAGCTGGCAGTTCGCCCACTGAGTTCCGGTCAAGTCGCAATTCTCGAATAGCACGTTGTGCAACTGGGATGACTGAAAGTCTGCTCCGTGCAGTCGGCAATCAGAGAAGGCGACGCTGTAGAGCTTGGTATGCCGGTACATCGCGGGTGTGCTGATGCACCCCTCAAATCGCACATCGCGGAAGGTGCCGTGACTCCATGATGAGCCTGTCAGGCGGCTCCCGCCAACTGTGCAGCGGATCAGGGATACGTCGTGAGCGGATACTTGTGCGAAGTCGCAGGTGCTGAACGTGCAGTCGGAAAATTGACTCCGGCGTAGTCTCGTACCGGTGAAGCGCACGTTCTCGTAGGTGCAGCCCTCGGCCTCGGCTGCTTCTACTTCAAGGCCGATGAAGTGAGTGCGGTCAAACTTGATTCCCTTGGTGATCGCATCGTCGTCGAGGTCATCAGCCGGCGTTTCAGCGGGTCGCAAGGTTGGTGAGATCTTGGGAGCCGTGGGGTGCTTGATGCGGGTGACGCTGCGGCCTCGTTGCGTGACCTGAGCCATGCGTATTCGGTCCATTCGCCGGATAATGTGGAACGCTGAGGCTCAGTCTAAAGGGAATGGCTCGCTGGCGATGGAGAGTCGCACGCTTCGAATGAGTGCGATCATCCGTTTGAAACCCCGTCTTCAGCCTGCCGCTGAACTGACCATCAACAGATACGAAAACTCGCGTTTCATGCCATGCGCATGACCGCGCCCCCCCCGCGTCCTTCCGCGCAGCCCGCGGCCCCCCACCGGGTCCCCCGGTGGGGGTGGAGCTGGTCCGGCCCATGACGCTGATGCGTGGCGTGAGGTGTTTCACGGAGGGGCGTGAGGTGTCGGGGGCTGGGTAAGCGCGCCGCGATCATCGCTTGAGATGCCGAGGTAATCGGTACACATAGGGCGAAAAGCATTGCTGGAAAGGAGGCGACATGTCGTCGAAGCGACGTCGTAAGAAGAAGGCCCGTCGTAAGAACGGGGCCAATCACGGTAGCCGTCCCCAGTCCTGAGCTGGGGCTTCTGCCGAGTGACGGTGACGGGCTCCCCGAGCGCGTGGCGCGCCGCCGCGCCCGGGCGCGGGGAGTCCCGGCGGCGGGCCTTTCCCCTCCTTGCCCCTTCCCGTTACCAGGGGCTCCGCCCCTGGACCCCGGGGTCCGCTGGGGCGAGATCCGTCGCGGATACCGCCTAAGCGGATCGGTGGAAGTCGGCCGCGGTTCGGGTGCGCCCCGAAGGGGCGCGGGGCTGTGTCGATGTGCGGCTCCGCCGCGTGGGCGCGACCGGCCACGACGAAGCCGCGGATGAACGACCGCACCTCGCGGCACTTCCCGTGGAGCGCTTAGGGGTGGTGGCCTTCGCAGAGGGCCGTCTGGACAGCCGCCTTCATGTCGGCGTCCTGGGCCTCCGTGCCGCCCGGGTTGAGGTTCACCATGACGGTCGCCTGCCTGCCGTCGGTCGTGGCGCCGCCCACCGTTCCGTATCCGAGGATGTCGCCGCCGTGGCCCCAGTAGAGGTCGCCGCAGGGCAGCGGTCTGCTCTCCAGGCCGAGGCCGTACGCCCGGCCGTCGGGGTTGCCGGTCGGGCGGGTCGTCATCATCTGCCGCAACTGCGCCGGGCGCAGCAGCCTGCCGCGTACGAGGGCGTCCAGGAAGCGGTTGAGGTCGGTGCCGCTGGAGATCATGCTTCCGGCCGCGCCCGCGACCGAGGGGTTGACCGCGGTGATATCCATGAGCGGCGCGTTCTCGCCCGGCCGGGCGTAGCCGCGCGGATGCGGGCCGGGGATCGTCGGGGCGTCGCCCGGTACGTACGTCTCGTGCAGGCCGAGCGGCGCGATGACGCGTCGGCGGATCTCCTCGCCGTAGGTGTGGCCGGTGACCCTTTCGATGAGCAGACCGGCCAGCAGGTAGTTGGTGCTGGAGTAGCGCCAGCCGGTGCCGGGCTCGAAGGTCGGGGGGTGGGCGAGCGCGATGTTCACGAGGTCGCGGGTGTCGTGGTGGGCGAGGGGGTCCTCGAGGACGTCCTGCGGGGTGAGGTGGGCGAGGTAGTCGGGGACGCCGCTGGTGTGCTGGAGCAGCTGACGGACGGTGATGATCCGCCCGTCGTTCCCGTGTCCGCGGATGACGCCGGGCAGATAGCGCTCCACCGGCGCGTCGAGGGCGACGCGATGCTCTCCGACCAGCTGGAGCACGACCGTCGCCACGAATGGCTTGGTCATGCTGCCGATCCGGAACCTGCTGTCGCGGCGCATCGGGGCGTGGCTCTTCACGTTCGCGACGCCGCTGGTCAGGACCGCCCTGCCGCGCCGGTTCCGCGTTTCCACAAGTGCTCCGGGCACGCCGTCGGCCGTGGTCAGCCGGTGCAGGATTGCGCGCAGGCCAGGTGGGTGTTCCGCCGAGGTGTTCATCCGCGGCGCGTCGTCACCCCTCGGTGCCGCCGCCGCTGCACCCGCCACCGCCGCCAGTGTGAGTCCGCCGGTCAGCACCCGCCTGCGCTTGACCACGTTCATGTGATCCCCCTCGAAGCCTCATCGCGACCGAATGGTCACGTTAGAGACCGGCCGGGCCCGGCATCGATCCGGCCAGCCACCCCCATCGCCCTGGGGACAACCCCACTACGGCCGGTAGAGGGCGCGGGCGCGGGCCGGGTCGGCGGGGCCGTCCTGGCCGAGGTGGAAGAAGTGGTTCACCTGCCATGCCTGGGTGCCGCGGGCCTGCCGGTTGGTCGTGGTCACCCATGGCGGGTAGACCCGGAACCCCCGCTTCCCGCCCTTGCCGTCACGGGAGACGATGCCGCGCTCGCACAGCACCGCGCACGGGAACACGAACTGGCCGAAGCCGTGGTCGTCCCGGCTGCTGATGACGAAGAGGTCCACCCCGTCGTCGGCGTCGAAGGGGCGGATCGGCCCGTTCTCGGACCGCTGCCACACGGTGACGAACTGCCCCACCTTCGTCGGGGTGGTTTTGGCCACGCGGAACCGGACCGAACGGTCGTCGAGCGTGAATCCGCACGCCGCGTATTCGGCGCTCTCCGGTTCCGGCACCGGCGGCGAGCAGGTGAAACCGCTCGGGTCGTATACCAGTTCCTTCGCCGCCAGCAGGTCGCCCGCCAGCAGGTCGCCATGGAGCCCCGCCCATGGTTGAAGCCCCGCCCGTGGCTGGAGCCCCGCCCGTGGCTCATTTGTCACCATGCGGTCATTCTGTCATCAGAGCAGTTCGAGCAGGGCGTCGGTGAATTCCTCCGTGGTGGCCGTACCGCCCAGGTCTGGGGTGCGGACGGGCGTCTTCGCCAGGACGGTCGCCATGGCGTCGGTCACGCGGGTGGCCGCCTCGGGGTGGCCGAGGTGGTCGAGCATCATCGCGGCGGACCAGATCGCGCCGAGCGGATTGGCGATCCCGCGTCCGGCGATGTCGGGCGCGGAGCCGTGGACGGGCTCGAACATGGAGGGGAAGTCGCGCTCGGGGTTGAGGTTGGCCGCGGGGGCGATGCCGATGCTGCCCGCGACCGCGGCGGCGAGGTCGCTGAGGATGTCGCCGAAGAGGTTGGAGGCCACGACGACGTCGAAGCGCCCCGGGTCGAGGACGAACTTGGCGGCGAGGGCGTCGATGTGCTCCTGGTCCCAGGCCACCTCCGGGTGCGCGGTGGCGCGTTCGGCCACCAGCTCGTCCCAGAAGGGCATGGTGTGGATGATGCCGTTGGACTTGGTGGCCGAGGTGAGCCGGCCGCCGCGCCGCTCGGCGAGGGAGAAGGCGTAGTCCAGGACGCGGGTGACGCCCTTGCGGGTGAACACCGCCTCCTGGACGGCCATTTCCTCCGGGAGCCCCCGCCCGAGGCGGCCGCCGATCTCGCCGTACTCGCCCTCGACGTTCTCCCGGACGACGACGAGGTCGACATCGCCGGGGCCCGCGTCGCGCAGCGGGCTGGGCACGCCCTCGAAGACGCGGATGGGGCGCAGATTGACGTACTGCTGGAAGCCCCGGCGGATGGGGATCAGCAGCCCCCACAGCGAGACATGGTCCGGGACGCCGGGGTAGCCGACCGCGCCGAGCAGGATCGCGTCATGGCCGCGCAACTGGTCAAGACCGTCGTCGGGCATCATCGCGCCGAGGTCGGCATAGCGCTCGCAGGACCAGTCGTACGTCTCGTACGTGAAGCCGAGGCCGTGCCGGGCGGCGACGGTGTCCAGGACGCGGCGGGCGGCCGGGATGACCTCGTTGCCGATGCCGTCGCCGGGGATCAGGGCGATGCGGTGGGTGGTGGTCGTGCGGCGGTTCGTCATGGAGGGGATTGCAGCAGGGGAGCGACTTCCGCGTCCAAGACGCAGATCGCATGGGTCTTATAGGCCCGCCCTATGAGGTTCCCGCCCTAGGCTCCCGCCCTATGAGGTTCCCGCCCTATGAGGTTCCATGAGATTCCACGGCGGCGCCGACGAACGCCTCCGCCGCCGGTGTCAGCGGCGCCCGCCGGCTGACCAGGGCGATATGCAGACTGGTGCTCGGCTCCAGGTCCAGGACCAGGGCCCCCGCCCGCTCCGCGAGTCCGCGCCAGGCGTCGGCCACCACCGCCAGGCCCACGCCCCGCAGCACCAGCGGCAGGATCGACACCCGGTGCTCGGTCTCGACCACGACGGTCAGCGCCACGCCCTCGGCCACCAGATCGTCGACGTAACGCCGCATCCCCGTCCCCTTCTGGCCCACGATCAGCCGGTGACCGGACAGCTGCTCATGGCGCACCGGCACCCCGGGGCGGAACGGCCCGTCCGGGGGTGTCAGCAGCACGAAGCGCTGCTCGGACAGCGGATAGGTGCGCACATCGCCCTGCGGTACGGGGTCGGGGGAGGCCAGCAGCCCCAGCTCGCACACCCCGGTGCGCACCATCTCCGTCACATCGCGCGGGGTGAACGCGGCCTGGACCCGTACGGACACCGCGGGGTGGGCCCGGGCGAAGCGGTCGATCAGCCCCGTCAGCGGCTCGACGGCCTGGGAGGGCGGGGCCGCGATGTCCACCCGGCCGCCGCGCAGCCCGTGCACCGATTCCACACTGGCCCGCGCGAGCTGGAGACTGCGCACCGCGTCCCGCGCCGGTCCGATCAGGGCCGTGCCCGCGTCGGTGAGGACCGCCCGGCGGCCGATGCGGTGGAAGAGGGCACTGCCCAGGTCGCGCTCCAGGGCGCGGATGGCCTGGGAGAGGGACGGCTGGGACAGATACAGCGCGGAGGCGGCCCGGTTGAACCCGCCGTGGTCCACCACGGCCAGGAAGTACTCCAGCTGCCGCACATCCACCGCGCCGCCTCCCCGCGCCTCGCCACTCCCGCCACTCCCGCCACCCCCGGCGCGCCCTCGGCACCTGTCGGCGCTCGCACACGTCCATAGGTGTTGCTTATAAGGATTGTCGTCAACGGGTCTTGGACGCGCACCGCGGGTGGCTGCTGGGATCGAGGCATGAGCGATCAGCCGCTGGGCGACTTCGACCGCCGCACCGTCCATGTCGAGGGTGTGGGAATCAACGTACGCACTGCCGGGGACGGGCCGCCGGTCCTCCTCCTGCACGGCTATCCGCAGACCCATATGATCTGGCACCACATCGCCCCCGCGCTCGCCGCCACCCACCGCGTGGTCCTGGCCGATCTGCGCGGCTACGGCGACAGCGACAAGCCCGTGTCCGACGCCGAGCACACCCCGTACTCCAAGCGGGCCATGGCGCGCGACCAGCTGCTGGTGATGCGGGAGCTGGGCTTCGACCGGTTCGCGGTGGTCGGCCACGACCGGGGCGGCCGGGTCGCCCACCGGCTGGCCCTCGACCATCCGCGCGCGGTCGCCGCGCTCGCGGTCCTGGACATCGTGCCCACGCGGTACGTCTTCCAGCACGCCGACAAGGACTTCGGCCTCGGCTACTTCCACTGGTTCTTCCTGGCGGCGGACCACGGCATCCCGGAGCACCTCATCGGCCAGGACCCCGCGTTCTGGATCCGCACCCGGATGGGGGCGCGGCACCGGGGCGGAACCCCGTTCGACGAGGCGGCCCAGGCCGAGTACATCCGCTGCTTCTCGGATCCCGCGGCCATCCACGCCAGCTGCGAGGACTACCGCGCCGCCGCCTCCATCGACCTGGTCCACGACGACGCGGACGCCGCCGCGGGCCGCCGGGTCACCGCGCCGCTGCTGGCCCTGTGGGGTGAGCACGGTTTCGTCGGCCGCCACTACGACGTACCGGAGGTCTGGCGCGGTTACGCCGACGATGTGCGCGGGCAGGCCCTGCCGTGCGACCACTACCTTCCCGAGGAGGCGCCGGAGGAGACGCTGCGCCGGCTGCGGGCGTTCCTCACGGACCCGGGGAGTGTCTGATCGGGGCCAGGGGAGTACCCGATCGGGGGGTCAGGGAAGTGCCCGATCGGGGTCACGGCGCCGCCTGGAGGTTCTGCTCCGGTGCGGCCGTCTCCTCGGCCGGGTCGGCGGCCCCGCGCGTCTCCCGCGCCAGTGCCACCGTGGCCACGGTGAGCGCACTCATCAGGGCGATGAAGACGACGACGCCCGTGACGCTGTGGTCGAACCAGAGCAGCAGCGCGGACGCGAGCATGGGCGCGAGGCCGCCGGTGAGCACGGTCCCGATGTTGTTGGCGATGCCGACCGCGCTGAACCGGACCGTGGTGTCGAAGAGTTCGGCGAAGAACGCGGGCTGGGAGCCGAGGACGGCGGACTGACCGATGCCCAGGGTGAGGAAGAGCGCGAGCCAGATGGCCCAGGTGTGTCCGCCGTCGATCACCGTGAAGAACGGCCATGCGGCGGCCAGCAGCACCAGGGCCCCGCCGATCGAGACCGGGCGCCGCCCGACGCGGTCGGAGAGCGCGCCGAAGGCCGGCACCGTCACCAGCTTCACGGCCGCGACCAGCGAGATGCCGCTGAGGAGCGCGGCGGTCGGCAGCCCGCGGTCCTCGGCGTAGGTGACCGAGAAGGTGCCGAAGACGTAGTAGCCCGCGTTCTCGGCGGCGCCCGCGCCGATCACGATCAGCATCTCCTTGGGGTAGCGGCGCCAGGCGGCGACGCAGCGGCTCTCGGCGATCCGCTGCCGCAGCGGGCGGCCGGATGCGGCGGAGGGGCCGGACTTCGCGGCGCTCTGGCCCGCCTGCTGGGCGTCCTGCCGCACCTGCTGGAACTCGGCGGTCTCCGGCAGCGAGCGGCGCACCCAGAGGCCGAAGAAGGTCAGGCCCGCGCTGAGCAGGAAGGGGATCCGCCAGCCCCAGGCGAGGAAGGCGTCCTCGGACAGCAGCCCGGTGGTGAGCGCGAAGGCGCCGGTGGACAGGAGGGTGCCGGTGCCGGTGCCGATCGCGGGCAGTGAGGTGAGCAGTCCGCGCCACTTGGGCGGCGCGTTCTCGAAGAGGATGATCAGCGCTCCGGTCTTCTCGCCGCCCGCGGCGAAGCCCTGGACGAAGCGCAGCAGTGTCAGCAGCACCGGCGCGGCGACGCCGATCTGCGCGTGGGTCGGCAGCAGGCCGATGGCCGTGGTGGCGAGCCCCATCATCAGCAGGGTGGCCACCAGCACGCCCTTACGGCCCTGGGTGTCGCCCCGCTCCCCGAAGTAGGCGCCGCCCAGGGGCCGGGCGAGGAAGCCGATGGCGAAGGTGCCGTAGGCGAGGACCGTGCCGACCAGCGGATCGCTGTCCGGGAAGTAGATCTTGTTGAAGACGAGGGCGGCCGCGGTTCCGTAGAGGGCGAAGTCGTACCACTCCACCGTGGTGCCGAAGACGGCGGCGAGGGCGACCTTGGGCTGGAAGACCGGCCTTCTGGTGGCGGAACTGCCGGTGTGCGTCATTGGGGGACTCCCTTGTCACCGTGGATCGAGTACCACTGTGTGGTTCGCTTGTGCCGCTTGGTGGTTCGGTGATGTTATGGAGGCACACACCCCGTGGCAAGGGGTCACACCCCGATTCGCGCTGGAGGTCCTCCGTTGAGCACGCCCGCCCCCGCCGCCCCGCCACCCCTGCTCGACGGCATCCGGGTCCTGGATCTGACCAATGTCCTCGCCGGGCCCTTCGCCGGATATCAGCTGGCTCTCCACGGCGCCGACGTCCTCAAGGTCGAGATGCCGGGGGCCGGGGACCTGGCCCGCCAGTTGGGCGCCGACCGGCAGCTGAGCGAGGATCTGCTGGGTGCGTCGTTCCTGGCCCAGAACGCCGGGAAGCGTTCGCTGACCCTGAACCTCAAGGAGGACGAGGGGCGCGCGGCCCTGCTGCGCGCGGTGCGGGAGTCCGACGTCCTCCTCGAGAACTTCCGCCCCGGGGTGATGGACCGGCTGGGCGTCGGCCGCGAGGTCCTCATGCGGGAGAACCCGCGGCTGATCTACTGCGCCGTCTCCGGCTTCGGCCAGACCGGACCGCTGCGCGCCCGGCCCGCCTACGACCAGATCGTGCAGGGCCTCTCCGGGATGATGAGTGTGACCGGCACCCCCGAGGTCAGCCCGCTGCGCGCCGGTTTCCCGGTGGCCGACACCCTGGGCGGCATGGCCGCCGCCTTCGCCGTGGCGGCGGCCCTGGTGCGCCGGGAGCGCACCGGAGGCGGCGCGTATCTGGACGTCTCGATGCTGGAGGCCGCGCTCACCGCCATGGGCTGGGTGACCTCCAACTACCTGATCACCGGCCGCCCGCCGCGGCCCATGGGCAATGAGAACTTCACGGCCGCGCCGTCGGGGACGTTCCGCACGGCGGACGGATACCTCAACATCGCGGCCAACCGTCAGCGGCAGTTCGCCACCCTGTGCCGGCTCATCGGCCGTGCGGAACTGCTGGACGACGAGCGGTTCACGCATCCCGCGGACCGCAAGGCCCACCGCGAGGAGCTGCGCGCCGAGATCGAGAAGGGGCTCGCCGAGCGGTCCGCGGAGGAGTGGGAGGAGATTCTCGCCGACGCCGGGGTACCGGCGGCGCGGGTGCTGTCCGTGCCCGACGCGCTGGGGCTGGAGCAGCTCGCGGAGCGGGATTTCGTCCGCGCGCTGCCCTTCCCGGACGGGCGGACGCGCGAACTGCGCGTCCTGGGCAGCCCGTTCCGGGTCGACGGCGCACCGGCGGCCGCCACCGCCCCGCCACCGCTGCTGGGCCAGCACACCGACCAGGTCCTGGCCGAACTCGGCTACACCCCGAAGGAGATCGACGCGATGAGGGAACGTGGTGCGATATGACCCGCCCGTCCGGAGAGCTGGAGCCAGAGGCCACGACGGTGCCACAGGACATCACCGACTGGTGGGCCACCGGCGTCAGCCGCATCCGGCCGGGCGAGATCCTGCTGCGCGGCTATCCGGTCGAGCAGCTGATCGGCCAGGTGTCCTTCGCCGAGACCGTCTGGCTGCTGCTGCGCGGTGAACTGCCCACCCGGGCCCAGGGCCGGTTGCTGGAGGCAGCGCTCGTCGCCGCCGTCGACCACGGGCCCCAGGCCCCGTCGATCGCCGCCGCCCGGATGGCGGCCACCTGCGGAGTGGGGCTGAACAACGCGGTGGCCACCGGGGTGAACCTCCTGGGGGACGTCCACGGCGGGGCCGGTCAGCAGTGCATGGGGGTCCTGGCCGAGCTGGAGGAGGCCGTGGCCGAGGGGGCGGACCTCGACGACGCCGCGAAGAACCTGGTGGCGGAGTACCGCGCCACGGGCTCCCACGTGCCCGGATTCGGCCACCGCTTCCATCCGTACGACCCGCGCCGCACCCCGCTGCTCGACCTGGTGGGCATGGCGGTGGCGGGTGGCGAGGCGCCGGGCTGGGCGCTGCGCGCCGGGACGGCCCTGGAGCGGGCGCTGGCGGAGGGCCGCAGCCGTCCCGTGCCGATGAACATCGACGGTGCCACCGCCATCGTCTACAGCGAACTCGGCTTTCCGCCCGAGCTCGGACGCGGGCTGTTCGTGCTCTCCCGCAGCGTGGGCATCCTCTCCCACGCCTGGGAGGAGAAGTCCGGTGGAGCCAGGATCAAGGGCCCGCTGCCCCGGCGGCTGCTGCCCTCCTACGAGGGCCCGGCGCCCCGGGACCTCAACCGGCCGGAGAGCGGTGGGAACGACGTCGGGAGCTCCGGGAGCTCCGGGAGCTCCGGAAGTGCCGGGAGCTCCGGAAGTGCCGGGAGCGCCGGGAGCGCCGGGAGCGCCGGGAGCGCCGGGAGCGCCGGGAGCGCCGGGAGCGCCGGGAGCGCCGGGAGCGCCGGGAGCGCCTGAACGTCAGCCGTTCCCGCCGAGGAACCGCAGCTCCGACAGCCGCTTCGCGGCCTCGGCCAGCGCCGGGCGGAACGACTCCACGCGCTCCTCGGTGAAGCGGCTGGTGGGCCCGCCGAGCCCCACCGCGGCGACGACCTGCCCGGTCGCGTCGGTGACCGGGGCGGCCACGGCGGACACCCCGTCCTCGCGCTCACCGTGGCTGACCGCCCAGCCCCGCTCCGCGGCGAGGCGCGCCCGTGTCGCCAGGACAGAGGCGAAGTCGGGGCCGCGCCCGGCCGCCGCGGCCACCCGGCTCAGCGTCCGGGACGAGCTGCCGATGAGCAGGACGTGCCCGGAGGCACCGGCCCACAGAGGCATCTCCTCGCCGATGCGCACCACATGGCGCAGCTGCTGGGTGCCCTCGTGCTGGGCCACGCACACCCTGGAGCCGCCCTGGCGGATGTAGATCCGGGAGGATTCGCCACCCGACCGGACCGAGAGGACACGCAGACACTCCACCGCCTCCGGGGGCAGCCGCCAGGCGTCCTGGGCGAGCGCCGCCCAGCGCAGCAGACCCGCGCCGGGGGTGAGCCGGCCGTCCCCCCGGCTCCACAGCAGCCCGCGCTGTTCGAGGGTGGCCACCAGCCGCACCACGGTGGACTTGGCCAGCCCGGTGGCGTCGGTCAACTCCCGTACGCTGCGGGAGCGGTGGGTCTCGTCGAACAGGGCGAGCAGATCCAGTGCGCGCAGGACGCTCCGTACGCCCTCGCCGCCCTCTCCGGCCGCCGTCCCCATCGCCGTCCTCCTCGCCGCACACCGCATAAGCCACCTATCGGTGCGACGGTACCACCAGGCGGTCCAGGGGAGCGGGAGTCGGCTACGCCGGAATGACCGTGACCAGGTCGGCGGGCATCCGGCCCCGGAGATCGTTCCACTCGCCCGCGCTGATATGGCGTTGCAGGGCCTCCAGGACGGTGTGGACCAGCTGTTGGGTGTCGCCCTGGATCGCGTACGGGAAGTCGTGCCGGATCCGCTGGAAGAACTCCTCGCTGTGCATCTTCACGGGCGTCTCGGCCGGCCTCCACCCCTCGTAGTAGATGCCGCGCACCAGCATCGGGAGCTGTGCGCCGAACTGGACGGCCTCGTCCACCGTCAGCCGGTCCCGCAGCTGGTGCAGCACCGCGCGCAGGGCGGCGTAGGACTGTTTACGGCGCTCCTTGGGCCAGCCGTACGCGTCCTCGATCTCCTTGAGGAGCCGGTTGGTCTTGTCGACGGTCGTGTCGAACGCGGGAAAGCCTGTCGCAACCATCGTGCTCGTCCTTTCGGTGCCCGCGGCGGCCGCCCGGTGACGCGGGGGGCCGCCGCGAGGGGTGGGAGGGACTCAGAAGCCTCCCGGCTGTTGCGGCTGTTGTTGTTTCTGCTGCTGCTGCTGTTGTTGCTGGGACTCCTGCTGCTGTCGGCTCTCGCCCTGGATGCTCTCGGTGATCTCTATGTGGCGGGGCTTGGCGGTCTCCGCCTTGGGCACGGTGATCGTGAGGATGCCCTCGGACATGGCCGCCTTGACGCCCTCGGTGTTCACCTCGCTCGGGAGCAGCAGCCGGTACTCGAAACGACCGGTGCGGCGCCCGCCGCGGCGCAGGACGCCCTTGCGCTCCCGTTCCTTGATCTCTCCGGTGACGGTCAGCTCCTGGCCGTTGACCTCGATGTCGATCTCCTGGCGCCGCACGCCGGGGAGTTCGAGTTCGACGTGGTACGCCTCGTCCCCTTCGATCACGTCGGCGGCGGGTGACCACGTCGCGAGTCCGGGCACCGCGGCCCCGCCGACCGTGGATTCGAGCAGACCGCCCATCTGACTGAGCAGGTCGTCGAACTCCGCCAGCGGATTGCGCGCCCAGACCCGGGGGCGGTCTATCGCGCTTTGGCGCTGCGGTTGGTGTCGTCGTGCGGGTGTGCTCATCGTCGTTCACCTCCGGTCGTATGGAGTGGATGTGGATGGGGAGCGGATGGGGGTCGGATCGGCGCTCGGGCGGGTGAGGTCGGCGGCGGTGTGGCCGAGGTGGTCATGGACGTGGTGGACGGCCAGCGGTGCGGCAGATGGTTACGGGCCGCGAACTCGCGCAGCCGCCGGGTGTCGGGCGAGTAGCGCGAGCCGACGTGCACCCTCAGCACCCGCTCGTCCGGGGTGCCGTGGTGCTCGGTGATCGCGATGGTGCCGCTGAGGACGACGAGGAAGTCCGTGCCCCGGTCGCCCTCGCGGATGACCGCCTCACCGGCCGCCACGGACCGGCGGGTGCCGTGCCCGGAGAGGAACGCGATCTGCTGGCCCGTCAGCCGCGGAAACGCGCCGTACAGATCCGGGGTCTCGTCCGGTGCCGCTCCCTCCGGTGCGGTGTCCGGGGAACGGTCCTCGCCCGACATCAGGCCATGGCCTCGTGGGCGTAGCACCACCGCCAGGTCTCGCCCGGTTCCATGGGCTCGACGATGGGGTGTTCCTCGGCGTACGCGTGGGCCCGGGCGTGCTTGAGCGGCGAGGAGTCGCAGCACCCCACGTGCCCGCAGGTCAGGCAGAGCCGCAGATGGACCCAGGGGGACCCCAGGCGCAGGCACTCCTCGCACCCCTCGGGGCTGCGCGGGGTGACCTGGCGCACCATCGACAGATGCGGATCGGGCTCGATGGCCATGGCGTTCACCCTTTCTCGTTTCCAGGATGAGCAGGGACGGGACGGCCCGCACCTCGAACCGCGCGGCGGTCCGGGAGGTGCGGCCGATGGCGGGGCGGGACGGTCCGGTGCGGCATCGCGCTCACGCGGCCTTCCCGAGTCCGGCGATTTCGGTGTGCCCGAACCGCATCGCAGTGGTCTGGGCGTTGTGGAGGGCTTCCCTCGACTTCTGGGTGAGACGGTTCATGTCCATGACGGTTGATCACTCCTCGCGCCGCTGCGGCGCAGTGCGGCTTCGAGCCGGTCGATGCGGTCGAGCAGGTCGAGCACCAGGCCGATGGAGGCGTAGTTCAGGCAGAGCCCGGTGTGCAGCCGCTCGATGCGGCCCAGCACGGCCGGGGCGTCGGGGGCGAACACCAGCCGCCCCGCGTGGTCACGCTCGGCGTCGATCAGGCCGAGGGCGACGAAGCGCCGGATCAGGTCGGGGTGGAGCCCGGTGCGGCCGGCCACGGTCTCCAGGGACAGCCTGCGGGCGGGCACCAGGTCGTAGTGGACGGACGTCACGGGCGGGTGGCGGGTGGCCGTGACGGTCCCGGGTACGTGCGTGTTCATCGCTCCCTCCGGGGGTCGAAGGAGGAGGTGCGGCCCAGTTCCTCGAACAGCTCCCGCTCCCGGGCGCCGGGATGGGGCGGCACCATGATGCGGATCTCGGCGTACAGATCGCCGTCGGGGCCGCGGGGGTTGGGCATGCCCTCGCCGCGCAGCCGCAGCTTGCGGCCGCTGGAGGAGCCGGGCGGGACGGTCACCTTGGCGGTGCCGCCGGGCGTGGACACGGGGACGGTCGCACCCAGCGCGGCCTCCCACGGGGACACCGGGAGGTCGACGTGGATGTTCCGGCCGTCCAGCCGGAACCGCGGATGGGGCTGGATCCGCACTCGTAGGTACAGATCCCCGGCCGGTGCGTCACCGGTGCCCCGGCCGCCCTGCCCGGCCAGCCGGATACGCTGCCCGTCCACGACGCCGGGCGGGACGTTCACCTCGAAGCCGCGCTGCCCCACCGGACCGGCCAGGGTGACGGTGCGGCGCCCGCCGCGGTAGGCGTCCTCGACGGTGAGCGGCAGCTCGGCCTCCTGGTCGGCCCCGGGGATGGTGACGCGGCCCGCGCCGCCCGGCCCAACGCCGCCGCCGCCGAAGAACGCGCCGAACAGGTCCTCGAAGTCCACCCCGCCGCCCCCGGCATCCTCGCCGAAGCCACGGACGAACCGGACCCGGTCCCCCTCCCCGGCCGTCGTCCAGCCGCGGAAGCCACCGCCACCGCCACCGCCACCGGCGCCGACCCGCTCCTCCCAGTCCTCGGGGATCTTGCGGAAGTCCTCACCGAACCGGTCATAGCGGGCCCGGGTCCTGGGGTCGGAGAGCACGCTGTAGGCGTCGTTGAGCTCCTTGAACCGCTCCTCGGCCTGGGGGTCCTTGTTCACATCCGGGTGATGGCGGCGGGCCCGGGTACGGAACGCCTGCTGGATCTCATCCTGGCTCGCACCCCGGGACACCCCCAGCACCTCGTAGTAGTCCCGCGCCATGACCGGCTCACTCCCGCTTCGCCACAGCCACAGCCACCGGGCGGAGCTGGCGGCCGGGCGCCCCGTAGCCGGGGCGCAGCACCTGCACCACGGTCCCCGGTTCCGCCTCGGCGTCCTCGACCACGCCGACCACCTCATGCCGGGCCGGATCGAACGGCACCCCCGTCTCCGCCTCCCGCTCGTAGCCAAGCCGGGCCAGGCTGTCCACGGCCTGGTCGCGGATAGCCCTGACACCCTCCACGATCGAACCGGGGTCGGCCTCGGCGTGGGAGAGGGCCAGTTCGAGGTTGTCGACCACAGGCAGCAGGGCCACCGCCGTACGGGCCCGCTCCGCCGCCCGCTCCCGCTCCAGCTCCCTGGCATGACGCTTGCGCAGATTCTCCAGATCGGCCAGGGCCCGCCGCCAGCGGTCCTCGAGCTCGGCCAGCGCGGCGGCCTGCTCAGCGGCCCGCTCGTCGGCTTCGCCGATGGCGGGGCCGCCGGCCGCGTCCGGGCCGGGCCCCTCCCCACCCGCCCCGCGCGCCTCCGCGACGCCCGGGGCAGGCAGACCCTGCTCCTCCTCCGGCTCCGGCTCCGTCATGGCACCCTCCGGCACCGGGTCCGGCTGCTGCGGTTGAGTGGACATGGCGGCCTCTCAATGAGCCATCGTGGGATCTGCCTTCGTCGGGATCTGCCTTGTCGGATCGGCCTTTCGGTTCAGCCCTTGTCGAACTCGGCGTCGATCACGTCCTCATCGCCTCCGCCGCCCCCGGCCCCGGTGTCCTGGGCGCCGCCCGCCCCGGCCCCACCGGCCGCGCCGCCCGGGCCCGCGCCCGCAGCGGCCGTCTCATGCGCGGCCAGCCCCGCGTAGACCTGCTGGAGCTCGGAGGTCAACGGCCTGGCCCGGTCCGTCCCGGCCTCGTTCTTGACCGCCTGACGGGCGTCGTGCACCAGCATCTCGGCACGCGATCTCTCATGCGAGGGCACCACGTCGCCCAGCTCAGCGAGGCGCTTCTCCACCTGGTAAGCGGCGGCGTCCAGTTCGTTGCGCGCGTCCACCGCCTCGCGCAGCGCCTGGTCCTCGCCCCGGTTGCGCTCGGCCTCCTGGACCATCCGCTCCACCTCGCCGCGTTCGAGGTTCCCGGTCTCGCTGATCTGGACCGACTGCTCCTTACCGGTGTCCTTGTCCCGGGCGGTGACGTTGAGGATGCCGTTGGCGTCGATATCGAAAGTCACCTCCACCTGCGGCTCACCACGCGGCGCCGGACGGATACCAGTCAGCTGGAAACGCCCGAGCACCCGGTTGTCCGCGGCCCGCTCACGCTCACCCTGGAGAATCACAATGTCCACCGCCTGCTGGTTGTCATCGGCCGTGGAGAACGTCTCGGTGCGGCGCACCGGGATGGTGGTGTTCCGCTCGATGATCTTCGTCATCACACCGCCACGCGTCTCCACACCCAGCGACAACGGAGTCACATCGAGCAGCAGGACGTCCTTGACCTCACCCTTGAGCACCCCGGCCTGAATCGCCGCCCCCAGCGCCACCACCTCATCGGGGTTGACGCTCATATTGGGCTCCTTGCCGCCGGTCATCCGACGCACCAGACCCTGCACAGCAGGCATCCGGGTCGAACCGCCGACCAGGATCACCTCATCGATATCACTCTCCCCGACCTTGGCATCGGCCATGGCCTGCCGCACCGGCCCCAGACACCGCTCCACCAGATCACCAGTCATCTGCTCAAACGTCGAACGCATCACCGTCTCGGTCAGATGCTTCGGACCAGAGGCATCCGCGGTGATGAACGGCAGACTGACCTGGGTCTGGGCCACCGAACTCAACTCCGTCTTGGCCTTCTCCGCAGCCTCGAAAAGCCGCTGCAACGCCTGCGGATCCCGGCGCAGATCCATGCCGTTCTCCCGCTGGAACCCATCAGCGAGATGGTCCACCAGCCGCCGGTCGAAGTCGTCCCCGCCCAGATGACTATCCCCCGCGGTCGAGCGGACCTCCACCACCCCGTCCCCCACATCCAGGATCGACACATCGAAGGTGCCGCCGCCGAGGTCGAAGACCAGGACCGTCTCATGCCCCCTCTTGTCCAGCCCGTAGGCGAGAGCGGCCGCGGTCGGCTCATTGATGATCCGCAGCACGCTCAGACCCGCGATCTCACCCGCGTCCTTGGTGGCACTGCGCTGGGCATCGTTGAAATACGCGGGCACCGTGATGACCGCCTCCGTCACCCGCTCACCCAGCTGCTTCCCGGCATCATCAGCCAGCTTGCGCAGCACCTGCGCGCTGATCTCCTCCGGCGAATACAGCCTCTCACCCACCCTGAACCGGGCCAGACCCCCCTCATCCGGGACCACGTCATAGGCAACCGCCCTGGCCTCGGCCGAGACCTCGTCATAGTGACGGCCGATGAACCGCTTGGCCGAATAGATCGTGCCCTTCGGATTGAGGATCGCCTGGCGCCGGGCCAACTGCCCCACCAGCCGCTCACCAGTACCGGTGAACGCCACCACCGACGGCGTGGTGCGGCTTCCCTCGGAATTCGGAACAACCGAGGACTCACCGCCCTCCCACGCCGCGATCACCGAATTGGTCGTACCCAGGTCGATACCGACTGCCTTGGCCATGGCAACTCCTTCCGAGGGCGGCCACGAGCCACCTGCACTGCCCAGTCGGCCGCGGAAGCGGTTCGGTGGACGGAGCCTCTCCTTCAAGGGTGACAAATCGGACAGGAAACGGCCTCTGTGCGCCCGGGGTCGAATATCGGTGGCCGGAATGCGCCCATGGGATGGGGCCGGTCCCCTCAGCTGGTGGAGCCCGCGGAGTCCGTGGAGACGTCCTGCTCGACCCAGATCGTCTTGCCGTCCGTGCTCTGCCGGGTGCCCCAGCGCGTCGCCATCTGGGCCACCAGCATCAGGCCCCGGCCGCCCTCGTCGAAGACCCGGGCCCGCCGCATATGGGGTGCCGTGCTGCTGGCGTCGGAGACCTCGCAGATGAGGTCGCGGTCGCGGTCGCGGATCAGGCGCAGCCGGATGGGCGGGCGGCCGTAGCGGATCGCGTTGGTGACCAGTTCGCTGACGATCAGCTCGGTGGTGAAGACGGTCTCCTCAAGACCCCAGTCGATCAGTTGCTCGGTGGTGCTCCGGCGTGCCTCGGCGACGGCGGGCGCGTCCGCCGGGACGTCCCAGGTGGCGACCCGGTCGGAGTGGAGCGCCCGGGTGCGGGCGAGGAGCAGGGCGATGTCGTCGTCCGTGTGGGCCGGGGGCAGGGCCCGCAGGACGTCGTCGCAGAGCGCGTCCAGGGAGGGGGCGGGACGGCTCAGGATGTCGCGCAGCGTCTCGAGCCCGTCGCCGTTCTCGCGGTCGCGGCCGTTGACCAGACCGTTGGTGTAGAGGGCGAGCAGACTGCCCTCGGGCAGCTCCGTCTCCATGATCTCGAAGGGCAGTTCACCGAGGCCCAGGGGCGGGCCGATGGGCGGGCCGAGCACATCGGCGGTGCCCTCCGGGCTGATCACCAGCGGCGCGGGATGGCCCGCCGCGGCGATGGAGCAGCGGCGCGAGACCGGGTCGTAGACCACGTACAGACACGTGGCGCTGAAGGACCAGAAGCGCTCGGTCTTCTCGTCCGAGTACAGCCGGGTGACCATGTCGTCGAGGTGGGTCAGCAGCTCCCCGGGCGGCAGATCGATATCGGCCAGGGTGCGTACGGCGGTGCGCAGCCGCCCCATGGTGGCGGCCGCCTGGATGCCGCGCCCCACGACATCCCCGACCACCACGGCGGCGCGGGCGCCGGACAGCTGGATCGCGTCGAACCAGTCGCCGCCCACCCCGGCCCAGGCGCCCGAGGGCAGATAGCGCGAGGCGATCTCCAGCGCGGTCAGCTCGGGCAGCCGCTGCGGCAGCAGGCTGCGCTGGAGGGTCTCGGCCGTTCTGCGTTCGCGCAGATAGCGGCGGGTGTTGTCCACACAGACGGCCGCCCGGGCGGTGAGCTCCTCGGCCAGCAGCGTGTCGTCGTCGGTGAAGGGCGCCGGGGTGCGGTGGCGGGCGAAGAGGGCCGTGCCGAGGGTGACCCCGCGGGCGCGCATCGGCGTCACGATCACCGAGTGCACTCCGTGCGCGCGGATACGGGCGGCCCGGCCGGGGTCCTTGGTCTCCCAGCTCGCCAGCAGGGACGGCGTCACCTGGTGCCGTGCGGCCCGGCCCTTGAGCAGGCACGCCGCAGTGGGGGAGTGCTCGGGATGGGTGGCCAGGTCCCCGACGTCGGCCAGCGCCTCGGGGGCGCCGTCCAGGACTGACCGATGGGCTGCGCGCCGCAGGGTGACGGGCTCGCGCAGCGGCCCCTCCGGGGGCTCGTCGCCCTCGTGGAGGAAGGTGAGCAGATCGACGCTGGCGAAGTCGGCGAGCCGGGGAACCGCCACCGCGGCCAGCTCCTGGGCGATCCGGTCCAGGTCCAGATGGCTGCCCAGCCGTGCCCCCGCCTCGTTGAGCAGCTGGAGCCGCTGCCGGGCCTCCTGCTCGGCGGTGGTGTCGCGGGCCGCGAAGCACACACCGCGCAGCCCGCCGGTGGGGTTGGCCAGCGGGGCCAGCGAGACCGACCAGGCGTGCTCATGGCGTTCGCCGGGCCCCCGCAGATGGGTCTCCAGCTCCAGCCGTTCGCCGCTCTCCAGCACCTGCCGCATGGCCCGCTCGACCCGGTCGCTCTCCCCGTGGCCGACCAGCTCGGTCAGCCGTAGCCCGCGCATCTGCTCCTCGGTACGGGCGGTGGCGGCCTGCATATCGGCGTTCGCCCGGGCCAGCCGCAGCTCGGTGTCGAAGAGCGCCAGGACGCAGGGGCACTGGGCGAAGGCGTGGTCCGCGGGGGTGATCGGCTCTCGTGGTTCCCGGGGCGCGGCGGAGACCAGGAGCCAGCCCGCGGGGCCGTCGTCGTCGCGCGGGCCGCGGTGGGCCAGCAGTTCGACCTCCAGCGCATGGCCGTCCCGGTGGCACAGCGCGATCCGGCCGCTCCACCGGGGCCCATGGGCCAGGCACGGGCCGGCGGTCGCGTCGGTGCCGTCCCCGGCGGCTGTCTCGGTGCCGTCCCTGGCGGTCGGCTCGCCGCCGCTGCTCCCGGCGGTCGGCTCGGCGCGCAGCTCGGCCGCCGGCCGCCCCACGACCTCCTCGGCGCGGTAGCCCAGCAGCCGCCGCGCGCCCTCGCTCCACCCGGTCAGCACGCCGTGGTCGTCGACCGTGGCCGTGGCCAGGCCGGGGGCGCCGGGCGGCGGGTCCGGCCGGGCGCGGGGGGCGGCGGGGTCGGGAGGCGTCGTCATCGGAATCAGTCGTCATCGGAATCATCGGACATCGGATCGACGGCTCATGGACCGGGCGGATGCCACTCGATCATCAAAATCGTGGCGTCGTCGCTGAGTTCGCTGTGCCGGTGGTCGAGGATCGCGTGGATGAGCAGGCGCAGCACCTCGGGGGCGTTCTGCCCGGCGGCCGTCGAGCGGATGATGTGGTCGGCGAAGCGCTCCAGGCCGAACTGCTCGCCTCCCTCGTCGCGCGACTCCACGACCCCGTCGGTGTAGAGCAGCACACGGTCACCGGGCTCCAGCGTCGTCTCGTGGATCTGGCGGGGCGCGTCCGACAGCCGCGCGGGCAGCCCCAGCGGCGGTTCGGCGGGCCGCTCCAGCTCCTTGTCCAGCAGCCGCTGGCGGCGGATGACCAGCGGTGTGGGATGGCCGCAGTTGGACCAGCGCAGCGTCCCGCTGGGCATGTGCAGCTGGAGGAAGACGCCCGTGCAGAACTGGTCCGGAAGCCATTTGGCCAGCGCCTCGTCCACGGTGGTGACGAGCGCCGCCAGATCGGCGCCGGTGCGCCGGGCGTTGCGGCTGCCCGCCATCGCCACGGAGGTGGTCAGCCCGGACGCCAGGTCGTGGCCCATCGCGTCGAGGATCGTGGCGTGCAGGACGTCCTCGGTGAACGAGTGGTCGAAGGCGTCGCCGCCCAGCTCGTACGCGGGCTCCACGACGGCCGTCGAGACCACCTGGCCGGTGCCGATGGAGCGGGGCGGGAGGAAGGCCCGCAGCATCTCCGCGGGCAGCTGCATGGACCGGGTGCGGGTGCGCTGCGCGAAGGTGTCGATATAGGTCCGCTTGGCCGTGATGACCATGGCGAGGAGCGAGGCCAGCGTCCGGCAGCGCCAGAGCCTGAGCCCGTCCAGGGAGGCCATCCGCAGTTGCAGGACCCCCAGCCGCTCCGCGCCGTTCAGCAGCGGCAGCCATACGGTGAGCCCGCCCGCACCGTCCTCCTCGATCCGCACCGAATCGGTGCGGTAGGCGAATCCGGCCAGGGAGTGGTCGAGCTCCAGGCGCGGCTCGCCCTCCTCGAGCGGCATCAGCAGCCGCTGCCGGAGGTCGATCAGGAAGACGACCGCGCGGCCCATGTTCATGGCCTCGGTGTAGTGGTCCAGGGCCACCGGGAGCTCCGCCGGTGATGCCTCCTGGGTGGCCCTGAGCAGCTCCTCCAGCAACTGCTCAGCGGTCTCGGCCGAGGTCGACACGTTCGCGTCCACCATGCGCTCAACCTTACGGCGGCGGGCCCGGCGACGCCCGGGGGTCACGGGGGTCACGCGGGATCACGGGGGCGTGGGCACCGGCTCCCGGGGGACGGCGGCGGGCCCGCGCGGGGGCTCGCCGGGGGCGAGGGCCTCTCGTGCGGTGGCTTGGCGTACGACGGTCTTCGGCAGGGTCAGGGCGGCCTCGCGTAGGGCGGTCTCCGGTACGGCTAGGGCGCCATCGCGTACGGCGGTCTCCGGTACGACCACGACGCCATCGCGTATGGCGGTCTCTGGTAGGGCCAGGGCTGCATCGCTTACGGCGGACTCCCGTACGACCACGGTGGCATCGCGCACCCCCGCCCCCACTCCCACTCCCGCCCCTGACCGCGGAGCCCGGGAGAGCAGGACCACCCCGCGGGCGGCCGCCGCCGCGCCCACGGCGGCCAGGGCCCAGCCGCCCGGGCCGCCCCGGAACCGCTCGTCCAACAGGACGATCCCGATGGCGGCCGCCGCCACCGGGTTGGCCAGGGTCAGGGTGGCCAGGGGCGCGCCGAGGCCGCTGCCGTAGGCGCTCTGGGACAGCAGCAGACCGCTCACCGCGAAGGCCGCGACCAGCAGGGCCACGACCACGGTCCGCCAGGACACCAGGGCCGCCCCGGGGGCGCGGGAGTCGGCGAGTGCGACCGTGAGGGTCTGGGTGAGTGCCGAGGCGACACCGGAGGCGACCCCGGACGCGGTGGCGAACCGCAGCCCACGGCCCGGTGTGCCGCGCCCCCCGCGCCCCGGCCGGACGCACAGCCCGATGAACGCCAGCACGACGGCCGCGAGCCCGACCGCCTCCGGCAGGCTCAGCGTCTCGCGCGGGGTCTCCCCGGCGGTGACCGGCAGCAGGGCGCCGAGGCCGAGCAGGGCGAGGACCACGCCCCGCCACTCGTCCCGGACCACCCGCCGCCCCGCGAGCCGCGCGCCCAGCGGGACGGCCGCCACCAGGGTCAGCGCGCCGAGCGGCTGGACCAGGGTGAGCGGTCCGTACCGCAGCGCGGCCACATGCAGCAGGGCACCGGTGGAGTTGAGGCCGACCGCTCCCCACCAGGCGCCGCGCAGCAGCAGCCGCGGCATGCGGTCCGGCCGGCCGCCCGCGGCCAGCCGTTCCTGGGCCACGGCCGCGGTCGCGTAGGCGACGGCCGAGGCGAGCGCGAGCGCTACGGCTATGACGGTCGGGTTCATCGTGAACCCTGCCTTCCTCTGGGCACTGTCTGTCTGCCACCGGTGGCGCCATCGGCACACAGACGTATCGATACGAGAGTGTACCGGTGCAGGGCCGTATCGGTACAAGGGCGTATCGGTACGCGGATGTGTCGGTACACTGCGTGGTCGGGGAGGGGAGCCGGAGTCCGGTGGACCGAGGAGGAGGACCCGATGGCGACGCAGAGCCCGGAGACGGACGCGCCGCAGCGCCGTTCCAAGATCACCCCCGAGCGGGAGCAGGAGTTCTATCAGGCGGTCCTCGATCTGCTCCAGGAGGGCGGCTACGAGGCCCTCACCATCGAGGCGGTCGCCGCCCGCACCCGTGCCAGCCGCTCCACGCTCTACCGGCAGTGGTGCACCAAGCCCCAGCTCGTCGTCGCCGCGCTGCGCTCGTGCAAGCGCCCCTTCGCGCTGGAGGGCATCGACACCGGTTCCCTCGCGGGCGATTTGCGCGCCGTCGCGGAGGCCGTGGGCGAGGCGGGGGAGGTGTGCGGCGGTGACACCGCGCTGGTGTACGCCCTCGGGCACGCCGCGCTCCAGAACCCCGACCTGCTCCAGGCGCTGCGCGCCGCGCTGATCGAGCACGAGGTGAAGACGATCCAGGCGATGGTCCGCCGGGGCGTGGAGCGCGGCGAGGTGGCTGCGGACAACCCCGCCGTCGAGTTCGTCCCCACGCAGCTGATCGGCGCGATGCGGGTGCGCCATCTGCTAGAGGGCCGGGTCGCCGACCGCGCGTACCTGACACGCTTCCTGGAGGCGTCGATCTTCCCCGCGCTCGGGCTGACGCCTTAGCCGGCGCCCGGCGGCCCGTCCCGCCTGCGGCGGGCTGTTCCCCTCCCCGCCCCTCCCCACAACTGGGGCTCCGCCCCGGCCCCCACCGGGGCTCCGCCCCGGCCCCCACCGGGGCTTCGCCCCGGGCCCTGCTGGGGTTTCGCCTCGGACCCCGCCGGGGCTCCGCCTCGGCTCCTGCTGGGGTGTCGTCCCGGACCCTGCTGGGGTCCTGTCCCGGATCCCGTCAGGGCTCTGCCCCAGGCCCCGCCGGGGTTTCGCCCCCAGACCCCGAAACCCGGGGCTCCGCCCCACGCCGGGGGTCCAGGGGCGGAGCCCCTGGTAGCGGGAAGGGGCGGGGAGGGGAAAGAACCACCCGGCACCCCTTAGCGCTGCCGCGCCGCCGTCAGATGATGGGCGGGCGGCCCAGTTTGGTCATGTGCCACACCGTGCGCCAGCGCATCGGGCGGCGGCGGCCGCAGCTGGTGCGGAGGCCCTCCAGGAAGCCGCCCGCCCAGGCCCGCAGGCCGGGCAGGGAGCGGGTGCGGGCGAGGGTGAGCAGGGTCCAGGTGGCCAGGTAGAGCGGCACCAGCGGTAGCGGGAGGTGGCGGCGGGCCAGCCAGACGCGGTTGCGGGCGGTCATCCGGTGGTAGACGGCGTGCCGGGCGGGGGAGGTCCGGGGGTGCTGGAGCAGCAGTTCGGGGGCGTAGACGACCTTCCATCGCGCGTCGAGGGCCCGCCAGGCGAGGTCGGTCTCCTCATGGGTGAAGAAGAACTCGTCCGGCCAGCCGCCGATCTGCTCCAGCATCGCCATCGACAGACCGTGGGCGCCGCCGAGGAAGGTGGTCACCTCACCGCCGCGCATCGGGTCGGACGCGCGCAGCCGGGGCACATGGCGGCGCTGGGTCTCGCCCGTCTCGTCGGCGATGCGGAAGCTCACGATGCCCAGGCGCGGGTCGTCGGCGTACAGATCGCGCAGCCGGCGGAAGACGTCGGCGTCCACCAGCAGCCCGTCGTCGTCGAGGTCGACCACCACGTCCACGTCGCCGAACTCGCGCAGCCGCCGCCAGGCGACGTTACGGCCGCCCGAGACCCCCAGGTTCTCCGCCAGCTCGACCGTGGTCACCTCGGCGGGGAACTCCGGGAACTCCGGGAGCGGGGAGCCGTTGCCGACGACCACGACGCGGGCCGGGGGCACGTCCTGCTTCGCGACCGACTCCAGCAGGGCGGCCACCTCTCTGGGCCGGTTGCCCATGGTCAGGATGGCGATACCCAGGCGTGGTTCGGGGGCGGCGGGCACGGTGGGACTCCAGAGTTCGGTTGCGATGCCCGCGATCGTAACCGTTCACTAAGAAAGACACTTCCGTATGGCTGATGTTCATCAAGGGTCGAGCAATGAGTCAGTTTCAATGAGTCAGGCTCAAAGAGTCAGTCTCAAAGACTGGGCAAAACAATCAGCCGTCGAGTGCGGCGAGCGCCTTCTTCGCCGCGCTGATGGCGCCCTTACGGATCTCATCGGAGCCGGCCGCCTTGTGGCTCTCGAAGTCGCCGCCGTTGTAGGTCACGATGACCGTGGCGTTGTCCTGGTGGACCGTCACCACGGCCTCGCGTATGCCCTGGTCGTCGTCCTCGGTGGTCTTCTCGGTCACCGAGGCGTTGTCGCCGAGGCCGGGCACCGCGCTGCCGCCCTCGCTCTTCTGCTTCCCCGCGACGCTCTTGACGTCGTAGGCGATGTCCAGCCAGCGGTAGTCGAAGTCGTCCAGCGCGTGCCAGGAGCAGCCCGTACGGCGGTTGAGGTCGCTGGACTTCAGCTCGTTCCCGGCCGTTTTGGCGCCCGGCACCAGGTCCTTGATCATCGACTCAGGGAGGACCGTACACGCCTCCTCGGGCGGCTTGGCGTAGCGCGGTGCGGCGGCGCCGGTGGCCGGGGCCGAGGTCTGCGGGGAGGGTCCCGCCGGGGTGGCGCTCGCGTCCGAGTCGTCCGACGTCGTCATGGCCACCCCCGCGGCGGCGATGACGGCGACGGGCAGCAGACGGGCGACCAAGGTGAGCGGCAGAGAACGCACGGCGGTCTCTCTTCGTTCGGATGCCGGTGTGGGGCGGTGGTGCGGCGGTGGTGCGGCGGTGGTGGGGCAGTGTGCGGCGGTGGTGGGTCGGTGTGGGGCAGTGGTGGGGCAGTGGTGAAGATGTGGCGCGGTGGGAAACGACCTTGCCATATCGAGCGGCCCTCGAACAGTCCGGGGGGTGGCGTGGGGGGCGTCCGGGAACCGCTGTGCCGATGGGGTGAATTGCCCGCATCTCCACATTATCTCCACAATTGGAGGGTTATCTACGACGGGTGACGTTCCCTCATCCGTCAGCCGCGGCCGATGTACGGCATCGCCGTCGCCATGACCGTCGCGAACTGCACATTCGCCTCCAGGGGCAGCGACGCCATATGCCGCACCGTCCGTGCCACGTCCGCCACGTCCATCACGGGCTCGGCCACCACCTCCCCGCTCGCCTGCGGCACCCCGGCGGACATCCGCTCGGTCATCTCGGTCGCCGCGTTGCCGATGTCGATCTGCCCGCAGGCGATGCCGTACCGGCGCCCGTCCAGCGAGAGCGACTTGGTGAGCCCCGTGATGGCGTGCTTGGTGGCCGTGTACGCCACGCTGTCCGGCCTGGGCACATGCGCCGAGAGCGAGCCGTTGTTGATGATCCGGCCGCCCCGGGGGTCCTGGTCCCGCATCAGCCGGAAGGCCGCCTGCGCGCACAGGAACGCCCCCGTGAGGTTGGTGTCCACGACCGACCGCCAGTCCTCGTAGGCCAGATCCTCCAGCGGCACGCCGCGCGGGCCGAAGCTGCCCGCGTTGTTGAACAGCAGATCCAGCCGCCCGAACCGCTCCCGCACCGCCGCGAAGAGCGCGTCCACCCGCTCCGGGTCGGCCACGTCCGTCGGCACCACCGGGGCCGGCGGGCCGCCACCGGCCAGCCGCGCCGTCTCGGCCAGGGCTTCCTCGCGGCGCCCCGCCAGCACCACCGACCAGCCCGCCTCGAGGAGTTCGAGCGCCACGGCCCGGCCGACCCCGGAGCCCGCGCCCGTCACCACCGCCACTTTCGACACCACCGACACACGACCGTCGCTCATGGCGCCGCAGCGTACGCCACGTCAGTTCGCCGCGCAGGAGGGCCGATTCGCGGTAAAGGTCCCTTCCGGCAACGGACCTCACCGAGCGGTCATATCAATGTCGTGTGCACGCAAACGCCCGGCCGTCCTCCGACACTCCAATTCCTCTGACGCCACGAGCCAGGGGAGAGCACATGGCACACGACTCGCACCAGCGCGCCATACGAGCCGCGGCCGCAACGTTGGGACGCCGCCGCTTCCTCACCGTGACGGGGGCCGCCGCCGCGCTCGCCTTCACCACCAACCTGCCCAGCGCCCACGCCGCGCAGGTGTCGCCGCACGCGCTCGCCGACAACCCGTTCACGCTCGGCGTGGCCTCCGGCGACCCGCTGCCCGACGCCGTCGTGCTGTGGACCAGGCTGGCGCCCCGCCCCTACGAGCCGGGCAACGGGCTGCCCGAACAGGGCACCGTCAAGGTCGAGTGGGAGATCGCCCGCGACGAGAAGTTCGGCCGCGTCGCCCGCCGGGGCACCGTCACCGCGCACGCCGAGTTCAACTACACGGTGCACGTGGACGCCAAGGGGCTCGAGCCGGGCCGCGTCTACTGGTACCGCTTCAAGGCCGGGAACTGGACCAGCCCGGTGGGCCGCACCCGCACCACCCCCGCCCTGGGCGCCAAGGTCCAGGAGGTCCGCTTCGGCCTGGTGTCCTGCCAGGCGTACCACGACGGCTACTTCACCGCCTACCGCCACCTGGCGCAGGAGGACCTGGACGCCGTCTTCCACGTCGGCGACTACCAGTACGAGTACGCGGTCAACGCCGCGGGCGGCGCCCGCAACTACACCGACCGCACCCTCCCCGCGGTGTTCAACAAGGAGACCATGACGCTCGGGGACTACCGGCTGCGCTACGCGCTCTACAAGTCCGACGAGGACCTCCAGGCCGCCCACGCCGCCTTCCCCTGGTACGTCACCTGGGACGACCACGAGACCGAGAACAACTACGCGGGCGACATCGACGAGAACGGCGGCCCGTCGGACGAGTTCCTGATCCGCCGGGCGGCCGCCTACCGGGCGTACTGGGAGAACATGCCGCTGCGGATGCCGCAGCAGCCGAGCGGCGCCGACATGCAGCTCTACCGCCGCTTCCACTACGGCAAGCTGGCCCAGTTCGACATCCTCGACACCCGCCAGTACCGCTCCAACCAGGCGTACGGCGACGGCTGGCAGTACCCGGGCCCGGAGTCCGAGGACCCCTCGCGCACCCTCACCGGCACCACCCAGGAGCGCTGGCTGCTCGACGGCTTCCAGCGCTCCACCGCCACCTGGAACGTGCTGCCGCAGCAGGTCACCTTCTCCCAGCGGAAGAACACCACGGCCGCGCGCTCCAAGCTCTCCATGGACTCCTGGGACGGCTACCCCGCCTCCCGGGAGCGGATCCTGGCCGGTGTCGAGAAGGCGGGCCTGGACAACTTCGTCGTCCTGACCGGCGATGTCCATGTGCACTACGCCTTCGACATCAAGAAGGACTTCGACGACCCGGGCTCCCGGACCCTGGGCGTGGAGTTCGTCGGCACCTCCGTCAGCAGCGGCAAGGACGGCGCCGACAAGCCCGACAACTGGGCCACCTACATGGCCGCGAACCCGCATATGAAGTTCTACAACGGCCGGCGTGGCTATGTGACGGTCTCGCTGGACGAGGAGCGGGCACGGGCCGACTACAAGACGGTCTCCGCGGTCACGACCCAGGGCGCGCCGCTCACCACGGCGGCGTCGTTCGTCAGCGAGGCCGGGAACCCCGGCCTGAAGCAGGTCTGACGGGCGGGCGGGTCCGGCGCGCACCCCATGCGCCGGGCCCGCCCCGCTCACGCCTCGTCACCGGCCCGCCCCGCTCACGCCTCGTCCGTTGCCTATCCCTCTCCCTCTCCCGGATACCGCACCCCCAGCCGCTCCCGCGCCGCGTCCAGCGTCCGCATCACCGCCAGCGTGCCGTCCAGCGGCACCAGCGGGGACTCCGTCTCGCCCGCGCGCAGCGCGCGCATCACCTCCGCCGCCTCCCGCTGGTAGGAGCGCAGCCCGTCCGCCGCCGTGATCTCCTCCGGATCGCGGCCGGGCCGGTGCAGTACGAACCGCTCGGGGTGGAAGAAGCCGCGCGGGAACTCGATCCGCCCCGCCGTGCCCGTCACCGCCGCCGTCATCGGCGTATCGGCGGTGATCGAGCAGGACAGCAGCGCCACCGCCCCGCTGTCCCAGCCCAGCGCCAGGCCCGTGTTCACATCCACGCCCTCGGGGGAGAGCTGCCCCACCGCCCGTACCTCGTCCGGCTCGCCGAGCAGCAGCTGGGCGAAGGAGACCGGATAGACGCCGAGGTCCAGCAGGGCGCCGCCGCCCAGCGCCGGATCGCGCAGCCGGTGGTCCTCGGGAAACGGGCCGGGCAGCCCGAAGTCCGCGTGGACCGCCCGGACCTCGCCGATCGCGCCGTCGTGGATCAGCACGGTCATCCGGCGAACGACCGGATCGCAGTACGTCCACATCGCCTCCATCAGGAAGCGGCCCCGGGCCCGGGCGAGGTCCACCAGCTCCTCGGCCTCGCGGACATTGAGCGTGAACGGCTTCTCGCACAGCACCGCACGCCCCGCCTCCAGACACAGCCCGGCCGCCGCCCGATGGGCCGAGTGCGGAGTGGCGACATAGATCACATCGATGTCGTCATCGGCGGCCAGCTCCTCCCAGCCGCCGTAGGCGCGGGGTATCCCGAACCGCTCCGCGAACCGCTTCGCCGACTCCGGCCGGCGCGAGCCGACCGCCATGACCTGCGCGTCCTCCATCTCCAGCAGATCCGTGACGAACGAGGCGGCGATCCCACCGGTCGCCAGAATCCCCCACCGCACGGTGCCCGACCCGCTCGTCCCGGCCATCCCGACCCCGTTCTCCCCTGTCCCCAGAGGTTCGAGTCCATTCGAATCGCTGAGAACATAGAAACGTATCAACGACTCATGGAAGGTACGCATGCAGCAGCCCGGCCAACCGGCCGCCGCTCCCACCCGGGCCGACCTGCCCGGAACCCCGTCCCCCGAAGCCTCCCTCACCTCCGCTGCCGCCTCTCCCGGGCTCACCGCGCGGCGCCGTACGAGCCTCCTCGTCACCTTCGTCCTCGGCGGGCTCACCGCTCTCCCCGCCCTCTCGATGGACATGTACCTCCCGGCCCTGCCGGAGGTCACCGACGCGCTCCACAGCTCCGCCGCCACCGCCCAGCTCACCCTCACCGCCTGCCTGATGGGCATGGCGCTCGGCCAGCTCGTCGTCGGCCCGATGAGCGACAAGTGGGGCCGCCGCCGTCCCCTCCTCATCGGCATGGTGATCTACGTCATCGCCACCGCCATCTGCGCCTTCGCGCCCACCGCCGGGCTGCTCATCGGCTTCCGACTGCTCCAGGGGCTCGCCGGGTCGGCCGGGATCGTGATCGCCCGTGCCGTCGTCCGCGACCTGTACGACGGCGTCGCGATGGCCCGCTTCTTCTCCACCCTCATGCTGATCTCCGGCGTCGCGCCCATCGCCGCGCCCGTCATCGGCGGGCAGATCCTGCGCTTCACCGACTGGCGCGGCGTCTTCGTCGTCCTCACCGTGATCGGCGCCCTGCTCACCCTCGTCGTCTGGCGCTTCCTGGGCGAGACCCTGCCCGCTGAGCGCCGCCAGGACGGCGGGCTCGGCCAGACGCTCCGTACGATGCGCGGGCTGCTCGCCGACCGCGTCTTCGCCGGCTACATGCTCGCGGGCAGCTTCGCCTTCGCCGCCCTCTTCGCCTATGTCTCCGGTTCGTCCTTCGTCGTCCAGGAGATCTACGGCGCCTCGCCGCAGACCTTCAGCCTCCTCTTCGGGCTCAACTCGATCGGCCTCATCGGCATGGGCCAGATCAACGGCCGGGTGCTCGTCGGCCGGGTCAACATGGACAAGGTGCTGGCCGTGGCGCTGACGCTGATCGCCCTCGCGGCGACCGCGCTGCTGGCCCTCTCCGCCGGGGTCTTCGGCGAGGCCGGTCTGGAGCCGGTCGCGGCCTGCCTGTTCGTGCTGATGTCGTCGATGGGTCTGGCCATGCCCAACACCAACGCCTCGGCGCTGATGCGCACCCCGCACGCCGCCGGTTCCGCCTCCGCGCTGCTGGGCACCTCCACCTTCCTGCTGGGCGCGGTCGCCTCCCCGCTGGTGGGGATCGCGGGCGAGACCACGGCGGTGCCGATGGCCGTCGTCCAGCTGGTCTGCGCGCTCGCGGCCATGGCCTGTTTCATGGGACTCTGCCGTCCGTGGCAGCGACGTACGAAGCACAGCGTGACCGTGGTCTGACCCGGCTGCTGGAGACCGTCAGGGCGCTTCCCGAGGGGGAGCGCCCTTGGTGTTCCGGGGTGGCGCTGGCCGCCGGGACCGGCTCCGGCCCGCTGGCCGAGGAGTGCTTCGGCTGGGCGGTGCGTTACGCGGCGTACGACGAGAGGGCCGACCGGGGCGTGGAGCTGCCGCGCGAGCGGTGGGTGCCGGTGCGCCGCGACACCGTATTCGACCTCGCCTCGCTCACCAAGCTGTGCACCACGATCGTGGCGCTGCGGGCCGTCGAGCGCGGGCTGATCGCGCTGGACGGGCGGGTCGCCGCGTACGCCCCGGAGTGCACGGCCGCCGCCGCGCACGACATCACGGTGCGGCAGCTGCTCACCCACACCTCCGGGCTGATCCCCGAACTGCCGCTGTACGAGGAGGACGGGCGGGAGCGGGCGCTGGCCCGGCTCGCGGCCGAGCCGCCGGCCACCCCGCCCGGCACCGCCCGCCGCTACTCGGACCTCAACTTCCTGCTGCTCCAGCGCGTGGTGGAGCGTTCGGCGGGGCAGCCGCTCGACCGGCTCGTCCAGGAGACTGTCACCGGCCCGCTGGGCATGGCCGACACCCGCTTCAACCCGCCCGCCTCCTGGCTGCCCCGGATCGCTGCCACCGAGGACCAGCGGCGGCCCTGGGGCAAGCTGGACCGGGGGATGCTGCGGGGCGTGGTGCACGACGAGAACGCCTGGGCGCTGGGCGGGGTCGCGGGACACGCCGGGCTCTTCTCGACCGCCGGGGACCTGGCCGTGCTGTGCCGGGCGCTGCTGGCCGGTGGCGGGCCCGTGCTGTCGGCGGAGTCCACCGAGCTGATGCTGACCGCGCCGGGGCTGGGCTTCGAGGTCGACCAGCCGTGGTTCATGGGGGAGTTGGCGGGGCGGGGCGCGGCGGGGCACACCGGGTTCACCGGGACCAGCCTGGTGGTGGACCGGGCCCGTGGCGCCTATCTGGTGCTGCTCGCCACGACCGTGCATCCGCGCCGCCGCCCCGGTGACAGCGCGCCCCGCGCGGCGGCGGCCACGGCGCTGGTCCGCGCCCTCGACTGATGTGCCCTCACCAGCGGGCGGTGTCCGGACAGTTGGCCTGATCCGTGCGCTTGGTTAGCCTGTGCAACTGCCGTGTACCCCCGGACGGCCGCGCTGCTCCACCGCCATGAGGAAGACCGCTGTGACGAACCTCCAGGACCCGCAGGACCCGCAGGACTCTCCGGCCCCTCTGGCCCCTCAGGACCCACCGGGCGCGGAGGACGCGCCCGGCGACCCGGACCCGGCGGCCGCGCCCCCCGGCTGCCCCGCGCACGCCGACCCCTCCTACACCGGCCCCGCCCACGCCGACCCCTCCTACGCCGGCCCCGCGCTGCTGTACGGGGAGCGATACCTGCGGAATCCCGCCGAGAGCTACGAGCGGATGCGGCGCGACCACGGGCAGGTGGCCCCGGTCCTGCTGGAGTCCGACGTCCCCGCCTGGCTCGTCCTCGGCTATCGCGAGATACGCCAGGTCGTCACCGACGTCCAGACCTACGGCCGCGACTCGCGGCGCTGGAACCGCTGGGACGAGGTGCCGTCCGACTGGCCCCTCATGCCCTGGGTGGCCCACAGCCCCATGATCCACTTCACCGAGGGGGACGAGCACCGGCGGCGCTCGGCGGCCGTCAGCGACGCCCTCGCCTCCGTCGACCCCTTCGAACTGCGCCGGCACTGCGAGCGCTTCGCCGACTCGCTGATCGACAAGTTCGTCGGCAGCGGCAAGGCGGACCTGGTCTTCGACTACGTCTACTCGGTGCCCGCCCTCGCCATGGGCCAGATGTTCGGCCTGCCCGAGGACCAGCTGGAGTACATGGCGGAGGCGGTGACCGTCTCCCTGCTCTCCAACGACGAGGCCATGGCGGCCCAGCAGCGGGCCGCCGAGGTGGTGCAGCGGCTGGTGGCGGCCAAGCGCGAGGAGCCGGGCCCGGACGTCACCTCCCGGTTCATCCAGAACTCCCCGGACCTCACCGACGAGCAACTCGTCGGGGACCTGATGGTGATGATCGCCGCGGGCATGCCCGCCACGTCCTACTGGATCGGCAACACCGTCCGGCTGATGCTCACCGACGACCGGTTCACCATGACCCTCGCGGGCAACCGCCGCAGCATCGGCGAGGCCATGAACGAGGTGCTGTGGGCGGACTCCCCGCTCCAGAACGTCATCGGCCGCTTCGCCACCCGGGACACCACGCTCGGCGGCCAGCGCATCCGCGCCGGCGACCTCCTCGTCCTCGGCCTCGCCGCCGCCAACGCGGACCCGCTGCTGTGGCCCGACGCGGGGGCGGGGTACGCCGGGAACAACGCGTATGTGTCCTTCACCGGCGGCGACTACGGATGTCCGGCGGGCGCGCCGGACCTGGGCAAGATCATCTCGGAGACGGCGATCGAGGTGCTGCTGGACCGGGTGCCGGACCTGGAGCTGGCGGTCGAGCCCGATGAGCTCCAGTGGATGGACTCCCTCTGGTACCGCTGCCTGGTCTCCCTCCCGGTCACCTTCACCCCGGCCCCGGCCCCGGCCCCGGCCGCGGGTTAGGGGGCGCCCGACGGCCGGTGACGCCTGCGGCGGGCTGTTCCCCTACCCGCCCCTTCCCGAAGCATCGATCTCCGACTCCGCCGCGTGGTGGGACCCCGTCCCAGACCCTGGGCCCCTGGCGGCGGGGCGGGGAGGGGAAGCCCCTCCGCACCGGCTGCGGGGCCGGGTGGTGTTCGGCGGGGTGTGGCGCTTGCGGCGGGCTGAGCTTCGATAGACGGCTCCGCCGCGTCCCAGACCCCGGGGTCCAGGGGCGGAGCCCCTGGTAACGGGAAGGGGCGGGGAGGGGAAAGATCCGCCCGGACACCCCGTAGGAGCGTGCCCCGAAGGGGCGCGGGGCTGTGTCGATGTGCGGCTCCGCCGCGTGGGCGCGACCAGCCATGATGGCGCCGCGGACGATCGACGGCACGGCAGGGTTCCGGCGGAGCGTCTAGCGGGGTGGCGCCTCCTCGGGCGGCCAGACGTCGCCCCAGGCGACATCGCGGGCGGCCCGGTACAGCGGCCCCTGACGCTTGGTCACCGTGGTGCGCCCCAGGCCCTCCTCGGGTGCGCACAGGTCCAGCAGCACCTGGCCCTTGCGGATCTGCGGGCGGCGCACCACCCGCGCCCCGGCGGGCGTCGCGTCGAACCGTACGGCCGCGACATAGCTGAACTTCTCGTCCTCGTACGGCAGCGAACCGCCCTTGACCCGCCGGTGGAGGGAGGAGCGGCGGACCCGGGTGGCGAAGTGGCACCAGTCGGCGCCGGGTTCGATCGGGCAGGACGCGCCGTGCGGGCAGGGGGCGACGATCCGCAGCCCGGCCGCCAGCAGCCGGTCCCGGGCCTCGCGGATCCGCAGATAGCCCTCCGGGGTGCCCGGTTCGATCAGCACCACGGCCTGCGCCGCGCGCGCCGCCTCGGCCACGACGGCGTGCCGGTCGGCCTCGGTCAGCTCGCCCAGCACATAGCTGACGGTCACCAGGTCGGTCCCGTCCGGCAGTGCGAGGCCGTCGCCGATGGCCCGGCGCTGCCAGTGGGCGGTGCGCAGCGACTCGGAGGGCGCCTGCCGGGCCAGTTCGCGGCCGAGGGCCAGAGCGGGCTCGGCCCAGTCCAGGACCGTGGTGGTGTGCCCGGCCCGCGGCCAGGTGGCGGCCACCGCCCAACTGGCCGCGCCCGTACCGCCGCCGATGTCGATGTGCGTGGCCGGGGCCCACTCGGGCGTACGGGCGCGGAAGGCGTCGAGGGCGGCGCGCACGGCCTCGAAGGTCGCGGGCATCCGGTACGCGGCGTACGCGGCGACGTCGGAGCGGTCGCGCAACACGGGCGCGTCGGTCGGGGTGCGCCCCCGGTAGTGGCCGATCAGCCGGTCGACCGCCTGGGCCGCCTGCCGGGGCGGCAGACCGTCGAGGAGCCCGGCGAGCGCGGTGTGGGGCGTCTCGTCGGTGGGTGCGGCGTCGGGGGCGTGCATTCGGCGAATTCTACCGGCGGGAGGGGGCCCCTTCGGCGCCTGGGCAGGGGGCCACCGCCTGGGCCCGGACCGGGGCCGGGGGCCTCCCGCGGGGTCCGCTGCTCACGGGGGCCCGCCGTCTGGGCTGGGGGCCTCTCGCGGGGTCCGCTGCCCTCGGGGGCTGCACTCGCCGTCTGGGCCGGGCCTCTCGCTGGGTCCGCTGTGCCCTAGGTCGGCCACGCCACCTCAGGCGGGAACCTCCCGCGCGGTCCGCATCCCCCCAGGGCCACCCCCCGCCCGGGCGGGGACGCGTGGTCCGGCCTCGCTCACCCCCCGCTGAGCGCCCGCGGCATGCGTACGGGTGTGGAGATCAGCCGTCCCGGCGCGTCCGTGATGATGCCGTCGCAACCCAGCCGCAGCATTCGGTCCCGCTCGGCCGGGGTGTCCACGGTGTGCGCCCACACTCGCGGTATCCCGGAGGCGACGGCCCGCCGTACGTCCTTGTCGCGCGCCCGGTAGTCGACGTCCAGCAGATCGACGACCCCGCGCCAGTCGTGCGGGGTGTCGGTGCGCATCTGCCGGGCGGACCGCCACAGCTGGGTGAGCAGCCCCTTGCGGTGGGCCTCGCGGGCCACCTCGGGGCGGTTGCTGTTGACGTAGACGGAGTGGACCAGCCCCCGGTCGCGGATCATCCTCGCCAGCCGCGGCAGGCTCTCCGGGTCCTTGGCCTCGACCATCAAGGTGATCCGGCCGCCGAACCGGTCCAGCACCTCGGCGACGGTCGGTGGCCGCTCGGGCCGCCAGGTGCCGCGCAGGGCGGGATCGGGGCGCAGCCGGACGTCCCGCCACTGGGCGGTGGTCAGGGCCCGTACGGGCCCGGTCCGGTCGGTGGTGCGGTCCAGCGTCGCGTCGTGCATCACCACGAGCGTGCCGTCCGCCAGCATGCGGCTGTCGAAGTCCAGGACCTGGACGTCATGTCTGCTGAAGGCGGCGGCCAGCCCGGACATGCTGTTCTCGGGCACTTCCAGGGCGCCACCGCGGTGCGCGGTGTAGACGACGGCGGGCTTACGGGACGACGGCGTCGTGAGCGCGGGCCGGAGGCCGAGGCGCGCCGACGCCGGTTCGGCGGCCGACGGGGGTATGAGGCGTCGTACGGACGGACGAGCGGTGGGATGGGCCGCGACGGCCGCCGGTATGGAGAGGCCGAGCACCAGGACGGCGGTCAGAAAATGCCTGCTGATCATATAGGGAACGCTAGGTGCGTGACATCCGTTATGTCCTGATATCGACACCCGGTCGGGGTGCTCTCACCCACCCCGGATGCGGACACCGGCCACTTCCGGAGCAGGATGGTGGCAGCATTGATCGGGTACCGGCGGCACCGTCGGCACCGGCGGTGAAGCGAGGCGGTAGATGGAACGCAAAGGCAGGTTCTCCCAGTGGCTGCGCCGGCCGAGGAGCGGAGCGGGCGGCGACCAGGGGACGGGAGCGGGCGCCGGAGGCGTCCGCGAGGACCTGCTCATGGCCGCCGCGGCGGCGGGATTCCCGCTCGCGCCGGCCGCGCACCCCTCCGGCTACGGCTGCTCCTGCGACCGCATCGGCTGCCCCACCCCGGCCCGGCACCCCGTCTCGTTCGCCTGGCAGACCCAGGCGACGACGGACCCGGACAAGGTCGCGCAGTGGCTGCGCGCCGATCCCCAGGCCAACTTCATCACCGCCACCGGAATCGTCCACGATGTGCTCGACGTGCCCGCGGACGCGGGGCGGCTGGCCCTGGAGCGGCTGGGGGCGGCCGAGGTCGAGGTCGGGCCCGTGGCCACGAGCAGTGGCGATCTCCAGCAGGGCCGGATGCTGTTCTTCACGGCCACGCGGGGTACGCCCGACGACGAGGACGAGTGGTGGCCGTGTGAGCTGGACTGTCATCCGGAGACGATGGATGAGCATCCGGGGCTGCGGTGGCATTGCCGGGGGAGCTATGTGCTGGTGCCGCCCGCGCGGTTGCCCGGGGACGGGCGTGTGGGGTGGGTGCTCGGGCCGGAGCGGGCGCTGCCGGATCCCTTGACGCTGCTTGAGGCGCTCACCGATGCGTGTGCCCGCTTCGCGGGCGAAGATCAGGATCAGGCTGCTGCTTGGCCCATGGGGCGGTAGGGCCCTGGGGTCTCGTTGTCGGGTGCGGCTCGGTGGGTGGGTTGTGCCCACCCGTTCCGCCAGGGGGCACCTCCCAGCGGTAGCTGGGGGAGGAACGATTGCCCACAACTGTCCTCATTCGCCCTTCGCGGCGGTTACGCCCTCCAGGCGGTTCAGGAAGACCACCTTCGGGTCTGCCGCGTCCTTCGCCGGGACCCGTACCGCCGACTCCGCGATCCTCGTCAGCGTCACCGCCCGTTTCGCCTCCCCCGTCATCAGCGCCTTGATCTGCGGATCCGGGTTGGGCCGGAACCCCTTCGCCATGGTCTGCTTCTGCCGGTGGTGCGAGGTGAAGAAGACGATCGCCCCGCCGTCCGAGGTGCGCAGCCCCACCGGGGCGTCCTGCGCGCCCTGCGCCGGGCTGTCGATGTACTCGGTCCAGAACTTCGGCGTGCGCAGGTACTTCTTCCGGGTGTCCCGCAGCCCCGACGTGGACTGGCCGTCGGCGAAGACCGAGCCCTTGCCCGTCATCAGGTAGTCGGCGTACTCCGCGCTCAGCTTGTCCGGCCGGGTGGCCAGCTTCGGGGCCGGCCCCGCGGCCCGGACCGGTTTGGCCCAGCCGTCCTTGTCGGTCGCGAAGTCCGGCACCTCGTCCTGGCTGAGGATCGACAGATACGCGGCCTTCCACGGCTCGTCCGCCCCGCCACGGGTGAAGACGAACAGCCAGCGGTTGTCGTCGCGGTTGCTGTCGGTGTCCGCGACGAAGAACTTTGGCCAGCCCACCTGCTTGGGGATGCGGTAGGTGACGTCGGACAGCTCAAGCGACGGGTACTTGGGGTTGCCCTGGGGCGAACTCGCGTGCTGGGCCTTGAGGTCGGCCGTGGTGATGGCCTCCAGCGGGCCCGTCTCCACCTGGCTCGCCAGCGCCGGATCCAGCTCCCGGTACGCCTTGTTGTACGTGTCGGTGAACTGCTTGAGCGCCTTGGGCGCCTCAGCCTTGTCCACCGACGGAATGTTCTCCCGCTCGCCGTGCACCGTCATGCACCCCGTGAGTGTCATCCCCAGCGTCAGTACCACCGCTGCGGTCGGAACTGCCAGCTGCCGACGGGGCGACCTGCGTGTCATGGGGCTCCGGCTCCCGATTCGTGGGGGCTGCTGTGGACGGCGACACCCTACCGGGGCGGAGGAACAGCGCGAGCGTGGGGACCAGGTAGAGCGCCCACATCCACACCTGGAGCCAGGTCGGGTCCGGCTGGAAGTTGAAGACGCCCTTGAGCACCGTGCCGTACCAGGAGTCCGGTGCGATGGTGGAGCTGATGTCGAAGGCCAGCGAGTGCAGCCCGGGCAGCCAGTCGGCCTCCTGGAGGTCGTGGAAGCCGTACGCGAGCACCCCCGCCGCCACCACGACCAGCATCGCACCGGTCCAGGTGAAGAACTTCGCCAGGTTGATCCGCAGCGCGCCCCGGTAGAACAGCCAGCCCAGCACCACCGCGGTGACCAGGCCCAGGACCACGCCGATCAGCGGGTCCGCCGTACCGTCGTTGCTCGCCCGCACCGCCGTCCACACGAACAGCGCGGTCTCCAGGCCCTCCCGGCCGACCGCGAGGAAGGCCGTGGCCACCAGCGCCCCGGTGCCCATCGCGAGCGCCGCGTCCAGCTTGCTGTGCAGCTCGGACTTCAGATGGCGGGCGGTGCGCCGCATCCAGAACACCATCCAGGTCACCAGGCCCACCGACAGGATCGACAGCGAGCCGCCCAGCGCCTCCTGCGCCTCGAAGGTCAGCTCCTGCGAGCCGAACTCCAGCGCCGCGCCGAAGGACATGCTCAGGATCACCGCGACGGCGATCCCGAGCCACACCGGGCGCAGCGCCTCCCGGCGCCCGGTCTTGACCAGATAGGCGACCAGGATGCAGACCACCAGACTGGCTTCGAGCCCTTCGCGCAGACCGATCAGGTAATTGCCGAACACGGGGTTCGCCTTCCTTGTCGAGGGTTCCTGGAGGAGGTCGAGGGGGCCTGGAGGAGTCCGTCAGGAGAGCAGCTCCTGGAGGAGTCCGTCACGAGAGCAGCTCCTGGCGGAGTCCGTCAGGAGAACAGCGCTCTGCCCCACCAGTCGTCCGCGTCCCGGACGCCCGGCGGGACGGCGAAGAGCGCCGAACCCACGTGCTGGATGTACTCGTTGAGCGCGTCGGTCCGCGCCAGCCGCCGCTGTACGGGCACGAATCCGTCCCGTACGTCGTGCTGGTAGGCGAGGAAGAACAGCCCCGCGTCCAGCCGCCCCAGACCGTCCGTGCCATCGGTGAAGGAGTAGCCGCGGCGCAGGATCCGGGCCCCGCCGTTGGAGTCCGGATGCGCCAGCCGGACATGGGCGTCCGGCAGCATCGCCTTCAGATTGGGCTCGTCGTGCTCGCGCTGTCTGCCCTGCGGCGCGCCCTCGCCCTTGTCCCGGCCGAAGACGTCCTCCTGCTCCTTGAGCGAGGTGCGGTCCCAGGTCTCGATGTGCATCCGGATGCGGCGCGCCACCAGGTACGAGCCGCCGGCCAGCCACGCCGGGCCCGCCTTCCCGCTCACCCACACATGCTTGTCCAGGGCGGCGGTGTCGGTGCCCGCGATGTTCCGGGTGCCGTCCTTGAAACCCATCATGTTGCGCGGGGTCTGCGCGTCCGGCGTGGTCGAGGACGTCTTGCCGAAGCCCAGCTGCGACCAGCGGATGGCCACCTTGCCCATGCCGATCCGGGCCAGGTTGCGGATGGCGTGCACGGCCACCTGCGGGTCGTCGGCGCACGCCTGCACACACAGATCGCCGTCGCTGCGCGCCGGATCGAGGTTGTCGCCGGGGAAGGCGGGCAGGTCGATCAGCGCCTCGGGGCGGCGGTCGGCGATGCCGAAGCGGTCCTTGCCCTTCTTGTCCTTGAACAGCGTGGGCCCGAAGCCGATGGTGAGGGTGAGCCGGGACGCCTTGAGCCCCAGCGCCTCACCGGTGTCGTCCGGCGGGGCCTCCGCCAGGTCGCTCACCGCGCCGCCGCCCACCGCGTGCCCCTGGGTCATCCGGGCCGCCGCCTTCGTCCACTCCTTCAGCAGCGCGATCAGCTCGGCGCGGTCGTCGGTGGTGACGTCGAACGCCGCGAAGTGCAGCCGGTCCTGCACCGGGGTGGCGATCCCCGCCTGGTGCGCCCCGTAGAAGGGCACCGCGGCGCCGCTGTCGGCGACCGTCCGGGTGTCGTCCGCGTCGCCGCTCAGCGCGGCCACGGTGCCCCCGGCGGCCGCGGCGCCGAGCGCGAGCCCGGCGCCGCCCCAGCCGATCAGCGCCCGGCGGGAGGGAGCGGTGTTGGCCTCGTCGGTCATGCCCGGCCCCCTCACTTGGTGACGACGACGGCGGCGGCGAGCCGGGAGAGCGGCTCGGCGAGCGCGTTGACCGCGTCGGACAGCTTCTTGCGCTCGGACTCCGAGACGGTGTCGTACGACACGAAGCCGTCGCCCTCGCGGTACTTGTCCAGCAGTTTCCCGACGGCCGCGAACTGCTTGTCCAGGTCCTTGGCCAACTGCGGGTCGTGTCCGGCGGCCACCGGCTTGAGCAGCTTGTACGAGGTCTCGGCGCCCTCGACGTTGGCCTTGAAGTCCACCAGGTCGGTGTGGCTGTAGCGCTCCTCCTCGCCGGTGACCTTGCCGGTCTGCACCTCGTCCAGCAGCTCCTTGGCGCCGTTGGCCATGCCGGTGGGGGTGATGTCGGCCGTGCCGACGCGCTTCTGCCAGTCCTTCAGGTCCTTGACGAGCTGGTCGGCGAGGTCATGGTCGGCCGCGGTGATCTTCTTGGTCTGCCACAGCGACTTCTCCAGCCGGTGCCAGCCGGTCCACTTCTGGCCCTTCTCCAGGCCGTCCTCGCGCACATCCACCTTGGGGTCGATATCGCCGAAGGACTCGGCCACCGGCTCGGTGCGCTCCCAGCCGATGCGCGAGGGGGCGTAGAGCTTCTTGGCGCCCTCGAGGTCGTCCTTCTTGACCGCGTCGGCGAACTTCTGGACCGCGGGCAGCGTGTCATCGGCCTGCTTCTGGGCGTACGTCCGGTACGCGGCCACCGCCTTGTCCAGCTTCGGATCGCGCTTGGCGGGCTTGCCCTCGCCGGTGGCGGACACCTTCTGGCGGATGCCGTGGCCCTTCATCCCGGGCTTGCAGGCGATCTCGTACGAACCGGTCTTGACCTCGGCGTTGATCGAGGCGCGGGTGCCGGGGCCGATGTTCTCGCGCTCGGTGACGATCCGGTCGCCCGGGGCGTAGACATAGACCTCGGTGACCTTGGAGCCCTTGTTCTCCACCGCGAACTTCACATGCCCGGCGGGGAAGGAGGTCTTGGAGACCTCGCACGCGCTGTCGGAGGCGGTGACCTGGATGGCGTCCGAGTCCTCGGCGTCGGACTTCTGGGCGCATCCGGCGACGGCGGTGATCGTCGTCAGTGCCGATATCGCGGCGACAACAGGGGTGCGAGCGGCTCGCATACAGGCTCCAGACGGAATCAGGACAGGCAGGACAGGACGGACGTTCGGCGGGCGGATAAGGCTGCCCTAACTTAACTGAGCCTTGCCTGTGTCGATCCTGTGTAAGGTCAAGGAGTGCTCTGTGAATGGCAAAGGTTTGGCCAAGGTGGCTGATTTGATGCGGTTCGCAGTCCGGGAAGAGTGACGCAGGCCTCTTAAGGGCGCGGCTCGTCGGATGCCGACTTCGACGTCGGCTTCGACGTCGGCATCGGTGTCGCCTTTGACGTCGCCTTTGACACTGTCGCCCGGTCGCGCAGCGGCAGCACGATCCGCTCCCCGGTGCGCGGATGGGGGATCACCTCCACCGGCTGCCGGTAGACCCGGGACAGCAGCGCGGCGTCGAAGACCTCCGACGGCGGCCCCTCCGCCGCGATCCGGCCCTCGTGCAGCACGGCGGCCCGGTCCGCGTACGCGGCGGCCAGCGACAGGTCGTGCAGGACGGCCACCACCGCGTCCCCCGCGGCGGCCCGCTCCCGGCACACCCTCAGCACCAGCTCCTGGTGGCGCAGATCGAGGGCCGCGGTCGGCTCGTCGAGCAGCAGCAGCGCGGTGCGCTGGGCGAGGACGCGGGCGAGCGCCACCCGGGCCCGCTCCCCGCCGGAGAGCGCGGAGAACGGCCGCGCGGCGAACTCGGCGACCTCGGTCCGGGCCATCGCGTCCGCCACGGCCGCCTCGTCCTCGTCCTCGGCGGCCGTGCCCGCCCAGGGCGCCCGGCCCATCCGTACGACATCCTCGACCGTGAACGGGAAGGAGAGGGTGGCGGTCTGGGGCAGCACGGCCCGGCGCAGCGCCAGCTCGCCCGGTGTCCACGCGGCCACCGGCCGCCCGTCGAGGCGGACCGTGCCGGACGCGGCGGGCAGATCGGCGGCGAGGGCCGCCAGCAGCGTGGACTTGCCCGCGCCGTTCGGGCCCACGAGCGCGAGCACCTCCCCGGCGCGGACCGTCAGCTCGGCCTCGGCCAGTACGGTACGGGCCCCCAGCCGCACCGCGAGCCCCTCGGCTTCCGCGACCACGGCGCCGAGGGGGACGGGGCCGGGGAGCCGCCGGGCGCGGGCGGCGAACAGCCGCCGTGCGCTCCTTACGGTGCTCATGCCCAGCCCCCCTGCCCGCGCCGGGTCCGGCGCAGCAGCCAGAAGAAGAACGGGCTGCCCACCAGCGCCGTCAGCACCCCGAGCGGCAACTCGGCGGGCTGGGCCGCCGTACGCGCCGCGAGGTCGGCCGCGAGCAGCACCAGCGCACCGGTGAGCGCGCTGCCGGGGACGAGGAAGCGGTGGCCCGGACCGGCCGCCATCCGCAGCAGATGCGGCACCAGCAGCCCGACGAAGGTGATGACCCCCGCGACGGCGACCGCGGCGGCCGTGAGCAGCGCGACGACCAGGATCAGCGCCCCGCGCAGCCGCTCGACGTCCACGCCGAGATGGCGCGCCGGTCGCTCGCCCAGCGCGAGCAGGTCCAGTTTGCGGGCGTACAGCGGCGCGACGGCCAGACCCGCGAGCGCGCACGGCAGCACGGCCAGCACCTTGGGCCAGGTGGCCTGGGCCAGCGAACCGAGCTGCCAGAAGGTGATCTCGGTGATCCGGGCGTTGTCGGCGTGGAAGACGGCGAGCCCGATGAGCGCGCCCGCGAAGGCGTTGACCGCGATCCCGGTGAGGATGAGCGTGACGACTTCCGTACGGCCGCCGGACCGTGACAGCGCGTAGACCACGAACGCGGTGAGCAGCCCGCCGAGGAAGGCGCACGCGGTCACCGTCCAGTTGCCGAAGACGTCCAGACCCAGGGCGATCGAGCCGACCGCGCCGACGGCGGCGCCCGAGGAGATCCCCACGACCCCCGGCTCGGCGAGCGGATTGCCGAACACCCCCTGCGTCAGCGCGCCCGCGCACCCCAGCGACGCCCCCACGAGAAGGGCGAGAACGACGCGCGGCAGCCGCACGTTCCACAGCACGCTCTCCCCGACCCGATCCAACTCGGCGCCACCCAGACCGATGCGGTGGAGGAGCGAGCCCAGCAGTGGCCGCAGCGGTATCTCATACGCACCGATGGACGCCGCGAGCAGGGCGAGCCCGACGAGGGCGACGGCGAGGACGGTCATGAGGAGCGTGGCCCGCCCACGCGGCGTCCACCGCGCGCCAGGGCCTTCGCTCGTGGATCCCGGGGCCTGGCCCCTGGCCTCCGGGGTCTCGCTCCCGGACTCCGGGGGTCCGGGGCGAAGCCCCGCCTTCAGCCCCTCCGGCGTTTGGCCTTCCAGCCCCTCCAGGGGGCACCTCCCAGCGGTAGCTGGGGGAGTTTGAGGAGCGGGGTCTGGGGCGGAGCCCCAGTTGTGGGAAGGGGCGGGGAGGGGGAAGCATCGATCTGCGGCTCCGCCGCGTGGCCCGCCGCAGGCGCCCCGATCCACCGGACACTCCCCAGACGCCACCGGCCGCTCCACCGTCATCGGCCCGTACCGTGAAGCTGCCGAACCAGGGACGCCAACACCCGATCGGTCCGCGGCCCATAGCTGAGCAGCACCCCGTCGTCCACCGTGACGACCCGCCGGTCCATACCGGCCGGCGTCTCGGCGACCCCCGGCACCTTCAGCAACCCGTCCACGCCCCCGACCGACTCAAGCCCCTTGGTCATCACGAGGATCGCGTCCGGCGCCGCCTTGGCGAGGGCCTCGCTGGTGATGGGGGTGAAGTCCTTCGCCAGCCCGGACTCCTCGCCCGCGTCCACCGCCCCAGCCGCCTCCAGCAGCGAACTCGCCCCGGAGTCCCGGCCGCCGAGGAGATAGACCGAGGCGCTGCCGCGGAGGTAGAGGAAGGCCACGCGCGGCCGGTGGTCGGCGGCGGGGACGCCCTCGCGCACGGGGATGTCCTTGCGCACGGCCTCGATACGGCGGTCGGTGCGCTCCCGCAGCTCCGCCCCGGCCGCGCGGACGCCGAGGGCGGTGGCCACCGCGTCGATACGGGTGCCGATGTCGGACAGCCGCTTCGGCGGGTCCAGGACCACCAGCGGAATCCCGGCGTCCCGTATCTGGCCGATGGCCTCGGCCGGGCCCGTGGTGGTCTCCGCGAGCACCACGCTGGGCTTCAGCGAGAGCACGCTCTCGGCGGAGACGTCATGGGCGCGGGTGACCACGGGCAGCTCGGCGGCCTGCGCGAAGGTGGCGGTGATGTCGCGGGCGACGACGTTCCGGCCCAGCCCCAGGGTGAAGACGATCTCGGAGAGCGAGCCGGTGAGGGGCACGATCCGGTCCGCGTCCCGCACGGTCACCCGGTGGCCGTCGGCGGACCGGACGGTGGCGGGGAGGCGGGGCGTCGGCGTGGCGCGCAGGGGCTCCACTCGGTCCGCGGCCGCCGCGGCCGTACGCCTCGAACCGGCGTCCTTACCGCTCTCACCGCCCCCGGCGCCTCCGCCGCAGCCGGTGACCGCGAGGACGGCGAGCACCGGGAGCAGAACGACAAGGGACCTGGCGCGGCGCGGCCCGGCGAGGCGCGGCCCGATGCGGCGCGGCCCGGCACGGCGCGCCCCAGTGCGGCGCGATCTGTGGGGCAACGCCCCAGCCACCGACTGCGGTTGATCCACTTTCAGCCCTTCCGCCTTGGTCGCGCTGTTCCGACCTGACGGCGCATAGCTTAGGTTAGCCTTGCCTTGCTTCACTAGAGGGGGAAGGGGCCTCTGATGCTGCCGTGGAGACCAGGAGCGCCATCGCGGCCGGTCCGTACGTCCGCCGTGCTCATCGCGACTGCCACCACCGTGCTCACGCTCTGCGCCACCCTGCTGACCGGCCCCGCCGCGCGGGCGGCGGACCGTACGGTCGCGGGCGGGCGCCTGGACTGGGGCATCAAGTCCTCGTTCCAGAGCTATGTCACCGGGCCCATCGCGAAGGGGAGTTGGAGCCTGCGGGACGGGGCGGCCACGGTCGGCAGCGACCAGTTCCGCTTCCACTCCGCCACCGGCTCCTACGACCCGGCCGACGGCGCCTTCGAGGCGGGTTTCTCCGGCGGGGTGCGCTTCCTCGGCCACCGGAAGCCGGACGGCTCGTACCAACTGGACCTCACCATTGGCCACCCCACCGTCCGGATCCCCGCCGGAGGCCGCGGCGGCACCCTTTACGCCGACATGACCGGCAAGGCCAAGGGCACCGGCAAGGTCACCAGCGCCCGGCAGGTGCCGCTGGCCACCCTCGACCTCGGCGGGGTGACCATGCGCGGCGGCGGATCGCCGGTGGTGCTCGACCACCTTCCGGCGAAGCTCACTCCGGAGGGGGCCAAGGCGTTCGCGGGGTACTGCATGGCGGGCACGGAGCTGGATCCGGTGAGCCTGTCCGTGGACGCGCCCGCGCGGAAGCCGAGCGCCGAGCCGACCCATGGCCCCGGCCCCGGCGACAGCGACAGCGACAGCGACAGCGCTGAGCGCGACAAGGACCTGCCGCGGGGCGCCTTCACCACGGCGGCCGTCGACTGGGGGGTCCGCCGCACCTTCCGCGAGTACGTCACCGGCCCGGTGGCCAAGGGGGAGTGGCGGCTGTCGGACGGGGCGCAGGACGGCGGCGCGCTCTTCCGCTTCCCCGGCGGCAAGGGGACGTACGACGAGCGGCGGAACACCCTCCGGGCCACCTTCCAGGGCCGTATCGGCTTCCGGGGCAAGGATCTCGACCTCGCGCTGAGCGGGGTGTCCGTAGGCCTCGCGGACGGGCGCGGCACGCTGGCGGCGGATGTGACCCGCGACGGCTCCACGGCCGAGGCCGTGCCCCTGGCCACCTTCGAGGCGCCCCGACTGCGCCCCGAGAAGGGCCTGATCGCCCTGACCGAGGTCCCGGCCACGCTCACCGCCCGGGGCGCCGAGGTGTTCGGCGGGCTCTACAGGGCGGGCACGGCCATGGACCCGGTCTCGCTCGCGGTCGCACTCGACGCGAAGGCATCCCTTCCGCCCCTGCCCGACCTGGGCGACGCCCCGACCGCAGCCCCGCAGCGGTCCGCCAAGGCGAGAACCCGGCACACCGCCTCGTCCGCGGCGGCCTCCTCGTCGTCGGACTCCTCCGCCGCGCCATGGGTGGCGGCCGGGGCAGGGGGCGTGCTGCTGATCGCCGCGGCCGTCCTCGTACCGCTGTGGCGCCGGCGCCGGGCGGCGGCCGCGCCACGGGACTGACTCACTCCGCCCAACTGCTGATTCGCCGCTCCTCATTCCTCCTCATTCCTCGTTTGGACTCCGACCGGGAGGCACCCGACCATGACCGTCCCGTCCACCACCTCCGCACCCCGCCCCCGCAGACCCGCCGCGCGCGGCGCCCTGGCGCTCGCCACGGCCGTCGCCGCCGTGGCCGCCCTCGGGGCCGCCGGCACCGTCCTGCCCGCCCACGCCGCGGCGGCGGCGCCCGGCCTTGAGCTCAAGGACGGCACCCTGGAGTGGGGTGTGAAGGAGGGGTTCCGGAAGTACGTCACCGGCCCGATAGCCCACGGCGCGATCGAGGTCGCGGACGGCGCCCGGCAGGCCCCCGACAACGGCCCGTTCACCTTCACCGACGGCACGGGCACGTACGACACCTCGACCCACGCCGTGGACACCACCTTCAAGGGCAAGGTGCGCTTCACCGGCCACGCCGGGGCGCTCGACCTCACCCTCGCCGACCTCAAAGTGCGCACGGCGGGCACCTCGGGCGAGATCACCGCCGATGTCACCTCGTCCGGCACCACCAGCGACGACGTCTCCCTCGTCACCCTCGATCTGTCCGGGGTGACACCGGGCACCGGCGAGGGCGGCCGGATGACCTTCGCGGACATCCCGACGAAGCTCACCGCCGAGGGCGCCAAGGCGTTCAACGACATGTACCAGGAGGGGCAGCAGCTGGACCCGGCGACGCTCGCGGTGACGCCGGGCACCGCGACCCCGCCGACGCCCACCGCCACGCCCACGCCCACGCGCTCGCCATCGGCCACTCCGACTCCGACCACCCCTACCCCTACCCGCACCACGGCCGGGCCCCCGGCCGGGCCCCCGGCCGGGCCCACGGACGCGCCCGGCGAGTCCTCCGGCACCGCGCCCGGGGTCGTGGACGGCAACCTCGACTGGGGCGTGAAGAAGTCCTTCCGGGACTACGTCACCGGCCCGATCGCCAAGGGGAAGATCACCCTCAGCGGCGGCGCGGCCGAGCACGGGGACGGCTATCGCTTCCCGCACGGCGAGGGCGCGTACGACGCGGGCGGGGGCTCGCTCGACGCGGCGTTCGACGGCGCGGTCCGCTTCACCGGCCACGAGGGCTCCCTGGACCTGAAGTTCAGCGATCTGAACGTCGAGGTCAAGGGCGCCAAGGGCGCGTTGGTGGCCGATGTGTCCTCGAAGGACCGGGAGACGGGCAAGGTCACCGAGAGCGACGACGTCACGGTGGCCGATCTCGCGACGGGCTCCGGCCTCCCCGAGCCCGAGGACGGGGTCATCACCCTCACCGATGTCCCGGCCGCGCTGACGGCCGACGGCGCCAAGGCGTTCGGCGGCTTCTACGCGGCGGGGGACGCCCTCGACCCGGTCACCGTGGCCGTCTCTCTCGACGAGGACGCTGACCTGCCCGGCGGCAGCGGTGGCAGCACCGGTGGCAGCACCGGCGGAGGCGGCGACACGGGCGGTGCGGACGGTACGGACACCGGAGGCTCCATCACCGGCGGCGGGGCCGTCACCGGCGGGTCCACCACGGGCGGCACCGGCTCCCTCGCCACCACCGGCGCGGACGTCCCCACAGGGGCGCTGCTGAGCGGGGCCGGGGCCATGGCCGTGGTCGGCACGGCGGCCGTCCTCGCCGCCGCCCGCCGGCGCGCCGACGCGTCGGCACCCGGCGGGTCCTGACCGACCCGCCGCACCGGTCGCCCGCGCTCACCGATCCCTCCTGCCCGGTGGGCGCGGGCTTTGGCACGAGCTTGGGCGCCGGCTTTGGCGCGGGCTTCCGCGGAGGCTCAGGCGCTGAGCCGGAACTCCTCGGCCAGCTCCCGGAAGATCCCCGCGTTCAGCGCGTAGGCGCGCTTGCACTCCTCCACGACGCGCTGCTTCTCCAGATCGTCCACCGGCAGCGCGTCCAGCAGCGCGCGGTACTCCCGCTTGAAGGCGGCGGGGTTGGCTATCGACTCGAAGACGTAGAACCGCACCCCGTCGCCCTTACGGTCGAAGCCCCAGGTCTTCTCCGCCGTGTCCCGGACGATCTGGCCGCCGGACAGATCGCCCATGTAGCGGGTGTAGTGGTGGGCCACATAGCCCGCCGGCCAGTCGCGGGCGCACTCCGCCACCCGCGCCGCGTACGCCGCCGTGGCGGGCAGCGCGGTGAGGCCGCCGTGCCAGTCCGGGCCGCCGAGGTGGGCCAGATCGCGCTCCAGCTCGGCCAGCCGGGCCAGCTCCGGCCGGAGGAACGGGCCCGCCACGGGGTCCGCCGCGAGCGCGTCGGCCGGGGACTCCAGGGCGCGGTAGACGAACCACAGCTGCTCGGAATAGCGGCGGTACGCCGCCACCCCCAGCCGCCCACCGAGCAGATCGCTCATGAACGACGAGCTCCCGACGTCCGAGTGCGCTTCCCGTGAGGCGTTGCGGATCAGGGCGGAGAACTCCACGGTGGACCTCCGGGGGCCGAGGTGGGTAGGTTAGGCTTACCTAAGTAGAGACCGGCGCCTACGTCAATGCTTTCCCGACAGCCTGTCGGTAAAACAGCCGCCGAAGAATCGGGCCCCGGCACAAGACGTCTTCGAACCGCTGCGACCGCTACGGCAGGGTGAGGATCTCCGCCCCGGTCTCGGTCACCACCAGTGTGTGCTCGAACTGCGCCGTCCGCTTGCGGTCCTTGGTGACCACGGTCCAGCCGTCCTCCCACATGTCGTACTCATGGGTGCCGAGCGTCAGCATCGGCTCGATGGTGAAGGTCATCCCCGGCTTGATCTCGGTGGTGTGGTGCGGGCTGTCGTAGTGCGGCACGATCAGGCCGGAGTGGAACGAGGTGTTGATCCCGTGGCCGGTGAAGTCGCGGACCACGCCGTAGCCGAAGCGCTTGGCGTACGACTCGATGACCCGCCCGATGATGTTGATCCGGCGGCCCGGCTTGACGGCCTTGATCGCGCGGTTGAGCGACTCACGGGTGCGCTCGACGAGCAGCCGCGACTCCTCGTCCACCTCGCCGCACAGATAGGTGGCGTTGTTGTCCCCGTGCACCCCGCCGATGTAGGCGGTGACGTCGAGGTTCACGATGTCGCCGTCCTTGAGGACGGTGGTGTCGGGGATGCCGTGGCAGATGACCTCGTTGACCGAGCTGCACAGCGACTTGGGGAACCCGCGGTAGCCCAGCGTCGAGGGGTACGCGCCGTGGTCGCACATGTACTCATGGGCCACCCGGTCCAGCTCGTCCGTGGTGACCCCCGGTGCGATCAGCTTGGCGGCCTCCTCCATCGCCCGCGCGGCGATCCGCCCGGCGATCCGCATGCGCTCGATCGTCTCGGCGTCCTGGACCTCGGGCCCGTCGTAACGAGTGGGGCCCTCCTTCCCGACGTACTCCGGACGCGGGATCGAGGCGGGGACGGTGCGGGTGGGGGAGAGCTTCCCCGGGACTAGAAGCGACTGGCCAGACATATCAGCGAGTGTATCGGCGGCGCATGGGGCAGCATGGCCGCAAGGGAGTACGAGCGGAAGGTCGGGGCCGGGATGGCGCTGTTCAGGAGAGGAACCGCCGGCAAGCCCGGCGAGTGGTACTACTGCATCAAGCACCAGAAGGTCGAGGAGGGCCCGGAGTGCCGCGCCGCCGATCGCCTCGGCCCGTACGCCTCCCCGGAGGAGGCCGCCCGGGCGATCGAGACCTCGCGCGAACGCAACGAGCAGTGGCGGAACGACCCGCGCTGGCGCGACGAGGAGCCTCCGGCGACGGGCTGAGCCGCCCTGGGGACGGGGGCGCCCCGGGGGTCGGGAGCGGGCGCCGTCGGCTTTCCCGGGATGCCGGGAGCCTTGCCGGGCGCCGTGAGCGGGCGCGGGCTTTCCCCGGGCGCGGAGGGCTCCCCCAGTGCGGGGCGCCGGGGGCAGCAGCCCGGCCCGGAGTGCCGGGTCGCCGGCCGTCTCGGTCCCTACGGTTCCCCGGAGGGGGCCGCTCGCGCGATGGGGACGGCGCGCGAGCGCGATGAGGAGTGGCGGGGGCGCCGGGAATCGGCGCGGCGCCCGGGGATCAGCCGGTGGCGGGGCGGAGTTCGCGCGCCTCGCGCGCTTGGCGGGCGTGTTCGTCCGTTCGGGCGTCGTAGGCCATCAGCCGGGGCAGTGTCAGGGCCAGCAGGCCGACCGAGGCCACACAGGCCAGGCCGCCGGACCACACCGAGGCCCGTACACCCACCCAGCCCGCCATCGACCCGGCCCGGACCTGGCCCAGTTGGGGGCCGGTCGCGTAGGAGAGCAGCTCGATACCGGCCAGTCGGCCGCGCAGCCGCTCCGGGATCGTCTGGTTCCACAGCGTGGCGCGGAACAGCCCGCTGACCATGTCCCCGCCGCCCGCCACCGCCAGGCACAGCAGCACCAGCCAGACGTTGGACAGCCAACCGGCCGCGGCCATGGCCAGGCCCCAGACGGCCGCGCCCGCGACCACCATCCGGCCGTGGCGGTGCACCCGGGACGTCCAGCCGCTGGTCGCGCTGACCGCCACCGAGCCGATCGAACCCGCCGCGTACATCAGGCCCAGCGCCCAGGGCGCGTCCAGATCGTCGGCGAGGAAGGGGAAGATCGCGTTCGGGAAGGCGAAGAACATGGCGGCCATGTCCACGGCGTACGTACCCAGCAACTCCTTGCGCCGCCAGGCGTAGCGCGCGCCCTCGCCAATCGCGCGCAGCGACGGCGGCTCGGCGTCGTGCGCGGGCGGCGCGGAGGCCAGCCGGAGGGCGAGCAGCCCGGAGACGGCGAAGGTCAGCAGATCGAGGCCGTAGGCGAGCGGCAGCCCGGCGTACGCCACGACGACCCCGGCGAGCGAGGGCCCCGCGATCGCGGACAGCTGCCAGCGCAGCGAGTTGAGCGCGGCGGCCGCGGTCAGCTGGGCGTGCGGGACGATCCGGGCCACCACCGCGTCGATGGCGGGGCGCTGGAGCCCGGTCAGCGCACTGGTCAGCGCGGCCACCACATACAGGGGCCACAGCATGGGATCCGGCAGCACGCTGTTGACCAGCAGCAGCGCGGAGAGCAGCCCGAGCCCGGCCTCGGTGAGCAGGATCAGCCGCCGCCGGTCGACGGCGTCGGCCAGCGCACCGCCGTACAGCCCGAAGACGATCAGCGGCACCAGCTCGACCGCCCCGATCGCACCGACCGCGGCGGCGGAGCCCGTCAACTCCTTGATCTGGAGCGGCAGCGCCACCATCGTCAGGAAGCTGCCGAAGGCGGTCACCAGCCCCGCGGTCCACAGCAGCCGGAAGTCGCGGGAGGAGTGCCAGGGGGCGAGATCGGGCAGCAGCGCGCGGGCCCGCCGCGGTGCGCGGCGCGGCGCGCGGGGCGCCGGAGGCTCGTCCTGGTCGGTCAGCGTCACGAGGCGACATCGTCCGGCCGGGTCCTCGTGCCGGGCAACCGAATTACGGCCCGTGGGACGCCGACTGGCCGTGGCCGCCTCACGGCCGAGCGGTGCCGAACGCCGTCGAGCGCTGTCGAGCGGTGCCGGGCGGTGTGAGCCCTACGGGTCGCGCGGGCCCTCATGGGCCGGAGGCCGCCTTACGACCCGAGCGGTGCCTTACAGGCGGCGTGTACGCCTTACGGCCCGCATCGCGCCGTCACCAGCCCGCACCGCAAGGCGCGCTCGCCAGCCCGCCGCAGGGCCCGCTCACCAGCCGGTGCCCCCAAGCCCCCTCACCAATGCGTCGGCGGCGCCGCCAAGTGTTCGGCCAGGCGGGCCAGCCGGTCCTGGAAGCGGCGGCGGCCGGGGCGCGGCAGGCTGTTTTCGCCGGCGGCCGCGCTGACCAGGTGCTGGAGGGTGTCGAGGTCGAGTTCGCCGCCCTCGGGGGCGGAGAGCGCGTCATGGGCCAGGGCGTGCAGCTCCGCGTCGCCGCCGTCGAGGGCGAGCACGGTGGCCCCGCCCCGGCGGGCGTCGTTCACCCGCTCCAGCAGCCCGGACCCGGGGTCGCCCGGCGCGACCACCAGCAGGGTCTCCCCGCGGCCCGCCCGCTCCAGCCGCCCGAGCCCGACCGCCAGGTGCGCGGGGACGGCGCCGCCCTCCGGCACCCGGTGGCGGACGAGGGTGGGGGACAGCTCGGGCAGCCCGGACCAGGCCGCCTCGTCGTCGAGGTGCGCGGCCAGGTGCCACGGTTCGTAAGCCTCGCTGCCGACCAGCAGCAGTCCGCCCGCGCGCGGCCCGACCGAGGCTCGTAGCGAGCCCGCGAAGCGGCGGGTGGCCTGGAGCCATTCCGTTCCGGCGAGGACTTCGCGCAGCAGCGCGACCCTTACGGCGTCCATGGCATCCGGATCCTGCCCCGACCCGCGCCTCGGCGGGCGCGATTCGGGCCCGGCTCACCCGTTCGGGGCATATGCGGCAGGCATGCCATAGACCCGTGCCGCGCCCGGCGCCCACACGCCCCCACCCCCGTCTCCAACTGTTCATGCGCCGTCTCTTGACGCTCTGTAAGGCAAACCCTAAGGTCGCCGCACACAAGGGACGTCCTACGTCCCATTTATCTGACTCGGCACTCGATTGCGACGGGGCATCGGGAGGTCTGATGGCAGTCGACACGGGGGCGGCGCGCTCGTACGAGGTGTCCGTTCCGTTCCGGGCGGGGACCGAGGGCTATGCGAGCTACCGGATCCCGGCCGTCGTGCTGACCCACGACGGCACCGTCCTCGCCTTCGCCGAAGGCAGGGTGAACTCCTCCGCCGACGACGGCCATATCGACCTCGTGCTCAAGCGGTCGGCCGACGGCGGACGGACCTGGGGCCCCTTACAGGTCGTCGCCCGCAACGGCGACGGAACGGCGGGCAACCCCGCCCCCGTCGTCCTCGACGGCGGCCCGTACGACGGCCGCGTCCTGCTGGTGCACGTCCGCAGCGCCGCCTCCGCCACCGAGGACCGGATCCGGCGCGGCGAGGTGAGCGCGGCCGACGGGCGGCGGGTGTGGCTGACGTACAGCGATGACGACGGCGTGAGCTGGAGCGAGGCCCGCGAGATCACCGCGAGCACCAAGCGGCCCGAATGGCGCTGGTACGCCACCACCCCGGGCCACGCCCTCCAGCTGCGGTACGGCCCCCACGCGGGCCGGATCGTCATCCCCGGCAACCACTCCCTGCCCCCGAGCGTCCCCGGCGACAACGGCACCGAGGGGCGGTACAACGGCGGCCACGACCTGCTCAGCGACGACGACGGCGCCACCTGGCGGATCGGGTACGTGGACGACAACCCCGACGGCTACGTCAACGTCAACGAGACCACCGCCGCCCAACTCCCCGACGGCCGGGTCTACTTCAACACCCGCACCGACGCCACCGCGCCCGGCACCCGCGCCGACGCCCACTCCGGCGACGGCGGCGCCACCCTGGACCTCCCCTTCCGGCCGCAGGCCGGACTGGTCGCCCCGGTGGTGGAGTGCAGCGTGCTGCACCTCGGGGAGCCGGACGCGCTGCTCTTCTCCGGCCCCGCCGACCCCGCGTACCGGGCGCTGATGACCGTCCGCACCAGCTTTGACGGCGGGGTCACCTGGCGGCCGAGCCACACCGTGAACGGCCTGCCCGCCGCCTACTCCGATCTGGTCCGGCTCGACGACGCCACGGTCGGACTGCTCTACGAGACCGGCGACTTCAGCGCCTACTCGACCATCACATTCCGGCGCATTCCAATGGAGGAGCTGGTATGAGCGACACCGCACGAAACCGGAACACCTGGACGCACGGCACGCCGCGCCGCGCGGTCCTCGGCGGCGCTGCCGCCGCGGCCGCCGGGTTCGCCCTCGCGGGCTGCGGCTCGGACGACGACGGGGGTGATGAGCCCAAGGGCCGCAAGAAGGGCGAGAAGATCACCCTGACCTTCTGGTCCTGGGTGCCGGGCATCGACAAGCCCGTCGCCCTGTGGAACAGCAAGAACCCGGAGGTGCGGGTCAAGGTCGAGAAGGTCTCGGCCGTCGACGGCGCCCAGTACGCCAAGATGCACGCCGCCATCAAGGCGGGCAATCCGCCGGACCTCGGCCAGATCGAGTACCCGGTCGTGCCCAGCTTCCTCATCGACAACGGGCTGCTCGACCTGACCAAGTACGGGGTCGCCGACCACAAGGACAAGTTCATCGGCTGGCAGTGGCAGCAGTCCGTCGTCGGCAAGGCCGTCTACGCCGTACCGCAGGCGTCCGGTCCGATGGGCCTGTTCATCCGTCAGGACCTCTTCGAGAAGTGGGGCATAGAGCCGCCCGCCACCTGGGACGAGTACGAGGCGGCGGCCACCGCGATCCGTAAGAAGGGCGCCTGGATCGAGACCTTCTCGGCCACCAACGGCAACCGCTTCGCGGGGCTCGCCTGGCAGGCCGGGGCGCGCTGGTTCGGCACCGAGGGCGACACCTGGACCGTCTCCATCGACGACGAGCCCACCCGTAAGGTCGCCGACTACTGGTACGGGCTGGTGCGCCGGAAGCTCATCAAGACCATCCCGGACCGGCAGAACGCCTGGTACAAGGATGTCCAGACCGGCGACATGGCCTCCTGGCTCGGCGCCAGCTGGGGCGACGCCCTGCTGGTCGGCAACGCCCCCAAGACCGCGGGCAAATGGCGCGTGGTGCCCATGCCGCAGTGGAAGAAGGGCGACGCCGCCTACGCCAACTGGGGCGGCTCCACCACCGCGGTCTTCGCCAAGAGCAAGTACCCCAAGGACGCGCTGGCCTTCGCGATCTGGCTCAACACCGACCCCGAGTCGATCAAGCTCCTGATCGAGAACGGCTATGGCACCCCGGGCGCCAAGCAGGGCTACACCACCTCCCAGCTCGATGTGCACAAGGACTTCTTCGGCGGCCAGGAGTACAGCAAGGTCTTCGACGAGGCGAGCAAGGGCGTGGACACCAGCTGGAAGTGGGGCCCCGCCACCGACACCCTCTACCAGCGGCTCGGCGACGCCTTCACGGCGGCCATCGGGGACGGGTCCGACTTCCGCTCCGTGCTGAAGAAGGTGCAGAGCCAGACGATCACCGATCTGAAGGAAAAGGGCCTCCAGGTGAAGGCCGGGTGAGGCGGATGAGAGGAGCCCCCCGCCGCCTCACCAGGACCGAAGCACGCAGCGCCCGGGCGGCGTCCGGGTTCCTGCTGCCCTTCCTCGCGCTCTTCCTGCTGTGCTTCATCGCCCCGATCGGCTACGCCCTCTACGAGAGCCTGCTGAAGGTCGAGCGCACCGGGCCGCTCGGCCTCGGCGGGGAGACCAAGCAGGTGTGGGCGGGGCTGTCCAACTACGCCCACGCGCTGGAGGACGACCGGTTCACGGCCGGATTCGGGCGGGTGCTGCTCTTCGGCGCCGTCCAGATCCCGGTGATGATCGCCCTCGCCACCGGGCTGGCGCTGTTGCTGGACGCGGCGTCCGCGCGCTGGGTGGGCTTCTTCCGGACCGCCTTCTTCCTGCCGTACGGGGTGCCCGGTGTGATCGCCTCGATCCTGTGGGGCTTCCTCTACGTGCCCGGGATCAGCCCGCTGGTGGAGATGGCCCACTCGGCGGGCTGGGACGTGGACTTCCTGGGCCGCGGGGCGGTCCTGTGGTCCATCGCCAACATCGTCACCTGGCAGTTCACCGGCTACAACATGCTGGTGCTGATCGCCCAGCTCAAGGCCGTCCCCGGCGAGCTGTACGAGGCGGCGCGGATCGACGGGGCCAGTGCCTGGCAGGTGGCCCGGCACATCAAGCTCCCGCTGATCCGGCCCGCGCTGGTGCTCACCACCGTCTTCAGCCTCATCGGCACCCTCCAGCTCTTCGCCGAGCCGAAGGTGCTCAAACCGCTGAGCAACTCCATCGACTCCGGCTACACCCCCAATCTGGCCGCCTACAACGAGGCGTTCACCAGCAACAACCAGCACATCGCGGCGGCCGAGGCGGTGCTGCTCGCCCTCGTCGCCTGCGTGCTGTCCTTCGGCTTCCTGAGGCTCGTGGGACAGCGGGGGAAGGACGGCGAGAGCGGATGACCGAGGCGAACGACCTGACCGGCGGCGTGGTCGCCGGCGAGCCCGGCGGGCCGGGCGGGCCGGGCGGGCCCGGCGGGCGCACGGACGGGGCCGCGCGCGGGGGGCCCGAGGCCGCCCCGCCCGGCGACCGGCCCGGTGCGGGCCGCCGCCGCGCGGCGAAGGGACGGGAGGGTCTTGAACCCCCCTTGCGGCACCGGATCATCACCGCCTCGCTGCTCACCGTCGCCGCCCTCTACTTCCTGACCCCCGTCTACTGGCTCGTGGTCTCCTCCACCAAGTCCAGCAGCGACCTCTTCGGCACCTTCGGCTTCTGGTTCCACGACCCGCACCCGTTGGACTATCTGCACCGGGTGCTCACCTACGACGACGGCATCTACGCCCGCTGGTTCGCCAACAGCCTGATGTACGCGGGCGTCGGCGCGCTCGCCGCCACCCTGCTGTCGGCCGCGGCCGGTTACGCCCTGGCCAAGTACCGCTTCCCCGGCCGGGAGGGCATCTTCAACGTCATCCTGGCCGGAGTGCTGATCCCGGGCACGGCGCTCGCCCTCCCGCTGTATCTGCTCTTCAGCGAGATCGGCCTGGCCAACACCTACTGGGCCGTGCTGATCCCCAGCGTGGTCAGCCCGTTCGGGGTCTATCTGTGCCGGATCTACGCGGCCGCCGCCGTACCGGACTCCCTCCTGGAGGCGGCGCGGATCGACGGCGCGGGGGAGGCCCGGATCTTCTCCACGCTGGGGCTGCGGCTGATGACCCCGGCGCTGGTGACCGTCTTCCTGTTCCAGTTCGTGCACATCTGGAACAACTTCTTTCTGCCGCTGGTCATGCTCTCCGACTCCGACCTCTATCCGATCCAGCTCGGTCTGACGTCCTGGCAGGGGTACGCGGACCGGCAGCCGGAGCTGTACCAGTACACGGTCGGCGGGGCGTTCCTGTCCGTGCTGCCGCTGATGGTGCTGATGGGCGTACTCCAGCGGTACTGGCGCACGGGGCTGACGGAGGGGAGTGTCAAAGCGTAAGAGACGTCACCATGAAGGTGGCCGCGGTGCGTGACAGGATCACTGTCATGACTACTCCTGATGCCCCGAACTCCGCGTCCGACGCCCCCGCGAAGAAGGCCCCCGCCAAGGACCCCTGGGACCTCCCCGATGTGTCCGGCCTGACCGTCGGTGTCCTCGGTGGCACCGGCGACCAGGGCCGTGGCCTCGCCTACCGGCTGGCCAGGGCCGGCCAGAAGGTGATCATCGGCTCGCGCGCCGCCGAGCGCGCGCAGACCGCGGCGCGGGAGCTGGGCGGCGCGGAACTCGGCATCGAGGGCGCGGACAATGCGGAGTGCTCGCGCCGCAGCGACATCGTCATCGTCGCGGTCCCGTGGGACGGCCACGCCAAGACGCTGGAGGGGTTGCGCGAGGAGCTCGACGGCAAGCTGGTCATCGACTGCGTCAACCCGCTGGGCTTCGACAAGAAGGGCGCGTACGCGCTGCGGCCGGAGGAGGGCAGCGCCGCCGAGCAGGCCGCCGCGCTGCTGCCGGACTCCCGGGTCACCGCGGCCTTCCACCATCTCTCGGCCGTGCTGCTCCAGGACCCCGAGGTCGAGCAGATCGACACCGATGTGATGGTCCTGGGCGAGTCGCGCGCCGACACCGACCTGGTCCAGGCGCTCGCGGCGCGTATCCCGGGTATGCGCGGGGTCTTCGCGGGCCGGCTGCGCAACGCCCACCAGGTGGAATCCCTGGTAGCCAACCTGATCTCGGTCAACCGCCGCTACAAGGCCCACGCGGGCCTGCGCGTCACGGACGTCTGAGGGCGGCCCGGCGGGCTTGTCCGGATCCGGGGGGCGGGGCCGCCCCGGGTTCGCCCGGGGTGGCCGGGGTCGCCCGGGGTGCCCACACCCCGGGGTGCCCACACCCGGGGCGCCCGGCCCGTGCGGCGGCGCATGGGGGACAATGGCGGGGAGTGACACACCCCCCGACAGGAGCCGACCCCATGCCCCGCCTCGCCCTCTACACCCTGGCCGTCTGCGTGCTCGCGATCGCCGCGGCCGTCGTGTCCTTCGCGCGGGGGAGCTGGCTCGGCGTCGTCTGGATCCTGATCGCCGGTATCTCGTCCAACATGGCCTGGTACTACCTCCGCAAGGCCCGCGCCGACCGCGAGAGCAGCACGGGCGCGGCGGGCTGAGGCCACGGGGGCGCCTGCGGCGAGCTGTTCCCCTCCCCGCCCCTTCCCGCAACTGGGGCTCCGCCCCAGACCCCGCTCCTCAATCGCCGGAGAGGCTGATTTCAGCCCGTCCGGCGATTGAGGACACGCCCGAAGGGCGTCCGGGATCTAGGGGCGGAGCCCCTGGTTACGGGAAGGGGCGGGGAGGGGAACAAGCCCGCCGCAGGCGCCCCCTAGGCGCGGAATCCGGCCATATCGGGCTCGCCCTGCCAGAAGCGGAAGAACTCCTGCCCCCAGTACGTGTCCCACTCCGATACCCCCAGCGCCCGCATCACCGCATCGATCGCATCGAAGAACGCCTGATTGACCTCCGGTATCCACAGGATCCCGAAGACCGCGAGCAGCCCGAACGGCGCGTACGGCTCGACCTGGCGCCGGATGCGGTAGGACAGCCACGGCTCGATCACCCCGTACCCGTCCAGCCCCGGCACCGGCAGGAAGTTCAGGATCGCCGCCGTGACCTGGAGCAGCGCCAGGAAGGCGAGCGCGAAGCGGAAGAGCTCCGGCACCCGGTCCGTGGCGCCGAGCCAGAACGGCGCGGTCAGCGCGGCCGCGAACAGCACATTCGTCAGCGGCCCCGCGGCCGAGATCAGGCTGTGCTTCCAGCGCCCCCGGATCCGGTGCCGCTCGATGAACACCGCCCCGCCCGGCAGCCCGATCCCGCCCATGATCACGAAGATCACGGGCAGCACGATGCTCAGCGCCACATGGGTGTACTTCAGCGGGTTGAGGGTCAGATAGCCCTTCGCGCCGATCGTCAGATCCCCGCCGTGCAGCGCGGTGCGCGCATGGGCGTACTCATGCAGACAGAGGGAGACGATCCAGCCCGAGACGACGAACAGGAACACGGCGAAGCCGGGGCTCGCGGAGTACTCCGTCCACACGGCCCACGCGGAGACCACCATGATCGCGAACAGACCGAGGAAGACGGGGCTGATACGCCGGTCACGGCGGCTGATGGCGGTGGTCATCGGGTGGGGTCTCCATAAGGGCTGGTGAGCGCTGAGGCTGAGGGGGAAACGACGGACAGTGTGCGCGGAGTTCCGGGCCGGGAGGGCCGGATGTGAGCAGCGCCACGCCCGCGCCCACGCCCGCCCGCGACGCCTCACCGTTCCCGTGACGCGTCACCGTCCCCGCGACGCTTCACCGTCCCCGCGACCGACCCGTCACCGTTCCCGCGCGTCCGAGTTCGCGTTCCCGCGACTCGTCACGTTCCCACGCGTCCGAGGCCGACGCCCCGCCCGGCGGGCCATCCATCAGAATGGGCCCGTGCGCTACGGCATCCTCGGCACCACCCAGGCCCGCCATGACGACGGCACCCCCGTGGACGTCGGCGGCGCGCGGCTGCGTGCGCTGCTGGCGGCGCTCGCGCTGGCGCCCGGGCGGGCGCGGACCACCGGGGCGCTCATCGGGGAGATCTGGGACACCGATCCGCCCGCCGATGAGCACGGCGCCCTTCAGGCGCTGGTCGGGCGGTTGCGGCGGGCGCTCGGCAAGGACGCCGTGGAGTCCGTTCCCGGCGGCTACCGGCTGAGCGCCGACCCCGACGACGTCGATCTGCACCGCTTCGAACGGCTCGCGGAGGAGGGCGCCCGCGCCCTCGCCGACGGCGATCCGGCCAAGGCCGTCGATCTGCTCGACGCCGCCCTCGCGCTGTGGCGCGGGCCCGCGCTCAGCGATCTGCCCGACGCCACCGCGCCCGCCGCCCGCGCCGAGGCGCGACGGCTGGCCGCGCGGCGCGCCCGGTTCGCCGCCGACCTCGCCCTCGGCCGCGCCGACCACGCCCTCCCCGCGCTCAGCGGACTCTGCGACGCCCACCCGCTGGACGAGCCGCTGCACGCGCTGCGCATCCGCGCCCTGCGGGACGTGGGGCGGGTGGCGGAGGCGCTGGCCGCGTACGAGGCGATCCGTACGGAGATCGCCGACCGGCTGGGCGCCGATCCGGGGCCGGAGCTGCGGGCGCTCCACGCCGAGCTGCTGGCGGCGACCGGTGAGGGGGCGCCCGGGCCGCCGGGCCCCGGTTCGCCGGAGCCCGTACCGGCCGCCACCGCCGCCCGCGGCGGTGGCGGCAACCTGCGGGCCCGGCTGACCAGCTTCGTCGGGCGCGAGGCCGATCTGGCGGCGCTGCGTGGCGATCTGGCCGAGCACCGGCTGGTCACGCTCCTCGGGCCCGGCGGGGCCGGGAAGACACGGCTGTCCCAGGAGGCCGCCGAGGCGGTCGCGCCCGGTTGGCCGGACGGGGTGTGGCTGGCCGAGCTCGCGCCCGTGGACGACCCCGAGACCGTTCCGGAGACGGTCCTCAGCGCGCTCGGGGCGCGCGAGACGGTCATCCTCGGCACGGCGGCCGAGGGGCTGCGCGCCGCCGCCGACCCGACCCTGCACGATCCGCGCGCCCGGCTCATCGAGCACTGCGCCCCGCGCCGGATGCTGATCGTGCTCGACAACTGCGAACACCTCGTGGCGGCCGCGGCCCACCTCGCCGAGTCCCTGCTCGCCCAGTGCCCCGGGGTCACCATCCTGGCCACCAGCCGCGAACCCCTCGCCGTCCCGGGCGAGTTGGTGCGTCCGGTGGAGCCGCTGCCCGACCCCGTCGCGCTGCGGCTGCTCCAGGACCGGGGCGCGGCGGCCCGGCCCGGGTTCCGTACCGAGGACGACCCGGCCGCGTGCGCCGAGATCTGCCACCGCCTCGACGGGCTGCCGCTGGCGATCGAGCTGGCCGCCGCGCGGCTGCGGCTGCTCACCCCGCGTCAGCTCGCGGACCGGCTGGACGACCGCTTCCGCCTGCTGACCAGCGGCAGCCGTACGGCGCTGCCCCGCCAGCAGACCCTGCGCGCGGTGGTCGACTGGTCCTGGGGACTGCTCGACGCCCCCGAGCGCACCGTGCTCGCCCGGCTGTCCGTCTTCGCGGGCGGCTGCGGGCTGGCCGAGGCGGAGGCGGTGTGCGGGGACAGCCACGAGCACGTCGAAGAGCGCACCGAAGCGCAGGCCGAAGGGCATGCCGAAGCCGTGGACCCCCGCGATGTGGCCGCCCTGCTCGGTTCCCTTATCGATAAATCGCTCGTCGTCACCGCGCCCGGAACGGCGGCCGGAGCAGAGCCCGGAGCAGAACCCGGAGCGGACGGGGAGATGCGCTACCGGCTGCTGGAGACCGTCGCCGAGTACGCGGCGGAGCGGCTGGACGAGTCCGGTGAGCGGGCCGCGGTCGAACGCCGCCATCTGGTCGCCTACCGGGAGCTGGCCCGTACCGCCGATCCGCTGCTGCGCGGCCCGGCTCAGCGCCACTGGCTCCTCCGGCTGGAGACCGAGCACGAGAATCTGCGCACCGCGCTGCGCCGGGCCGTGGCCGCCCGCGACGAGCAGGAGGCGCTGTGCCTGGTGCTCTCGCTCGGCTGGTTCTGGCATCTGCGCGGCCACCGCGTCGAGGCCCACCACTGGGCGACCGCCGCCGCCGAGCTCGGGCCGAGCCCCTTCGAGTCGCCGGTGACCCCCGCCCCGCCGCTGTACGTCAGCTGTATCGCCGCCCCGCCGCCGATGGAGCCGGAGCTGCTGGAAGAGGCGCGGCGCGGGGCGCGGCTGTACGCGCTCTCCAACATCGAGGGCGACCTCCAGGCCATGGTGGGCGACGACACCCAGCGCGAGCTGGAGGGCATCGTCTCCGCCTACCGGCCGGGGCTGCCCCAGACCTGCGGCCTCCCGGGCGTGCTGTGGTTCTTCGCGGTGATCCTCAAGGGTGACTTCGCCCTGCTGCGAGGGATGGCCGACGAGGCGGTGCGCACCTGCCGGGAGCTGGGCTACGCGTGGGAGCTGGCGTTCAACCTCCAGCTGCGCGCCAGGGTCCACAACGAGCGGAGCGACGATCACGAGGGCGCGATCCGCGACGCCGACGAGGCCCTGGAGATCTTCCGCCGGCTCGGTGACGTATGGGGCACGGCGGAGGCGCTGGCCGGCCGCGCCGAGACCCGGGAGCAGCGCGGCGAGGGCGCGGCCGCGGCCGCGGACTACCGCGCGGCGATCCGCTGCGCCCAGGAGCTCGGCGCCCATGAGCAGGTGCTGTTCCTCCGCTCCCGGCTGGCCGGGATCTTCGTGGAGCTGGGCGACGAGGACGAGGCCGCGGAGGGCGAGCGGATCCTGCGCGAGGTGGTCGAGCAGCGGCAGCACGTGGGCGCCGAGGCGCTGTCGTACGCCCGGATCCATCTGGCGCTGCGCTACGGGTCCACGGGCCGACTCGCCGAGGCACGGACCCTTCTGGCCACACTGCACGGGGAGTTCGAGGGCCGGGCGCTGCGACTGTTCGCGGGCATGGTGGAGGGGATGCTGGCCTGGCTCGACCTGCTGGAGGGGCGGCCGGGCGACGCCCTGGAGAAGGTGCGCGGAGCGCTGGCGAAGATGCCCGGCCGGATGACGGACCTCATCGCGCCGCACCTCCCGGTGACCCAGCTGCTCACCGGGGCCGAGGCGCTGACCGGCCTCGGCGGCGCCGAGCGGGCCGGGACCGCGGCGCGGCTGGTGGGGGCGTACGACGCGCTGCGCGAGCCGCAGCACCACCGGAAGTCCGCCGTCGAGCGGACGGGCCGGGAGCGCACCGAGGCCGCGGTGCTGGCCGAGCTCGGGGACGCCGGGTACGAGCGGGCCTACGCCGAGGGCGCCGGCCTCACGCTGGAGGAGGCCACCGCACTGCTCTGAGCGGGGCCCACCCGGGGGCCGAGGGCGCCCCCCGGGCCCGGCGGCGAACCCCGGGGTCCGGCGGCGAAAGAACCACCCGGGGCCCGGCGGTGACATGGCAACCGGCCGGGCGCGTCCCCCCCGTGGGACGTGCCCGGCCGGTGGCCCGGATCCGCGGACCGTCAGGACCGCCGCGGACCGTCAGGTGGTCTTGTCGCGGAACCTGCGCACCGCGAGCGGCGCGATGAGCACCGTGAGGGCCACCGCCCAGCCCAGGGTCACCAGCACCGGTTCGGCCACCGCGCCATGGCCGCTGGTCAGCGCCCGTGCGGCGTCCGCGAGCCGGGACAGCGGGTTGTACTCGGTGAAGGACCGCAGCCACCCCGGCATGGTGGCGGTCGGGGCGAAGATGGACGAGCCGAACTGCAACGGCATCATCACCAGGAAGCCCATACCGCTGACCGCCTGCGGGGTGCTCAGCGACATCCCCAGCAGCATGAAGATCCAGGTCAGTGACGATCCGAAGACCACGGACAGGGCCACCGCGGCCACCAGTTCCACGGGCCCGGTCTCGAGCTCGAAGCCCATGATGAAGCCCATGATCAGCAGGATGAGGGTGGACACCAGCATCCGGCCGGCCTCCACGATCAGCTTGGCGATCAGCACCGAGGAGCGGGCGATCGGCATCGTGCGGAAGCGGTCCATGACGCCCTTGCTGAAGTCGTCATTGACGCCGATACCGATCGACATCGCGATGTTGAGCCCGCCCATCGCCATCAGACCGGGGATGAAGTAGTTGACGTACTCGGAGCGGTTGCCGCCGGTCATCGCGCCGCCGAAGACATAGGTGAACAGCAGCGCGAAGACGATCGGCATCGCCAGGGCGTCGAACATCGCGAACGGTTCGTACCTGATCTGCATGACGTTGCGCCGCACCAGCGCGCCGATGTGGCGCAGATTGGCGCGCGGGCCGATCCGGCCGTCGCTCTTCCCCCGTACGGGCGCGGTCATCGTGGCCGTACTCACGCGGCGACCTCTTCCAGCTTCTTGTCGTCCTGCGGTGCGGACGCCTTCCGGCCGGTGATGGCCAGGAAGACCTCGTCCAGGCTGGGCAGTTGGGTGTGGATCCCGGAGATCGCGAAGCCGCGCTCACCGAGCAGACCGATCAGGGCGGTCAGTTGCTCATCGCTGGCGATGGGCACATTGACCTGGCCCTCCTCCACATCGGCGATCGCACCGCCGATGCCGTCGAGCCCCGCCTGGCTGATGGCGCCGACCATGCGGTGCAGCTCACCGGGGTCGGACGGGCGGATCTGGAGGGTGCGGCCGCCGATCTTGGCCTTGAGCTCGTGCACCTGGCCGTTGGCGATGACCCTGCCCCGGTCGATCACCGTCAGGTTGTCGGCGAGCTGCTCGGCCTCCTCCATGTACTGGGTGGTCAGCAGCACGGTGGCGCCGTCGGCGACCATCCGCCGGACCTCGTCCCACACCTCGTTGCGCGAGTGCGGGTCCAGACCGGTCGTGGGCTCGTCCAGATAGAGCACCGACGGCCGGCCGATCATGGACGCGGCCAGGTCGAGCCGGCGGCGCATACCGCCGGAGTAGGTGCGCACCCGCCGCTTGCCCGCCTCGGTGAGCGAGAACCGCTCGAGCATGGCGTCCGCCCGGGCGCGCGCCTCCTTGCGGGAGAGATCGAGCAGCCGCCCGATCATGTAGAGGTTCTCCCAGCCGGGGAGCTTCTCGTCGACCGAGGCGTACTGCCCGGTCAGCCCGATGGTGCGGCGCAGCTGCCGGGGCTGGCGCATCACGTCGTACCCGGCCACCATCGCGGTACCGGCGTCCGGCACCAGCAGCGTGGACAGACACCGGACGACGGTCGTCTTACCGGCGCCGTTGGGTCCCAGCACTCCCAGGACGGTGCCCTCCGGCACGTCCAGATCCACTCCGTCGACGGCCTTGGTGTCACCGAAGTGCTTGACCAGCCCCCGAACTTCGACGGCGTTGCCGTCTCTGATCCTGTGTTCCCGTCGCGTCATGCCGCCCACGATGTCAGCCGTCACCGACAGACCACCGACAAGCGGCAGACAGCCCGCCGACGGGGGAAGATCGGCGGGCTGTCGTTGTACCGCGGTGGCTCGTGGTGCCCGGTGGATTTTCCCCTCCCCGCCCCTTCCCGAAGCATCGATATGCGGCTCCGCCGCGTGGCAGGGGCTCCGCCCCTGGACCCCGGGGTCTGGGGCGGAGCCCCAGTTGTGGGAAGGGGCGGGGAGGGGAGCGGCCCGTCGCAGGCGGCAAGGCGCGTCGGACACCTCCTAGTGGAAAGAGTGTTCCTCGGCCGGGTAGGACCCGCCGACGACGTCCTCCGCGAAGGCCCGCGCCGCGTCGCCCAGGCCCTGGCGGAGCTGGGCGTACTGCTTGACGAAGCGCGGCACCCGGCCGTCGGTCATGCCCGCCATGTCCGTCCACACCAGCACCTGGGCGTCGCAGTCCGGACCGGCGCCGATGCCGACGGTGGCGATGTGCAGCGACCGGGTCACCTCGGCGGCCAGCTCGGCCGGGACCAGCTCCAGGACGACCGCGAAGGCGCCCGCGTCCTGGACCGCCTTGGCGTCCCGCAGCAGCTGCTGGGCCGCCTCCTCGCCGCGCCCCTGGACGGGGTAGCCGCCGTAGGCGTTGACGGACTGCGGGGTCAGGCCGATGTGCGCCATGACCGGGATGCCGGACTGGACCAGCAGCTCGATCTGGTGGGCGGAGCGCTCCCCGCCCTCCAGCTTCACCGCGCCCACGCCCGCCTCCTTGACCAGGCGGGTGGCGTTGCGCAGCGCCTGGACCGGGCCCTCCTGGTACGAGCCGAAGGGCAGGTCGCCGATGACGAGGGCGCGCCGGGTGCCGCGGACCACGGCGGCGGACAGCAGCGTCATCTCGTCCATGGTGACGGGCACGGTGGACTCGTAGCCCAGATGGCAGTTGCCCATCGAGTCGCCGACCAGCAGCACCGGGATGCCCGCCTGGTCGAGGACGGACGCGGTCATCGCGTCGTAGGCGGTGAGCATCGGCCACTTCTCGGCGCGCTCCTTGGCGGCCGCGATGTCACGGACGGTGATGCGGCGGGAGCCCGTGCCCCCGTAGAGCGCCTTCTCGGACTGCTTTCGCGCAGGACTGACGTGCGTCATCGCTACGGCTCCTGTTCATCATCTCGAGGCGCCCTGACGGCGTCCCCGGACCAATCCCATGCTGGCACGGCTCCTGCCGGGGCGAAAGTGGGCCCGGATCGCAAAGATTTTCCAATACGAGACGGTCTCGTATCGTAAGTCGCCTAGCCTGGGCGGCATGGCAACCCCACCCAGCACCCAGGGCGCACCGGCCGGATCCGGCGCCCCCGAGGCGATCCACCGCAGGCGCTGGGCGATCCTCGTCGTCCTGATGTTCAGCGTGCTGGTCGTCGTCCTCGACAACTCGATACTCAACGTGGCGATGAAGACCATCGCCTCGCCGAAGCCCACCGGGCTCGGCGCCACCCAGAGCCAGCTCGAGTGGGCGATCAACTCCTACACGCTGGTCTTCGCCGGGCTGCTGTTCACCGCCGGGATCCTCGGCGACCGGATCGGCCGTAAGAAGGTCCTGCTCGGCGGGATGGCGGTGTTCGGCATCGGCTCGGTGCTCGCCGCCTTCTCCGGATCGCCCGGTGAGCTCGTCGGCTTCCGGGCGCTCATGGGTCTCGGCGCCGCCTTCGTGATGCCCGCGACCCTCGCCATCCTGGTCAATGTCTTCGAACGCGAGGAGCAGGCCAAGGCGATCGGCATCTGGGTCGCCGCGGTGGGGCTGGCCATCGCCATCGGACCGATCACCGGTGGACTGCTGCTCGAACACTTCTGGTGGGGTTCGGTCTTCTTCGTCAATGTGCCGATCGTGATCGCCGGGCTGATCGCGATGGTGGTGCTCGTCCCCGACTCCAGGGACCCGGCGCCCGGCCGGGTGGACCCGCTGGGCGTGCTGCTGTCCGTGGTCGGGCTCGTCCTGCTGGTCTACGGCATCATCAAGGGCGGCCAGCTCGCCGACTTCACCGACGCCCAGGTGCTGGGCTCGATCGCCGCCGGGCTCGCCGTGCTGGCGCTGTTCGTGGTGCACGAGAAGCGCAGCGACCACCCGGCCATCGACGTCGGCTACTTCCGCAACCCCGCCTTCTCCGCCGCCATCGCCGCCATCGCCCTGGTCTTCTTCGCCCTCATGGGCGTGACCTTCTTCATGGTCTTCTACACCCAGAGCGTGCGCGGCTACAGCGCCCTCGAATCCGGGCTGCTGATCCTGCCGCTGGCCGTGGCGCAGCTGATCTTCGCCCCGCGCGCCCGGCTGGTCGTCGAGCGGTTCGGCGCCCGCGCGGTGTGCACCTGCGGGATGCTGCTGGTGGCCGCCGCCATGTCGGGGTTCCTGCTGCTCGGCGTGGACACCCCGATCGTCGTGCTCGAGGTGCTGTTCTTCGCCCAGGGCGCCGGAATGGCGCACATCATGCCGCCGGTGACCACCGGGATCATGCAGGCGCTGCCGCGTCAGAAGGCCGGTTCCGGCTCGGCGCTCAACAACACCTTCCGGCAGGTCGGCGGCGCGCTCGGGGTCGCGGTGCTGGGCTCGGTGCTCTCCACCGCCTACCGCGACCGGATCGGGGACACCCTGGCCGCCGTGCCCGGACTGCCCGACTCCGTACAGCGCTCGGCGGGCGAGTCCGTCGAGGCCACCATGGGGGTCGCCGAGAAGCTCGGGCCCAGGGGGCAGGCGCTGGTGGGCCCGGCGCAGGACGCCTTCGTGCACGCCATGCACATCACCGCCCTCGGCTCGGCGGGTGTCGCCGTCCTCGGCGCGCTGGTCGTCCTCGCCTTCCTGCCCGGCAAGGAAGGCTCCGGCCCGGCCCCCGACGACGGGCGGCCGCGGTCGCGGGAGGAGGCGTCGGCCGACCGATGACCGCACCGGAGAGCTCCGCGCCCAGGCTCCGCGGCCGCCCCCGCAGCCCCGCCACCGACGCCGCGATCATCGAGGCCGCGCTGCGGCTGCTGGAGGAGGGCGCCTCGGTCGGCGGTCTGTCGATCGAGGGGATCGCCCGCGAGGCGGGGGTCGGCAAGGCCACGGTCTACCGCCGCTGGCCCGGCAAGGACGCGCTGATGCTCGATGTGCTGCGCTCCCTGGAGGAGCCCAGCCCCGAGCCGGCCGGGGTCTCGGTGCGCGACGACCTCGTCACCATCCTGGAGTTCATGCGCCGCCGCGGGCTCGCCAAGCGCAACTCCGCCCTGCTGCGCAGCGTCATCACCCAGATGCACGCGCACAAGGAGCTGTGGCGGGCGTACGACGAGAACGTCATAGCGGCCCGCCGCGCGAGCCTGCGCGCCGTGCTGCGGCGGGGCCGGGAGAGCGGTGAGATCCGCGCCGATGTGGATCTGGAGCTGCTCGCCGACCTCTTCACCGGTCCGATGCTCGCCCGCGCCATGCTCCACGAGTGGAAGGAGCTGCCCGAGGGGCTGGCCGAACGGATCGTCGACACGGTCCTCGAAGGGGTCTCCCCACGCCGCTGAACTCCGCCGCTGAACTCCGCCGCTGAGCTCTGCCGCTGAACTCTGCTGAGCTCCGTTGGGCTCCGCTGAACTCCGTTGAGCTCCGCTGAGCGGTTTGTGCCTGTTGTGTCACAACACCCCCTCCCGGGCCGGGATGTGGAACTCGGGGCCGTCCTCCCGTCGTCCTCGGACGGGGACCACCCCCACCGGGGGCGTCGGGAAAAGCCCTGGTCATCACCTAGGGTCGTAGTCCAAGGCGCGGCAGTTGAGGCAGTGAGGGACAGCGAATGACGCAGGCGTACACGCAGGAGACGGGACAGCTCGGGGACGCCCCCCGGCAATCGGGCTCCCGGACCGGCCGCCTGTTCGACCGGCTGCGGAACGACCGCGGCATCTGGCGGCGCGGACTGGTACTGGCGGCGATCGCGATCCTGCTCGCCCTGGTCATGGTCTTCCACGCCGACATCCCCAACCGGGTGGGCAACCTCGGCTCGCTGCTGGAGACCTTCCTGCCGTGGCTGGGCCTGTTCCTTCCGGTGCTGCTGGTGCTCGGTCTGGTGCGGCGGTCGGCGAGCGCCGTGCTGGCGCTGGTGCTGCCCGTCGCCGTCTGGCTGAACCTCTTCGGCGGGCTGATGTTCTCCGACAAGTCCGGCAGCGGCGGTGAGCTGACCGTCGTCACCCACAACGTCAACGCGGAGAACGCCGATCCGACCGGCACCGCGAAGGACGTGGCCGCTTCGGGCGCCGATGTGGTGGCCCTGGAGGAGCTGACGGACTCGGCCGTGCCGACGTACGAGCGGGCCCTGGCGGGCACCTACCGCTACCACACCGTGCAGGGCACGGTGGGGCTGTGGAGCAAGTATCCGCTGTCCGGCACCAAGCCGGTGAACATCAAGCTGGGCTGGACGCGGGCGCTGCGCACCGCCGTCGCGACCCCGCGCGGTGAGGTCGGCGTCTATGTGGCCCATCTGCCCTCGGTACGGGTGAAGTTCAACGCGGGCTTCACCGCCGGGCAGCGCGACGACAGCGCCGAGGCGCTGGGCCAGGCCATCGCCCGGGAGCCGCTGAAGAAGGTGATCCTGCTGGGCGATCTGAACGGCACCATGAACGACCGCGCGCTCGCCCCCGTCACCGCGCAGATGCGGTCCGCCCAGGGCGCGGCGGGCGACGGCTTCGGCTTCAGCTGGCCCGCCTCGTTCCCGATGGCGCGGATCGACCAGATCATGGTGCGGGGGCTGGATCCGGTCTCGGCGTGGGCGCTGCCCAGGACCGGCAGCGATCACCTTCCGCTGGCGGCGTCGGTCGACTACTGAGGCGTGGCCCGGGAGGTCGGTGGCCCGGGAAGTCGTCGGGTGACATAGCTCACGGGGCACCCGGCGAGATCTTACGTGCCGTTCATCTTGGGGATCACCTCGGGAACATTCTGCGTGAGAGACTTTGTTCAGCTAGAGAACATATGCATCCCCTGCACGTTTCTCCTTCGTTTGAAAGGTCTCTCATGCCCCTGGCCCTGCTCGCCCTTGCTGTGAGCGCCTTCGGCATTGGTACTACCGAATTCGTGATGATGGGCCTGCTGCCCAATGTCGCGAATGATCTGGACACCTCGGTGCCCACGGCCGGATACCTCGTCTCCGCCTACGCCATCGGAGTCGTGGTGGGCGCTCCGCTGCTGACCGCCCTCGGTTCCCGTATCCCGCGCAAGCGGATGCTCGTGTTGCTCATGGCGCTCTTCACGGTGGGCAACCTCGCCTCCGCCCTCGCCCCCAACTTCGGGCTGCTGATCGCGGGCCGGGTGCTCGCCGGGCTGCCCCACGGCGCGTTCTTCGGCGTCGGCGCGGTGGTCGCCGCGCGGCTGGTGACCGAGGACCGGCGGGCCCGCGCGGTCGCCACCATGTTCCTCGGGCTGACCATCGCCAACATCGTCGGTGTGCCCGTGGCCACCCTGCTCGGCCAGAACCTCGGCTGGCGTGCGACCTTCCTGGTCGTCGCCGCGATCGGCGTGGTCGCGATGGCCGCGCTCGCCCGGCTCGTTCCGCAGATCTCCCACGAGCAGCACGGCGGGCTGCGCCAGGAGCTCGGCGCGCTGCGCGACCGCCAGGTGCTGCTGGGGCTGCTCACCGCCGTCTTCGGCTTCGCCGGCGTCTTCGCCGTCTACAGCTACCTCGCCTCGATGATGACCGAGGTCACCGGGTTCGGTGAGTCGACGGTCACGCTGGTGCTGGCGCTGTTCGGCATCGGCATGACGCTGGGCGCCCTGGTCGCCGGCCCGCTCACCGACCGGGCGCTGCGGCCCACGCTCTACGGCTCGCTGGCCGCGCTGGCCGCCGTGCTCGTGGCCTTCGACTTCACGGTGCATGTGAAGTGGGCGGCGCTGCTGTCGGTCGTGGTGCTGGGCGCGGTCGGCTTCATGACCACCACCCCGCTCCAGATGCTGGTGATGAACAAGGCCCAGCACGCCCCTACGCTGGCCTCCGCCTCCAACCACTCCGCCTTCAACCTGGCCAACGCGGGCGGTGCGTGGCTCGGCGGCGTCGCCATCGCGGCGGGCTGGGGCTGGACCTCCCCGACGCTGGTCGGCGCGGTGCTCGCGGTGATCGGCCTCGCGATCGCGCTGATCGCGGGGCTGACGGATCGGGCTCCGGGGGGTGGCTCGCGGGTCGTGGCGAGCAGTGAGGCGCTGCCGCAGATGTCCGAGGTGGGCTGAGCCCAGCGGGGCCGCCTACGGCGGGCTGCCCCCTCCCCGCCCCTCCCCGAAACCGGGGCTCCGCCCCAGCCCCCAATCCGGGGCTCCGCCCCGGGCCCCGAAGCCGGGGCTCTGCCCCAGGCCCTGAGCTGAGGCTCTGCCCCAGCCCCCGAGCCGGGCTTCGTCCGAGGCTCCGTGCCGGGCTTCGTCCCTGGCCCTGAGTTGGGGCTCTGCCCCTGGCCCCGTGCCGGGCTCTGTCCCGGGCCGCGTGCCGGGGCTTCGTCCGAGGTCCCGAGCCGAGCCTCGCCCCGGGTCCGTGCCGGGGATCTGTCCCAGGCTCCGCTTCGAGGCTTCGTCCGAGGTCCCGAGCCAGGGCTCTGACCCAGGCTCCGAGCGGGGCTTCGTCCCGGGTACGAGCCGGGCTTCGTCCCAGGTCCCGGGCCGGAGCTCTGCCCCAGGCCCCGAGCCGGGGCTTCGCTCCTTCTCGCGGCATCGATGGCGGATCCGCACCGAGCCCCGGGCGCCAGGGGCGGAGCCCGGGGTCCGGGGTTTGGGGCGGAGCCCCGGTTCTGGGGTCTGGGGCGGAGCCCCGGCTCGGGGCCTGGGGGCGGAGCCCCAGTTTCGGGAAGGGGCGGGGAGGGGAAAGATCCGGCGCCCACGCGGCCCCGGCGGGCTTGACTTTGACATCGATGTGAGGCTTTAGCGTCCCCGTCACAGCCATAAGACGTGACGTAAGGACGCACCTGATGACCAGCACCTCACCCCTCGCCCGCATCGTCCGCGGCACCGGCCCCGGGCTGCTGCTCGCCCACGGCGGGACCGGCTCCATCGAGGGGAACTACGGTCCGATCCTGGACGGTCTCGCCGCGCGACACCGCGTGGTCGGCCCCGACTACCCCGGCTCCGGCCGCACCCCGCGCGCGAGCGGGCCGCTGGACCTCGACACCCTGGCCGACCAGCTGGTGGGCACGGCCGTCGAGGAGGGCCTGGACACCTTCGCCATCGCCGGATACTCCCTCGGCGGGCCGGTCGCCCTGCGCGCTGCCACCCGCCACCCCGAGCGGGTCACCGCTCTGGTCCTGACCGCGACCTTCGCCCACCCCAGCGCCCGGATGCGGCTCCTGGTGGACGACTGGCTGCGCCAGCTCCGCTCGGGCGACGAGGAGGCGACCGCCCGCTGGACCGCGCTCATCGGCGCGGGCGCGCCCTATCTGGACCGGATGACGCCCGAGGAGCTCGCCACGGTGATCGAGGGCGCCCGCGCCTCGGTGCCGCCCGGCGCGATCGACCAGGTGGAACTGGTCGGCCGGATCGACGTCCGCGAGGACCTGGGCCGGATCCGGGTGCCCACCCTGGTGATCTCCACGACGCTGGACGCGATGGCCACGCCGTACCACCACCGCCAGGTGGCGGACGCGATCCCCGGGGCGCGCCTCGCCGAGCTGGAGTCCGGCCATCTGCCGTTCGCGGAGGCGCCCGATGCGTGGCTGGGCCTGATCAGGACGTTCCTGGACGCCCAGGTTCGGTCAGACGCCCAGGCATCGTCATAGGGCGCGCCACCGCGCGCCGCGCCTCACGCCGCCCCAGAGCCTCAGGCGTGCTCCCGCCAGCGATTGGTAATGGGCAGCCGGCGATCCTTGCCGAACCCCTTCGCGGAGATCTTCGTGCCCGGCGGGTACTGCCGGCGCTTGTACTCGGCGGTGTCCACCAGCCGCAGGATCCGCGTCACCAGCGCGTCGTCGTACCCCGCCGCCACGATCTCGGTACGCCCCTGGTCGCGGTCGACATACAGCTCCAGGATCCGGTCGAGGACGTCGTAGTCGGGCAGCGAGTCGGTGTCGACCTGGCCGGGGCGCAGCTCGGCGCTCGGCGGCTTGGTGATCGAGTTCTCGGGGATGGGCGGGGTCTGGCCCCGCTCTTCCGCCGCACGGTTACGCCATTTCGACAGCCGGAAGACGGAGGTCTTGTAGACGTCCTTGATCGGGCCGTACGCGCCGACCGAGTCCCCGTAGAGCGTGGAGTAGCCGCAAGCCAGCTCGGACTTGTTGCCCGGGGCGAGGACGATGTGGCCCTCCTGGTTGGAGATCGCCATCAGCATCGTGCCGCGCAGCCGCGACTGGAGGTTCTCCTCGGCCAGCCCGGTGAGCCCCAGGGAGCCCATATAGGCGTCGAACATCGGGGCGATCGGGACCGTGCGGAAGTTCAGCCCGGTGCGCCGCGCCAGCTCGGCCGCGTCGTCGATCGAGTGCTCGGAGGAGTAGCGCGAGGGCATCGCGACGCCGTACACGTTCTGCGCGCCGACCGCGTCACACGCGATGGCGGCGACGAGCGAGGAGTCGATCCCGCCGGAGAGCCCGATCAGCACACTGCGGAAACCGTTCTTCGCCACATAGGCCCGCAGCCCCACGACCAGCGCCGTGTAGATCTCCTCGTCGTCCCCGAGCCGCTCGGCCTCGCCGCCCGCGAGCTCCGGCTCATAGCGGGGCAGCGGGTCGTCCGAGAGGGTGACGTGGTCGACGCGGAGCCCGTCGTCCACGACCCCCTCGGGGACCGAGCCCGGGTCGGCGGCGGGCAGCTCGAGGTCGAGCAGCACACAGCCCTCGGCGAATTGCGGCGCCCGCGCGATGACTTCGCCGTCCCGGTCGACCACGATCGAGTCGCCGTCGAAGACCAGCTCGTCCTGGCCGCCGATCATGGCCAGGTACGCGGTGGTGCAGCCCGCCTCCTGGGCCCGCTTGCGCACCAGGTCCAGCCGGGTGTCGTCCTTCTCCCGCTCGTACGGCGAGGCGTTGATCGACAGCAGCAGCCCGGCCCCCGCCGAGCAGCTGGCCGGCACCCGGCCGCCGTCCTGCCACAGGTCCTCGCAGATGGCGAGCGCCACGTCGATGCCGTGGACGCGGACCATGGGCAGGGTGTCGCCGGGCACGAAGTAGCGGAACTCGTCGAAGACGCCGTAATTCGGCAGATGGTGCTTGGCGAAGGTCAGGACGACCGCGCCCCGGTGCAGCACCGCGCCCGCGTTCTGCGGCGACCCGGCCGGCTGGCCGTAGCGCCGGGCGCGCTCGCTGCGGTCGAGGTAGCCGACGACCACCGGCACCTCGCCCAGCCCCTCGGCGTCCAGCCGCTCGGCGAGCGAGCGCAGCGCGGCGCGCGACGCCTCGACGAAGGACGAGCGCAGCGCCAGGTCCTCGACGGGGTAGCCGGTCAGCACCATCTCGGGGAACGCCACCAGATGGGCGCCCTGCTCGGCGGAGTGCCGGGTCCAGTGGAGTATCGATTCGGTGTTGCCGTCGAGGTCGCCGACGGTCGAGTCGATCTGGTTCAGAGCGAGGCGAAGTTGAGGCACGGGCCCAGTGTAATCGTCTGTCTGACGCGATAGCCGGGGGTGTCTCCCTTCTCACGCCGGTCACGCCTGGCTTCTCTCACACCGGTCACGCCGGGCTTCACTTCTGGTAGCCGAGGATGGTCATCATCCCGGACTCCGAGTGGTAGACGTTGTGGCAGTGGACCATCCACAGCCCCGGGTTGTCGGCGTCGAGGTCCATGCTCACCTTGTGGTGCGGCAGCAGGACCGTGGTGTCCTTACGGGGGCCGCCGTCCGGCAGCGCGAAGGTGTGGCCGTGCAGATGGACCGGATGCCACATGTCGGTGCCGTTGATGAACGTGATCCGCACCCGCTCACCCTCCCGGACCGGATAGCGCTGCGAGGGGTCGTACGGCCGGCCGTTGATCGCCCAGTCCCAGCGCCGCATCGAGCCGGTGAGCCGCATCCGGATGATGCGGTCGGGCTCCTTGGGCGTCAGCCGGACGTCCTCGGCCGCCTTCAGCCGGTCCGCGGTGAGCAGCTCGCCGTCCAGCTCCTTGGGGCGCGGGAACCTCACCGGGCTCTTGCCGCGGGTGCGCAGCACCGCCATCGCGGACCGCCCCTTGCCCTCGGCGATCACGGCGAGCGGGAAGACTCCGTCCTTGACGGTGACCAGCACGTCGTAGCGCTCGCCCATGCCCAGCAGCAGCGCGTCCGTCTTGGCCGGTACGACGGGGTAGCCGTCGGTGTGGGTGACGGTCATCCGGTGGCCGCCGAGGGCGACGCGGAAGGCGGTGTCGCCGCCCGCGTTGATGATGCGGATGCGCACCCGGTCGCCGCGCTTGGCGCGGAAGACCTGCGGGGACTCGGGGCTGCGGCCGTTGACCAGGTAGTAGGGGTAGGTGACATCGCCCGCGTGGCCGCCCAGCAGCCGGCTCTCCATGGGCGCGGCCTTCTTCCGCGCGGTGGTCCGGGGCCGGTCGCGCTTGGCTGTCGCTTTGGCCGTGGCCGTCGCTTTGGCCGTGGGCGTGGCTTTGGCTGTGACCGTGGCGCCGCGCTTGCCGTCGCCGTCCGTCGGGCCGTCGCCCATCGAGCCGTCGTCCATCGCATGGCCGACCGCGCCGCCCTTGCCCGCGTTGAGCCGCTCGAACTCCTGGTCCGGGGTGCGGCCGCCCACCCCGTCGAGCCAGTCGTCCAGGACGACGACCCACTCCTTGTCGTACGCCAGCGGTTCCTTCGGATCCTCCACGATCAGCGGTGCGTACAGCCCCCGGTCCAGCTGGACGCCCGAGTGCGGATGGATCCAGTACGTGCCCGGGTAGAACGCGGTGAGGCGGTAGTCGAAGGCGGCGCCGGTCTTGATCGCCCGCTGGGTCACCCCGGGGACGCCGTCCATGTCGTTGCGCAGCCGGATGCCGTGCCAGTGCAGCGTGGTGGGCTGCGGCAGGTTGTTGGCGAGCGTGAGCGCGATCGTGTCGCCCGCCGTCACCCGGATCTCCCGGCCCGGCACCTGGTCCTCGTACGCCCAGGACGTCACCTTGCGGGCGCCGATGTCCAGGGTGGTCGCGGTGGCGGTGAGCCGGAAGGTGCGCACCGGGCCGGGGCCCCGCCGCCGCTCGGCCGCGGCGACCTCCGGGCCATGGGGGGAGACGTACTGCGCCGGAGTGTCGTCCGCGGGCGCGCCGGGCCTGGCGGGGGCGCCCATCGCGTTGCCGTCCACGCCGTGGGGGCCTCCGGCGCGGGGGCGGGGGCCGGAGGAGCCGCAGGCGGCGAGCAGACCGCTGCCCGCGGCGGCGATGCCCGTGCCGAGCACGGCACGGCGAGTCTTTTCGTGCATGAGTCAGTACCCCAATGCTGATGTGTGCCGGATGCGTGCGGGTCGGCGCGTCCACCGCCCCGCCGGGAGGGCGGGCGGCCGACGCGCCGCTCTATGCGCCGCATCAGCGATCGGCTCTGGGGTGAGGGGCTTCGCCGCATCGCGCCCTCCATCTGACCGTTCTGATCTTCAGATCATCATCCGACCGTTTGATCATCTTGATATTCGGCACCCTACCCCCAAGGGGTATGGAGCCCCGGCAGGCGCCACGGAGGGGGCAGAACGGTCGGGTCCGGGACCGGCCGGGTGAAAGTACGATGCACCCATCGTGGTGAGGTGAAGGGAGGCCGGGGCGACCGGACGAAACCTCTGTGAAATCCCGCCGCGTGATACTGGGGAGGCGAAAGGTGCCCCGCGCCCGCACAAAGAGCCGTTTGACCTGCAAGGATTGGGGACCATGGATAAGCAGCAGGAGTTCGTGCTCCGTACACTCGAAGAGCGCGACATCCGGTTTGTGCGGCTCTGGTTCACCGATGTGCTCGGCTTCCTGAAGTCCGTGGCCGTCGCGCCGGCCGAGCTCGAGGGCGCCTTCGACGAGGGCATCGGATTCGATGGTTCCGCGATCGAGGGCTTCGCCCGGGTCTACGAGTCCGACATGATCGCCAAGCCGGACCCCGGTACGTTCCAGATCCTGCCCTGGCGTGCCGAGGCCCCCGGGACCGCGCGGATGTTCTGCGACATCCTGATGCCGGACGGCTCACCGTCCTTCGCCGACCCCCGCTTCGTCCTCAAGCGCATCCTCGCCAAGACCTCCGACCTCGGGTTCACCTTCTACACCCACCCCGAGATCGAGTTCTTCCTGCTCAACCAGAAGCCGGTGGACGGCAGCCGCCCGGTGCCCGCCGACTCCTCGGGCTACTTCGACCACACCCCGCAGAACATCGGCATGGACTTCCGCCGCCAGGCGATCACCATGCTCGAGTCGATGGGCATCTCGGTCGAGTTCTCCCACCACGAGGGCGCCCCCGGCCAGCAGGAGATCGATCTGCGCTACGCCGACGCGCTCTCCACCGCCGACAACATCATGACGTTCCGCCTGGTCATGAAGCAGGTCGCACTGGAGCAGGGGGTCCAGGCCACCTTCATGCCCAAGCCGTTCTCGGAGTTCCCCGGCTCGGGCATGCACACCCACCTCTCCCTCTTCGAGGGCGACCGCAACGCCTTCTACGAGTCCGGCGCCGAGTTCCAGCTCTCCAAGGTGGGCCGCTCCTTCATCGCGGGCCTGCTGCGCCACGCCGGGGAGATCTCCGCCGTCACCAACCAGTGGGTCAACTCCTACAAGCGCATCTGGGGCGGCTCCAAGCGCACCGCCGGCGCGGGCGGAGAGGCCCCCTCCTACATCTGCTGGGGCCACAACAACCGCTCCGCCCTCGTCCGCGTCCCCCTCTACAAGCCCGGCAAGACCGGCTCCACCCGCGTCGAGGTCCGCTCCCTGGACTCCGGCGCCAACCCCTACCTGGCCTACGCGGCCCTCCTCGCCGCCGGCCTCAAGGGCATCGAGGGCGGCTACGAACTCCCGGCCGGCGCCGACGACGACGTCTGGGCCCTCTCCGACGCCGAACGCCGCTCCCTCGGCATCGAGCCCCTCCCGCAGAACCTGGGCGAGGCGATCGACCTGATGGAGCGCAGCGAACTGGTCGCCGAGACGCTCGGGGAGCATGTCTTCGACTTCTTCCTGCGCAACAAGAAGCAGGAGTGGGAGGAGTACCGCTCCGAGGTCACCCCGTTCGAGCTCCGGAAGAACCTCCCGGTGCTGTAGCCGCAGGTCAGAGTGGCAGTCCCGCCGCAGCGGCCACCTGGGCCGACGGTTGCGTACCGTCGGCCCGGAGCCGTCTCACCGGACCTGGGCCGTCCGTGGGCGGTCAGACGCTGAACGAGTGGCTGTGACCAGCACCGGCGCAACGGCCTCAGACGACGTCGAATTCGTTGCCCTCGGGGTCCTGCATGGCGGTGGCGTAGAGCCCCATGTCCGGCTCATCCTTGATCCGCAGCACGGTGGCACCAGCTTTGACCAGCCGTTCCACCGTAGCCTTGACCCGCTGTGTGCGGACGTCCAGTGGGACGTCACGGCTCCCACCGACCTTCAGGTCGAAGTGCCACCGGTTCTTGGCGACCTTCCGCTCCGGAACCTCCTGGAACCACACCCTCGGTCCACGTCCCGCGGGATCGATGATCGACTCTGGAATATCCCCGGCACCGGCCGGCAACTCTGCCTCGGGCACCCCCGCTGCCGCCCAGTAACCACGCCACGTAGCGTGCCCGCCCGGCGGAGGCTCAGGCACGTAGCCCAGGGCCTCGGCCCAGAAAGTCACCATTCTCTGCGGATCGGAGCAGTCGATCGTCAGCTGCACTGTCATCTCCATGCTCGGAGCATCCCAGGCAGGTCTGACAGGCGATCCTCTTTCGTTGACATTCGCAGATGCGCGCCGGCAATGGCCATATCTCCAACCTGGGGTATGGGATGCAGGTGATCCCGGGCCGCCTGTCGCTGGCCGTTGTGCCGGTCGCGTTCGCGGCTCGGTTCCTCGTCGTGAACCTGCTCTCCCGCCGTGCCATAACCGTCGCTTCTGGCTGTGAGAAGCATGAGCTCTTGGACTTACGGCGAGGCTGCCGAAACCCTTGAGCTCATGGACCTCGTGGACATCAGAAGAGCGATCGCGGCCGAACGCCGGGAGCTGGCGGGGGTGTTGGACGGGCTGGCGGAGGAGCAGTGGGGGGCGCCCAGTCTGTGTGCGGGGTGGCGGGTGCGGGAGGTGGCGGCGCATATGTCGATGGGGTTTCGGTATCCGCTGCCGGCGGTGGTGTGGGAGCTGGTCAAGGCACGCGGCGGCCTTCACCGGATGACCGATCGGCTCGCCCGTAAGGACGCGGTTGCCGCCTCGACCGGGGAACTCGCCGCGTACCTCCGGGACCACGCCGAGCACCCTTGGAAGCCGCCGGTGGGCGGGGTCGAGGCGGCGCTGGGCCACGATGTGATCCACGGTCTGGACATCACCGTCGCGCTCGGGCTCGACCGCCGGGTGCCCGAGGACCGGCTGCGCGTTCTGCTGGGGACGGTCAATCCCAGGGGGCTGAAGTTCTTCGGGCCGACCTCGAAGGGGTCCGGCTGCGCGCCGACGATCTGGACTGGTCGTACGGCAGCGGGGCCGAGCTGACCGGGGCCGCTCAGGACCTGCTTCTGGTCGCCTACGGCCGCCGGCTGCCGCCGGGGCATCTTCGCGGCGAGCCGCGGGACCGTTTCGTCAGCGCCTGACGCCGCCCGGACCTGCCGCTTCGCCCGTGGGGTCGCTTAGGCTCGTCAGCGGCGCCTTTGATCACGGGTGTGCGCGTGGTCGAGTGGCGCGGAGTCGACCAGGGACGGGAGGCGGCGGGATGGCCGTACCGCAGGGACGCAGGAGCAGCAATATCACCCGGCTGCTGCGGCACGGTTTCACCGACGCCTCGGCCGCGCAGCGGCTGCTGGACGCGCCCGAGCTGGCCGCGGTGCGGAGCGATTCGGTGCTGCTGGAGGCGCTCGGCGCGACCGCCGACCCCGATCTGGCGCTGCTCGGGCTCGTACGGCTCGTCGAGGCGCTGCCCGAGGAGGACGCGGAGGAGAAGGAGGACGGCGGGCAGCGGGCCGGTTCGCGGCAGGCGCTGCTGGACACCCTCGTCACCGCGAAACCGCTGCGCGACCGGCTGCTCGGGGTGCTCGGCGCGTCCGAGGCGCTGGGCGACCACCTCGCCCGCCACCCGGGCGACTGGCACGCCCTGGTGACCTACGAGTCGGCCGATCTGCACCCCACCACCCCCGAGTTCGAGCGGGCCCTGGCCGAGGGGGTCTGGGGCGCGCCCGGGGCGGGGATGCCCCGGCCCGACGCGCTGCGCGTCGCCTACCGACGGGCGCTGCTGGCCATCGCCGCCCGCGATGTGTGCGGTACCACCGACATCACCCAGACGGCCGCCGAGCTCGCCGACCTCGCGACCGCCACGGTGCGGGCCGCGCTGGAGATCGCGGCCGAGGAGCAGCCGCAGGACGCCGCCGCCTGCCGGCTGGCCGTGATCGGCATGGGCAAATGCGGCGGTCGCGAGCTCAATTACGTCTCCGACGTGGACGTGATCTTCGTGGCGGAGGCCGTCGAGGGCGTCGAGGAGGGCGAGGCGGTACGGGCCGCCACCCGGCTCGCCTCCCGGCTGATGCGCGTCTGCTCCGACGTCACCGTCGAGGGCACCATCTGGCCCGTCGACGCCAACCTCCGCCCCGAGGGGCGCAACGGCCCGCTGGTGCGCACTCTCTCCAGCCATCTGGCGTACTACCAGCGCTGGGCCAAGACCTGGGAGTTCCAGGCGCTGCTGAAGGCACGTCCGGTGGCGGGCGACGCCGCGCTCGGCCAGGCGTACGTGGACGCCCTCGCGCCCATGGTCTGGCAGGCCGTCGAGCGCGAGAACTTCATCCCCGACGTGCAGCAGATGCGCCGCCGCGTGGTCGAGAACATCCCCGTGTCCGAGGTCGACCGCGAGCTCAAGCTGGGCCCCGGCGGTCTGCGCGACGTCGAGTTCGCCGTCCAGCTGCTCCAGTTGGTGCACGGGCGGTCCGACGAGTCGCTGCGCAGCGGTACGACGCTGGACGCGCTCGCTGCCCTCGCCGCCGGCGGCTATGTGGGCCGCACCGACGCCGCCGCGCTGGACGACGCGTACCGCTTTCTGCGCACCATGGAGCACCGGCTCCAGCTCTACCGGCTGCGCCGCACCCATCTGATGCCCGAGGCCGAGGCCGACCAGCGCCGCCTCGGCCGGTCGCTGGGGTTCCGCACCGAGCCGGTGACCGAGCTGGGCACCGCCTGGCGGCGGCACGCCCGCGAAGTGCGGCGGCTGCACGAGAAGCTCTTCTACCGGCCGCTGCTGGACGCCGTCGCCCAGCTCCAGCCCGGTGAGATCCGGCTCAGCTCCCAGGCGGCCGGCCAGCGGCTCACCGCCCTGGGGTACGCGGACCCGGCCGGTGCGCTGCGCCACCTGGAGGCCCTGGCGTCCGGGGTGACCCGCAAGGCGGCGATCCAGCGCACCTTGCTGCCCGTGCTGCTGGGCTGGTTCGCCGACTCCGCCGACCCGGACGCCGGGCTGCTGGGCTTCCGCAAGGTCTCGGACGCGCTGGGCAAGACGCCCTGGTACCTGCGGCTGCTGCGCGACGAGGGCGCCGCCGCCGAGAACCTGGCCCGGGTGCTCTCCGCCGGGCGGCTCGCCCCCGATCTGCTGCTGCGCGCCCCCGAGGCGGTCGCCCTGCTCGGCGACCCGGAGGGGCTGCGCCCGCGCGGCCGGGCCCATCTGGAGCAGGAGGTGCTGGCCGCGGTCGGCCGCGCGGACGGCGCCGAGCAGGCGGTCGCGGCGGCGCGCGGGGTGCGGCGGCGCGAGATGTTCCGTACGGCGGCCGCGGACATCATCGAGAGCGCCCGGCTGGCCAACGGCGAGGTGCGCCCGACCGTGAGCTGGCCGCCGTCGGGCGATCGGACGCCGGGCCGGGCCACCGGGCCCGCCGCCACCGGGCCCGCCGCCACCGGGCCGGCCGCCCCCGTACCGGCCAAGGCGCCCGAGGTCCCCAGCGCCCTGCGGGCCTCCGAACCCCATGTGCCGGCCCGGCCCGCCGCCCCCGCCGCCGAACCGCCCGTGGACGACGCGATGCTGATCGACATGGTCGGCGACGCCCTCTCCGATCTGAACGCCGCGACCCTCGCCGGGGCCCTGCGCGCCGCCGTCCGCGACACCTGGGGCGATGAACTGCCCACCCGCTTCGCCGTCATCGGCGTTGGCCGCTTCGGCGGCCATGAGCTCAGCTACGGCTCGGACGCCGATGTGCTCTTCGTCCACGAGCCGCGCGAGGGCGCCGACGATCAGGAGGCCGCCCGCGCCGCCTTCACCGTGGCCAACGAGATGCGGCGGCTGCTCCAGCTCCCCACCGTGGACCCGCCCCTGCTCATCGACGCCGATCTGCGCCCCGAGGGCAAGTCCGGGCCGCTGGTGCGCACCCTGGCCTCGTACGCCGCCTACTACCGCCGCTGGTCGCTGGTCTGGGAGAGCCAGGCGCTGCTGCGCGCCGAGCCGGTGGCGGGCGACCCCGGGCTCGGCGAGCGGTTCATCGAGCTGATCGATCCGCTGCGGTATCCGGCCGAGGGGCTGGGCGAGGACGCGATCCGCGAGATCCGGCGGCTCAAGGCCCGGATGGAGTCCGAGCGGCTGCCGCGCGGTGCCGACCCCACCACCCACGCCAAACTGGGCCGCGGCGGCCTCAGCGACGTCGAGTGGACCGTCCAGCTGCTCCAGATGCGCCACGGCTGGGCCGAGCCCGGGCTGCGCACCACCCGTACCCGTGAGGCCCTGGCCGCCGCCCACGCCGCCGAGCTGATCTCCACCGAGGACGCCCAGACCCTCGACGAGGCGTGGATCCTCGCCAGCCGCGTCCGCAACGCCGTCATGCTCGTCCGCGGCCGACCCGGCGACACGTTCCCGTCGGACGTCCGCGAACTGGCCGCCGTGGGCCGCTACTTGGGCTACGGCCCCGGCCACGTCGGGGAGATGCTGGAGGACTACCGCCGCACCACCCGCCGGGCGCGGGCGGTGGTGGAGCGGCTCTTCTACGACTACGAGAGCTGAACGCCCGCGCCGCGCCGGTGAGGTCGCCGCGTCGGCGGGGTCAGTCGGCCGCGGGCAGCCTGACGCGCAGCGGGCCGCAGCCGATCCGGTCGGCCTCCGCGGCCACATAGCGGGGGAGGATCGTACGGATGTCGTCGGGGTGCTCGCCGTTCTCGGCCCGGACCAGGAAGGTGACCTGGCCGGTCTGGCACTCGGCCTGGAACAGCCCCATGTCGTCGCGGACGAAGCCGCGTCCGTCCTGCTCACCGGCCTTGACCTGGTCCTTGGCGCCGTCCCGGGACAGCCCGTCGTAGAGCATCGCGAGCCGGGGGTCCTCGATCGTCATCAGCCGCAGCTGGGGGTGGCCGAAGAGCACATCGCGGTCGCAGGTGCGCACCGGGCCGTCGCCCGGAGTCACTACGGCGCCGCCCCTGCCCTCGTGCCTGAACGCGGCCGGGAGCCGCAGTCCCTTGACGCCGCACATCGCGTCGTTCTCCTCGAGCAGGGACCCCGGCGGCTCCGGCATCCGGCCGACCGGGTCGGCGATCTCGCCCGTGCACCCCTGGTCGGCCATGTAGTGGTTGACCAGTTTGACCACGGCGCGGGCGAGTTGATCGCGGGCCTCGATGTCCACCTCGTCGTCGTAGACGGTCCAGCCGGTCTCCATGTCGATCACGGTGGGGCCGCTGTTGACGTCCAGCCCGCTCGGCCGGCCGATGCAGCCGTCGGGCACCGCGAGCCAGGCCCGGGTGTCCGAGGCCATGCCCAGCAGCCCATCGCCCAGCGGGGTGAGCCGCGCGGACAGGAACTCATCGGCCCATCGGTCGCCCGCGCCGCCGAACCCGGTGTTCAGCTGGTGCGTCTCGACCGTGATCCGCCGCCCGCGCGGCGACGTCAGACGGCATTCGCCCGACGGGCCCTCGCTGCCGATCCGATCGGTGGTGATGTCCACCTCGGAGGTCTTGATGTCCCGCTTGCCGTCGAACAGCGCCGCGACGTCGTCCCGGCTGAGCGCTCCCCAGCAGGCCCGGTCGTCCGCGAACGGACCCGCCTCGGCCCGCCAGGCCACGCCCGCGCCGCCGAGCAATGCTCCTACGACGGCTCCGACCACGGCCATGATCACGCCCAGTCGGGGGCGGGAGCGGGCCACGCGCTGCCAGTGCCACCAGGGGCGGCGCCGTTCGTGCAGCGGCACGCGGGTGCCGCCGTTCTCGTCGGCTGCGTCGCTCTCGCTGCTCTCGCTGCTCTCGCTGCTCTCGCTGCTCTCGCTGCTCCCGCTGGTCTCGCTGCTCTCGTTGTTCTCGTTGTTCTCGTTGTTCTCGGAGTCGTTCATCGGCTGGAACCCCCAGGTGCGACGGGCGCGCAACCGACGCGTCGCGCCACGGCGTCGGCGAAGGCGGCGAAGTACGGAGTCGTCTCGTGCAGGGAGGGGGCGAGCATCAGCACGGTGAGCGGGCGCTGCCCCGCGCAGTCGGCCCGTACGACCTTGTAGTCGTCGGCGAAGACCCCCGTACCGCGCCAGCCGCGCGCCGGTGCCTTGCTGCCCGTGGCCCCGTCGAACAGCGCGGAGAGCCGTGGCTGGGCCACCATCAGGGCGTCGAAGTACCGGCCCGCACCGTGTTGCGTCCGTACCGAACAGGACTGGAGATCCCGGGTGACCGCGCCGACCTGGTACTCCAGGTCGCGGGCCTCCTCCTTGTCGAACTCCAGGCCCCTGATCCGGCAGGCCCGGGTGAAGAAGTCCTCGTCGTCCTCGGGCAGTGTGGGCATCGGCGAGACGGCCTCGAGTGGCTTCGCCGGGGCGCAACCCGCCTTCTCCATCGCGTGGTTGGCCGCCGCGACGAGCAACCGGGCCACGGACTGGGAGCCGCCGAGCCCCGCGTCGCCCGGCATGGTGGAGTCGCTGTAGACCGACCGCGCCATCGAGTCGAGCGTCACCGCGGTCGGCCGCCCGTCCTCGGCGTCGCATCCCTTGGGCAGTACCAGCAGCGCGTGCCGGCCGTCGGTGGCGCCCGGCAGCCCGTCGGGCAGTGGCATCGCCCGGTCGCCGAGGTAGCCGCCGATCCACTCCATGCGCTTCGCGGCGCCCTCGGGCGCGGGGCCGTAGGTGACCGTGATCTCGGTCTCCTCCACGACCTTGCCGCCGTCGCTGCTTACGCGCTCGGAGTGGAGCGCCACGGTGCACCGCCCGCGCTGCCGCCCCGGCGTCGGCACGGTCTCCTTTGACGTACGGCTGGCGTTGTCCTCGTCCAGCGCGTCGCCGCTCAGGAAGTCCGGCCCGCTGTCCTCTTTCCACGCACCCCAGCAGTAGGTGTCTGTCCCGTCGAACGGCCAGGTGTCCGTGGCCCAGGTACCGACCCCGGCCGCCACCAGCACCGCGACGGCGCCACCGACCAGAACGGCACGGCGGCGCGCGCCGCCCATCAACTGTTTCATTTATGACCTTCCCCCGTGTGGCCGACGATCCTACTCAGCGGTTCAGCGCACGAAGTGAAGGGGTCATGGCAATTCCGTAGGCGTCAGCGGCCGTCAGCCGCGGTCAGCGGCCGTCAGCGGCTGTTCGCGGCGGGCGGGTGGTCGAGCCGCACGCTGATGGTGACGCGCCCCTTGCCGTCCACCCGGGCCACCGCGTGCCCGGTCCGCTCGCTCCCGTCCAGTTCCAGCGATATCGGCCAGCCCTCACCGGTGAAGTTCCGCCACCACAGCTTGCGTTCGGGCAGGGCGACGGCGATCGTGACGCCGTCGGCGACGCGCCGATAGCCGACCGGCGTACTGAAGGTGCGCCCAGAGCGCCGTCCCGTGTACGTGACGACCGTGAGCCGCCCGCTCACCCACCGCCCCCACCGGGGAGAGGCGCGCAGCCCGACCATCCAGGCATTGAACCGGCCGGTGACTCGCTTCGGAAGCGGCCCTTTGTACCGCACACCATCCTCCAGGCGCCGAGGGACAGGGAGTTGTGGCGTCACGGTAGCTCCGCGGGTGGCACCCACTGGTCCTGCGGCCCCGAAGTGAGAGAGAAGGACCCCGAGCTCTCTCGTGTACGTGGCGCTTGAGCGTATTGACCGCTCATGAACTGGCCCCGCTGACCTGAAACCACACCGCCTTCCCGGGGCCCGGTCCGTGGTGGCAGACACCCCAGTCGGTGGCCGAGCTGCCGATGATGAGCAGCCCTCGGCCGCTCTCGGCGTCGGCGGTGTCAAGGCGGCCCTCTCCCCGGCGACGCCGGCGGCGGCGTTCATCCTCTTCGAGGCCGAGGTGCCCGAGCTGAACACGGTCTACGTGGAGCACCCCCGTGTCCTCGGCGTTTCTCGGGGGGCGGGGGATGGGGGCGCGGGCCTCGCCGCCGGGTGACGGGCCGGTGGGGGTGGGCCCCGGTGGCGGCTCCTGCGGTCCTGGGCCGGGACCCGGCCGGACTGACGGCCCCTCCGGGTACCCCTCTCAAAAACGCTTGATCTGAAGCAACTAATTTGTCAAAGGTTTTCCGGGGGGTACCCCACCCCCGGCGGTCCGGCATCGGCACAAGCCCCTGAGTACGGGAGCCGCCACCGGCCCCGCCACCCACGGCCCGCCGCGCCCGGCGACGAAAGCGCGAGCCCGGCACCCCCCGACCCCATGCTCAAAGGCGCCGAAGGCCATGTCTCCGATTCTCCTGGAATTGAGGACAGAAGTTGTCCGCAGTGACTCCTACTGTCGTTCTTGACCGAGGAACACGGGACCAACCGAAGGCGGAGATCATGACCGAGACCCCGAGCCTGAGCGAGTCGGCGACCCTCACCGGCGAGCGCGCCGACCTGCTGCGGACGCTGAACAAGCACCGGCACTTCCTGCGCTTCACCACCCGCGATCTCACCGACGAGCAGGCCGGGCTGCGCACCACCGTCAGCGCACTGTGTCTGGGCGGCCTGGTCAAGCACGTCGCCGCGGTGGAGCGGGGCTGGGTGGACTTCATCCTGGACGGCCCGTCGGCCATGCCCGACTTCACCGCCATGACCGAGGCCGACTTCGCCAAGCGGGCTGACGAGTTCCGGCTGCTGCCCGGCGAGACGCTGGCCGGCGTACTGGCCGAGTACGCGGCGGTGGCCCACCGGACCGACGAGCTGATCGCCGCCCTGCCCGACCTGGACGCGACCCAGCCGCTGCCGGAGGCGCCGTGGTTCGAGTCCGGCGCACGCTGGTCGGCCCGTCAGGTGCTGCTGCACATCATCGCCGAGACCGCGCAGCACGCCGGGCACGCCGACATCATTCGCGAGTCCCTGGACGGCGCCAAGACCATGGGGTGAACGGGAAGTTGGGACGAGAGTGTCAGCCGTCCGACGGCTCCCAGACCGCGCAGTCGTGGGCGAAGAGGACGCGGCGGGGGTCGAAGTCGGCAAGGCGGTCCAGCCAGGGCCGGTACGGCGGAAGGGGCTGCGCCACGCCATCGAGGGCCGCCCTGCGGGCCAAGTGGTCGGAGGCGAATTCGGAGCCGAAGTCATGCGCCTGACCAGCGAGGATCACCGTGCCATCGGGCTGGCGGACGACCAGTGACTGATGGCCGTCGGTGTGGCCGGGGGTCGGGATGATGTGGACGCCCGGCCAGATCTCGGCCTCCCCGGCGAGTTCCTCGTACGTGGCGCCGGGGAAGTCCAGCAGCTCGTCGAACGTATAGCCGCCTCCGCGCGCGGTGGCCAGCTCCACGTCCTGGACCAGGATCGGCCTGCCGCCCAGCAGCGGGTTGCCGCCGCAGTGGTCGAAGTGGAGGTGGCAGTTCACGACGAGTGAGACGTCCGCGAGGCCGACCCCGGCCGCCGCCAGCGCCTCCGGCAGGGCGCGGCGGCGGGGGCGGTAGTGCGCCTCGGTCTCGGGGTCGGCGGCGCCGATGCCGGTGTCGAAGAGGATCAGCCCACAGTCGTGTCGGACCAGATAAGCGAGTACGGGTTCGACCCGTGGCTCCGGGCCGCCGGTTTCGGGGGCGGGGCGGACGAAGTAGCCGAGGTCGAGGCGGCGCACGGGGATGTCGTTGGCCATCCCGGCATGGTCGCGTGATGCAAGGCTCGCCCGCATGGGGGTTTGCCGAGGGCAGAGTGGCAAGCGGCTAACGATGGGCCAGCAGGGCCGTGGCGATGGTGACCTGGGCCGGTTCCAGGGTGGCCTTGCCGTCTTCGATGTCCCAGAGGGCGTTCTGGAGGACGCGGCCGAGGGTCCAGCCGGTGGCCCGGCGCCGGTCCAGGCCGAGGGCCTCGGTCAGCAGGTCGAAGCGGCGGAGCACCGCGCGGGTGGGGTCGCCGGTGGCCAGGACCTCGTCCCAGCGGTTGTCCAGCGCCGGGAGGAGCTCGAAGCCGGGGTCGCCGCTGAGCGGTTCGGGGTCGATGGCCAGCCAGGGCTCGCGTTCACCGGCGAGGATGTTGTCGTAGTGCAGATCCCAGTGCAGCAGCCGGTCTCCGGGCTCGTCGAGGAGTTCGGCCACGGCGGAGGCGCAGACGCGGACCAGCCGCCGTTCGGCCGGGTCGCGCAGGGCCGGTACGGCGCCGGGCGTCTGCTCGAGCATGGTGGCGGCGATGTCGGACAGCCGGCGCAGGCCGCCGGGGGCGGGTACCGAGGTCAGCCGGGCCAGAAGGTCGGCCAGGACGCGCATCGCGGCGGTGTCGACGGGCAGCGAGGAGAGCGGACGGGACGCGTCCAGGCGCTCCAGCAGCATGGTGCCCGTGTCCGGGTCGTGGTCGAGCAGGAGCACCACGCCGTTGCCGTTCCAGGTCCGCAGGCCCAGCGGGGCGCCCTCGGTCTCCTCCCTGACCTGCTGGAGCTTCAGGACCGCGGGAGTTCCGTCCGCGCCGGTCACCGGGAGGACGAGCGAGGCCATGCCATGGGCGGCGGCACCGGCCGGGCGCAGCTGCCAGCGGTCGAGGAATTCCGCGGCCAGCCGGGGCAGCGCGGCGAGCCAGGCGCGGCCGGTGGCGTCGTGCTCGGCGAACGACGCGGCGAAGGCTTCGGGGACGTCGATGCGGATCGGTTGGGTCATGGGAAGTGGCTCCCGGGGTCAGGGCGAGCGCAGGTAGTTGTAGACCGTGGCGCGGGAGACGCCCAGGAGTTCGGTGACCACCTGGACCGAGTGCTTCACCTGGAGGTAGCCGCTGGTCTTGAGGGTGCGGACGAGTTCCTTCTTGGCGGGGGTGCCCAGGCTGCGCGGGGTCTGGCCGCGGGCGGCGGCGAATTCCTCGATGACGGTGCGCAGCTCCGCGGCGGTGCGGGCGCGGAGGGTTTCGGTGAGCGGCTGCTCCTGCTCATCGGTCCGGACGAGGTTGGTCAGGCTGCGGGCGACGCTCGCGAAGAGGGAGACGTCCAGGTTGAGGCAGATGGCGGCCACGTACTGGTCCGCGCTGTTCTTGATGCCGATCGAGGTGCTCTTCGCCGGGCGGCCGTCCGGGAAGCGGTTGGCGTAGTTCTGGACGATGTCGGGGAAGCCGGGGTCCCGCATCCGGGCCAGGCCCAGCTCGGTGGCGGGCTGGCCCACCTCGCGGCCGGAGAGATTGCTCTCGATGGCGCGGATGGACTGGTCGGGGTTGCGCAGATCGTGGAGGACCACCTCGCACAGCCCGGGGAACATCCGGCCGATGGCGACCACGATCTTCTCGGCCTCGCGGAGCAGCAGCTCGTCCTCGGCGGTTCCCGGCGTCTCCTGACGGCTCTCCTCGGTCATCGCTCATCGCCCTCCGGTGCGAAGAGCTCCGTCATCGTGGGCGTGGCCTTCAGGCCCGAGCCGGTCAGCAGCACCACCGTGGTCTCGCCGGGGCGGATCGCGCCCCGGGCGCGGAAGACCTCGATCGCCGCGGCCGCGGTCGCGCTGGTCGGCTCCGCGTACAGCCCTATCGCGGCCAGCCGGCGGACCGCCGTGGCGATCGCGTCCTCGGGGATGGCCGCCATGTCGCCGTCCGAGCGGCGGATGGCGCGCAGCACCTCTGGGAAGCGGACGGGCTCGCGGATGGCCGTGCCCTCGGCGATGGTCGGGGCGTGGAGAGACGGTACCGGGGTCTCGCCGCCCGCGCGGAACGCGGCGTGCAGCGGGGCGCAGTGGGCGGGCTGGGCCACCAGCAGCCGGGGGCGGCGGGCGATCTGGCCCGCGGCGAGCAGCTCGGAGAAGCCGAGGTCGCAGCCGAGCACGGTGCTGCCCGCGCCCGCCACGGTCACCACGGCGTCCGGTGCGGTGAAGCCCAGGTCCTCCCACAGCTCGTACGCCAGGGTCTTGGTGCCCTGGAGGAAGAAGGGGTGCCAGTTGTGGCTGGCGTAGTACGTATGGGCTGACTGGCGCAGCGCCTCCGCCGCCGTGGCGCCCCGGTCACCTGGCACCAGCTGGACCTCGGCGCCGTAGGCCCGGCTCTGGAGGACCTTCGCGGGGGAGGTGGTGGCCGGGGTGAGGATCCGGGCCCGGATGCCGGCGGCGGCGCAGTACGCGGAGACGGAGGCCCCGCCGTTGCCGGAGCTGTCCTCGATGACCTCGCGTACGCCCCGCTGGGCGAGGAGCGAGATCATCACGCTGGTGCCGCGGTCCTTGAAGCTGCCGGTGGGGCTGAACCACTCCAGCTTGAAGAGAATCCGATCCTCCCCCCAGCTCTTCTCGACCAGCGGGGTGCACCCTTCTCCCAGTGACACCGGGGCGTCGATGCGCACCGGGAGGGCCGCTCGGTAGCGCCACAGTGACCGGGCCCCGGTGTCCACCTGCTCGCGGGTGATGCCGGGCAGTGCGGAGACGGTGAGGGGAGCCCCGTCATCGCCGCACCAGCGAGGGTCGTCGATCGGGTACGTGGCGCCGGAGCGCTCGTCGACGTAGTGGGGTTCGGATCCTGATTCAGCTCGCACCTTAGATATTTTGTTTAGTTGTGTATATCCAGTCAAGGGAGTAACGGGCTGCTCGAGCCCACCGCGAGTGCGGTGCGAGGGCCGCTCAAGAGTGGGCGAACAGCCGTTCCAGCACCACCGCGACCCCGTCGTCCTCGTTGGCCGGCGCCACCTCGTCGGCCATCGCCTTCAGATCCGGGTGGGCGTTGCCCATCGCGACCCCGTACCCGGCCCAGCCCAGCAGCGGGAGGTCATTGGGCATATCGCCGAACGCGATGGTCTCGGCGGGGGTGAACCCCATGCGGTCGGCGGCCAGTTGGAGCCCCACCGACTTGTCCGTCCCGGCCGGGAGCACCTCGATCATGCCCTTCTCGGAGTGGGTCACCGCCACCTCGCCCGCGCCCACCCGCTCGGCGGCCGCCGCCACCAGCCCGTCCGCCACCGTCCGGTGGCGCATCAGCACCTTCTCGATCGGCGCCGCCCACAGCTCGGCCCGCTCGGCCAACCCCCACTCCGGACGCCTCCGGTCGGTGAAGCCGGCGGTCACGACGAAGCGGTTCTCGGGCGCCGCGGTCACCACGGCGAGCTCCAGCGGCCCCGCGCCCAGCGCCTCCTCGGTGCGCTCCACCACCGCCCGGGCCAGCTCCCGGTCCAGCGACGCCGAGACCAGCAGCCGGTCCGCGGAGGCGTCGTACAGCTGCGCGCCCTGCCCGCACACCGCGAGCCCCCGATAGCCGATCGCCACCAGGAACTCCCGGCAGGACGCGGCCGGGCGCCCGGTGACCACCAGATGCCGCGCCCCGGCGGCCCGGACCAGGGCGAGCGCGGCACGGTTGCGCGGTGAGACCGTCAGATCCCCGCGCAGCAGGGTGCCGTCGAGGTCGGTGGCGACCAGCGGGAAGCGGGGCCGCCCGGCGGTACGGGGCCGGGGGAGCAGCACGCCCGGGGCGGGCGGGGCCCCCGGGGCTCCGGAGGCGGGCCCGGACGGAGATACGGAAGCGGACCCGGACGTGGATACGGAAGTGGGTACGGGAGTGGGTACGGAAGAAGCGGCAGCGGTAGCGGCGTCGGCGGTGTGCACGGTGGCCGGTGGTCCCTTTCGTCACGCTCATCGTGCTCATTCCGCGTCGATCAGCGCGACACATGGAGCCCCTGAACCATGTCGACATGTGAACTCATGTCGACCTTGCGGAACAGAGAATGGCGGCTGCGCCGGGGACGATCAAACCGTGCAGATCACGGCCACCTGCTTCGGCAGCCGGTACGGCAGCGAGCCGTACCACGCGGACGACAGCGCGAAGCCGAAGGAGAGACAGACGACCCCGCCGACCGCGTCCATCCAGAAGTGGTTGGCGGTGGCGACGATCACCAGCAGCGTGGCCGAGGGGTAGAGCAGCCCCAGCGCCTTCAGCCACACCGGACGGGCCAGCGTCGCGATGGTCAGACCGCACCACAGCGACCAGCCGATGTGCATCGAGGGCATCGCCGCGTACTGGTTCGACATATCGGCGAGGTTTCCCGAGGCCATCGAGCCCCAGGTGTTGTGCACCACCACGGTGTCGATGAAGTGGCCGCCGCTCATCAGCCGGGGCGGGGCCAGCGGGAAGAAGTAGTAGCCGAGCAGGGCCACACCCGTGGTCGCGAAGAGCGCAAGGCGGGTGGCGGCGTAACGGCCCGGATGCCAGTGGTACAGCCACACCAGCACGCCGAGCGTCACGATGAAGTGGAGCGTGGCGTAGTAGTAGTTCATGCCCACGATCAGCCAGCTGACCGAGTCGATCGCATGGTTGACGCCCCGTTCGAAGGCCAATCCGAGCCGGTGCTCCCACTCCCAGATCGAGCTCGCGTTGCGCAGCGCCTCCGGGCGCTGCTCCGGGACGGCGTTGCGGATCAGCGAATACGTCCAGTAACTGACCGCGATGAGGACGATCTCGAACCAGAGCCGGGGCCTTCTGGGGGTACGCAACCGGTCCATCAGGGTGAGGCCCGGCGCCCGCTCCGCGTCGGTGTCCGCGATGGGTGCCGGGGTGGCTGTACGGCCTGCCGTGGTCCTGATCGTCGCTCCACCCATAGGGCAACAGTCTGCCAGACGACGTCCACCCGCAGATCATCCACGGCATCGGGTCTTCGTTGCTTATGTCCTGGTCCGGGGGGTCCTCCAAGGGGCGTATGCCCCATACGTCCACCGGGTGCCGGGCCACTGGACGAGGACCCCGGACGGGGGCTTTCCCCTACCCGCCCCTTCCCACAACTGGGGCTCCGCCCCAGACCCCGCTCCTCAAGCGCCGGAGGGGCTGATTTCAGCCCGTCAGGGGGCACCTCCCAGCGGTAGCTGGGGGAGATTGAGGACACGCCCGAAGGGCGTCCGGGGTCCAGGGGGCGGAGCCCCATGGTTCGGGAAGGGGCGGGTAGGGGAGCAGCCCGCCGCAGGCGACGTGGCCTCAGCCGCCCCGGACGCCCCCTAGGCCGCACCCCCGGCCGCCCGCCGCCCCCGCGCCTCCACCCCATGCGCCGACGCCGTAGAACCCCGCACCACCAGCTCCGGCAGGAAGACGAACTCGCTGGGCGGGGCCGGCGTACCGCCGATCTCCTCCAGCAGCGCCCGCACCGCCGCCTGCCCCATCGACTGCACCGGCTTACGAATCGTCGTCAGCGGCGGATCCGTGAAGGCGATCAGCGGAGAGTCGTCGAAGCCGACCACCGAGACGTCCTGAGGGACCGCAAGACCCTTCTGCCGGGCCGCCCGGATGGCACCCAGGGCCATCATGTCGCTCGCGCACACCACCGCCGTACAGCCCCGCTCGATCAGCGCGGTCGCCGCCGCCTGGCCGCCCTCCAGGGTGTACAGCGAATGCTGGATCAGCTCCTCGGACTCGGCCGGGGAGAGCCCCAGCCGGTCCCGCATCGCCTGCTGAAATCCTTCGATCTTGCGCAGTACGGGTACGAATCGCTTCGGCCCGAGCGCGAGACCGATCCGGGTGTGCCCGAGCGAGACCAGATGGGTGACCGCCAGCCCCATCGCCGCCCGGTCGTCGGGGGAGATGAACGGCGCCCGCACCTGCGGCGCGTAGCCGTCCACCAGCACGAACGGCACACCCTGGCCGCGCAGCTGGTCATAGCGCTGCATATCGGCCGAGGTGTCCGCGTGCAGTCCGGAGACGAAGATGATCCCGGCCACCCCCCGGTCCACCAGCATCTCGGTCAGCTCGTCCTCGGTCGAGCCGCCGGGGGTCTGGGTGGCCAGCACCGGGGTGTAGCCCTGCCGGGTGAGCGCCTGCCCGATGACCTGGGCGAGCGCGGGAAAGATCGGGTTCTCCAGCTCGGGCGTGATCAGCCCCACCAGTCCGGCGCTGCGCTGCCGCAGCCGCACCGGCCGCTCATAGCCGAGGACGTCCAGAGCGGCGAGGACGGACTCGCGGGTGGCCGCGGCCACCCCCGGCCTGCCATTGAGGACGCGGCTGACGGTGGCTTCGCTGACCCCCGCCTGGGCTGCGATGTCAGCAAGCCGTGCGGTCATGGAGTGGGACTGTACCGGTCGCGTGTCAGATTGCCCACCACGCGCACGAATCAGGCGGAATGCGCACGGTTCCGGCCTTGTACGCCAGCGGCGCCGACGACAGCAGCGCACGCCCCGGAACCGGCAGTTCGACCTCCTCCCCGAGCGTGTTGAGCGTGCACACCAGGCCGGGCCGGGACAGCGCGAGCACCCCCGCCGGGGCCTCCAGCCAGCTCATCGGGCCGTCCCCGAGCCCCGGCAGCTCACGGCGGAGCGCCAGCGCGTCGCGGTACAGCTCCAGCGTGGAGCCGGGGTCGCCGGTCTGCGCCTCGACGGACAGCTCGGACCAGGCGTCCGGCTGCGGCAGCCAGCTGCCGCCGGGGCCGAAGCCGTAGGAGTCACCGGAGCGGGTCCATGGCAGGGGCACCCGGCAGCCGTCGCGGAAGCCGTCCTGACCGTCCTGGCCCTCCTGCCCGTCGGCGGAGGTACGGAAGAAGGCCGGGTCCTGGCGCAGCTCGTCCGGCAGCTCGGTCACCTCGGGCAGGCCCAGCTCCTCGCCCTGGTAGAGATAGGCCGAGCCGGGCAGCGCCAGGATGAGCAGGGCCGCGGCACGGGCGCGGGCGAGCCCCCGCGCCGGGCCGCCACCGGGTCCGTCGGCGTAGCGGGTGGTGTGCCGGACCACGTCGTGGTTGGAGAGCACCCAGGTGGTGGGGGCGCCGACGGAGCCGGTGGCCGCCAGCGACTCGTCGATCACCTCGCGCATCGCGGCCGCGTCCCACGGGCACTTCAGGAACTGGAAGTTGAACGCCTGGTGCAGCTCGTCCGGGCGTACATAGAGGGCCAGCCGCTCGGCGGTGGGCGCCCATGCCTCGGCGACGCCGATCCGGTCGCCGGGGTAGGAGTCCAGCAGCCGCCGCCAGGAGCGGTGGATCTCGTGCACCCCGTCCTGGTCGAAGAACGGCAGCACCTGGGAGCCGATCAGCTTGGCCTGTTCGGTGTGGCCGATGTCGGGCAGCCCGGCGGCCTTGACCATGCCGTGGGCGACATCGACGCGGAAGCCGTCCACGCCCAGATCCAGCCAGAAGCGCAGCACCGAGTCGAACTCCGCGCGCACCTCGGCGGAGTCCCAGTTGAGGTCCGGCTGCTGCGGGGCGAACAGATGCAGATACCACTCGCCGGGGGTGCCGTCCGGGTCGGTGGTACGGGTCCAGGCGGGCCCGCCGAAGACCGACTCCCAGTCGTTCGGCGGCAGTTCGCCGTGGGCGCCCCGGCCGGGGCGGAAGTGGTAGCGGGCGCGGGCCGCGCCGCCGGGCCGGTCGGCCAGCGCCTCGCGGAACCACGGGTGCTGGTCCGAGCTGTGGTTCGGGACGACGTCCACGATCACCTTCAGCCCCAGCTCATGGGCGGTGCGCACCAGGTCGTCGGCGTCGCCGAGGGTGCCGAAGAGCGGGTCCACGGCGCGGTAGTCCGCCACGTCGTAGCCGCCGTCGGCCTGCGGGGAGGCGTAGAAGGGGGTCAGCCAGACGGCGTCCACACCCAGCCCGGCGAGGTGCGGCAGCCGCTCCCGCGCCCCGCGCAGATCGCCGATCCCGTCGCCGTCGCTGTCGGCGAAGGACCGTACGTACACCTGGTAGATGACGGCGTCGCGCCACCATCCGTGGCCTTCGGACGGCCGCGCCGGCTCGGTGGCAGGGGAGGTCGTGAGCTCCTGGGTCATGGCGCGAACGTAACAGCTCTGCAATGCCTTGCGGAAGAGCTTGCAGGGCGCGCTGGTGCCCTTCGGGGGTGCTCCGGTCGTGCTGTGAGCGTATGTCAAGCGCCGGAACGGGAGCGGAGCGGCTACCGCGGGGACACGCGGACGTAACGATGCCGGGCGCCTTGCAGAAATTTGCCGCAAGGTCTTTCGGCGGGCTTGCGGCCCTGTTACGTTCCTCCGCAACTTGGGGCCGCGAGGGAGCGGCCGGCTTTGGAGGAGTTCAGATGCGACGTGGCATAGCGGCCACCGCACTCGTCGCGGCCATGGCGCTCGCGGCGACGGCGTGCGGCGGTGACGACGGCGGCAGCGGCGACAAGAAGTCCGGCGGTCATCTCTCCGGCACCGTGACGTACTGGGACACGTCGAACGACGCGGAGAAGGGCACGTACAAGGAGCTCGCCCTGGGCTTCGAGAAGAAGCACCCCGACGTCAAGGTCAACTACGTCAATGTGCCGTTCGGCGAGGCGCTGGCCAAGTTCAAGAACGCCGCGGGCTCCGGCGGCTCCGGCGCGCCCGACGTACTGCGCACCGAGGTGGCCTGGACCCAGGACCTGGCCAACATCGGCTACCTCGCCCCGCTGGACGGCACCCCCGCGCTCGCCGACCAGTCCGACTATCTGCCCAAGGCGCTCGCAGGCGCCAAGTTCAAGGGCAAGACCTACGCCGTACCGCAGGTCATCGACACCCTCGGCCTCTTCTACAACAAGAAGATGCTGAAGGACGCCGGGGTCCAGCCGCCCAAGGACTGGACCGAGCTCAAGGCCGCCGCCAAGAAGATCAAGGAGAAGACCGGCAAGACCGGCCTCTATCTGCGCGGCGACGACGCCTACTGGTACCTGCCCTTCATTTACGGCGAGGGCGGCGACCTCCTCGACACCGGCGCCAAGAAGGTCACCGTCGACGACGAGCCCGGCATCAAGGCGTTCGCGGCCGCCCGCGACCTGGTCACCTCCAAGGCGGCGGAGACCGACGCGACCGACGGCTGGGACAACATGCAGAACGCCATCAAGAACGGCGACGTCGCGATGACGATCAACGGGCCGTGGGCGATCGAGGACACCCTGGCGGGCAAGGCGTTCAAGGACAAGTCCAACCTCGGAGTGGTCCCGGTCCCGGCCGGCAGCAAGGGCCAGGGCGCCCCGCAGGGCGGCCAGAACCTCACCGTCTACGCCGGGTCGAAGAACCTGGACGCCTCCTACGCCTTCGCGCAGTACATGAGCTCGCCCGAGGTGCAGGCCAAGACCACCGAGAAGCTTTCCCTGCTGCCCACCCGCACCTCCGTCTACTCCGACAAGACGGTCGCCGCGAACCCCAATGTGAAGTTCTTCAAGGCCGCCGTCGACAAGGCCGTCGAGCGCCCCTGGATCCCCGAGGGCAACAGCCTCTTCCAGGCGATCCTGGTGCAGTTCCCGGGCGTCCTCACCGGCAAGACCTCGCCCGAGAAGGCCGCCAATGCGGTTGGTGACGCGTACCGCAAGCTCCTCAAGGGCGACTGGAAGTAGGGCCGGCGACGATGGCTGTCGACACCAGCCCGGCCATGGACCCGGCCGCGGGCGCGAAGGGCGCCCGCGGCCGGGGCGGCCGGGTCCACAAGCCGGGCACCCCACCGCCGCGCCGGATCCGCAACGCGCTCGCCCGCCACTGGTACGCCTGGGCCATGGTCGCGCCCGTCGTGCTCGTCATCGGGCTGATCATCGGCTATCCGCTGGTCCGCGGCGTCTACCTGTCGCTCACCGACGCCAACGAGGCCAATGTCGAGCGCACCATCGGGATGAACCACATCCCCGCCACCTACCAGACGGTCGGCCTCGACAACTTCCGGGCGATCCTTCAGGACCAGGTCTTCTGGGACCGGCTGAGCTGGACCGTCACCTGGACCGTCAGCTGTGTGGCACTCACCTTCGCGATCGGCCTGGGTCTCGCCGTGCTGCTCAACCGGCGGTTCGCCGGGCGCACCCTCTACCGGTCGCTGCTGATCCTGCCGTGGGCCGTCCCCGCCTTCGTCTCCGTCTTCGCCTGGCGGCTGCTCTACAACGAGAAGAACGGCATCCTCAACAAGGTGCTGCACGGCGGCGGGATCGACGCGGTGCCCTGGCTGAACGACCCCACCATGGCCAAGGTCTCGGTGATCGCCGTGAACATCTGGCTCGGGGTGCCGTTCATGCTGGTCGCGCTGCTCGGCGGGCTCCAGTCCATCCCCGGTGAGCTGTACGAGGCCGCCGAGATGGACGGGGCGAGCCCCTGGCAGCGGTTCCGCCACATCACCCTGCCCGGGCTGCGCTCGGTCAGCTCCACCGTGATCCTGCTGTCGACCATCTGGACGTTCAACATGTTCCCGGTGATCTTCCTGCTGACCCGCGGCGGACCCGGCGACGCCACCGAGATCCTGGTGACGTACGCCTACCGGCTCTCCTTCGTCAACAGCCCGCGCGACTTCGCCGGCGCCTCGGCCTGGGGTGTGCTGATCCTGCTCATCCTCATGCTCTTCGCGGTGATCTACCGCCGTTCGCTCCGCAAGCAGGGAGAGGTCTGGTAGCCATGCGCGACCAACGACGCGGCCCGCTCGCCTCCGTAGGGCTGCACACCACGCTCGTCATCGCCTCCGCGGTCGCGGTCTTCCCGCCGCTGTGGCTGGTGGTGACCTCGTTCAAGCCCAAGAGCGAGGCGTTCAGCACCGATGTGGTGAAGGACCCGACGCTGCGGAACTACCAACACGTCCTGGGCGACACCGAGTTCCTGACCTGGTTCGGCAACTCGCTGTTCATCGTGGTCATCACCACGCTCCTGGGCGTCTTCGTCGCGGCCACCACCGGCTACGCGGTCAGCCGCTTCCGGTTCCCCGGGATGCGCCCGCTGATGTGGCTGCTGCTGATCACCCAGATGTTCCCGGTGGCGATCCTCATCGTGCCGCTGTACAACATCATGTCGACGCTGGGCTGGCTCAACCAGCCGATCTCGCTCATCGTCACGTATCTCACCGTGGCCGTGCCGTTCTGCGCCTGGATGATGAAGGGCTTCTTCGACACCATCCCGGTGGAGATCGACGAATCGGGCCGGGTCGACGGGCTCAACCCCTTCGGGACCTTCTGGCGGCTGGTCGTCCCGCTGGCCAAGCCGGGGCTCGCGGTGACCGCGTTCTACACCTTCATCACCGCCTGGGCCGAGGTGGCCTACGCCTCCGCGTTCATGACGGGGGAGGAGAACCTCACGCTCGCGGCGGGGCTCCAGACCTTCGTCAACCAGTACACCTCCGACTGGGGTTCCATGACGGCCGCGGCCGTCATGATCGCCATCCCGGCGGCGCTGGTGTTCTCCTGGGCGCAGCGCCATCTGGTGGCGGGGCTCACGGCTGGGGCGACCAAGTCGTGACGGGGTCGTTGGGGGCGGGTTGGTTGGGGGCGGGCGTACGGGAGGCGGGTCCGTCCGCGGTGGGCCTGCCGGGGGGAGGCTCACCTGGGGCAGGCCCGTCCGCGGTGGGCTCACCGGGGGCGGGCTCATCTGGGGCGCCGCCGCGGCTCGCCGATATCGCCGCCCAGGCCAAGGTCAGCGAGGCCACCGTCAGCCGGGTGCTCAACGGCAAGGCGGGCGTGGCGGCCACCACCCGGCAGCGGGTGCTCGCCGCCCTCGACGTCCTCGGCTACGAACGGCCGGTACGGCTGCGGCGGCGCAGCGCCGGGCTGGTCGGCCTGGTGATCCCGGAGCTGACCAACCCGGTCTTCCCCGCCTTCGCGCAGATCATCGAGCAGGTGCTGGCCGGTCATGGCTACACCCCGATCCTGTGCACCCAGATGCCGGGTGGCGCCACCGAGGACGAGCTGGTGGAGCAGCTGGAGGAGCGCGATGTGGCGGGCATCGTCTTCATGTCCGGACTGCACGCCGACACCACGGCGGATCCCGCCCGCTATGCCCGGCTGGCCGGGCGCAAGGTGCCGTTCGTGCTGATCAACGGCTACCACGAGGACATCCAGGCCACGTTCGTCTCGCCCGACGACCGGGCGGCGGCGCGGATGGCCGTCCGCCACCTGTCCGCGCTCGGCCACCACCGGATCGGCCTCGCGGTGGGGCCCGCCCGCTACGTCCCCGCGCTGCGCAAGGTCGAGGGTTTCCTCGCGGCGAGCGCGGAGCTGCTGGGCCGATCGGCGGACGAGGCGCGAGAGTTGGTGCGGCATACGCTCTTCAGCGTCGAGGGCGGGCAGGTGGCGGCGGCCACGCTGCTGGACCAGGGCTGTACGGGCATCGTGTGCGGCAGCGACCTGATGGCGCTCGGGGTGATCCGGGAGGCGGCCCGGCGCGGGCTGCGGGTGCCGCACGATGTGTCGGTGGTCGGCTTCGACGACTCCCCGCTGATCGCCTTCACCGATCCTCCGCTGACCACCGTCCGCCAGCCGGTGCAGTCGATGGCGACGGCGGCGGTGGGGGCGCTGCTGGAGGAGATGGCCGGAAACCCGGTCCAGCACACGGAGTTCGTCTTCCAGCCGGACTTGGTGGTCCGCGGCTCGACGGCGAGGCTCTACTAGGAGCGTCCCGCCTGCGGCGGGCTGTTCCCCTCCCCGCCCCTCCCCTCAACTGGAGCTCCGCCCCAGCCCCCGCCCGCCGAGCCGACCGCGGCGACGGCCGACTCCTCGCCCTCCGGGGGCAGGGACGGGGCGAACCCGGGGGCTCCGCCCCGGACCGCGGCCAGACGTCCGGATGCGTGCGGACCCGCGCCCGGTCCCCCGCCGCGTCGGCGCGCCGACCGCGTGCGGGGTGTTCACGGCGGCGACGGTCGGCTCGTTGCCCCCGGGGGGCAGGGGCGGGGCGAACCCGGGGCTCCGCCCCGGAGTCCGACCGGACGACCCGGACGCGCACGGTCATCCGCCACCAACAGCGCCCGCCCCGCGCCCGCCCAGTGGGCCCTGCTCACCTGCTGGCTGCTCGACCACCGCACCACAGACGGCGCGGTCGGCGCCCTGGCGACGGTCGACTCGTCGACGCCTGGGGCCAAGGGGCGGAGCGGAACCGGGGCTCCGGGCCCGCCGGTCCAGGTGCTCACGCGCCGCCCGCCGCGAACAGCGCCCGCCCCGCGGGCCCCTGCTCATCGGTCGGCTCGTCGCCCCCGGATGACCCGGATGTGCGCGGGTGTCCGCCCGGTCATTCGCTGCGCCAGGTGACGGCCCGGGGTCCAGGGGCGGAGCCCCTGGCAGCGGGAAGGGGCGGGGAGGGGAAAGATCCGCACGGCGGGCACCCCCTAGCGGGCACCCCATAGAAAAACCGATCCGACCGGCCGGGCGCGTGGGGCCCGTTGGCTGGGCCCCCGGCCGGCCGGACCGGAGAACGTGGTTGAACGTAACACCGCCGCAATTGCTTGCGAAAGGTCTTGCAACAACAAAAACTCGCGAGTACGGTCCCGTCACCACCCCACCACTGACGTCTTGCAGCAAGAACCTTCAACTGGCCTTACGGGCATGGCGCGTTGCCGTACAAGGCTCAATCGGCACCCCCGAACTCCCCCCACGGAGGAACGATGGCCAGCAGCCGCATCCCCCTCGCCACCGCGCTCGCCCTTGCGGCGAGCGCGGTGACGCTCGTCGCCCTGCCCCAGACCGCGCGGGCGACACCGCCCGGCACCAAGGACGTCACCGCCGAACTCTTCGAGTGGAAGTACGACTCCGTCGCCAAGGAGTGCACCAGCACCCTCGGCCCCGCCGGATACGGCTATGTCGAGGTGTCCCCGGCCACCGAGCACATCCAGGGCGGCCAGTGGTGGACCTCCTACCAGCCCGTCAGCTACAAGATCGCGGGGCGGCTCGGCGACCGCGCCGCCTTCAAGAACATGGTCGACACCTGCCACGCCGCGGGCGTGAAGGTGGTGGCCGACGCCGTCATCAACCACATGTCCGCCGGATCCGGCACCGGCACCGGCGGCTCCTCGTACACCAAGTACGACTACCCCGGGACCTACCAGCCTCAGGACATGGACGACTGCACCGCGCAGATCAGCAACTACCAGGACCGCTGGAACGTACAGCACTGCGAGCTGGTGGGCCTCGCCGACCTGGACACCGGTGAGGAGTACGTCCGCACCCGGCTCGCGCAGTACCTCAACGACCTGCTCTCGCTCGGCGTGGACGGCTTCCGCGTCGACGGCGCCAAGCACATCCCGGCGGACGATCTCGCCGCCATCAAGAGCAAGTTGAGCGACCCGGGCGTCTACTGGAAGCAGGAGGTCATCTACGGCGAGGGCGAGGCGGTCTCCCCGACGGAGTATCTGCGCAACGGCGATGTGCAGGAGTTCCGCTACGGCCGTGACCTCAAGCGGGTGTTCCAGAGCGAGAAGCTCGCGTATCTGAAGAACTTCGGCGAGGGCTGGAGCTATATGGCGAGCGGCCAGTCCGGTGTCTTCGTCGACAACTGGGACACCGAGCGCAACGGCTCGACCCTCACCTACAGAGACGGCGCCGACTACACCCTGGCCAACGTCATCATGCTGGCCTGGCCGTACGGCTCCCCGGACGTCCACTCCGGCTACGAGTTCAGCGACAACGACGCGGGCCCGCCGAACGGCGGCGCGGTGGGCGCGTGCTACCAGGACGGCTGGAAGTGCCAGCACAAATGGCCCGAGATCATGAGCATGGTCGCCTTCCGCAACACGGCCCGGGGCGCCTCGGTGACCAACTGGTGGGACAACGGCGGCAACGCCATCGCGTTCGGACGCGGCGACAAGGCGTACGTGGCCATCAACCACGAGAGCGGCTCCCTGACCCGCACCTTCCAGACCTCGCTCCCGGCGGGCGGCTACTGCGACGTCCAGAGCGGCAAGTCCGTCACGGTCGATTCCTCGGGCCAGTTCACGGCCACGCTGGGCGCGAACACGGCGGTGGCGCTGCACACGGGCGCGCGTAGCTGCGGCTGACCCCCACTCCGCCCCTGACCCCTTCAAGGAGCCACCAGCCCCGTGAAACCCCCGAGAGCCTCCCTCTTCCGCACCGCCGCCGCGCTCGCCACCCTGGCGCTGGGCGCGGCGGCCGTGCCCGCCGTCTCGCAGACCGCCCGGGCCGCCACCAAGACTCAGGCCGCCGCCGAGGCGCAGTGGATCGACCGTGCCACCGTCGTATGGAAGGTCGAGCACACCGCCGCGACCGCCGAGGAGTTGCGCGCCGCGGACGGCGGCGGCACGCTGCGGCTGGCTCCGGCCGCCCTGACCGACGCGCAGAAGGCCGCCTACCCGCACCTGGCCGACCGCCCCGCCTACCGCCTTGACCCCCGCGACCGCGACAAGGCCGCAACGGCGCTGCGCGGACCGCTCACCGCCGTCCAGCGCGCGGCCGACGACCGCGACCACGTACTGCACCGCACCGGGGTGCAGATCCCCGGCGTTCTCGACGACCTTTACGCCGAGCGGGCGCGCCGGGCCCGCCTCGGCCCGGTCTTCCACGGCGGCCGCCCCACCCTCTCCGTATGGGCGCCGACCGCCCAAAACGTCTCGCTCGATCTCGACGGGCGCACCGTCGCCATGCGGCGGGACCCCGGCAGCGGGGTGTGGAGCGTGACCGGGAGCCCCGACTGGCGGGACAAGCCGTACCGCTACCGGGTCCGGGTCTGGGCGCCGAGCGTCGGGAAGACGGTCACCAACGAGGTCACCGACCCCTACTCCACCGCCCTGACCGCCGACTCCGCCCGCAGCCTGGTCACCGATCTGGCCGATCCCCGGCTCGCCCCCGCCGGCTGGGCGTCGCTGAAGAAGCCCAAGGCCGTTCCGCTGCGCGACGCCCGCATCCAGGAGCTCCAGATCCGCGACTTCTCCATCGCGGACCGCACCAGCGCCCACCCCGGCCAGTACCTCGCCTTCACCGACCGCGGCTCGGACGGGATGCGGCACCTCACGCGGCTGGCCCGCTCCGGCACCTCGTACGTCCACCTCCTGCCCGCCTTCGACTTCGGCACCGTCCCGGAGCGGCGGTCGGACCAGGCCCGGCCCGGCTGCGAGCTGGCCGCCCTGCCCGCCGACTCCGACCAGCAGCAGAAGTGCGTGGCCGGGACGGCCGGCCGGGACGGCTACAACTGGGGCTACGACCCGCTGCACTACACCGTGCCGGAGGGGTCTTACGCGAGCGACCCGGACGGCCCGGCCCGCACCCGCGAGTTCCGGCAGATGGTGCGGGGGCTGGCGCACGCCGGGCTGCGCACCGTCATGGACGTGGTCTACAACCACACCGTGGCTGCGGGACAGGACGACAAGTCGGTGCTCGACCGCATCGTGCCCGGCTACTACCAGCGGCTGCTGGACGACGGCAGCGTGGCCACCTCCACCTGCTGCCCCGGGACCGCGCCCGAGCACGCGATGATGGGCAAGCTGGTGGCGGACTCGATCGTCACCTGGGCCCGTGAGTACAAGGTCGACGGCTTCCGCTTCGACCTCATGGGCCACCACCCCAAGGCCAACATCCTGGCCGTGCGCAAGGCCCTCGACGCCCTGACCCCCGCCAAGGACGGGGTGGACGGCAAGTCGATCATCCTCTACGGCGAGGGCTGGAACTTCGGCGAGGCGGCCGACGACGCCCGCTTCGTCCAGGCCACCCAGCGCAACATGGCCGGTACCGGCATCGCCACCTTCAGCGACCGGGCGCGGGACGCGGTGCGCGGCGGCGGGCCGTTCGACGAGGACCCCCGCGTCCAGGGCTTCGCCTCCGGGCTCTTCACCGACCCCAACGGCTCACCGGCCAACGGCGGCCGGGACGAGCAGCGGGCCCGGCTGCTGCACGCCCAGGACCTGATCAAGGTCGGGCTCTCCGGCAACCTCGCCGAGTACACCTTCACCGACACCGGCGGACGCCGGGTCAAGGGGTCCGAGGTCGACTACAACGGCTCCCCGGCCGGTTACGCCGCGGCTCCCGGCGACGCGCTCGCCTACGCCGACGCCCATGACAACGAGACCCTCTACGACGCGCTCGCCTACAAGCTCCCCGCCGCCACCTCGGCCGCCGACCGGGCCAGGGCGCAGGTGGTGGCCCTGGCCACCGCCACCCTCTCGCAGGGGCCCGCGCTCAGCCAGGCGGGAACCGATCTGCTGCGCTCGAAGTCGCTGGACCGCAACTCCTTCGACAGCGGGGACTGGTTCAACGCGATTCACTGGGCGTGTGAGGATGGCAACGGCTTCGGCCGGGGGCTGCCACCGGCGGCGGACAACGAGTCCAAGTGGCCGTACGCCAAGCCCCTGTTGACGAACCCGGCGGTACGCCCCGGCTGCGCCGAGATCACGGGTGCTTCGGCGGCTTACCGGGATCTGCTGCGGATCCGTACCACCGAGAAGGCGTTCAGCCAGACGACGGCGGAGGGGGTACAGCGGGCGCTCTCCTTCCCGCTGTCCGGGACCGGGGAGACGCCGGGCGTCATCACCATGCGGCTCGGCGCGCTCGTCGTGGTCTTCAACGCGACCCCGTCCCGGCAGTCGCAGACCGTCCCCGCTCTGGCCGGGACCCCGTACGCCCTCCACCCGGTCCAGGCGCACGGCGCCGACGCCACGGTGCGGACGTCCGGCTACGACCGCGCGACCGGCACCTTCACCGTGCCCGGCCGCACGGCCGCCGTCTTCACGGCGTCCGGGGCCGTCGGGCGCTGAACAACTCGACGACAGGTCGGGGCCCGCCCGTCGGATCGCGCCACCTGCGGCGGGGCTGCTCCCCTCCCCGCCCCTCCCCGAACCTGGGACTCCGCCCCAGCCCCCGGCTCGGGGCTCTGCCCCAGGCCCCGGTCCGGGCTCTGCCTCAGGCTCCGGGTTGGGGCTCTGCCTCAGGCTCCGGGTCGGGGCTCATGCCCCACCCCGGATCGGGGCTCCGACCGGGGCTCCGCTCCAGCCCCCGGTCCGGGGCTCTGCCCCAGACCATTGACCGGGGCTCCGCCCCCAGACCCCGGGGGTCCAGGGGCGGAGCCCCTGGTTACGGGAAGGGGCGGGGAGGGGAAAGCCCCCGGCCCCGCCGCCCCGGCGCGGGTCAGCCATTGGCCCCAGTCGCCAGGCCCCGCCGTTCTCGCGTGCCAGTGCGCCAGGGGGCGTCCGGGGTTCCGCCACGGATCTCGGGGTCCGGGGGCGGAGCCCCTGGTTACGGGAAGGGGCGGGGAGGGGAAAGACCCGCCGTACCCCCTAGCGCAGGGAGCCCATCCGGTCACCGTTCGCCAGGCGGGCCCTCAGGTCGGCGCGGGCGCCTGCCTTCGCGGGGAGGGTCAGGCCGCGGCCGTAGGAGCGGCCCCGGACGCCGCCGGTGGCGACGATCCCGGTCACCTGGCGGCTTCCGGCGGCCAGCAGATACCAGTGGCCGGACCGCGCCTTCCACAGCACCCCCGCCAGCACCCGCGGCTCACGCGGGCCACAGGCGGGGGAGTTGTCGGCGCTGGCCGCGATCGCGCCCGCCTTGCCCCGGCGGGTGTCCCAGGGCTGGAACTGGGCCAGGACCTTGCTGCCCGTGCCCCGCCAGGTGTCGGCCCGGGTGCACAGCCAGGCCGCGTGGCCGCCCGCCTCCGGCAGGGCCTGGGCGGCAAACCGCCAGGCGTTGACCGAGCGCACCCCGCGCGCCCGCATCATCGCCAGCCGACAGCCGGTCCTGGCCCAGCTCACCCGGGCCGCCCGCCCCGCCACATCGCGCACCCCGGCGCCCGGGGTGCCGTAGGTGAGCCGGGCCGGGGCCAGTTCGCCGAGGTCGGCCACCAGCCGCGAGCCGAACTGGAGCGCGGGCCAGCCACGGCAGGGGCGCAGCCGCGGAACGGTGCGCACCGGGTCGGTCACCCCGTCCCCGGTGCGGCGCAGCGCGCGCGGCGCCATGGCCGGGTGCAGCAGATCCCGCACCCAGGCGTGCCGCACCCAAGGGGCGGTCAGATAGCGGACGTTGCCGTCCGTGCGGCTGAGGACCAGGGCCGTCGAGGTGCCCGCGTCGGCGGCGTCCAGCCGGGCGAAGTCCAGCGCGACCGCGCGACCCGCACGCGCCTCCGCGTACCGCGCCACCCGCAGCCCGTCGTACAGCAGCACCACCGTGAGCTGGTCCACCTCGCCCGCGAACAGCAGCTGCGGCGGCCCCGACGGCGGCCCGGACTGCGTGCCCATGGTGGCCGAGACCCGCACCGAACCGCCCGGCCGCGCCCATACGGCCAGCGCGCGGCGCAGCAGCGCGGTGTCCCGGACCCGGTCGCCGCGCGCGGGCCAGGAGGAGAAGTCGGCGCGGGAGGCGGTGCGCCAGGCGTCGGGCGCGGCGCGGGTCAACCTGTCCGGGTCCAGGGCCCGTTCGGAGGCGGGATTGCGGGCGTACGAGGGCGCGGCGGCGCCGCTCGGCCCCCAGCCGCGGCCCGGCATCCCCAGCAGCGTCCCGCACACCACCAGCGCCACCACGGCCACCAGCACCGCTCGCAGATGCTGACGGCGGCGCATCAGATCGGTGGGCCGCGCCTGGAGCGAACACGGGTCGAACTCGGCGGACTCCAGCAGCGATTCGTCCCGGCTGCCCGCCGGATCCGGCACCGACTCCGCCTCGTCCACCGCGTCCCGCGCGTCGGCGACCCCGGCGGCGCGCAGCAGGGCGCGCGTCTCGTGCTCGTCGAGCTGTTCCAGCTCCAGCAGGACGTAGGCGGCGCGGCCGGGTCCTGACAGCTCCGACAGCGCCTTCTCCAAGGCGAGTTCATCGGCGCCGCCGGAGCGCGGGAACAGCCGCAGCCCGAACACCTGCGGCAGCGCCGGGGGCCGCTGCCACCAGGGCCGCTGCCGGGCGGCGCGCAGCGCCAGGCGGAGCACCCGCAGCCGCACATAGGCGTAGCCGGTGTCGGCTCCCGGGCCCTTCGTCCCGCGCTGCCAGGGCAGTTCGACATCGGGGTGCGGGTCCGGGTGGCCGGTGCCGTAGCCCCGGTTGCGGGGCAGCGCGCGCTGGGCCAGGGCGTGTGCCGCGAGCACCCGGCGGGTGCGCCCGATGCCCGGCGGCAGGATGAGATACGCGAGCCGCACCAGCCGCGGGTAGTGCTCGACGATGGCGGCCTCGGCCTGCTCGACGTCGATCAGGCCGGTGGTTTCGTCGTCGGTGGCGACTGTCGCCTGGTGCTGGTCCACGGTTCGTGAACGAGTGGCGGGGCGGGTTGGTCACCTACGGGGGTTTCCGGCGGGACTTGGCGCCTGCGGCGGGCTGTTCCCTACCCGCCCCTTCCCGCAGCACCGATATGCGGCTCCGCCGCGTGGTGGGGCTCCGCCCCAGACTCCGCTCCTCAATCGCCGGAGGGGCTGGATGGTGATGCTCCGTCCCAGACTCCGCTCCTCAATCGCCGGAGGGGCTGGATGGTGGTGCTCCGCCCCAGACCCCGGGGGTCAGGGGCGGTGCCCCTTGTCGGGCGGTTCTTCGCCCCTGGACCCCGGGCGTCGACGAGCCACACCCGCGCCGGCGGGCTGATCGCGGTCGGCGCGCCGGCGTGGCAGCAGACCGGCCGGGTGCCCGCGCACCTCCGGGCCGTCCGGCCGGGGTCTGGGGCGGAGCCCCAGTTGAGGGAAGGGGCGGGGAGGGGGAAGCATCGATATGCGGCTCCGCCGCGTGGCCCGCCGCAGGCGGCACGACCGCCAGCCCCTAAGCCCCGCCCCCGACGCCGACCCGCTACGGCGTACTCGTCCTCCAGCCGCTGAACTCGACCGTCCCCCGGGCCCCCGTCCCCCCGTTCGCCGCGCTCATGAAGATCCCGGCGTCCTGCGCGGCCGCCCCGCCCGGGGCCGTCACCGTGGCGACCTTCCGCCAGCTCGCGCCGTCGTCGGTGGACAGTTCGCCGGTGTAGGAGGTGGCGGCGGTGCGGGTCAGCCGCAGTAGTACGGGCGCCTTGACGCCGGTGATCCGCTGGTAGGTGTCCAGCGTGCCGTCGCCGCCCGAGTCGTACGACAGGACGACCCCGTTGGCCGGGGTGACGGAGAGGTTCACAAAGCCGGGGGAGCCCGCCGTGGCGAGGTCGTCGCGGACGATGATCCCGGCCCGCGCCCAGGGCCCGGTGACCGCCTGGGCGTCCACCTTCACGGTGATGGCCGTGCCCACCGTAAGGACGCCATCGCGGTAGACGGAGCCGAATTCGGCGGTGCCCTTCCACAGGTCCTGGCCCGCGCCGTCGATCGCGAACCGCTCGTCCAACTGCCCGAAGACCGCACCGCTGTTGGTGACCGTCCGCAAGCCGTCCGCCAGCGGTCCGGCGATCCACAGCGTCCCGGTGCGCACGGCCCGCACTCGCTCCTCGCCGCGCGGCCCGTACGTCACTCCCAGCTCGTACGGCAGCGGTTTGAGCGGGTGCTCCAGCGGCTCGTCGGGCGCGGTCGCCCGCCAGCGGGCCTCGCCGGTGCCGCCCGCCGGGACGCCCGGCAGCCGGGTCGGCCCGTCCGGGGACGGGTCGAGACCGGTCACGGTGAGGTCGAAGTCGACGCGGCCGGTGGGGCGCAGCCCGTTGACGTTGCGCAGGGCGGCGGTGAGGGACGCGGAGCCGCCGGGCGGCAGGGTGGCGGGCTCGGCGGTGACGGTCAGCGTGCCCTGGTACGGGGCCTTGGCCAGCGCCTCGTACACCCGCTGGGCGGTGCGGTAGGCGTCCGCCGTCGGCCGCACCGGGTAGCTCTTGCGCTCGCGCGTCCACGGCTCCTCGACGGCGAACCAGTCGAAGGCGCGTGGCGCCCGGTTCTCCGCCAGCGCGTCCTCCAGCTCGTCCAGATAGGCCTGCCACTGGGGGAGGTGGAAGTCGGCGATGAGGCCGCTCCAGTCGCGGTTGGCGTAGTTGGCCAGCTTGCCGCCGTCGGCCGTGGCGCGGTCCGCCCAGGTGGTGATGAGGGTGCGCGCGGCCCGCTCCAGCTGGGCCGACTCCGTATCGTCCGACGCCATCCGCTTGGCGTCCTCGAGCCATGGCCCCAGCAGGAACCGCCGGTGGGCGCCGGTCATGTCGTCGCTGAGCCGCATCAGCTTGAGCCACAGCCGGGACAGCGTCCGGAAGGCGTCGCGGTCCTTACGGGCGTAGGCGTCCTGGAGCTGCGGGATCAGCTGCCAGGAGCGGTTGGCGAGCGCCTGCCGGGCGATGTCGGTGAGGTCGTGGCGGTAGGCGTCGCTGTCGCGCAGCTCGGCGCGCACACCCAGCAGCGCCGCGAAGGCCACGTCGAACCCGGCCGGGTCGAAGGCGGGGGTGTGGGTGGCGTAGTTGGTGCCGGAACGCGCGGTCAGGGAGGGCCGGGCGGCGAACACCGAGTCATGCGGGCGGCCGTCCTTGCTGCTGATCTCGTACGCGGTGTCGCGCAGCGCGGCGAACGCCTCCCGGGCCCTGGCGTCCCGTCCGCCGTAGCGCACATCGGCGTAGGAGCGGAACCACTCGGCCCGGTCCACCGCCTCATCCCGCCACGCCAACTCGCTGAACAGCTCGAGCGCGGCCGGATCCCGCTCGACCGCCTCCGGCATATAGGCCGTGCCGACCAGCTTGCTGCCCGGTTTGTCGCGCCATACGGTGAACCGCTTGGTCCACATATGGGTCTTGGCGCCGATCGTGGTGCGGCCGCCGAAGTTGGGGATGGTGCCGAACGCGTACGGCACCGCGCCCCAGTCCTTCTCCCGGTCGGTGACGGTGTCCAGGTCCGACAGGCCGTCCACGATGAGCATCCGGTCGTGGTCGACGGCGTCCAGCAGATCGCGGCGCGGGTTCTCCTGCCAGCCGAGGATCACCCAGGTGGCGCCGGGGCGGGCGGTCCGGAGCGAGGTCTCCACGGCGCGGGCGGCCTCCGGCACGGGCACGTCACCGGGGTCGCCGCCCTCGTGCAGCAGATCCATCTTGAACAGCTCGGCCTCGCCGAACAGTTCGGCCTGATGGCGGTAGAAGGCGGCGGCCACCTTCCGGAACACCTCGGTGCGCGGATCGAGCCAGTCGGGCCGCCGGAGCCCGTTCCAGTCGCCCTGCGGAACCGTACGGCCACCCGGGTTGCGGTCCGCGAAGCCGTCCGGGACGGTGCCGAAGTAGCCGGGGAACACCGGCCGCATGCCCAGCTCCCGCAGCCGGTCGGCGATCCGCCGCCCCAGCTCGGTGCGCTTGGCCAGGAGCGCGGTGGACACCGGGCCGCCGTAACCGCTCATGTTCTGGAGCAGCCACCACGGCTGGTGGGAGGGGGCGGGGAGCCAGGCCCGCGCCTCGTCCTCCGTATAGCCGAAGTCCTGGAGCAGCCGGTGGTAGACGGCCTCCTGACCGGCGGTGACCAGCAGTTCGTTGCAGCCGTGCAGGGCCGCGATGTCGATCAGGTGCTCCCAGCGGTCCCAGTCGGCGAACGGCGCGGTGTAGCCGTCGTGGGTGTCGTTGAACGCGAAGCGGTGCGGGAGCGCGGTCGAGCGGGTGAGGCGTTTTGCGGGCGCGGGCAGCTTCCCGGGCAGGTTCAGCTGATCGCCGGACCAGGTGATCTGGGCGTGGCAGGTGTACTTGAGGTACCAGTGCACCCCGGTGAGCAGCACCGCCGGGCTGGTCCCGGAGACCGTCAGCCGCCCCGCGGACCCGCCGACCTCGAACCGCTCCTCATCGCCGCGCTTCTCCAGCGCCACCAGCCGGAACTGATCGGCGTGCGCCGGCAGCAGCCGTCGCAGGGCGGCGCGGGCGGGAGCGGTGTCGAATGCGGTCACTGCGGTGTCCTGTGTATCGTGCGGTTCGTCGGCCATCGCCGGTAACCGGCTCCCCAGCGTGGCCCCGGCCCCCAGTGCTCCGGCGGTTCCGATCAGCGTGCGTCTGCTCAGGTCGCTCATGCGCCCCCCAACGGACAACGGCCAATGGGTCATACGGCCAATGGGTCGTACGGACAAGGCACTTAACCAGCGTTGTGGGGTGGGAGCAATGGGGCGCACGGGAGGCCCCGGACCCAGCCGACCCGCCACGGCCGACCGGCTCCGCGCGGCTCAGCCCCGGTCGAGGTAGGCCAGCACCGCGAGCACCCGCCGGTTGTTGTCGTCCGACGGCGGCAGACCGAGCTTGCCGAAGATATTGGAGGTGTGCTTGGCGACCGCCCGCTCGGTGACGAACAGCTGCGCCGCGATCGCCGTGTTCGACCGCCCCTCCGCCATCAGCTCCATCACCTCCAGCTCCCGTGGCGTCAGCCGCCCCAGCGGCCGGTCCTGGGCGCGCCGGTCCAGCAGCTGCGAGATCACCTGCGGATCCATCGCGGTGCCACCGGCGGCGACCCGCCGCACCGCGTCGATGAACTGATCGGCGTCGAAGACCCGGTCCTTGAGCAGATAGCCGATGCCCCCGCTGCCGTCCGCGAGCAGCTCCCGCGCGTACAACTGCTCCACATGCTGCGACAGCACCAGCACCGGCAGCCCCGGCCGCGCCCGCCGCGCCGCCAGCGCGCACTGGAGCCCCTCGTCGCTGAACGACGGCGGAAGCCGCACATCCACCACCGCCACATCCGGCTCCAGCTCGGCCAGCGCCTTGCTCAGCTCGGGCCCGCTCTCCACGGCGGCCACGACCTCGAAGTCGTACGCCTCCAGCATCCGCACCAGCCCGTCCCGCAACAGGAACAGATCCTCGGCGACCACAACACGCACGGCTGCTCCAAGACTTCGTCGGGCCCCTGGGGCGGGGGACGTGACCGAATCCGACGAATGTACCGCTGTGCGGTGAGCGGGAGGGGATCAGCGGCCCGGCGGGGTGCCGACGAACGCTCTGCGCAACACCGCCGTGGGTTGGGCGCCCCGCGCGGGGAACCGTTCGCTCGGATTCGGCGTAATGTCCTCTTGACTTGCCGCCGGCCGGTGGCGGGCGCACGAAGGGGGAGCCGGTGCTGGGTCGGATGCGGGTGATGGTGGGCGTGGCGGTGTCGCTTTCGGTGGCGCTGGTGGCGTGCGGGCCGGAGAAGGAGAAGGAGTGGACGGGAGCGGAGCCTTCGAAGGGGTCCGCGGCCGAGGCCGCGCGGTTCGCGCCGTTGGTGCGGCTGGCCAAGGGGGAGTCGCTGTTGCCGATGGACGCGACGCGGTTCATCGGGCGGTCCGCGCTGCGCTTCGACCACGAGGGCTTCTGCCGTGACGAGGGGCCGGTGGCCGATCCGCCCGACCCGCGGCGGTTGGGGAGCAAGGACAATTCCTACCAGCACGCGGACGTGCAGCCGGGGAAGTCCTCGTCCAAGCCGGTGTCCTGCCCCGGACACGGGGACAAGTGGCATACCTCGACCGAGGCCGACGGCGGTTTCTATCTCGACCCGCCGAAGGAGGTGCGGAAGGGTGAGGGCACTGACGCGCCGGTCTACTGGGAGTACCACCACCACAAGACCGACCCGAAGCGCGCGGCGTACGTCTACTGGTTCTTCTACGCCTACAACAACCTGACCCCGGGCAACCGGCACGAGGGCGACTGGGAGCGCGTCGCGGTCCAATTGCGCGACGGCAAGCCGGAGGCGGTGACGTTCGCGAAGCACGGCAAGGACACGTGCGGCGTGAAGTGGTCGGAACTGGATCCGCGGGACGGGCATCCGACGGTGTACTCGGCGCGTGGTTCACACGGCTCCTATCCGACCGATAAGAACCAGTGGGTGAACGGCACGCTCGATCGGCCCTCGAAGGGCGGCGCCGAGTGGCGCACTTGGGAGCACGCCCGCCCTGTCGACCGCGAGCCCTGGTGGGGGTACGCCGGGTGGTGGGGGTCGCAGCAGCATGTGAGCGGATTCAACGGGCCGATGGGCCCGCGCCCGGGGCGTCTGCTGTCGGGCATCTTCACCAACGACAGCTGCGGGCCCGCCGACAAGCCGCCGACGGATCCGCCCAAGGACCAGCCCACAGAACAGCCCCCGGCCCAGCCCACGGATCAGCGCACAGAACAGCCCACGGGCCAGGCCGCGCCCAGGACGAAGGAAGGGGCGATCCGGCGGTACGAGGAGTATCTGCACGCCGTGGGCCGGGAGGACATCAAGACGGTCTGCGAGGTGGCCGGGCCCGCGGCGAAGCAGGCGGAGGACCAGGGGTTCGGTCCGTGCACGTCCACGTTCCTCGTCACGTTCCAGATGATCTCGCCTACGCAGAAGAAGGCTCTACAGACCGCGACGGTCGATCCGCGGAAGGTCATCGTACGAAGCCCTGACAAGTTCGACATACCGGCCGACGCCGTCAAGGCCTCCGTCACCTTCTCCGAAAACGAGATCGGGACCAGCACCCTGGAGTACCTGAAGGACGACTGGTACATCACTGACTGAGCGCGCGCGGCGCGGGTGCGTCATCTGGCGGCGCCCTGCGCCGAGAGCGTGCAGGGGATCTCCATCGTCACCATGGTGGGCCCGCCGGGAGGGCTGCTGACCGCGAGCACCCCGTCGAACGTGCCCAGCCGCCGCTCGACGCCGCTCAGCCCGCCGTCCGGGGTGATCTCCGCGCCGCCGCGGCCGTCGTCGGTCACGGTGATGCGCAGCATGCCGTCCTGGTGGTGGATGTCCAGCCACATCCGCGAGGCGCCCGCGTGCTTGGCCGCGTTGGTCAGCACCTCGCTGACCGCGAAGTACGCCGCCGACTCGACCGGTTCGTCGGGGCGGCCCGTGAGGTCCACGTCCACCTCCACCGGCACCGCCATCCGCAGCGCCAGCGCGCGCACCGCGTCCCCCAGGCCGCGCTCGGCCAGTACGGGCGGATGGATGCCGCGGACCAGGTCGCGCAGCTCGGCCAGGGCCTCGGCGGAGTTCGTACGGGCCGCGGCGAGCAGTTCCCTGGCCTTCGCCGGGTCCTTCTCGATCAGCGCCTCCACGGTGCCCAGGCTCATGCCCATCGCCACCAGCCGGGCCTGGGCGCCGTCGTGCAGATCGCGCTCGATGCGGCGCAGTTCGGCGGCGGAGGTGTCCACGGCGTCGTGCCGGGTCTCGGTGAGCCGCCGCACCCGCTGCTCGAGCGCCATATGCGGGGTCGGGTCCAGGAAGGAGCGCGCCAGCAGGAAGTGGCCGCGCAGCAGGACGGGGGAGAGGACCGAGCCGAGGGCGATGAAGCCGACGCCGACCGGGACGGCCAGCAGGGCGGTGCCCAGCGAGTCGATGGGCAGGAACGCGTACCAGTAGGTGCCGCCCGCGTCCACGATCGGCTGCCACACCCCGGCGGCCAGTACGAACCCCTCGAGCCCGTACGGCATGAAGACGAAGGCCAGCAGCGCGATGGTGTACCCGGCCGTCATATCGACCTGGAGCCACAGCAGATCGCGCCAGGTGGCCGGGTCCTTCAGCAGGAAGGTGCACAGCTCCACCTGCCCGGTGACCCCGGAGCGCCGATCGGCCGGCAGCGGGCGGTACGGCAGCTGGATCCGCACACCGGACCAGGCGGCGGCCAGCAGTCGGCGGTGATTGGCGTGCGCCCGCACCGCGCGGATCAGCGGAGGGGTGGTGAACACCCCGATGCCCAGCGGGATGAAGCTGATCGACAGGATCGTCAGCACGGACAGGGTGATCGACACCAGCGCGAGCCAGGAGACGGCGAACCCCCGTGCGCAGGCCGTCAGCGCTCCACGTGCCCTCATCCGGCTTCCCCCTCGCTGGTCGGAATGTCGTGCCCGCACCGGCGGGCCACTTCAGTGTGTCAGCGGCCTGCCGCCCGGACACGGGGGCCGGACCCCGTCCCGGGGTGTACCTGGCACCACCTCCCCGCCTCGCCCTATGGCTCGGCGATCGGGTGGCTGCCCGGCTGGGGCGCGGACCTGCGGATTTCTAGCGTCGTGGCATGACCTGTTCCGTCCGTACCTCACGGGGAGAGACGCCATGAGCGCAACGAGGAAGGGCCTGGCCGTGCGGCTGGGCGGGTGGTCCACCCGCCACCGCAAGACCGCGATCATCGGATGGCTGCTGTTCGTCGTGGTCGTCGCCGTGGTCGGGGGAGCGTCGGGGTCCCGGCAGATGACCAACTCCGAGAACAGTTCGGGCGATTCCGCGCGCGCCGAGAAGATCCTGGAGGACGCGGGCCTCCAGACCCCGGCCGGAGAGATGGTGATGCTGCGCAGCGACCGCCCGGACGGCTGGCGGGCCGCGGCCCGCGACCTCTCGGCGCGGCTGGAGCGGACCGGCGAGACGGTGCGCGTGCAGCCCCCGGTGCGCTCGGAGAACGGGCGGGAGGCACTGATCAGCTTTGAGATGAAGGGCGACCCGGACACGGCAGGGAAGCGGGTCGGGCCCGTCGTCGAGGCGGTGGAGAAGACCTCAGCGGTCCATCGGGGCGTGGTGGCCTACGAGTTCGGCGACGCCACCGCCCAGCATCGGCTCGACGACATGCTGACCGACGACTTCAAGAAGGCCGAGCTGACGGCCGTACCGCTGGCGCTGGGCATTCTGCTGGTGGTCTTCGGGGCGCTGGTGGCCGCGCTGCTGCCGGTGCTGCTCGCGGTGACCGCCTGCGTCGGCACCTTCGGACTGCTCGCCCTCGTCAGCCACCAGTTGCCCCTGTTCGACTCCACCAACTCGGTGATGTTCCTGGTGGGCCTGGCCGTCGGCGTCGACTACTCGCTGTTCTACCTGCGGCGGGAGCGCGATGAGCGGGCCGCGGGCCGGGACGCCGGGACCGCGCTGCGGATCGCGGCCGCCACCAGCGGCCGGGCGGTGCTGATCTCCGGGGTCACGGTCATGCTGGCGATGGCCGGGATGTTCCTGTCCGGGCTGATGCTGTTCCACGGCTTCGCGGTCGCCACCATCCTGGTCGTGCTGATGGCGATGCTCGGCTCGGTGACGGTGCTGCCCGCGATGCTGTCCTGGCTGGGCGACCGGGTCGACGCCGGGCGGGTGCCGCTGTTGAACCGACGCCGGAAGAAGGGCGTGCACGCCAGTGGTGGCCTCTCCGGCCGGCTGATGCGGCCCGTCCTGGCCAGGCCGAAGCTGTTCGCCGCCGTATCGGGCGCGCTGCTGCTGGTGCTGTGCGCCCCCGCCGTCGGGATGAAGACCGAACAGCTCGGCCTGGAGAAGCAGTTCGGCTCCGACGCCGCCATCACCGTGGCGTACCGGGAGATCACCGGCTCCTTCCCCGGCGGCCCCGCCCCGGCCGAGGTGGTGCTGCGCTCCGACGAGGTCGGCTCCGCCCGCTTCGACGCGGCCGTGGCGGACTTCAGGAAGGAGCTCGCCGCGTCCGGGCGGTTCGGGAAGACGGTCGACGTCGAGGCGCACCGTACGAAGGGGGTGGCCCGGATCGAGGTGCCGCTGGCCGGGGACGGTCAGGACGCCACCTCCCGGCGTGCCCTGGACACCCTCAAGGAGGACCTGGTGCCGACGATCCTCGGACCGGTCTCCGACCAGGTGTACGTCACCGGTGAGCTCGCCTCCAGCCGCGACTTCAACGACCAGCTGAAGACCGACATCGCACCGGTCTTCCTCTTCATCGCCGCCGTGACCTTCGTACTGATGCTGCTCTGCTTCCGGTCGCTGCCGATCGCGATCGTCTCGATCCTGCTCAACCTGCTGTCGGTGGGCGCCGCGTACGGCACGATGACCGCCGTCTTCCAGCACGGCTGGGGCGCGGAGTGGCTGGGGATGGAGCCGGCCGGGGCGATCGAGGGGTGGATGCCGCTGTTCGTCCTCGTCATCCTCTTCGGGCTGTCGATGGACTACCACGTGTTCGTGGTCTCGCGGATCCGGGAGGCCCATGAGCGGGGGCTCGCCACCCGGGACGCGATCCGCGAGGGCATCCGGACGACGGCGGGCTCGGTCACCGGGGCGGCCGCCATCATGGTCGCCGTGTTCGCGGTCTTCGCGCTGCTGCGGATGCAGGACATGCAGCAGATGGGCGTCGGGCTCGCGGTCGCGGTGCTGGTGGACGCCACGCTGGTGCGGATGGTGCTGCTGCCCTCGGTGATGGCGCTGCTCGGGGAGCGCAACTGGTATCTGCCGCGCGCCCTGCGCCGGCTGCCGAGCGTCGGCCACGGCGAGGAGCCGGTGGAGCGGCCGCGGCCGCCGCTGGTGGGGGCGGGCCGCTGAGGTCGCGGGTCCGCTGGGGTCCCCGGATCCGCACCGGACAACGCCCGCCGTGGCGGACAGGCTCCTGGCCTGCCCGGCACGGCGGGCGTTCGTTGGGTTGACGAGCGGGTCAGACGGTGGGCACGTACTTGTACCCCACCCGCCGCACCGTCACGATCGTCCCCCGGTGCTCGGGGCCCATCTTGCGGCGCAGCCGGGCCACATGGACATCGACGGTCCGGCCGTCGCCGACATGGCCGTACCCCCACACCGTGGTCACCAGCTGATCGCGGGTGTGCACCCGGTGCGGATGGGCGACGAGATGGCTCAGCAGCTCGAACTCGAGATACGTCAGGTCCAGCGGCCGCCCGGCGATCTCGGCGGTCCGCTGGTCGGGGTCTATCCGGATCAGCTCGTCCCCCGTCACCGCCGGAACCCCCTCCGGCGGCGGCCCCGCCGTCTCGGGTCCCTGCCGGTCGGCCGGGACCAGCACCAGATAGCCGACCATCGGCGGATGGCCGGGGAGCGCGGGCACGGTGTGCGGGGGAGCGGGCAGCCAGGTGGCGCCGGGGTGCAGCAGATCGGCCACCGGTGGCACCTCGTCCGGTGCGACGGCTCGCAACCGCTGGCGGCCGGGCGGGGCGGACGGGCTGGTCGGGGCCGCGGGAGCGGAGGCGGAGGCGGATGACAGGCCACGGAGGTTCGTCATGAGGTCAGCTCTTTCGCGCGAGAGGGCGTCAGTGGACGTCGTGCGCGCGGGCTGGGCGGCCGGACGGAGAGATCAGCGGCCGAGCGAGCGGGCCCGCGCATCGGATGCGCGGCAACACTCGCGGTCGAAGTGGTGGGCCTGCCGGGACGGCCAGAACGGCTCGAGGTCGTAACGACCCGTCGCGATGTCATGGAGGCTGGCCATGGCCCTATTGAAGCAGATACCGGGCCCGGGGGGCTCGGTCGTTGACCGGGAAGAGGTGCGACGATTCCCCGGTAAGAGGCCCCGCGCGGAGAGCTCCGCAGGCCGCCGCGTACCCCTTGAGGAGCGCAAGCCCATGCCGCACATCGTCGTCGAATACTCCGACACCCTGACCGACGCGTTCGACCGCCCCGGCTTCGGTGCCGCCCTGCACCCGGTGGTCGCCAAGACCGTCGACACGGCGGTGGCGGGCTGCAAGACCCGGTTCCGGCGGATAGAGGAGGCCCATCTCGCGGACGGCGCCGAGGACCTCGCCATGATCCATATCGAGGTGTCGATCCTGTCCGGGCGCGACGCGGAGACCAAGCGGGAGCTGTCCGCCGCGGTGGTGGAGGTGGCCCGCGCCCATGTGGCGCCGGTGCCGGGGCTGACCGTGCAGACCACTGTCGACGTGCGGGATCTGGACCGGGACTGCTACCAGAAGCACGAGGCGGTCCATCCCGCCTGACGGAGGCTTCATGGTGGCCGGGGGCGCACGATACACCTTCGAGGTCAAATCCGGCATCTACCTATATACCAAGGCGAGGCGCACAATGGGGGTGCGGTGTTTTTACCGCACTGTGCGGTCAGACTTGCATGGATCGAAGGAGGCGAGTCGAAATGGCCGACGTCTCACGTGCGAGAGGCGATATCACGGGCCACCCCGACGTATCCGAGATGCGGGAGCGCTACGCCCGCATGATGGATGCGCGGGACGTTGTCTTCCTCGACGGGCCGGTGCTTCTCGCCGGTCTGTACTTCGCCATCTCTCCCTGGGTGGTGCACTTCTCGGGCACCAGCCCCAACCTCATGGTCAACAACCTCATCCTCGGTATCACCATCGCCCTGCTGGGGCTCGGCCTCACCACGGCGCCGAGGAGGATGTACAGCCTGTGCTGGGCCATGTCCGCGATCGGTGTATGGATGATCATTTCCCCCTGGGTGGTCGCCCGGGGCGCCGATGCCGGGATGATCGCGAACAATGTCGTCGTGGGTGCCATCACCTGCCTGTTCGGCCTGATCGCAGCCGGCATGGTGATGCGGAAGGGCAGGGAGACAACCTGACCGGACGCTGAATCACCGAACCGTCTGGACAACGGCGAAGGCCGTCCACCGCATACCCTCCGGGGCCGTGCGGCGGACGGCCTTCGCACGTTGCCCGTGCGCCGGGTCTCAGCCGATCGGCTCGGGCAGCGGGACCACGTCGTAGGAGCATTCGATGGTCCGGCCGGTGGCCGGGTCGCCCAGCTCCACCCGCCAGTGCCCGGCGAACTGGTCCACGCCCTCGGCCATCGGGATGGTGCCGGAGATCAGCACGGTGCCGGGCACCAGGTCACCGCGTTCGCGCAGCACCTCGACCCAGTAGTCGGGCGGCAGCAGCTCGGCCAGGGTGCCGCTCTGCACCTCGGTCTCCTCACCGTCGTGAGTGACCCAGGCACGGAGCGTCAGATCGTCGAGGCGGGGCGCCACATCGGACAGCCGCCAGGCGCGGGTGGCCAGCACATCGGGGGCCGCGTTCTTGCTCCAGGCCACGCCGTGGACCTCCAGCTCCCGGTCGGTGTGGTCGCAGGCCGCCGTCAGCAGCAGCTCTCCGTCCGCGGCCACGACCAGCGCCCACTCGGCCTCGCCCGAGGTGCGGGCGTGCTGGACGCTGACGCGGCCGGTCTGCTGGGCCAGGTAGGGGGCGACCGGGTAGAGGGCGGGTGTCACGGAGGGCGCGGGCACGCCCAGCTCGGCGAGCTCGGCGACGTGGGCGGCCACGTCCTCCTGGCTGCGTCCCGCGTAGCCCGCGTTGAGCACCTGGACGACCTCCACGTGGTGCAGGGAGCCATCGGGGAGCTCGAAGGTGAGCGAGGACGGGGCGGACTGTGCTGCGGGCTGCGACGGCTTCGTTGTCATGGGTGCTGTGCTCTCCAGGGCGCGGTGGGGCTTGTGTGTGGGGGGCGGTGGGGCTTGTGGGGGCTTGGTGGGGCGATCTGCGCGGGTGACCGCGCTTTTCGCGGTTTCGAAGCGGTTAACTTCCTCCGGAGGGGTTGCGCATACGCTCGGTATACAAGAAGTATGCCGGAAGGTCGATCCGCGCAACCCCCACCCCTCGGATCACTGAGAAAACGCCACGTACCATCCCGTAAGCCTCATGCACCACCTCGAGGACGGAATATGCAGCCCACCGCATCGAGCGCACCGCCACCCCGGGCCGACCGGTCCGGGGTCCGCCGCGCCTTCGTCGCCAGCCTCACCGGCACCGCCCTGGAGTGGTACGACTTCGCCGTCTACTCCGCCGCCGCGGCCTTGGTCTTCGGCGATCTCTTCTTCCCCTCCAAGGACCCCACCACCGGCACCCTGCTGGCGTTCTCCACCTACGCCGTCGGCTATGTCTCCCGGCCGCTGGGCGGCTTCGTCTTCGGCCGGCTCGGCGATGTCATCGGCCGCAAGAAGGTGCTCATCGCGACGCTCGTGCTCATCGGCGGCGCCACACTGCTGATCGGGTTGCTGCCCACCTACGCCACGGTCGGCGTCGCGGCCCCGATCGCGCTGGTGCTGCTGCGCTTCGCGCAGGGTGTCGGCGTCGGCGGGGAGTGGGGCGGTGCGGTGCTGCTGTCCAGCGAGTTCGGCGATCCACGGCGGCGCGGCTTCTACGCCTCCGCCGCGCAGGTCGGCCCGCCGGCGGGCAATCTGCTGGCCAACGGCGTCCTGGCCGCGCTGGGCGCGGCGCTGACGGAGGACCAGTTCAACAGCTGGGGCTGGCGGGTGGCGTTCCTGCTCTCCGGGCTCCTGGTGGTGTTCGGTCTGTGGATCCGCGCCAAGCTGGAGGAGACCCCGGTCTTCAAGGCGATGGAGGCCGCGCAGGACCGCCCGGAGGCGCCGCTGCGCGAGGTGTTCACCACCCAGCCGAGGGCGCTGACCGCCGCGATCCTCAGCCGGGTCGCCCCCGATGTGCTGTACGCGATGTTCACCGTCTTCGTGCTCACCTACGCCACCGAGGAACTCGACATGTCACGCGGCTCGGCGCTCACCGCCGTGCTGATCGGCTCCTCGCTCCAGATCGTGCTCATTCCGCTGGCCGGGGCGCTCTCGGACCGGGTCAATCGGCGGCTGCTGTACGGGGGCGCCGCCGTGGCCGCCGGGGTCTGGCCGTTCCTGTTCTTCTCGCTGGTCGCGGACGGCAGTTGGGCGCTGCTCACCCTCGGGGTGGTCGGCGCGCTGGTGATCCACTCGCTGATGTACGGGCCGCAGGCGGCCTTCATCGCCGAGCAGTTCTCCCCGCGGCTGCGCTACACCGGCTCCTCGCTCGCCTACACCCTCGCCGGGATCATCGGTGGCGCGATCGCGCCGCTGCTCTTCACCACGCTGCTCGGGGCCTATCACGCCTGGGTGCCGCTGGCCGTCTACATCGCGATCACCGCGGTGGTCACGGTGGCAGGCCTCTGGCTGGGCCGGAACCCGTCCGCCGCCGAGGAGGAGGAGCCGGAGCCGCTTCCCGTCGGCCCCACCGCCTCCACGACCGTGTCCTGACCGCGGTCCCGCCCCGTTCCGTTCCGCCCTGTCCCGCCCCGTCCCGTCTTCCTCGCCTCGCCTCGCGGAGCTGTAAAGCGGGCCGTACCGGGGAAGGGGCGGGACGGGGCCGCGTACGCTGCCGGGATCACGAACCCCGGCCGCACTCCGCCCCTCCCGACCTGGACATACCGCACTCCGACCGTCCGACCCCCCAACGCTCCGACCCTCCGACCCTCCGACCAGGAAATGAGGCAGCACCCGCCATGCCCCTCCGCATCGCACTGAGCCAGATCACCACCGGTCCGGACCCGGCGTCGAACCTCGCCCTGCTGCGTGAGGAGACCCAGCGGGCGGCGGCCGCCGGGGCGCGTCTGGTCGCCTTCCCGGAGGCGGCCATGGCCTGCTTCGGCACCCGGCTCGGCCCCATCGCCGAACCGCTGGACGGCCCCTGGGCCACCGAGGTCCGGAAGATCGCGAAGGACGCCGGGCTGGTGGTGGTGGCCGGGATGTTCACCCCGGCGCCCGACGGCCGGGTGACCAACACCCTGCTGGCCACCGGCCCGGGAGTGGAGACCTCCTACGACAAGATCCATCTGTATGACGCCTTCGGCTTCGCCGAGTCCAAGACCGTGGCCCCGGGCTCCGAGGTGGTGACCTTCGACCTGGACGGCGTCCGGGTCGGCCTGGCCACCTGCTACGACGTACGGTTCCCCGAGCTCTTCCGGGCCCACGCCGACGCGGGCGCGGTGCTCTCCCTGCTGCCCGCCTCCTGGGGCGCGGGGCCCGGTAAGCGCGAGCAGTGGGAGCTGCTGACCCGGGCGCGGGCGCTGGACGCCACCGTATGGCTGGCGGCCGTGGGCCAGGCCGACCCGGAGGCGTCGGGCCTGACCGCCGCGGCCTCCGCCCCCACCGGTATCGGCCACAGCGCCCTGATCGGCCCCGACGGCACCGTGCGGGAGCGGCTGGACGCGGGGCCCGGGCTGTTGGTGGGGGAGGTGGACACCGAGGAGGTCACCGCGGTGCGCCGCACGGTCTCCGTCCTGGCCAACCGCAAGCTGGGCGTACGGCCATGAGCGAGGTCGGGCGTGAGGCCGGGCGTACGGCCATGAGCGAGGCCGGGCGTACGGCCATGAGCGGCACCGCCGGGGCCAAGCCGGAGCATGAGTTCCATCTGCCCGCCGGGCCCTGGCGGCGGCCGCCGGGCGCGGCCGCGGGGGTCAGCGAACAGATCCTGGCCGCGGACGGGAGCGGCACCCACACCACCGCCCTGGTGCGCTGGGAACCGGGGACGGACACCTCCCCGTCCGGCGTGGTCCGCCATGACGGCTGGGAGGAGGTCTATCTCCTCGAGGGCAGCATGCGCGATCTGACCCTGGGGGAGACCTTCTCGCGCGGCTTCTACGCCTGTCGGCCGCCGGGGATGCCACATGGCCCCTGGGTCTCCGAGGAGGGCGTCACCATGCTGGTGATCACCTACCCGGAGGCGACGACCGGACGGTGACTCACCCCGGGCGGTGGTTCACACCCGGATGGCGGCTCACTCCGGGCGGTGGCTGCGCTCCCGGGTGGTGGTTCACCCGGCGAGCAGCACCTTCAGCGTCGATCCCAGATGGGCGCTGATCGCCGTGCGGGCCGCCTCCGGGTCCCCGGAGGCCACCGCGTCCAGGATCGCCCGGTGCTCGCCGAGCACCTCCTCCTGGCGGCCGGTCTGGGTGTACAGGGCCACCACCCCGGCCCGGATCTGGCGGCTGCGCAGCCCGTCGTAGTGCCGGTTGAGGAGTTCATTGCCCACCGCGGCGACCATGGTCGCGTGGAAGAGATGGTCGACGGCGATGAACTCCTTGGCCTGCTCCGGCCCCATCAGCTCGCGCTGCCGCTCCAGCAGCTCCGTCAGCTTCCCGACCGGCACCGTGCCCGCCTCGATGGTCCGCTCGGCGGCATGGCGCTCGACGATCCCGCGCAGCTCCATCAGCTCGGTGATCTCCCGGCCGGAGAGCGGGGCGATATGCGCACCCCGTTTGGGGACCAGCTGGACCAGATCCTCGGCCGCCAGCAGGAGAAGGGCCTCACGGATCGGGGTCCGGGAGATGCCGATCCGGTCGGCGATCTCCTGCTCGGTGAGGAACCTGCCCTGCATGTCGGGATCGGTCAGCACGGTCTCCTTGAGGAACGCGTACGCCTTTTCTCGTCCGGACTGCGCTGGCACTGGGCCCCCATGCTGCTTCGCATACAACTCGTATACGAAAATTATCACGGACCGGTGGCGGCGTAGGGGAGGCCGGGTGTCCAGGAGCCGTGGATGCCCCGGCTTCGCTCATCGCGCGCCCTCCTCGCCGCTCCGGCGGGCGTCCTCGTCCGGGACCAGGACCACCTTTCCGGCGACGGTGCCGGACTCGGCCAGCCGCATCGCCTTCGCTGCGTCGGAAAGCGGAATCCTCGCCGCCACCAGCGCGGTGAACTCGCCCTTCGCCATCAGCGCCAGCACCTCTCCCAGATCGGCGCGGACCCGCCCCTGGAAGGCGGCAAGGCGCCGCCGCCCGGCCCAGAGGTTGAAGAAGTGCGCCCGCCGTCCGTTCGGCAGCAGGTTCCACAGGGCCAGCCGGGCGAACAGCTTGAGCACCGGGGCCCGGGACGAGCCGGGGACGTCCCGGGTGGCCGCCGTGCCGTAGGAGACCAGCGTGCCGCCGCGGGCGAGCAGCCGGAAGGAGTCCACGATGCCCTCGCCGCCGATGTGGTCGAAAACCGCGTCGACCCCGCCGGGCGCCAACTCCCGCACCCGGGCGGGCAGATCCGGGTCGCGGTAGTCGAGCGGGATGGCGCCGAGGGTGTGCACCGCGTCGTGATGGCGGGGTGAGGCGGTGCCGATGACCTTGATGCCCGAGTGGCGGGCGAGCTGGACCAGGGTGGTGCCCACCCCGCCGTTGGCCCCATGGACCAGCACGGTCATCCCGGGGCGCACCTTGGCCACGCGGTGGAGCATCTGCCAGGCCGTGATCCCGTTGACCACCACCGTCTCGGCCTCCGCCGCGTCCACCCCCTCGGGGACCTCCACCAGGTCGCCCGCGTCGACGAGGGCGTGGCTGGCCCAGCCGCCGATCTTCGTGAGCGCCGCGAACCGCCGCCCCCGCAGGGCCGGATCCACCCCGGGGCCGGTCGAGACCACCGTGCCCACCAGGTCATAGCCGGGGACGAAGGGGAACGGCGGCTGGTCGTAGTACTTCCCGCGGCGCATCTGCTGCTCCGCGAAGGAGACCCCCGACGCCTCGACGGCCACCAGCGCCTGCCCGGGACCGGGCTCGGGCCGCGGACGGGTGCGCAGCTCGAGCCCTTCGGGCTCCACCTGACCTGGCAGAACGACTTCGGTGAGCATGGCTGACCTCGTTTCGGGATGAGAAGTCCTCGCGGTTGTGAGAACTTCTAACCAAACAATGAACCTGTTACTCTCGAAGTGTCAAGCCCGAATTTCGAAGACCCGCACAGGAGGCGCGTCCATGGCGACAGCACGGCGAGAGCGCTACCGCAAACAGACCCGGGAGGAGGCCAAGGCCGTGGCCCTGGCCCAGCTGGCCGAGTCGGGCACGGCGGGCATCTCGGTGAACGCGATCGCGAAGGCGATGGGAATGACCGGCCCCGCGCTCTACCGCTATTTCGCCAGCCGGGACGAGCTGCTGACCGAGCTGATCACCGACACCTACCGCGATCTGGCCGAAACCCTCGCCCAGGCCGTCGCCGTCGCCGCCCCCGCCGACCGCTTCCGTGCCATGGCCCGCGCCATGCGCGACTGGGCGAAGCGTCAGCCGGACCGCTATCTGCTCATCTACGGCACCCCGGTGCCCGGTTACCACGCGCCGCCGGAGACCGCCGAGATCGCGGCCGGGATGATGCGGACCATCTTCGACGCCTGCTCCACCGTCGGCGATGCCGATTCCGGCACCGCGCGCGGCGCCACCGCGAGCCACGGGCAGCAGCCCCTCACCGAGCTCGAGGCCGCGCTGGCGCGCCATCTCGAGGGCGTGGGCTCCTGGGTGCCCGGCGAGGAGCCCGACGGTGAGCTGAAGGGCCGTGCGCTGCGCACCTGGACCCGGCTCCACGGCGTGATCAGCCTTGATGTGCAAGGCCAGTTCACGGGCATGGGCTTCGATCCCTCGGTGCTCTTCGAGGCCGAGATCGACGCCCTGGTGCGGGGCGGCTGAGGCCCCCGGGTCCGGGCTGCCCGCCCGGCGGCTCCGGCGGCCCCGGCGCACACTGGAAGGACACCGGAGTGCGACGGGGAGCGGAGGCGGCGATGGAGCAGGGCGAGTTCGATGTGGTCGTGGAGATACCCGAGGGGTCCCGCAACAAGTACGAGATGGATCACGAGACCGGCCGGATCCGGCTGGACCGGATGCTGTTCACCTCGACGAAGTACCCGGCCGACTACGGCTATGTCGACCACACCCTCGGCCGGGACGGCGATCCGCTGGACGCCCTGGTCACCGTCGCCGAGCCGACCTTCCCCGGCTGTGTGATCCTCTGCCGGGCCATCGGCATGTACTGCATGCGCGACGAGCAGGGCCCGGACGAGAAGATCCTCTGCGTCCCGGCCCATGACCCGCGCTACGTCGGCGTGCAGGACATCGACGACGTCCCCGAATTCGACCGCATGGAGATCACCCATTTCTTCGAGGTCTACAAGGACCTCGAGCCCGGCAAGTCCGTCGAGGGCTCCCACTGGGAGGGCCGCGACCGGGCCTACGCCGAGATAGCCGCCTCCCGCGCCCGCGCGGCCGAAACCGGCCGGCCCCTGAGCCCCTGAGCGGGGCCGACGCTCAGGGCGACGCCTCGCGCGGCGCCGGCACCGCACGGTCGTTCTCCGGCACCCCGCGGTCGTTCCCCGAGACTCCACGGTCGTTCTCCGGCACCCCGCGGTCGTTCTGTAGCTCCCACAGCTCCCGGAACAGCCCGGGCGACCCCGTCAGCTCGGTGAAGGTGCCCTGCTGGATCACCCGCCCCCGCTCCAGCACCACGATCCGGTCCGCCACCGCCACGTTCGCCAGCCGGTGCGTCACCAGGACCACCGCGCGGTCCTCCGCCATCCGCCGCAGCCCCGCGAAGATCCGGTGCTCGGCGCGGGCGTCCAGCGCGCTGGTGGGCTCGTCCATCACCAGCAGCCCCGCGGGCCGGTGGAACGCGCGGGCCAGCGCGATGCGCTGCCACTGCCCGCCGGACAGCTCCACCCCGCCCCACCACTGCCGGGCCAGCAGGGTGTCAAGACCGCTGCGCAGCCCGTCCACCACCTCATGCGCCCCGGAGTGCACCGCCGCCTCCCGGACCCGCTCGTCCCCGCCGTGCGGCTGGCCCAGGGTGATGTTGTCGCGTGCGGACAGCGGCCAGTGCGCGTAGTCCTGCGGAACGACCGCCGTATGCCGCCACATCGCCTGCGGATCCAGCTCCGCCACGCCCACGCCGTCCCAGGTCACCATGCCCTTGGTGGGCAGATAGAGCCCGGTCAGCAGCTTGCTCAGGGTGGTCTTGCCCGAGCCGTTCTCCCCGACCAGCGCGAGCACCTCGCCCCGCCGCACCTCCAGCGTGACCTCGTCCAGGGCCGGGGCGTCGGACTCCGGATAGGCGTACGTCAGCCCCTCGGCCCTGATGACCCGCGGCGCCGCCGGGGCCAGGGCGCCGCGCCGCATCCGGTGCCCGCCCGCCTCCTCGATGAACTCCGCCCAGTCGTCCAGATACAGCCCCGTACGGAACAGCCGCGTCCCGTAGCCGACCATCCCCTGGAGCGAGGCGCCGACCGTCCGCAGCGCGAACACCGCCGTGCCCGCCGACGCCACCGACATCTGCCCCGCGCCCAGCAGCAGCGCCAGCGACGCCCAGACCAGCCCGGACGCCAGCCCTCCGGCCAGCGCCCCCAGCACCGCGTACCGCGCGCCCCGGTGCACCGCCTTGTCGGTGGCCGTGTCCACCCGCGCCCCGATGGCCCGGTACCGCTTCAGCAGAAACTCCGCCATGGTGCCGGAACGGAGCTGATCGGCGATGTCCTTGTCCACCATGTACCAGCGCAGGAGCCCCAGCGTGCGCCGGTCCGCGCTGATCGCACGGCTGGTCTCGTAGTGCACCCGGGCCGCCTTCATCCCCGCGATCCCCTGCGGCAGCGCGGCCAGCAGCAACAGCGGCAGCAGCGCCGGATGCAGCACGGTGACCACGCCCGCCGCCGCGATCAGCGAGGAGAGACACGCCATGAGCTGCTGCGACTCGGTGATCAGATCCCGCGCCACCTCGGCGCCCCGGTCCGCCGCGTCCCACTTGTCGTTGAACCCGGGGTTGTCGTACGCCGCCAGTTCGGCGTTGATCGCCGCGTCCAGCATCTGGGTCTCGGCCTCCCGGGAGATCCGCGGGGAGAGCCGGCTGGAGATGTTGTTGACCGCGATCCCCAGCAGCGCCCGCAGCCCGGCCGCCCCCGCCAGCACCGCGATCGAGGGCAGCGCGTCCCGGAGCCGGTCGGTGATGTGGCCGGACGAGATGAGCGCCGTGATCGTGCCGGTGGTGGCCAGCAGCCCGAAGGCCTCGAAGAACCCCGACAGCGCCTGGCACACCAGCAGCGCCACCACCGCCTTGCGGTCCACCTTCCAGGCCAACCCCAGGGAGCGGCGCACCAGTTGGGGCAGTCGGCGGGCCATGGCCCGGGTGGTGACGGGACGCTTCTCCAAGGCCATCAGCGTGGGCGACCGGAACCGTAACTCCTCGCCGGGCCGCTCGACCGCCGGTTCCGGTGGCTGTTCCGCCTGCTTCGTGGTTCGAGACGTCACAAATCCCCCCTGAGGGTGCGTTTTCCCTTCGGTATGCCTCAGACTGCCGCAGACCGGGACCCGGGCGCCCGGGGTTTACGGCGAGGTCCACCGATCGGGGAGCGCGTCCGGTGGGTCACGCGACCGGGAAAAGCGCTGGAGCCGCGCGCCGCTCGCGTGCTTCGATGCGCTTCATGGTGTCCATCGACCGCCTTCTCGCCTTCGCGGCCATGTCCTTCCTGCTGATCGTGATCCCCGGTCCGAGCGTGCTCTTCGTGGTCGGCCGGGCGCTGGCCCAGGGCCGCCGCGCCGCGCTGACCACGGTCGTCGGCAATACGCTCGGGGCGTACGCACTGGTCGTGGCCGTGGCGCTGGGCGTCGGGTCGGTGGTGGAGCGCTCGGTGCTCGTCTTCACCGCGCTGAAGCTGGTGGGCGCCGCGTATCTGGTGTACCTGGGGGTCAAGGCGGTGCGGCAGCGCCGCTCGCTACAGGCCGCCTTCACCGGCGACGGCCCCGCCCACGGGGGTCTGCGCACGCTGTGGGAGGGGTTCGCGGTCGGTGTGGCCAACCCCAAGACGATCGTGTTCTTCGCGGCCGTACTGCCCCAGTTCGTCGACCGCGAGCAGGGGCATGTCGTACCGCAGATGCTGCTGCTCGGGCTGGTCTTCAACGCCATCGCGGTGATCTCCGACAGCGTCTGGGGCCTGGCCGCGGCCACCGCCCGCACCTGGTTCGCCCGCTCCCCGCGGCGGCTCGCCATGGTCGGCGGCGTCGGCGGACTCTCGATGATCGGCCTCGGCGTCACCGTCGCCGCGACCGGCCGCGCGGACTAAGCGGATCGGTGGAAGTCGGCCGCGGTTCGGTGGCGCCCCGAAGGGGCGCGGGGCCGTGCCGATGTGCGGCTCCGCCGCGCGGGCGCGATCAGCCACGACGGCGCCGCAGACGATCGACGGCAGGTCGGGGCACTTCCAGCGAAGCGCTTAGTCCCGTATGGACTCCGTCCGCGCCCTGCCACCCCCGGCGCTCTGCCCGGCCGGCGATCACTTCCTCTGACGACACACCCACCATGCGCCCCGCGTGCGCGGGCAGTTGACGGCCGGGCACACGCGCCGTGCATGGGGCGGGAGGTGCGCTGGGGGAGGGGGTGGGCGCTGCGCCGTATGGGGTAATTCGGGTGCGTATCCATGGTGTTGGCGGCGTGTCGCGTGCCTACTGGTGCTACAGACCGGTGGGTTTCCCAGCTGCCGGGGGACGGCGAGACGCGCATCCCGCGTCGAAACGCCGTAAGCGCGCACCCCCCAACTCCTGATGCGCCACCACGCGCCGCGGTCACAGCCCCGCGTGGCGAGCAACGGCCCACCACCCCACCCCACTTGGAGGGCCATCATGGCTTCACCCACGATCACCCTGGTCACGGCGGCACCGAACCCCGCCGTGAACGGGCAGTCCGTCACGCTCACCGCCACCGTGATACCGGTCGGCGTCGGAACGCCCACGGGCACCGTCACCTTCGTGGTCAGCGGCGGTCCCACCCTGACCGGGACGCTGTCCGGCGGGACCGCCTCGGTCACCGCGAGCGGTCTGACAGTCGGCACCCACATCGTCACCGCCACCTACAACGGCGACGCCAACTTCACCCCGTCCACCGGCACCACGGCCGTCGTCGTGATCCAGGCGTCCACGACCACATCGGTGACGTCGGCGCCTGACCCCTCGACGCTGGGGCAGCCGGTCACGTTCACCGCCACGGTCACCCCGGTCGCGCCCGGCGCGGGCGTCCCGACCGGCACGGTCACCTTCATCATCAGCGGCAGCGGGGGCGGCACGTTCACCCAGTCGCTGTCGGGCGGCATGGCCACGATCACCCTCAGCACCCTCGGCGTCGGCGCCCACACCGTGGTCGCCGTCTACAGCGGCGACGCCACCTTCCTGCCGTCCACCGGCACCGACACCCACACCGTGAACCCCGGGCCCGCGGCCACGACCACGACGCTGATGTCCTCGGTGAACCCGTCCGTGTTCGGGCAGCCGGTGACCTTCACCGCCACGGTCACGCCGAACGCGCCCGCCACCGGCGTCCCGACCGGCACGGTCACCTTCGTGATCAGCGGCAGCGGGGGCGGTTCGTTCACCCAGCCCCTCTCGGGTGGCACGGCGACGTTCACCACCAGCGGCCTGGGCACGGGGTCGCACACCGTGACGGCCAACTACAGCGGTGACGCCAACTTCGCCGCGTCGTCGTCGGCGACCCTGACGCAGCTGGTGAACCTGGCGGTGTCGAGGACCTCGATCAGCTCCAACCCCAACCCGGCCCAGGCGGGCACGGAGATCGACTTCGTCGCCTTCGTGGAGGCGCTCCCGCCCGGCGACGGCACCCCGACGGGCACGGTCACCTTCACCCTGACCGATGGTGCCGTCATCGAGATCGAGGCGCCCGTGGACGCCTTCGGATTCGCCTTCGTCACCGTGGGACTGACGGCGGGCGAGTGGGACGTCAGCGCGGTCTACTCGGGCGACGCCAATTTCGGAGCCTCGGGCGTCTCCGAGTACACGCAGACCGTCACCGAAGCCCAGGTCACGACCACGGCCTGAGCACACAGCGCTGAGCCCCGCCACTGCCCGAGAGGGGCGGTGGCGGGGCCCGGCCATGCCGCGCCGAGGGACATACCGGCGCATATCTGCCCCTTATGCGGGTAAATGCGAAGTGTGTCCAGCAAGACGCCACGATGGGGCACGCTCCTGCTGGCCGTCCTCGTCGCCCTGACGGCGGTGCTGCTCACCGCCGGGGGCGCGCATGCCGAAACGGATGTGAACAAGATCGGCAAGGCGCTGCGCAGCAGCCCCGTCTACGTCGATCCCGGCGCCTCCGACGCCCTGAGCGCCGGGCAGGCCCGCGCCCTGGTGGCACACATCCGCACCGCTGATGTGCCGGTCTACGTGGCCGTTCTGCCGGACAACCCCGCGTACGGCGGAGAGCGCGTCTTCGGGCGGCTGCGTGCCGCCGTCGACCGCCCCGGCGTCTACGCGGTGGCGCTCGGCTCCTCCTTCGGGGCGGCCTCCGACACCTCGGTGCTGCCCGGAAGCACCTCGCGGGCGCTGGCGGAGCGGAACCTGCGGCAGCATCCGCACGACCTCGCCGCCGTTCTGAACGGCTTCGTGACCGACACGGCCACCGCGATCCACGATCGGACCGGCCAGGGGTCCGGCGGCGACCAGGGGTCCGGCGGCGACCAGGGCGCGCGGGGCTCCACCCTGTCGACGGGGGACGCGGTGGCGGTGCTGATCGTCCTGGCCGCCGTCGGCGCAAGCGGCCTGTACCTGGTGCGGCGCACCCGCAAGCAGCGCCGCGAGCGCGAACGGGCCGCGCTGGAGCAGGTGCGCGGCGCGGTCGAGGAGGACATCACCGCGTACGGCGAGAAGCTCGGCGGGACCCGCTTCGACCCCGCCGACCCGGCGTCCACCCCCGAGATGGCGGACGACTACGGCCGCGCCCTGGACGCCTACGAGGAGGCGAAGGCCAGGTCCGCCGCCGCCCGGCGGCCCGAGGACGTACGGCCGGTGACCGAGGCGCTGGAGGAGGGCCGCTTCGCGCTGGCGGTGCTCGAAGCCCGCCGCGAGGGCGGCCCGCTGCCCCAGCGGCGCCCTCCGTGCTTCTTCGACCCGCGCCACGGCCCCTCGGTCCGTGACGTCCCGTGGGCGCCCCCGGGCGGCACCCAGCGCTCCGTCCCCGCCTGCGCCGCGGACGCCACCCGCGTCGACGACGGCCGCTACCCGGACGCCCGCACCGTCCCGGTCGGCGGCGACCGGCGCCGCCCGTACTGGGACGCCGGTCCGGCCTACGGGCCCTGGGCGAGCGGCTACTTCGGCGGCTACGGCTCGATGCTGCTGCCCGGGCTGCTGGTCGGCACGCTGCTCGGCGGGTCCCTCGGCCCGGACTACGGGAACGGAGCGTTCGACGGCGGCTTCGGCGACGGCGGGAACGGCGGCGACTCCGGCGGTGGCTTCGACGACGGCGGTTTCGGCGGCGGCTTCGGCGACGGCGGTGGCTTCGACGGCGGCTTCGGGGGAGGCTTCGGCGACGGCTGACCCCCGCGCCGGCACACCGCACCGGGGCGACCCGGCACCCGCCCCGTGCTGCTCCGGCACACCGCGCAGGGACACCCCGGCACCCGCCCCATGCTGCGCGGTGCGTACGCGGTGCCCCGACCACGGAGAACGTGCGCCGCACCGGGCGGATGGTGTGCGCGGGGAAGGCCGCCGAGCGCTGCGCTATCCGGGGTAATTCGGCGGCACAACTCTGGCGGCCGACGGCGAGTCGCGCGCCTACTGGTGCTACAGACCGGTGGGTTCCACATCTGCCGGGGGACGGCGGCGCGGGATGCCCCCGCGTGGATCGCCGTATGCGCGCACCCCCTGACCGCCGATGCGCCGCCGCGCCTCGTTCCCGCATGCGTGGCGAGTAACGGCCCACCACCCCACACCACTTGGAGGGCCACCCCATGGCTACACCCACGATCACCCTGGTCACGGTCTCACCCAACCCCGCCACCTTCGGACAGTCGGTCACGCTCACCGCCACCGTGATCCCGCTCGGCACCGGAACCCCCACCGGCACCGTCACCTTCGTCGTCACCGGTGGCCCCACCCTGACCGGGACCCTGTCGGGCGGGACGACCTCGGTCACCGTCCCCAACCTGAGCGTCGGCGCCCACGCCGTCCTCGGCAACTACAACGGGGATGCCAACTTCTCCCCGTCCACCGGCGCCAACGTCATCCTCGTCGTCCAGTCGGCCACCACCACATCGGTGTCCTCGTCGCCGGATCCGTCCACACAAGGGCAGTCGGTGACGTTCACCGCCAACGTCACCCCGATCGCACCCGGCGCGGGCGTCCCTACGGGGACGGTCACCTTCATCGTCGGCGGCCTCGGTGGCGGCGCCTTCGTCCAGCCGCTGTCGGGGGGCACCGCGACGCTGTCCCTCAACACCCTGGGCGTCGGCACCGTCCCCGTGATCGCCCTCTACAACGGCGACACCAGTTTCCTGCCGTCCTCCGGCACCGACACCCAGACCGTCAACCCGGCCGCATGACCCTCCCGCACACCACCGAGCCCCCGCCCCCGCCCATCGGGGCGGTGGCGGGGGCTCGGACGGAGCCGGAACGGCTCACAGAGCGCGCACGGCTCACACGTCGAAGTAGAGCTCGAACTCGTGCGGGTGCGGACGCAGCTGGAGCGGGGCGATCTCGTTGGTGCGCTTGTAGTCGATCCAGGTCTCGATCAGGTCGGAGGTGAAGACACCGCCCTGGAGGAGGAACTCGTGGTCGGACTCGAGCGAGTCGAGGACGGCCGGGAGGGAGGTCGGGACCTGCGGGACGCCCGCGTGCTCCTCGGGGGCGAGCTCGTAGAGGTCCTTGTCGATCGGCTCGGCCGGCTCGATCTTGTTCTTGATGCCGTCCAGACCCGCGAGGAGCAGGGCGGAGAAGGCCAGGTACGGGTTGCCGGAGGAGTCCGGGGCGCGGAACTCGACGCGCTTGGCCTTCGGGTTGGAGCCGGTGATCGGGATACGCATCGCGGCGGAGCGGTTGCGCTGCGAGTACACCAGGTTGACCGGCGCCTCGAAGCCCGGGACCAGACGGTGGTAGGAGTTCACCGTCGGGTTGGTGAAGGCCAGCAGCGACGGGGCGTGCTTGAGGATGCCGCCGATGTAGTAGCGGGCGGTGTCCGACAGGCCCGCGTAGCCCTGCTCGTCGTAGAAGAGCGGGGAGCCGCCCTGCCACAGCGACTGGTGGACGTGCATGCCCGAGCCGTTGTCACCGAAGATCGGCTTCGGCATGAAGGTCGCGGTCTTGCCGTTCTTCCACGCCACGTTCTTGACGATGTACTTGAACAGCATCAGGTCGTCGGCCGCGGCCAGCAGCGTGTTGAACTTGTAGTTGATCTCGGCCTGGCCGGCGGTGCCCACCTCGTGGTGCTGGCGCTCGACCTGGAGACCGGCCTTGTTCAGCTCGAGGGTGATCTCGGCGCGCAGGTCGGCGAAGTGGTCGACCGGCGGGGTCGGGAAGTAGCCGCCCTTGTAGCGGACCTTGTAGCCACGGTTGTCCTGGAGCGCACCGGTGTTCCAGGCGCCGGCCTCGGAGTCGATGTGGTAGAAGGACTCGTTCGCCTTGGTGTCGAAGCGCACGCTGTCGAAGACGTAGAACTCCGCCTCCGGGCCGAAGTACGCGGTGTCCGCGATGCCGGTGGAGGCGAGGTACGCCTCGGCCTTCTTGGCGATGTTCCGCGGGTCGCGGCTGTACTGCTCGCCCGTGATCGGGTCGTGGATGAAGAAGTTGATGTTGAGGGTCTTGTCCCGGCGGAACGGGTCGACACGCGCCGTGGAGAGGTCGGCACGCAGGGCCATGTCCGACTCGTGGATCGCCTGGAAGCCGCGGATCGACGAGCCGTCGAAGGCCAGCTCCTCGTGCGGGTCGAACGCCTCCGCCGGTACGGTGAAGTGCTGCATGACGCCGGGAAGGTCACAGAAACGGACGTCGACGAACTTCACGTCCTCGTCCGAAATGAACTTCCGAGCGTCGTCGGCGTTCTGGAACATCCAACTCCTCCTAGCCCGGCCGCGGTGGGACGGGGATATGTCCGGTGGCGCGATTCCATGTGCGGTGGCGCGCTCTCGCCGACCATAGGCAGACGGGATTTCCCGGGCATGACCCATTTGTTTCACCCAGGTTAACCGGCTCGAGGGCCCCTGCGGGCCCCTTGTGGCCTCGGAAAAGGCGCCGTAGAGGGGTCGCGGAAACCACTCGGAAGGGGTCCGGCCGGGGGAACGTATGCGGTCGCAGTAACGTAGACGGGTGGACAAGAGGCAAGCAATCGGATCGTGGCTTTCCGGGCCCCGCGCGGCGGCCGAGGAGATGGGCGTCGACTTCGGCTACCGGGGCCAGGGCCTCGGTCTTCCCGAGAGCGGACCGGGCTCCATCGCGCCGCTGGGACGCCGTTTCGGGGCGCTCTTCATCGACTGGGGCCTGTGCCTGCTCGTCTCCTACGCGCTGCTGTCCGGCCGCAACGCCCAGGTCGCGGGGAACTGGGCGCTGCTGGTCTTCCTGGTGCTGAGCCTGGTCACCGTGGGCACCGTCGGCGCCACCCCCGGCAAGCTGCTGCTGAGGCTGCGGGTCGTCGGCGAGGGCGGGGTGCGGCTGAGCCTGCCGCGGGCCGTACTGCGCAGTGTGCTGCTGGTGGTGGTCATCCCGGCGGTGGTCTGGGACCGCGACACCCGGGGGCTGCACGACCGGCTCTCCCGCGCGGTGCAGATCAGGGTCTGAACCCGCCGTACGGATCAGGGCTGAACCCGCCGTATGGATCAGGGCTGAGCCCCCTGGACCGCCCGCGGATTGCGTACAACCGCGTTACACACGTAACGGCGGCCCGGACTCTCCGTCCGGGCCGCCGTTACGTATTCGTTTCGGTGAGGGAGGCGCTCAGCGCCCCTTCGGCATCCGCATCCCCTTGGGCATCGGGCCCTTCGGAATCGGCATGTTGCTCATCAGGTCGCCCAGCGCGCGCAGCCGGTCGTTCACCACCGTGACCTGTGCGCCCGGCAGCACCCGGGGAAGCTTCAGCAGCGTGGTGCGGAGCTTCTTGATCTCGACCTGGCCCTCGCCGGAGCCGACGATCACATCGTGGACCGGGACGTCCGAGACGATGCGCGCCATCTTCTTCTTCTCGGCGGCCAGCATGCCCTTGAGCCGGTTCGGGTTGCCCTCGGCGACCAGCACGACGCCCGCCTTGCCCACCGCGCGGTGGATGACGTCCTGGTTGCGGTTCATCGCCACCGCGGGGGTCACCGACCAGCCGCGGCCCACGTTCTCCAGCACCGCCGCCGCCGCGCCCGGCTGGCCCTCCATCTGTCCGAAGGCGGCCCGCTCGGCACGGCGGCCGAAAATGATCGCCATCGCGAGGAAGGCCAGGACGAAGCCCAGGATGCCCAGGAAGATCGGGTGGCCGATCCAGAAGCCGATCGCGAGAAGGACACCGAAGGTGACAATCCCCACGCCGGCGACGACAAGTGTGACCTTCGGGTCGACCCGTTTGGTCATCTTGTAGGTCAGGGCGATCTGCTTCAGCCGCCCGGGGTTCTCGGATGTTTCCTTCCTCGCCATACAGCGAAGTTTACGTGGCCTGGGAAGCCCCGGTGGACACGGCCTCCAGCACGTGTTCCGCCTCGTCCCGGTCCTTGGCCCGGCGCCGGTCCTCGAGGACGGCCGTCCAGGCGTTGCGGCGGGCGGTGCGCTGCCCGCCGCGGAGCAGCAGACCTTCCAGGACGAGGAGTGCGTCGGTGACGGACGGGCGTACGGGCGCAGCCGGCATGGGTACCCCTCGGAAGCGGCGGATGATCACTACGCACAACGTATAAGCAGTGCGTGGCTCAATCGTTACCCAATGGTGTTACCAGTGCGTGACTGGCCGGTCAAACACCGATGAAGCCCTGCTGCGGCCCGTATTCCGTCCTTGACCTGCGGCGTTCTCAAAGCCCTCGAATCTGTGTGTGCTCGCAATCACACAGCGTGTTGCTCACACGGTCGACCGCCGACGGAACGTGACGGCGGAGCGACGACGGAGAGTCAGACGGCCGGAGAAGCCACCGCGACATTGCGCCGCTCGATGGCCTGCTGGTAGAGACGGCCGGCGCGGTACGAGGAGCGGACCAGCGGGCCGGACATGACACCGGCGTAACCGATCTCGTCCGCCTCCTCCTTGAGCTCCACGAACTCCTGGGGCTTGACCCAGCGCTCGACGGGGTGGTGCCGGGGGGACGGCCGCAGGTACTGGGTGATGGTGATCAGCTCGCAGCCCGCGTCATGGAGGTCCTGGAGCGCCTGGCTGATCTCCTCGCGCTCCTCGCCCATGCCCAGGATCAGGTTGGACTTGGTGACCAGACCCGCCTCGCGCGCCTTGGTGATCACCTCGAGCGAGCGCTCGTAACGGAAGCCGGGGCGGATGCGCTTGAAGATCCGCGGCACCGTCTCGACGTTGTGCGCGAGCACCTCGGGACGGGCCGAGAAGACCTCGGCGAGCTGCTCGGGGACCGCGTTGAAGTCCGGGATCAGCAGCTCCACACCGGTGTCCGGCATCAGGGAGTGGATCTGGCGCACGGTCTCCGCGTAGAGCCAGGCGCCGCCGTCCTCCAGGTCGTCACGGGCGACGCCGGTGATGGTCGCGTACTTCAGCTCCATGGTGCGTACGGATTCGGCCACTCGGCGCGGCTCGTCGCGGTCCAGCGCCTGCGGCTTGCCGGTGTCGATCTGGCAGAAGTCGCAGCGCCGGGTGCACTGGTCGCCGCCGATGAGGAAGGTCGCCTCGCGGTCCTCCCAGCACTCATAGATGTTCGGACAGCCCGCCTCCTGGCACACGGTGTGCAGGCCCTCCCGCTTCACCAGGCCGTGCAGCTCGGTGTACTCGGGGCCCATCTTCGCCCGGGTCTTGATCCACTCGGGCTTGCGCTCGATGGGGGTCTGGCTGTTCCGGACCTCCAGGCGCAGCATCTTGCGTCCGTCGGGTGCGACTGCGGACACGTCCGGCACTCCTCTTTGCTTGACTCTGCTTGGCGGCTCGGCGTGGCGAGTTTGCCGGCGGGCTTTGGAATCGTCGGCGGTCACCAGGGTACGCCCGTGGTTCGTACGGATTTACGTCAAGGGCAACCGAACGCCGCGAGGACGCATTCCCGCACGGGGTGGAGCGGGCCCGGGGGGTCAGACCGCGCGCGGCAGCGGGACGGACGCCTCCAGGACCTCCCGCAGATGCCGCTCGACCACCGGCAGCACCTCGGCGATCGGCACATCCCGGCCCAGCTCCTCCGAGAGCGAGGTCACACCGGCGTCCCGGATGCCGCACGGCACGATCCGGTCGAACCAGGTGTTGTCCGGATTGCAGTTGAGCGAGAAGCCGTGCATCGTCACGCCCTTGGCGATCCGCACCCCGATGGCGGCCAGCTTGCGGTCCTCGCGGCGCTGCCCGGCGTTGGACGGGGCGTACTCCGGCCCGTTCAGCCGTGCGTCGAACTCCTCGTCCTCCAGCCGCGGGTCGAAGTCCAGCTTCAGCCCGCCGAGTGCGGGGCGCTGGTCCACCGGGTCGCCCAGCACCCACACCCCGCTGCGGCCCTCGATCCGGGTGGTCTCCAGACCGAACTCCGCACAGGTGCGCAGCAGCGCCTCCTCCAGGCGGCGGACATGCGCGATGACGTCCACCGGGCGCGGCAGCTTGAGGATCGGGTAGCCGACCAGCTGGCCCGGGCCATGCCAGGTGATCTTGCCGCCGCGGTCCACGTCCACCACCGGGGTGCCGTCCAGGGGGCGCTCGCTGTCCGCCGTGCGCCGCCCCGCCGTGTAGACCGGGGGGTGCTCAAGCAGCAGACAGGTGTCGGGGATCTCGTCCGCGAAGCGGGCGGCGTGCACCCGGCGCTGCTCCTGCCACGCCTCCTCGTAGTCCACGGCGTCCGCGCCGAAGCCCAGGTGGACGTAGGCCAGTGCCGGTGAACCGGGGGCCGACCCCGGGGAAGACGTGGTCACGGCGGTCACGGCAAGCTCCTTCTCGACCCGCGTCGGATGGGGTGGCGGAGCCTCGCGGCGGCGCCTCCGCCACTGTACGACCGTGTCCCCTTACGTCCGCACCCGGCTCGTTCTCACACGATCGGATGAATGCCGCCGGACGGCCGCGATCAGCCCTCGAGCGGCGGTTACATTCGCGCCGTTCCACAGAGCGATCAGGGAGACCGGCAGGCTGATGACGGAACGACCCCCGCAGCGCATTCCCAATCGTCAGCTCGCCGCGCTCATCGCCGAGGCGGGCTTCTCCAACGCCGGGCTCGCCCGGCGGGTGGACCAGCTCGGACTGGAGCACGGCCTGGACCTGCGGTACGACAAGACATCGGTGACGCGGTGGCTGCGCGGACAGCAGCCGCGCGGCACCACCCCGGCGCTGATCGCCGAGGTGTTCACCCGGCGGCTGGGACGCCGGCTGACCGCCCAGGACCTGGGCCTGGACGCGTGTGCGCCCGTCTACGCGGGGCTGGAGTTCGCCGCCACCCCGCAGGAGGCGGTGGACATCGTCAGCGGGCTGTGGCGCAAGGACTCCGGGAGCCATGCGGAGCTGCGGAAGATCGCGTTCACCCCGGCGGGTCTCGTCGTCCCCAGCCGCGACTGGCTGATCGGACGGCCCGACGACCGGGTGGCGCGCGGTGAGCCACCGGCGGGGGCCGCTCCGGCGGGGGCGGCGGTGGGAGCCGGGAGCGGGCCGGGGGCCGGTGCCGCCGGGGCGGCCGGGGCCGGGCGGCTGCCCGCGCAGGGCGGCCGGGCGGGCGGCCCGGTGGGCGGCCCCGCGGGGGCGGCGGCGGGGCGCGCGGTGGGTCAGGGGGCCCATGGCACCCATGGCCCGCAGGGTGCCCATGGCGCTCACGGTGCCCATGGCCCGCACGGCCGGGCGCCGCTGCCCCGCCAGCGGCGCCACGACCGCGACCGGCGCGGCCCGGGCTACCGGGTGACCTCCGGCGACATCGCGGCCCTGCGCTCGGTCGGGGAGCTGTTCGCGGCGCTGGACCAGACGTACGGCGGCGGCCACGCCCGGCAGGCCCTGGTGCGCTATCTCGAGCACGAGGGCGAGCCGATGCTGCGCGGCTCGTACAACGAGGCGACCGGGCGGCGGCTGTTCGGCGCGATCGCCGATCTGACCCGGCTGGCCGGATGGACCTCGTTCGACATCGCCGCCCACGGTCTGGCGCAGCGCTACTTCGTCCAGGCGCTGCGGCTGGCGCAGGCGGCCGGGGACCGCACGTACGGCAGCTACGTACTGGTCACGATGAGCCGCCAGGCCGTCTACCTCGGCCATGGGCGGGAGGCCGTACAGCTGGCCCGGGTGGCCCAGCAGGGGGTGGGCGGCGGCGCCCCGCCGGTGCTCCAGTCGCTGCTGCACGCGATCGAGGCGCGCGGCCATGGCGTGCTGGGCGAGGTGCGCGCGTGCACCGCCTCGCTCGCCCGCGCCGAGCGGTCGCTGGAGGCGGCCCGGCCGGGGGACGAGGTGCCGTACTGGGCGCGGCTGTTCGACGAGGCGCAGCTGGCGGACGAATTCGGCCACTGCCACCGCGACCTTCAGCAGTACCGCGCCGCCGCCCAGCACGCGGAGCGCTCCCTCCAGCTCCACGGCGCCGGGTTCGCGCGCAGCCGGCTGTTCTGCCGGGTGGTGCTGGCGACGGCGCGGCTGGGCCTCGGCGAGCTGGAGCAGGCGTGCCAGCTGGGCGCGGAGGCGGCGCAGCAGGCGTCGGAGATGCGGTCGGTGCGGGCGGCGGAGTACGTACGGGACTTCGAGCGCCGCCTGGAGCCGTACCGGGACGCGGCACCGGTACGGGGTTACCGGGAGCGGGTGGCGGCGCTGGGGTAGGTGGCCGCCGCCGCTCGGGCGTCGGGGCCTGCCGCTGCTCGGGCGTCGCTCAGGCGTCCAGTACGACGCCGAAGGTGCGCTCCAGACCGGTGCGACCGGCATCGGTCAGGTTGATCACGCGGCGGCGGTTGCCACGGCGGATCCAGTCCAGCGCGAAGAGCCGGTCCGTCAGGGCGGCCCCCAGCGCTCCGGCGAGATGGTGGCGCTGCTCGGTCCAGTCCACGCAGTAGCGGATCAGCTGGCGGCGCCCGGCGAGTTCGTCCGCGTCCACGCCGAAGGCCGCCAGCTCCGCGCGCCCCGGGGCCGTCAGCCGGTACGTGGTGTCCTTGCCTGGGGCCGAGAGCCGGTCGCCCTCCGCCGTCTCGGGGTGGAAGCGCCCGTCGCCGCCCTCCAGGACCCCGCGCTCGAGCAGCGCCGCCATCAGGGTCACCCCGAGGGCGCCCGCGACATGGTCGTAGCAGGTGCGGGCCCGGCGCAGGGCGTGTGCGTGGGTGCTCTGCCGCAGCGAGGTGACGGGCAGCGGCGGGGCGATCCTGGCCAGCGCCTCGAGCGCCTCGCCGACGGCGGGACCGGCCAGCCGGTAGTACCGATGCCGCCCATGCCGCTCGACCCGCACCACCCCGGCCTCCAGCAACTTGGCCAGATGCCCGCTCACCGTGGAAGCGCTGACCCCGGCCTCACCGGCCAGCACGCTGGCGGGCAGCGCACGCCCCTCCAGCAGCGCCCGGAGAACGCGAGCGCGGGACGGATCGGCGATCGCCGCGGCGGCGCGGGCGATGTCGGCGTCACGGGCATCCGTGGTGGTGGCCATGGTTCCAGCGTAGGGCGGGGTCGCTTCGGCGCGGGCCGAAGTGTGGCGGGCGGGCCGGGGCAGGGAGCGCGTCCTGGGCGCAGCACGATTCGGCCGGTACCGAAGCGATCAGGAGTGAGGGTGGAGGCATGAGGACGTACCGCTCCACACACCGGCCTCCGCGATCCTCGGACCCGCCCGTGGCGGGTGCCGTGCGGAAGGGCCCGCTGCTCGCCATCTGCCTTGGCTACTTCCTGGTCATCCTCGACGTCACCGTCGTCAATGTGGCCGTGCCCCGCATCGGCGCCGGGCTGGGGGCCGGGCAGGGGGCACTGCAATGGGTTGTGGACGGGTACACGCTTGTCTTCGCCGGGCTGTTGCTGCTCTGCGGTGGGCTGGGGGACCGGCTGGGCCATCGGCGGGTGTTCCTCGCCGGGCTCGGGCTGTTCACGGTGGCCTCCGCCGCGTGCGCGCTCGCGCCGAACGCCGGCTTTCTGGTCGGCGCCCGGCTGGCGCAGGGGGCCGGGGCGGCGACCATGGTGCCCGCCTCGCTCGCGCTGCTCGGGGCGCTGCATCCCGAACCCGGCGCGCGGGCACGGGCGTTCGGGGTGTGGGGCGGGATCGCGGGGGTGGCCGCCGCGGCCGGTCCGGTGCTCGGCGGGGTGCTGGTGTGGGGCGTGGGCTGGCGGACCGTGTTCCTCGTCAACATCCCGCTGGGCGCGCTCGCCATCTGGCTCACCGTCCGCCATGTGCCCGCCACGCGCCCGCGCGGCGAGCGTCCGTCGCTGGACCTCGTCGCCCAGCTCACCGGCGTCGGCGCGGTGGCCGCCCTGACGGCCGGGCTGAACGAGGCGGGCGGGCGCGGCTGGACCGATCCGCTGGTGCTCGGCGCGCTGGCGGCGGCGCCGGTCGCGGGGGCGCTGTTTCTGTGGCTGGAGCGGCGCGCGGCGGCGCCCGCGCTGCCGCCCCGCCTGCTGACCGGTTTCCGGTTCCCGGCCGCGCTGGCCGTGGGGGTGCTGCTCAACCTCGGCTTCTACGGGCTGCTCTTCCTCACCACGCTCTACTTCCAGCGCCACCGGGGCTGGGACCCGCTCGCCACGGGTCTGGCGCTGCTGCCGATGGGCGCGCTGGTGGCGGTCGCCTCGCCGCTGTCCGGGCGGGTCGCGGCGCGCGTCGGCACCCACATCCCGGCCGTGGCCGGGCTGCTGACCGGGGCCGTGGGGCTGCTCGGCTGGGCGGCCGTTGGACCGCACACGCCGTACGCGCTGCTGGTCGTGCCGCTGCTGCTGACCGGGTTCGGTACGTCGTTCACCATGCCGTCGGCGACGATCGCGGCGATGGAGGCCGCGCCGCATGGGGTGCGGGGTGCGGCGTCGGGCGCGTTCAACGCGGCGCGGCAGATGGGCAGTGCCATCGGGGTGGCCCTGTTCGGAACGCTCGCGGCGGCGTCCGCGAGCTCCGCCTTCTACGCTGGGATGCGGCTGGCCGCTGTGATCGCGGCCGGGTGCTTCGTATGCGGCGCGATCCTGGCGGGGCTGGCGGGGCCTGCCGCCCGCACCATGCCCGACGTCGGATCGTGACGCCTGCGGCGGGCTGCTCCCCTACCCGCCCCTTCCCGAAACTGGGACTCCGCCCCAGACCCCGCTCCTCAAGCGCCGGAGGGGCTGGATGGTGGGTTCCGTCCCGGACCCTGCTCCTCAAGCGCCGGAGGGGCTGGATGGTGGGTTCCGTCCCGGACCCTGCTCCTCAAGCGCCGGAGGGGCTGGATGGTGGGTTCCGTCCCGGACCCTGCTCCTCAAGCGCCGGAGGGGCTGGAATATGGCGAAGCCCCTGCCACGCGGCGGCCACCCCGTAAGCCCGGCCCGGGCTCCGCGCCGACTCCGCTCATGGCCTCGCGTCAGGCCGCCGCCGCGGGCAATGTGCTCGGGTCCGTGTCGGAGCCCGAGTCCGGTGGGGCGCCGAAGTCGCTGAGGACGGCTCGGGCGGCTCGGCGGCCGGAGGCCAGGGCGCCCTGGACCGTGCTGGAGTCGCGGTGGTCGCCGCAGACGTACAAGCCGGACAGCAGTCGCACCGGGCGGCGCGGGTCGTGGGGGGCGGGCATGGCCGGGACGGCGTATGGGTCGTGGTGGGCGGCCAGCAGGTCCCAGGTCGCCGTCGACGTCCCGTACACCGCCGCCAGTTGGGCCCGGACGGCCCGGTCGAGCTCGGCGGTCGGCAGCGCGGCGGAGGTGCCCAGCACCGTGGAGGTGATCAGCACCCGGCCGGGCGGGGTGCGCGAGGGGTCCACCTCGCTGGCCACCATCGTGTGGGCCACCGGGCCCTGCCCGCCCGCGGCGAGTATCAGCGCGGGCTCGCGCAGCGGCGGCTGGTCGGCGGTGTGGTGCACCACCGTGATGGGGTGGAAGGCCGGCACCCGCAGCCCGGGCAGCAGCCCGGCCGCGTCGTGCGCCCCGGTGGCCACCAGCACCGCACGGCAGCCGAACTCGCCGTGTTCGGCGGTGGCCACGGCGGTGGTGGAGGCGGATACGGCCCGGACGCCCGTACGGACCGTCCCCGGCGGCAGCGCGGCCGCGAGCAGTTCGGGGACGGTGGACGCGCCGCCCGCCGGGAGGCAGAGGCGGCCGCGTGCGTAGCCGCGCAGCGCCAGGTCGGCGCAGCGGCTGGAAGTGGTGAGGTCCGGGTCGCTCAGCAGTGAGACGAGCAGCGGACGCAGCACCCCCTCGACCGTACGAGCAGGTAGGCCCCGCCCCCCCAGGGTCTCGGAGACCGGCCGGTCGGGGCGGGCGAGCAGGCGGTCCGCGGGCAGGGCGGCGAGCCTGCCGAGCGCGGCACCGAGTCGGGCCTGATCGAGCCCGCTGCCGAGCGGCGCGCGGGCGGCGTTCGCGAGGGCGCGTGCCGTGGTGAATGCGCCCCTCATGCTCCGGGGGGTGTCCACCCGGTGCGTACGGCCCTCGCTGTGGACCAGCACCCCCTGGGCGAAGGGGCGCAGGGCGAGGGCGCCGAGTCCCGGAGTGCGCCGCAACTCCGGGAACGAGGTGTTCATCAGATGGCCGGTGCGGTCCAGCCGGAAGCCGTCCACGGTCTCGGTGGTCATCCGTCCGCCCACGTGGGGCGCGGCCTCGAGCACCGTGACCGCGACTCCCGCGCCGGTCAGCCGATGGGCCGCGGCCAGCCCCGCGAGCCCGGCGCCGACGATGACGACGTCCGTGCGGTGCGCGCGCTTGAGCACGTGTCCTCCCCGAGGTCGGTGCGTCCGTCATGGGGGCTGCTGCCCCGACCGGCGGTCCGGATGCGTGGGTCCCGCGAGACGGCTCGGCGAGACGGTCTTGACAGTACGGACAAAAACGGTCGATGCCAGACGCGCATCGACCGGGCACGGGCGCACACCGGTCGCACACCAGTCGCACACCGCCATCGAACGGTCCGCGACCGGGGGAGGGGAGAGCGTGGGGGAGAGTGGGAGGGGGCGAGGAGCGCCCAACTCCCTTACGTGAGCGCCGCCTTGATCGCCTCTTCCACGTGCGGGCAGGCGAAGGTGAAGCCGGAGTCCAGGAGGCGGCGGGGGACGGCCCGGACGCTGCCGAGGACGTCCCCCGACATCTCGCCCAGGGCGATCCGCAGCGCGGGCGCGGGCACCGAGAAGAGCGTGGGGCGGCCCAGCACCCGGCCCATGGCGGCCGTGATCTCGCGGTTGGTCACCGGCGTCGGCGCGGTGAGGTTGACCGGCCCGGTGAGCTCGGGCGTGTCGAGGATGTGGCGCAGCGCGGCGACATGGTCTCGCAGCGCGATAAAGCTCCAGTACTGCCGGCCGCTGCCCATCCGCCCGCCGAGCCCCAGCTTGAACAGGGGGAAGAGCTTCCCCCACGCCCCGCCCTCGGCGGAGACCACCAGACCGGTCCGGGCGAAGACCGTACGGACGCCCGCCTCCTGCGCCGCGGTCGCCGCCTCCTCCCAGTCCTGGCAGAGATCCGGCAGGAAACCGTGGCCAGGGGGCGCACTCTCATCGACCGCGCGCTCCCCGGTGTCACCGTAGAACCCCACCGCGCTCCCGCTCACCAGCACCCGCGGCGGGGTGTCCAGCGAGGCGATCGCCTCGGCGATGGCGGCGGTGCCCAGCACCCGGCTGTCCCGGATCTCCTTCTTGTACGCGTCGGTCCAGCGCCGGTCGCCGACGCCCGCGCCCGCGAGGTGGACCACGGCTTCACAGCCCATCAGCCCGGAGGTCTCCACCCACTGCCGCCGCGGGTCCCACTCCACCTCGTCCTCCGCTCGCGAGGGACGCCGCACCAGACGCACCACCTGGTGGCCGTCCTCGCGCAGCGAGTGGACGAGTGCCGTGCCGATGAGCCCGGAGGAACCGGTGACCGCGATACGCATGGCCCCATCCTGCCCCCGATCACGGGAGGGATGTCGGACAACGGGCGGGCGTGGCACAGTGATCCGCATGCCCCAGCCCTACGACCTGCCCCGACCCTCCCAACCGGCCCACCCCTCCCAGCGGTCCCGACCGCCCCAGCGGTCCGAGCTGATCATCCGGCCCGCCGTGCTCGACGACGACACGGCGCTGGCCGAGCTCGACCGCCGTACCTGGTCGCCCCTGCATGCCGTACAGCCGAAGCCGCAGCCGCCGTACGACCCCTTCTTCACCCTCCACAACCGCGTCGAGCAGATCCTCGTGGCCGAGCTCGCCGGGTCTCCCGTCGGCTACATACGGCTGGTGCCGCCGACCCCGCTGGCCTGCAACGCCCATGTCCGCCAGATCCAGGGGCTCGCGGTGGACGAGCGGGTGCGGGGGCAGGGCGTGGCGCGGGCGCTGCTCGGCGCCGCGTACCAGGAGGCGCGGCGGCAGGGCGCGACCCGTATGACCCTGCGGGTGCTGGGCCACAACACCCCCGCACGGCGGCTGTACGCGTCGGAGGGGTTCGCGGTGGAGGGCGTGCTGCCGGGGGAGTTCCTGCTGGAGGGGGAGTACGTGGACGATGTGATGATGGGGCGCCCGCTGGACCGCTGAGGCGCTGCCGAGCGCCGGGCGACCAGGCAACCAGGCGGTCAGGCCCTGAAACGCTCCCACAGCCGCGGATACCGCTCCGCCAGCACCGCCTCGCTCTCGAAGTCGAGGGGCTCCCCGATCGGTTCCCGGGGCGTGGGCGGAAGCCCCAGCTCCGGCAGGGGCGCGCCGGTCAGCCGCTCGTACGCCTCGTCCGCCGCGTACCCCAGGTCCTCGCAGTCGCCGTCCACCTGCTCGTCGAAGTCCTCGAGCAGCTCGGCGAGCGCGTCCGGATCGTGCAGCGCGCCCTCGAAGATCTCCCGGCCCTGGCCGATCAGCCAGTAGCGGAACGCCTCGAAGGCGTCGTCGCTGACCCCGCCGAGCAGCACCCAGGCGGCGCCCCACACATCCCAGCGGTACGCCCGGTCGGAGCGGGCCTCGAAGTGCCGGGCGAAGTCCAGCACCGCGTCGGGGTCGAGCTGTGACAGCTGCTCGACGAGCAGGTCGGACTGTTCCTCGGGGTCGCCGTCCGCGGCCTCCCGAGCGCTGTCGACCAGCCCCCAGAACTCCGTCTCGTCCATCATCACGGGACCAGGATCGGCCCTCCCGCGCACCCCCGCACGCGGAACGTGCCGGATGCGACCGCCTCGTAATACCGGACAGCGGATGTCGGATTTCCCTGCGAAGGTCGACCCGTCACGGCATCCACACCGAGAGGACGTATCGGACGTGAGCACACAGGGCGCACTGGCGGGCCGGATCGCGCTCGTCGCGGGGGCGACGCGCGGCGCGGGCCGGGCGATGGCCGTCGAGCTGGGGGCGGCCGGGGCCACCGTCTACGCGACGGGGCGCACCACCCGGGATCGAGTCAGCGAGGTGGGGCGGGCCACCGAGACCATCGAGGAGACGGCAGAGCTGATCACGGCCGCGGGCGGCACGGGTATCGCGGTGCCGACCGACCACCTCGAGCCCGAGCAGGTCCGGGCGCTGGTCGAGCGGATCGACCGGGAGCAGGGCCGGCTGGACGTCCTGGTCAATGACGTATGGGGCGGTGAGGCGCTGATCGAGTTCGGCAAGAAGAGCTGGGAGACGAATCTGGCGGGCGGGCTGCGGATGCTCCGGCTCGGCGTCGAGACCCACCTGATCACCAGCTACTACGCGCTGCCGCTGCTGATCCGGCAGCCGGGCGGGCTGGTGGTCGAGGTGACCGACGGAAGCGAGGAGTTCAACAGGACGTACCGGCTGAACCTCTTCTACGACCTCGCCAAGAACGCCCCGATCCGCACCGCCTTCGGGCTCGCGGAGGAGCTGAAGGAGTTCGACGGCACGGCGGTCAGCGTCTCGCCGGGCTTTCTGCGCTCCGAGCAGATGCTGGACCACTTCGGGGTGACGGAGGAGACCTGGCGGGACGCGGTGGAGAAGGAACCGCACTTCGCCATCGCCGAGTCACCGCACTACGTCGGGCGCGCGGTCGCCGCGCTCGCCGCCGACCCGGACCGGGCGCGGTGGAGCGGCAAGTCCGTCTTCAGCGGGGAGCTGGCCAAGGTCTACGGCTTCACCGATCTGGATGGCTCGCGGCCGGACGCCTTCGGCTACTTCCGGGACGTGGTCTTCGGCGGTAAGGAGGGCACGGCGGCCGACTACCGGTAACCGCGCGGTCACTGAACCGTGGACCGCACGGTCACCGGTACAGCTCCGCCGTACGGCGAGCCGCCTCCGCGAAGAGCTCGCGCAGCTCCGGCGGCCCCAGCACCTCCGCGTCCGGGCCGAGCCCGAGCAGCTGGGCGAGTGCGACCTCGTACGACTCGACGGGCAGGGTGACGGTGAGCCGCCCCTGCCCGTCGGGCTCCCCGGCCTCGCGTGCCTCGCGTACGGCCTCCTCGGCCGCCACCCGGTCCGTGACATGCGGCAGCCGCCGGGCCCCGGCCGGGGTCAGCCGTACGACGACCCGCTCCCGCAGGATCGAGCGGGCGAACTGCTCGGCCCGCTCCTCCCAGAAGGCGGGCAGGTCGAACTCCTCGTCCCGGACGAAGCGGGCCCCGGTCGGTTCCACGGCGGCGAAACGATCCACCCGGTACACCCGGAAGCCGCCCTCCGCACGGGCCGCCAGATACCAGACGCCCGCCTTGAGCACGAGCCCGTACGGCTCCAGCTCCCGCCGGACCTCCGCGTCCCGGCGCCGGTAGCGGACGGCGATCCGCAGATCGTCCCAGACCGCGTCGGCGATGCCCGGCAGCAGCTCCGGCGCCTCCGGCTCCCGCCACCAGCCCGGGGCGTCCAGGTGGAACCGCTGGGCCACCGTGTGGGAGGCGTCCCGCAGCTCGGGGAGCAGCGCGGCGGACACCTTGAGCCGGGCGGCGGAGGCGGCGTCCGCGAGCCCCATCTCGCGCAGCGCGGAGGGCACACCGGACAGGAACAGCGCCTCGGCCTCGGTCCGCCCGAGGCCGGTCAGCCGGGTGCGGTAGCCGCCGATGAGCCGGTAGCCCCCGGCTCGGCCCCGGTCCGCGTAGACCGGGATCCCCGCCTCGGACAGCGCGGCGGCGTCCCGTGTCACGGTGCGCTCGGAGACCTCGAGCTCCCGCGCCAGCTCGGCCCCTGTGATCGAGGGGCGAGCCTGGAGCAGAAGCACCATCTTGATGAGGCGGGCAGCGCGCACGGGCCCATGATGCCGTGCTCTCGGGCGAGCGGCGGACCGTGGCGGGTTCGCGGCTGTAGCGCGCCCGACCGCGCAGGGGGCCGGGCCCCGGCCTTACGCCCGGCCCGGCGGCTCTTTCCCCTACCCGCCCCTTCCCGTAACCAGGGGCTCCGCCCCTGGACCCCGTACGCCCTTCGGGCGTGTCCTCAATCTCCCCCAGCTACCGCTGGGAGGTGCCCCCTGACGGGCTGAAATCAGCCCCTCCGGCGCTTGAGGAGCGGGGTCTGGGGCGGAGCCCCAGTTGTGGGAAGGGGCGGGGAGGGGAACAGCCCGCCGCAGGCGATCCCCGGCAACCGCGGCGTCAGATGCCGTACCGCTCCGCGGCCTCCTTGGGGGCCGTGGCGCGGACCGCGCCTTGGCGGGCGAGGCGGGACAGCCCGGCCACCACGATGGCCGGAGCGTCCACGCCGAAGTGGCGGCGCGCGGCCTCGCGGGTGTCGGAGAGGCCGAAGCCGTCCGTCCCCAGCGAGTACCAGTCCTGCTCGACCCACTGGCTGATCTGGTCGGGGACGGCACGCATCCAGTCGCTGACGGCGAGGACCGGGCCCGGTGCGCCTGCCAGGGCACGGGTGACGTACGGGACCCGGTCTTCGCCCTTGAGCTGCGCCGCGTCACAGGACAGGGCGTCGCGGCGCAGCTCGCTCCAGGAGGTGGCGGACCACACGTCGGCGGCCACGCCCCAGTCGTCGGCGAGGAGTTTCTGGGCCTCCAGCGCCCAGTGGACGGCGGTGCCGGAGGCGAGGAGCTGGATGCGGGGGGAGTCCGCGGCCGGGGCCGTGGCCTCCTGGTAGCGGTACAGGCCCTTGAGGATGCCCTCCTCGACGCCTTCGCCCTCAGGCATGGCCGGCTGGACCTTGGGCTCGTTGTAGACCGTCAGGTAGTAGAAGACGTCCTCGGCCTCGGGGCCGTACATCCGCCGCAGACCCTCCCGCACGATCGCGCCCACCTCGTAGGCGAACGCCGGGTCGTAGGCGAGCGCCGCCGGGTTGGTGGAGGCGATCAGCGGGGAGTGGCCGTCGGCGTGCTGGAGGCCCTCGCCGGTCATCGTCGTACGGCCCGCCGTGGCGCCGATGAGGAAGCCGCGGCCGAGCTGGTCGGCCAGCGCCCACATCTGGTCGGCGGTGCGCTGCCAGCCGAACATCGAGTAGAAGATGTAGAAGGGGATCATCGGCTCGCCGTGGGTCGCGTACGACGTCGCGGCGGCGGTGAAGTCGGCCATCGAACCGGCCTCGGTGATCCCCTCGTTGAGGATCTGACCGTTCGCGGCCTCCTTGTAGTACAGGAGCTGATCGCGGTCGACCGGGTCGTAGGTCTGGCCGAGCGGGGAGTAGATCCCGGCGGTGGGGAAGAGCGACTCCATGCCGAAGGTCCGCGCCTCGTCCGGCACGATCGGCACCCAGCGCTTCCCTGTCTCCTTCTCCCGCATCAGGTCCTTGACCAGCCGGACGAAGGCCATGGTGGTGGCGATCTCCTGGCTGCCGGAGCCCTTGGCGAGCGCCTGGAACGGCTTCGCGGACGGCTCGGGCAGGGCCACCGGGTGCACCCGGCGGGCCGGGGCCGGGCCGCCGAGGGCCGCGCGGCGCTCCTGGAGGTAGCGGACCTCGGGGGAGTCGGGGCCGGGGTGGACGTACGGCACGAGGGCGTCGTCCAGCTTGCTGTCAGGGATGGGGAGTTCGAGGAGGTCCCGCATGGCGCGGAACTCCTTGCCCGTCAGCTTCTTCATCTGGTGGTTGGCGTTGCGCGACTCGAAGCCGGGGCCCAGCGTCCAGCCCTTGACGGTCTGGGCGAGCACGACGGTCGGGGCGCCCTTGTGTGCCACGGCCGCGCGGTACGCCGCGTACACCTTGCGGGGCTCATGGCCCGCGCGCGAGGTGTGGAAGCACTCGGTGAGCTTGGCGTCGGTGAGCCCCTGCGCGAGCCGGGCCAGCTCCGGCTCGGCGCCGAAGAAGTGCTCACGGATGTAGGCCGCGTCGCGGGTCGCGTACGTCTGGAACTGGCCGTCCGGGACCTCGCGCAGCCGGCGGGCCAGCGCGCCCGAGGTGTCCAGCGCGAACAGCTCGTCCCAGGCGGAGCCCCACAGCGACTTGACCACGTTCCAGCCCGCCGCGCGGAACTGGGCCTCCAGCTCCTGCACGATCTTGAAGTTGGCCCGCACCGGGCCGTCGAGCCGCTGGAGGTTGCAGTTGATGACGAAGGTGAGGTTGTCCAGGCCCTCGCGCCCGGCCAGGGCGAGCGCGGCCGTCGACTCCGGCTCGTCCATCTCGCCGTCGCCGAGGAAGGCCCATACGTGGGAGTTCGCGGTGTCCTTGATGCCGCGCGCCGCCAGATAGCGGTTGAAGCGGGCCTGGTAGATCGCGGAGATCGGGCCGAGCCCCATCGAGACGGTGGGGAACTCCCACAGCCACGGCAGCCGGCGCGGATGCGGATAGGACGGCAGGCCGTCGCCGCCCGCCTCGCGGCGGAAGTGGTCCAGGTGGTGCTCGGTCAGCCGCCCGTCGAGGAACGCGCGGGCGTAGATGCCGGGGGAGGCGTGGCCCTGGATGTAGAGCTGGTCGCCGCTGCCGTCCGCCTCCTTGCCCCGGAAGAAGTGCTGGAAGCCCGTCTCGTAGAGCCAGGCGGCGGAGGCGAAGGTGGCGATGTGACCGCCGAGGCCGTCACGGCTGCCGCGGGTGACCATCGCCGCCGCGTTCCACCGGTTCCAGGCGGTGATGCGGCGCTCCATGGCCTCGTCGCCCGGGAACGCGGGCTCGGCGGCAGTCGGAATGGTGTTGAGGTAGTCCGACTCCAGCAGGGGCGGCAGCCCGAGCCCGGCGCTCTCGGCGCGCTCCAGGGTGCGGCGCATGAGGTACGAGGCGCGGTGCGATCCGGCGGCCCGGGTGACGGCGTCCAGGGAGGCGCCCCATTCGGCGGTCTCCTCGGGGTCACGGTCGGGAAGCTGGTCGAGCGCACTCGGCTGCGTGCGTGCGAGATCGGTCATGGAAGTAACGGTAAGACTGATCGATGATCGATCAAAGTGTTGCCAAGGAAAAAGTGCTCCGTAAGCCGAAATTGGCATTCCGTGCCGCGAAACTAGGCACGCGGTGCACAGCCGAGGACATGCTCCTTGACCAGTTCGCCGACCCGCGGATCCCGCCGCTTGAAGGCGTCCACCACCGCCTGGTGCTCCTCGGCGTACGACTGCTGGACGGTGCCCAGCCAGCGGATCGACAGCGTCGTCCAGATCTCGATGCCCAGCGACTCCCAGGTGTGCAGCAGCACGCTGTTGCCCGACGCCCGCACCAGCTCCCGGTGGAACGCCACGGTGTGCCGGACCTGCGCCTCCCCGTCGGCCGCGCGGTCCGCCTCGTACAGCGCCCGCACCTCGGGCTCCAGGGCGGAGGTGTCCTCGGCCAGCACGGGCGCGGCCAGCTCCGCCGCCATCTGCTCGAGACCGGCCCGCACCGGATAGATCTCCTCCAGGTCGGCGGCGGTCAGATTCCGCACCCGGACGCCCTTGTTCGGCGCCGACTCGATCAGCCGCAGCGACTCCAGCTCCCGCAGCGCCTCCCGTACGGGCGTCTGGCTGACCTCCAGCTCCGTGGCGATCCGGCGCTCCACGATCCGCTCACCCGGCTTCCAGCGGCCGCTGACGATGCCCTCCACGATGTGCTCGCGGATCTGCTCGCGCAGCGAGTGGACGACGGGCGCGGCCATGGGGGACTCCTTAGAAACAGCGGTGAACAGCTGCCATTATCCCGGCACCGCGGTAAGGAAAGCCGCGCCCCGCACGGGAAGCCCGTGCGGGGCGCGGCAGGGAAACCGAGGTGAGGGTCAGAGCCCGAGGTCCACCTCGAACTCGCCGGCCTCCAGGATCTCCTTGACGGCCGTCAGGTAGCGGGCCGCGTCGGCACCGTCCACCAGGCGGTGGTCGTAGGAGAGCGCCACGTAGGTCATGTCGCGCACCGCGATGGTCTCGCCCAGCTCCGGGTGGTCGATGACCACCGGGCGCTTGACGGTCGCGCCGATGCCCAGGATGGCGACCTGGTTCGGGGGCACGATGATCGTGTCGAACAGCGCACCGCGCGAGCCGGTGTTGCTGATCGTGAAGGTGGCGCCGGACACCTCGTCCGGGGTGATCTTGTTGGAGCGGACCTTGCCCGCCAGCTCCGCCGTCTTCTTGGACAGACCGGCGATGTTGAGGTCGCCGGCGTTCTTGATGACCGGGGTCATCAGGCCCTTCTCGGCGTCCACCGCGATACCGACGTTCTCCACGTCGAAGTACGTGATGGTGTTGTCGTCCTCGTTGATCCGGGCGTTGATGGCCGGGTGGGCCTTCAGCGCCTGGACGGCGGCCTTCACGAAGAACGGCATCGGCGAGAGCTTGACGCCCTCGCGCTGGGCGAACGCCTCCTTGGCGCGGGCGCGCAGCCGCATGACCTTGGTGACGTCCACCTCGACCACGCTGGTCAGCTGGGCCTGGCTGTGCAGGGCCTTCATCATGTTGTCGCCGATGACCTTGCGCATCCGCGGCATCTTGATGGTCTGGCCGCGCAGCGGGGACACCTCCTGCGCGGCGGCCTTCGGCGCGGCGGCGGCCGGCGCCTGGGCCTGGGCGGCGGCCTTGGCGGCCTCCGCGGCGGCGATGACGTCCTGCTTGCGGATGCGGCCGCCGACGCCGGTGCCCTTGACCGTGGACAGGTCCACGTTGTTCTCGGCGGCGAGCTTGCGCACCAGCGGGGTGACGTAGGCGCCCTCGGCCTCGGGGGCCGCGGGAGCCGGGATGGTGGCGGCCGGAGCCGGGGCGGGCGCCGGAGCGGCCGGGGCCGGCTCGGGGGCGACCGGCTCCGGGGTGACGGCCTGCGGCGCCGGGGCGCTCGGGGCCTGCGGGGCCGGGGCGGGCGCCGGGGCCTCCTGGACCGGCTCGGGAGCCGGGGCGGGGGCGGCCGGGGCCTCGGCGGGCGCGGCGGCCGGAGCGGCACCGGCGGCGCCGATCACGGCCAGCTTGGCGCCGACCTCGGCGGTCTCGTCCTCGCCGACCAGGATCTCCAGCAGGGTGCCCGCGGCCGGAGCCGGGATCTCGGTGTCGACCTTGTCGGTGGAGACCTCGAGCAGCGGCTCATCGGCCTCGACGGACTCGCCGACCTCCTTGAGCCACCGGGTCACGGTGCCCTCGGTCACGCTCTCGCCGAGCGCGGGAAGGACCACATCGGTGCCCTCGGCGCCACCGGCCGGAGCGGCGGCGGCAGGGGCGGGGGCAGGGGCAGGGGCCTCGGCGGCGGGCGCCGGGGCGGGCTCGGGCTGAGCCGCCGGAGCGGGCTCGGCCGCGGGGGCGGGGGCCTCGGCCGGAGCCGCGCCACCGTCGTCGATGACGGCCAGCTCTGCGCCGACCTCCACCGTCTCGTCCTCAGCCACCTTGATGGACGTCAGCACACCGGCCGAGGGGGCCGGGATCTCGGTGTCGACCTTGTCGGTCGACACCTCGAGCAGGGGCTCGTCGGCCTCGACGCGCTCACCTTCGGCCTTGAGCCAGCGGGTGACGGTGCCCTCGGTCACGCTCTCGCCGAGCGCCGGCAGGGTTACGGAAACCGCCATGGTGTTCGGTTGCTCCTTAACGATCTTTGGATGGTTCGCGCTCGGGATGAGTCAGTCGTGGGAGTGCAGCGGCTTGCCGGCCAGGGCCAGGTGGGCCTCGCCGAGCGCCTCGTTCTGGGTCGGGTGGGCGTGGACGAGCTGCGCGACCTCGGCCGGCAGCGCCTCCCAGTTGTAGATCAGCTGAGCCTCGCCCACCTGCTCGCCCATCCGGTCACCGACCATGTGGACGCCGACGACGGCACCGTCCCGTACCTGCACGAGCTTGATCTCGCCCGCGGTCTTCAGGATCTTGCTCTTGCCGTTGCCCGCGAGGTTGTACTTCAGGGCGACGACCTTGTCTGCACCGTACAGCTCCTTGGCCTTGGCCTCGGTGATGCCGACGGAGGCGACCTCGGGGTGGCAGTAGGTCACCCGCGGCACGCCGTCGTAGTCGACCGGCACCGGGCTCAGACCGGCCAGCCGCTCGGCCACCAGCATGCCCTCGGCGAAGCCGACGTGGGCCAGCTGGAGGGTGGGGACCAGGTCGCCGACGGCGGAGATCGTCGGCACGTTGGTCCGCATGTACTCGTCGACGAGCACATAGCCGCGGTCCATGGCGACCCCGGCTTCCTCGTAGCCGAGCCCCTGCGAGACCGGGCCGCGGCCGACGGCCACCAGCAGCAGCTCGGCCTCGAAGGTCTTGCCGTTCTCCAGCGAGACCTTGACGCCGTCTGCGGTGTACTCCACGCCCGAGAAGCGCGAGCCGAGGGAGAAGTTGATACCGCGCTTGCGGAAGGCGCGCTCCAGCAGCTTGGAGCTGTTCTCGTCCTCGACCGGGACGAGGTGGGGAAGCGCCTCGACGATGGTGATGTCGGCCCCGAAGGACTTCCACGCGGAGGCGAACTCGACGCCGATGACGCCGCCGCCCAGCACGATCGCGGACTTCGGCACGCGGTCGAGCACCAGCGCGTGGTCGGAGGAGATGACGCGGTTGCCGTCGATCTCCAGGCCGGGCAGGGACTTCGGCACCGAACCGGTGGCCAGCAGGATGTGGCGGCCCGTGTAGCGCTCGCCGTTCACATCGACAGAGGTCGGGGAGGACAGCCGGCCCTCGCCCGTCACATAGGTGACCTTGCGGGAGGCGATCAGGCCCTGGAGACCCTTGTACAGGCCCGAGACCACGCCGTCCTTGTACTTGTGCACACCCTCGATGTCGATGCCCTCGAAGGTGGTCTTCACACCGAATTCCGAGCCCTCGCGAGCCTGGTCGGCGAGCTCACCGGCGTGCAGCAGCGCCTTGGTGGGGATGCAGCCACGGTGCAGACAGGTGCCGCCCAGCTTGTCCTTCTCGATCAGGGCGACGTCCAGACCCAGCTGCGCGGCGCGCAGGGCAGCGGCGTAACCGCCGCTACCGCCTCCGAGGATCACTAGGTCGAAAACGGTGCTGGCGTCGTTCGCCACGTCACGTCCTCCATGCATGGTGCGCCGGGGCCGGCCGGTGGTCGGCCGGGCGGCGGCGTGTGTTCGGCCGCTTCTTGCGTCGGCCCTGGTGTCGGGGGCCCTGTCCTGCCGGGACAACATCTTCGCACTTGTTGGGAGGAGGCGGGACGCGGGGCCGCTGTGTGAGAAATCTCCACACCCCAGTTCAGGGGTTACTCCTGCGTATCCGGAACGCGAAGCCCCGTCGATTTCGTTGAGGGCGAAATCGACGGGACTTTCGGCCTATGGCGGCGGCCGTTTCGTACGGTGCGGGCCCGGCTCAGCCGAGGTCGCCGTCGGCGGTGCGCTCGGCCAGCCGCACCAGGGTGCGGACCGCGGCGCCCGTGCCGCCCTTGGGGGTGTAGCCGAACGGACCGGACTCGTTGAAGGCCGGACCCGCGATGTCCAGGTGGCCCCAGGTGATCCCGTCCGCCACGAACTCCTTCAGGAAGATGCCGGCCACCAGACCGCCACCCATGCGCTCGCCCATGTTCGCCAGATCGGCGACCGGCGAGTCGATGCCCTTACGGAGGTGGTCCGGCAGCGGCATCGGCCAGGACGGCTCGCCGACCTCGCCCGCGATCTCGTGCAGCGTGGTGCGGAACGCCTCGTCGTTCGTCATGATCCCGAACGTGCGGTTGCCCAGCGCGAGGACCATCGCACCGGTCAGCGTCGCCACGTCCACGATCGCGTCCGGCTTCTCCTCACCGGCGCGGGTGATCGCGTCGGCGAGCACCAGCCGGCCCTCGGCGTCGGTGTTCAGCACCTCGACGGTCTTGCCGCCGTACATCGACAGCACGTCGCCGGGGCGGGTGGCCGAACCCGACGGCATGTTCTCGGCGAGCGCCAGCCAGCCCGTCAGATTGACCCGCAGGCCCAGCTTCGCGGCGGTGACGACCGTGGCGAACACGGCGGCGGCACCGCTCATGTCGCACTTCATCGTCTCGTTGTGACCGGCCGGCTTGAGGGAGATGCCGCCCGAGTCATAGGTGATGCCCTTGCCCACCAGGGCGAGCGTCTTCTCGGCCTTGGGGTGGGTGTACGCGATCCGGACCAGCCGCGGCGGGGCGTCCGAGCCCTGGCCGACGCCGAGGATGCCGCCGTACCCGCCCTTCTTGAGCGCCTTCTCGTCCAGCACCTCGGTCTTGAGGCCGTGCTCCTTGGCGGCCGCGACGGCCTCGGCCGCGAAGGAGGCCGGGTTGAGGAGGTTGGACGGGGTGTTGATCAGGTCGCGGGCGCGGTTGACCTCCGCGACGAGGGCGGTGGCGCGCTCGACGGCCGCCTTGTACGCCTTGTCGCGCGGCTTGCCGCCGACGAGGGCGACCTCGGCGAGCGGCCCGTTGTTCTTCTTGTCCTTGTCCTTGTCCTTGCCCTTGGCGCTGCCGCCGTTGCCGTTGCCGTTGCTCTTGTCGTACGTGTACGCCCCGAGCAGCGCGCCCTCGGCCACGGCGGTGGCACCGGCCGGGTCCTCGATCGGCAGCGCGAACGCGCCCTTCTTCGAACCGGACAGCGCGCGGGCGGCCGCGCCCGCGGCCCGGCGCAGCGTCTCGGCGTCATAGCCGTCGCCCTTGGCCGGGACCTCGCCCAGCCCAACTGCCAGCACGACCGGGGCCTTGAGGCCGGACGCGGCGGGCAGTTTGGTCACCTCGCCCTCGGCGCCGGTCGCGCCGAGCGTCTCCAGGACGGCGGCCAGTTTCCCGCCGAACGCCTTGTCCACGGCCTCGGCGCCGACGGCGACGACGGGGCCCTTGGCCCCCTTCGCCACACCGACGACGACGGCGTCCGCGCGCAGTGCCGCGGCGGACGAGGTGCTGAGAGTCAGAGCAGTCACAGTTGTCGGGTCCCTCTTCCGGTAGTTCGTCGGCCGTCATGGATTGGCAGGCCGCGCCCCTCCGCATCGTATGCCTAGGCCCGATTTGGGGCCGCCTAGGCCCGTTTCAGGGCTCGACGGGGGCGTGCCCTGGGGCTTACCCGCTGCGGGTGGCCGGGATAGCCTGCCGCGCGATGGACACCACGCCGGAGTCGCCGCAGCCGCAGTCGCAGTCGCAGCCGTCCGCACGCCCGCCGGAGACCGGGCCCGAGCCCGAGCCCGGGCCCGGGCCCGACGGGCCGGAGAGCTCCGGGCCCTCCGCGCCCGCCGAGCCCTCCGAGTCCTCCGAGCCGTCAGAGGGCGCGGGGCGGGGGCGAGCTGACCGGCCGGAGCATCCGCCGCGGCCCGACTACGACCCGCCTCCCGCGCACGCCCCGCGTGCCCCCTGGAGTGACGGGGTCCGCTTCGCGTTCGGCACGCTCACGGTGTTGCCCGTACGGGGCACGCGCTGGGACCGGGAGGCGGCGCACACGGGGATGCTGTGCGCTCCGCTGGCCGGGCTGGCCGTGGGGCTGTGCGCGGCCGCGGTGGGCGGGGTGTCGCTGTTCCTGGGCGGTGGCGCGCTGCTCGCGGCCGTGGCCACCGCCGCGATACCCGCCGTACTGACCCGCGGCCTCCACCTCGACGGGCTCGCCGACACCGCGGACGGGCTCGGCAGCGGGAAGCCCGCCGAGGACGCGCTGCGCATCATGAAGCGGTCGGACATCGGGCCCTTCGGCGTGATCACGCTGCTGTTCGTCCTGCTCGGGCAGGTGGCGGCCCTGGCCGAGCTCTACGGTCAGGGCTGGGCGCACGGCGCGGTCGGGGCGGCCGTGGCCGCTGTCGCCGCGCGCTGCGCCCTGACCCTCGCGGCCCGCGTGGGGGTTCCGGCGGCGCGTCCGGAGGGGCTGGGCGCGGCGGTCGCGGGCAGTGTGCCGTGGCGTTCCGCCGGTGTTGTGGCGGCGGTGACGGTGGTGGGGTGCGCGGTAGTGGCCGTCCCGTTCGGCCCGTACGACGTCGTCCGTAACGCGTTCGCTGCCTTGGCCGCCCTGGCTGCCGCCGAGCTGCTCCTGCACCACTGTCACCGCCGTCTGGGTGGGGTGACCGGCGATGTCTTTGGCGCGCTGGTGGAGGCGGCCGCCACGACTGCGCTGGTGGTTTTGACCTTCGGCTGAGAGGTGGCCGGCGGGTCTTGGGGGCGCCTGCGGCGGGCTGCCCCTCCCCGCCCCTTCCCGTAACTGGGGCTCCGCCCCAGACCCCGCTCCTCAATCGCCGGAGGGGCTGGAAGGCCGAACGCCGGAGGGGCTGAAAGGTGGGGCTCCGCCCCGGGCCCCGCTCCTCAATCTCCCCCAGCTACCGCTGGGAGGTGCCCCCTGGAGGCGGAGCCCTTGTCACGTGGCGGGCACCCCTTAGGGCCGGGCCCTAAGCAGGTCGGAGGAAGTCCGCAGACGCAAGACGGCATTTCGCGGCACTTCCCGCGGAGCGCTTAGTCGTCGCGCTCCGGGAGCTCCGCGTGCAAGGCCGCGGCCGCCTGTACGAGTGGCAGGGCGAGCAGCGCGCCCGTGCCCTCGCCGACCGTGACGCCGTGGTCGAGCAGCGGGGTGAGGGCGATGCGGTCGAGGGCCTTCTCCTGACCCGGTTCGCCGCTGGCCTGACCGGCCAGCCACCAGTCCGGGGCGCGGAACGCCACCCGCTGGGCGACCAGCGCGCAGGCCGCCGAGACGACGCCGTCGAGGATCACGGGGGTGCGCCGCACGGCGCTCTGGAGCAGGAAGCCGGTGATCGCGGCGAGATCGGCGCCGCCGACGGTGGCCAGCAGCTGGAGCTGATCGCCGAGCACCGGGCGGGCGCGGCGCAGCCCGTCACGGATGGCGGCGCACTTGCGCATCCAGGCGAGGTCGTCGATGGCGGCCCCGCCGCGGCCGGTGACCACGGACGCGTCCGTACCGCACAGCGCGGCGATCAGCGTGGCCGCGGCGGTGGTGCCGCCGACGCTGAGGTCGCCGAGGACGAGGAGGTCCGTGCCGGAGTCCGCCTCCTCGTCGGCGATGGCCATCCCGGCGCGGAAGGCCCGCTCGGCCTCGTCCAGGGTGAGCGCGTCCTCGAGGTCGATCCGGCCGGACGCCCGGCGTACGCGGTGGCGGGTGACGTCTTCGGGGAGGTCCTCGGGGTCGCAGTCCAGGGCCATGTCGATGACGCGGACGCGCGCGCCGAGACGGGCGGCGAGGATGGCGGCCGGGCTCTCGCCGTCGAGCACGGCGCGGACCAGACGGTGGGCGCTCCTGGCGGGGCGGGCGGAGACACCCAGGTCGGAGACGCCGTGGTCGCCCGCGAACAGGACCACGCGGGGCTGCTCGATGGGCTTGACCGGCACCCGCTGCTGAGCGGCGGCCAGCCACTCGCCCAGTTCGTCCAGCCGCCCGAGCGCGCCCGGCGGCAACGCGAGCCGCTCGCGGCGCTCCTCGGCGTCACGCCGGATGCCCCCGTCGGGGCGCTCGATCAGGTCGACGAAGTCATCGAGATTGAGAGCACTCACCTGGCGAACCCTACCGGGCGCCCCGGGAACCGGTACGGCGTCCGCCCGTTGAGCCCCCGGGCGGCCCCCGGGCGGCCCCTGGGCGGGTGCGGGTGTGGGTGCGGCGGGCACGGCCGTATGGCGTGGACCGGGGTGGGGCCCCTGGGCGGGTGCGGGTGTGGGTGCGGCGGGCACGGCCGTATGGCGTGGACCGGGGTGGGGCCCCTGGGCGGGTGCGGGCGTGGGTGCGGCGGGCACGCCCGTACGGCGCGGACCGAGGCGGGCCCCGGGCGGGCGCGGGCCGGGTGCGGGCCGGGGACGGGCGCTGGCCCGGTACGGGCCGGGGCCTGCGTTGGCCTACTCGGCTCGGTTGACTGCGGCGCCGTCTCGCGCCTTCGGCGCAATTGAGCAGCGGGGCAGGGGGGTGGGGGGCGCGGGCCGCGTCGCCGGGCGCCGGGCCGGTGGGGGCGAGGCCTGGTGGCGGCTCCGGTGCCGGAGGCTGGGAGCGTTGCCGGACTGCGGGGTCGCCGGGGGTCGGGGTACCCCCTTCCAAAACGTTTGACAAATTAGTTGCGCCAGATCAAGTGTTTTCGAGAGGGGTACCCGGAGGGGCCGCGCCGGGACCACCGGCCCGCAGTCCGGAGGGGCCTCGGCCCCAGGGCCACGGAAGCCGCCACCGGCGACCACCCCCGCCGGCCCGGCGCCCGGCGGCGGCGCCGCGCCCCCCACCCCCCTGCCCCGCTGCTCAAATGCGCCGAAGGCGCGAGACGAAAGCCGCACCCAACCGAGCCGAGTAGCCCCGCACGCCTAGGCCCAGGACCCCGGCCCAGGCCCAGCACCCGGGCCCAGCACCCAGGCCTCGCGGTCAGCCGCGCAGCGGCAAGGGCTGGCCCGCCACCACCAACAGCACCTGCTCGCACTCCTCGGCGAACGCCGCGTTCAGGCGGCCCAGTTCGTCGCGGAAGCGGCGGCCGGAAGCGGTCGCGGGGACGACGCCCGAACCGACCTCATTGCTCACCGCGACGACCGTACGGGTCGTGGCGCGGACCGCCGCGACGAGGGCGGAGACGCGTTCGCGGAGGGCGCGTTCGCCGCCGTGTGCCCACTTCTCGTCGTCCCAGGCGCTCACGGAGTCCATCGCGTCGGTGAGCCACAGCGCCAGGCAGTCGATGAGCAGCGGTGGCCCGTCCTCGGCGAGCAGCGGGGGCAGGTCGCAGGTCTCGGTGGTGCGCCAGGAGCCGGGACGGCGGTCGCGGTGAGCGGCGACGCGGGCCGCCCACTCGGGGTCGCCCTCGCGGGTGCCGCTCGTCGCGACGTACAGGACGTCGGGGAACGCGGCCAGCCGCCGTTCCGCCTCGAGGGACTTGCCGGACCGGGCGCCGCCCAGCACCAGCGTGCGGCGCGGCAGGTCGGGCACCGCGTGGTACTCGCCGACGATCAGCGTCTGCCCGTCCGGCACCGCCCGCGCGCCCGCCGTGGCGAGGCGGCGGTGCAGCTCCTGGCCGGGCGGAGTGGTGTGGTCGAGATGGACGGCCAGCACGTCGGTGGTGGCGCCCACGGCGCCCGAGGCGCGGAGGCCGGCCAGCGCGTCGGGGCGGCCCAGCACGTCGAGCAGCACCATGTCGTACGGCTCGGCCGGATTCGGCAGCCCGGCGGCGGCCGCGCCCGGCGGGAGGTACAGCAGCCGGGTGCCGTCGGGCCCGGTGACCTCGTAGCCGGTGCCGGGGGAGTCCAGCGCGACCGCCCGCACCCGGTGGCCGCTGATCAGGGACAGCGTGCGGCCGTCCGGCACCCGGCCCGGCGCCGGCAGCCCGGCCGGGAACTCGACGGCCGGACCCGCGTGCGGATGGGAGAGCAGCACCTGCCGGACGCCCACCAGCGAGTGCCCGGCCCGCGCGGCGGCGAAAGCGGCGCCCGGGGTGAGATCGATCAGCAGCACGCCGTCGATCAGCAGCGAGGTGGCGGCCCGCGCCTCCTCCCCGACGGCGGCGGCACAGGCGGCGCAGGGGCAGCCGTGGCGCGGCAGCCCGTCGGGGGCCCCGGTGCCCAGAAGAGTGAGTTCCACGCCCCGATCGTCTCGCGTCCGTTCTCGCGGGTCGCGCGGGGCCACCCCGTACGGAGTGATCAGTCACCTAGGCTGCGGGCAGACATCAGCTGTGGACCGGCGGGTATCACCCGTGGGTCGGCGGGATGGAGGAGGCTGGAATGGCGTGGACATGGCGGTTCGAGAAGTCCGACGGGGCGGAGACGAAGCCCGCGGTGCAGCCGGAGGAGTTCCCGACCCAGGGGGACGCGGAGTCGTGGATCGGCGAGGAGTGGCGGGAGCTCCTCGAGGGAGGCGCTGAGCAGGTGACCCTCTTCGAGGACGGGAAGAAGATCTACGGCCCGATGAGCCTGCGCGCCGAGTAGGCGAAAGCGCGGGGTGGCGGCCCTGACCGCCACCCCACCACACACCGGCCCCGGATCGGGGCGTCCGGGCTCCGGATCGGTGTCCGAGTCCCGGTTCGGCATCCCGGCCCCGGTTCAGCCGCGCACCCCGCACAGATGCAACAGCGCCGCCACCGCCCGGTAGGGATCCGTACGGCCGGCCCGCTCCTCGGCCGCCAGCAGCCGCTCCCACTCCGGGGAGCCCGGCGGCTCCGCGTCGTCCGGGGCGAGGTCGGTGAAGACCCGCACGCCGTACCAGGCGCGCAACGGCGCGCCGATCGCGGTGAGGGTCTCGGCCAGCTCCTCGCGCCGGTCGGCGCGCACCGGCAGCCCGATCCGGTTGGTGTACGAGGGGGAGTCGAAGGCGGTCAGCGCGGTGTCGAAGTCCCCGGCAAGGCCGGGCCGCATCGCCAGCGCGTCACCGTTGCGCACCAGCAGCGAGAGCAGACCGCCGGGGGCCAGCACCCGGGCCAGCCCGGCGAGCAGCGGATCGGGTTCGGACACGTACATCAGCACGCCGTGGCACAGCACCACATCGAAGGTGCCCGGCAGGAAGTGTGCCCCGGTCTCCCGGCCGTCGCCCTCCATCAGCCGCACCCGTCCCCGGATGCCCTCGGGCTCGTCGGCGAGCGCGGCGCGGGCCGCCTCGAGCATGGCGGCGTCGGACTCCAGCCCGGTCACCTCATGGCCCGCGCGGGCCAGCCGCAGGGCCTGGGTGCCCTGGCCGACGCCCACGTCGAGGATCCGCAGCCGCTGCCCCACCGGGAACCGCGCGGTGATCTGCTCATCGAGCTGGTGGGCGACCAGCGCCTGCCGGACGGTGTTCCGCAGGCCCCCGAGGTGGCTCAGCCAGCCGGCCGCTCCGCCGGTGAAGCCGGAGGGTGGGCCGCCGGAGGGGGAGGGTGGGCCGCTCAGGGCCGCTCTCCGCGCTTGACCTGCGGCTTGGGGAGCCGCAGCCGGCGCATCTGGAGGGTGCGCATCAGGGCGTACGCCACCGCGCCGCGCAGATTCTCGTCGGGGAAGCGCTTGCGCAGCTGCCGCTTGAGCTGGACGCCGAGGACGAGGGAGTTGACCACGATGAGGACGATCACCACCATCCACACCAGCAGCACATAGCTCTGCATGGCCCCGGCCCGGATCATGCTCAGGACCAGGATGACCACCGCGAGCGGCAGGAAGTACTCGGCGACGGAGAACCGCGAGTCCACGAAGTCGCGGGCGAAACGCCGCACCGGACCCTTGTCGCGGACCGGCAGATACCGCTCGTCGCCCCCGGCCAGCGCCTGGCGCTGCTTGGCCAGATCGGCGCGGCGGGCCTCGCGCGCACGCTTGGAGGCGTCCTTACGGTTGGCCGGCGTCTTCGCCAGGCTGCGGCGCTGCGTCTGGGCCTCGCTCCGCTTGGGAGTGGGGCGGCCCTTGGGCGCCTGCGGGTCACGGGTCTGCTGCGGCTGGTCCGCGGTCACCTTGGTGGTAGCGGCCTGCTCATCCTTGGAACGGCTTCGGAACACAAGGCCCAAGGGTACGGGTTGCGGAGTGTGCGCCCCAGCCTCTGGGGGAACGATCAGGCAACGGAGTCCCGATCTCATCGGGACACAGGGGGCGCACTCCTCCTTGCGCCGGAGGCTCCCACCGTCTGTTCGTCCTGTAGGAGGAGCGCGAGCAGGCTCGAACAGTGCGGTAATGGAAGCAGGGCCCGTAGGCTGGGTCTGTTGGAGTGCCGGAGTCACACGTCCGTCAGAAGGGGGCGCGCGAGGCCCATGAGCGGTGTCATGAAGCGTATGGGGATGATCTTCCGCGCGAAGGCCAATAAGGCCCTGGACCGGGCCGAGGACCCGCGCGAAACCCTTGACTACTCGTACCAGAAGCAGCTGGAGCTGCTCCAGAAGGTGCGCCGCGGTGTCGCCGACGTGGCGACCTCGCGCAAGCGCCTGGAGCTTCAGCTCAACCAGTTGCAGGGCCAGTCCACCAAGCTGGAGGACCAGGGCCGCAAGGCGCTCGCGCTCGGCCGGGAGGACCTGGCCCGCGAGGCGCTGTCCCGCCGCGCCGCGTTGCAGCAGCAGGTCACCGACCTGGAGACCCAGCACCAGACCCTCCAGGGCGAGGAGGAGAAGCTGACCCTGGCCGCCCAGCGGCTCCAGGCCAAGGTCGACGCCTTCCGTACACGCAAGGAGACCATCAAGGCCACCTACACCGCGGCCCAGGCCCAGACCCGCATCGGCGAGGCGTTCTCCGGCATCTCCGAGGAGATGGGTGACGTCGGCATGGCGATCCAGCGTGCCGAGGACAAGACGGCGCAGCTCCAGGCGCGCGCCGGCGCGATCGACGAGCTGCTGGCCTCCGGCGCCCTGGACGACCAGTCCGGTATGGCCAAGGACGACATCGCGGCCGAGCTGGACCGGATCTCCGGCGGTACGGACGTGGAGCTGGAGCTTCAGCGGATGAAGGCCGAGCTGGCCGGCGGCAGCCCGCAGCAGGCGATCGAGGGCGGCACGACGGACGAGTCCCAGCAGTCCCGGACCCAGCACAAGTTCGACAAGCAGTAGCCCGCGCCCCCGCCTGGGCGAGGTCTCCAAGGAGGTCGTCATGATCGTACGGATCATGGGGGAGGGCCAGGTGCTGGTGGCCGAGAGCCATCTGCCCGGACTGAACAGGCTGGACGACGAGCTGCTCGCGGAGATCGAGGGCGGCGACCACGAGGGTTTCCGGAGGACCCTGGGCGCGCTGCTGGACGCGGTGCGCTCGGCCGGTGAGCCCCTGCCCGACGACGCGCTCCAGCCGTCCGAACTGATCCTCCCCGCCGCCGACGCGACCCTCGAGGAAGTCAAGGCGATGCTCAAGGACGACGGCCTCATTCCGGGCTAGTGCGGCGCGCTCCCGGATCCACACTCCAGCACAGGTCGTACCTCCCCGCACCGGCCGGGTACGGGCCGCCCACGAAGCCGGGCGGCCCCCCGCGGCCCTTACCGTTGGATCCCGTGACTCCCCTCGCCGTCGGGCCGGGCCTGGCCCGTCCGCACCGCTGGCTGTGCGCCCACCCCCGTGCCCTGGACACCCTGGTGGCGCTGGTGGTCCTCGCGCTGATCCTGATCGGCGCGGTGGCCGGTCCGCGCATGCGCCACCAGTCGCTGGGCCCCTTCTTCGTACTGCTGGCCGTGCTCGCCGCCGCCTCGCTGGTGCTCCGCCGCGAGCTGCCCCGCGGGGTGCTCGCCTTCAACGTCGGCCTCACCCTCACCGAGCTCGTCACCAATGACGTGGGCCCGCCGCGCACCTCGATCGTGTTCGGGGTGGTGGTGGCGCTCTACACCGTGGCGGCCCGCACCGACCGCCCCACCACCTGGCGGGTCGGCGCCGCCACGGCCGTACTGCTCACCGGCGCCGGGATGCTCTTCGCGCTCAACCCCTGGTACTCACAGGAGAACTGGGGGCTGTTCGCCTGGACCGGGCTGGCCGCGGCCGCCGGTGACGCGGTGCGCAGCCGGCGCGCCTACATCGCCGCCATCGAGGAGCGGGCGGTACGCGCCGAGCGCACCCGCGAGGAGGAGGCGCGCCGCCGGGTCGCCGAGGAGCGGCTGCGGATCGCCCGGGAGCTGCACGATGTCGTGGCGCATCACATCGCGCTGGTCAACGTCCAGGCCGGGGTCGCCTCCCATGTCATGGACAACCGCCCGGACCAGGCCAAGGAGGCGCTCGCGCACGTACGGCAGGCGAGCCGCTCGGCGCTGGAGGAGCTGCGGGCGACGGTCGGCCTGCTGCGGCAGTACGGCGATCCCGCCGCCCCCACCGAACCGGCCCCCGGCATCGCCGTGCTGGACCAGCTCGTGGACGGCTTCGTACGAGCCGGGATGCGGGTCCGGGTGCGGGCGGAGCCGCCGGAGAAGCTGGGCCCGCTGCCGGGCTCGGTGGACCTCACGGCCTACCGGGTCGTCCAGGAGGCGCTGACCAATGTGCACAAGCACGCCGGGCCCGGGGCCACGGCCGAGATCCGTATCGACCGGGTCGCGGACGTCCTGGAGGTCACGGTCGAGGACGACGGGGCCGGGACGCGGACCGAGGGCCCCGAGGAGGCGCCGGAGGGCGCGGACGGCTCCGGGACACCCCGGGCGGACGGGACGGAGCCCGGCGGCGGACACGGCCTGCTGGGGATGCGCGAGCGGGTGACCGCACTGCGCGGCAGCTGCGAGGCGGGACCCCTGCCCGAGGGCGGTTTCCGGGTGCGGGTGAGACTTCCTCTACAGCCGCGCAGGGGAGGGGAGTCATGACGATCAAGGTGCTGCTGGCGGACGATCAAGCGCTGCTGCGCAGCGCGTTCCGCGTCCTGGTGGCCTCCGAGCCGGACATGGAGGTGGTGGGCGAGGCGTCCGACGGCGCGGAGGCGGTGGAGATCGCCCGCGCCCGGGGCGCGGACGTCGTCCTGATGGACATCCGGATGCCCGGTACGGACGGGCTGGCCGCCACTCGCATGATCACCGAAGACCCGCAGCTCAAGGACGTACGGGTGGTCATGCTGACGACCTTCGAGGTCGATGAGTACGTGGTGGACTCGCTGCGGGCGGGGGCCAGCGGCTTCCTCGGCAAGGGCGCCGAACCCGATGAGCTGCTCGCGGCGATCCGTATCGCGGCGGCGGGCGAGGCGCTGCTGTCCCCGGCCGCGACCAAGGGGCTGATCGCCCGCTTCCTGGCCCAGGGCGACGGAAGCGGCGGCGAGGACGCCTATGACTCCTCACGGCTGGACGCCCTGACCGTGCGCGAGCGGGAGGTCCTGGTCCAGGTGGGCGGCGGGCTCTCCAACGACGAGATCGCCGCCCGGCTGGAGGTCAGCCCGCTCACGGTCAAGACGCATGTCAACCGCGCGATGGCCAAACTGAGCGCCCGCGACCGCGCCCAGCTAGTGGTGATCGCCTACGAAACGGGCCTGGTCCGCGCAGGATCGTAGGGCTGCTTCCCCTCCCCGCCCCTCCCCGAACCTGGGGCTCCGCCCCTGCCCCCGAACCTGGGGCTCCGCCCCTGCCCCCGAACCTGGGGCTCCGCCCCTGCTCCCGGCCCGGGGCTCCGCCCCAGACCGGATCGGGGCTCCGCTTCAGGCCTCGGGCCGGGGCTCCGCCCTTGACCCCGGGGCTCTGCCCCAGGTCCCGGGTCGGGGTTCTGCCTCAGCCCCCGGCCCGGGGCTCTGCCCCAGCCCCCGGCTCGGGACTCTGCCCCAGCCCCCGGCCCGGGGCTCTGCCCCTGCTCCCGGCCCGGGGCTCCGCCCCAGACCGGATCGGGGCTCCGCTTCAGGCCTCGGGCCGGGGCTCCGCCCTTGACCCCGGGGCTCTGCCCCAGGTCCCGGGTCGGAGTTCTGCCCCAGACCCCGGGTCGGGGTTCTGCCTCAGGTCCCGGGTCGGGCTCTGTCCCAGCCCCCGGACCGGGGTTCCGCCCCAGACCCCGGACCGGGGCTCTGCCCCTGGCCCCGGATCGGGGGCTCTGCCCCAGACCGGACTGGGGCTCTGCCTCAGCCTTCGGACCGGGGTTCTGCGCCAGGCTCCGAAACCGGGGCCCTGCTCCTGACGCCGGATCGGGGCTCCGCCTCAGGCCCCGGGCCGGGGCTCCGCCCTTGACCCCGGGGCTCTGCCCCAGGTCCCGGATCGGGGCTCCGTCTCAGACCCTGGATCGGGGCTCTGCCTCAGGCCCCGAACCGGGGTTCTGCCCCAGACCCTGGGTCGGGGCTCTGCCTTAGACCCCGGAATCGGGGCTCCGCCCCTGGCCCTGGACCGGGGTTCTGCCCCGGACACCGGGGGCTGGGGCGGAGCCCCAGTTGTGGGGAGGGGCGGGGAGGGGAGCAGCTCGCCGCAGGCGCCACGGCCCTGCGTCCCGCCCCCCGCCGCCAGACACCGCCTACGGCAGCGCCAGCATCCGCTCCAGCGCCAGCTTGGCGAAGTGCTCGGTCTCCTTGTCGACCTGGATGCGGTTGACCACCTTGCCGGCCACCAGCGACTCCAGCGCCCACACCAGATGCGGCAGATCGATCCGGTTCATGGTCGAGCAGAAGCAGACCGTCTTGTCCAGGAAGACAATCTCCTTCCCCTGGTCGGCGAAACGATTGGCCAGGCGCCGTACGAGGTTCAGCTCGGTGCCGATCGCCCACTTCGACCCGGCGGGGGCGGCCTCCAGGGCCTTGATGATGTACTCGGTCGAGCCCACGTAGTCCGCCGCCGCCACGACCTCGTGCTTGCACTCGGGGTGCACCAGCACATTCACATCCGGTATGCGCTCGCGCACATCGTTGACCGAGTCCAGCGAGAAGCGGCCGTGCACCGAGCAGTGGCCGCGCCACAGAATCATCGTGGCGGCGCGCAGCTCCTCGGGGGTGAGCCCGCCGTTCGGCTTGTGCGGGTTGTAGACGACGCAGTCCTCCAGCGACATGCCCATGTCGCGGACCGCCGTATTGCGCCCCAGATGCTGATCGGGCAGGAACAGCACCTTCTGGCCCTGCTGGAACGCCCACTCCAGCGCCCGCCGGGCATTGGAGGAGGTGCAGATCGTGCCGCCGTGGCGACCGGTGAACGCCTTGATGTCGGCGGAGGAGTTCATGTACGAGACGGGCACCGTCACATCCGCCACACCGGCCTCGGTGAGCACCTCCCAGCACTCGGCGACCTGCTCGGCCGTGGCCATGTCGGCCATCGAGCAGCCGGCCGCCAGATCGGGGAGGACGACCTGCTGGGCGTCGGTGGTGAGGATGTCGGCGGACTCGGCCATGAAGTGCACACCGCAGAAGACGATGTACTCGGCGTCCGGCCGCGCGGCCGCGTCCCGGGCGAGCTTGAACGAGTCTCCGGTGACATCAGCGAACTCGATGACCTCGTCGCGCTGGTAGTGGTGGCCGAGCACGAAGACCTTGTCCCCGAGCTTCTCCTTGGCCGCGCGGGCGCGTGCCACCAGATCCGGGTCGGAGGGCGCCGGGAGGTCTCCCGGGCACTCCACACCGCGCTCGCTCCGGGGGTCGGCCTCTCGGCCGAGAAGCAGCAGAGCGAGCGGGGTCGGCTGCACGTCGAGGGGTTGGGCGGTGGTCACGTCACGCACCCTTCTTTCTTCGCTGGGAACCCTAATCGTCAGAATGACGCTATCTATCATAGCTGCTTCACGTCACGTTGACGAGAGGCATTGTGTCGATGTGACGCATTCCGGTGTGTCCGCCCGTATGCGAGCATGAAGGGCAACAGGAGATAGGCGCTTGGACCCGGAATGAATCCGGGACGCCGTTGGTTTGCGCCAACGGCAAGCAGTCCGTACGACCCGGGAGAGAAGCAGATGACCGTTCAGGACGAGACCACCGCGAGCGAGGGCATCATCCTGTCCGACGCCGCCGCGTCGAAGGTCAAGAGCCTGCTGGAGCAGGAGGGCCGCGACGACCTCGCGCTGCGCGTCGCCGTCCAGCCCGGCGGCTGCTCCGGCCTGCGCTACCAGCTCTTCTTCGACGAGCGCTCGCTCGACGGCGACGTCGTCAAGGACTTCGGCGGTGTGAAGGTCGTGACCGACCGCATGAGCGCCCCGTACCTGGGCGGTGCCTCGATCGACTTCGTCGACACCATCGAGAAGCAGGGCTTCACCATCGACAACCCGAACGCCACGGGCTCCTGCGCCTGCGGCGACTCCTTCAGCTGAGCCCCCGGGCGCGGCGGAGTAAACAGCACGACGGAAGGGGGCGGGCCCGATGGGCCCGCCCCCTTCCGGCTGTCCTGAGCCGTTCGCTCACTTCCGCAGCGGCACCGTCTCACCCGTGGACCCGTCCACGACCTTCCGGCCGTCCAGCGGCTCCTTCAGCGTCACCTTCCGCTCCAGCTGCTTGGCGATGAGGATGCAGGCCCGCCCCGGATGCTTCGGCTCGCTCTTGAGGTCCAGCGTCACCTTGTCGGAGGTCTCCTTCGCGGAGACCGAGTAGGTGTTGCAGACCCCGCCCCAGAAGCGCAGCGTCAGGGTCTTGCCGTCCACGGTGTACGAGGTGAGGTGATCCGGCTTGGAGGTGCCGTCCCCCTTGCCCGGCGAGGGGGAGTGGCCCGGCTCCTTCGCCTTCTTGATGAACTCCGGCTTCACCGCGGGGTAGGGCAGGGTGACCGCCACCCGGTTGGTCCCGGTCGGCTTCGTCTCGAAGATCCACGACGGCACCAGCGCCCGCCGGCCGTCCACCATGTGCGAGGCGAGGCCGAACGTCACCTTGCGCACGGTCACCTTGCCCGAGGGGCCGTCGCTCCCGCCCGACGTCGCGTTCAGCCGCTGGAGCGCCTGCTCCGCGCTGAGCACCGGATAGCTGTCGTCCTCCTTGGGCTTCGACAGCGTTCCGCTGCCGCCGACCAGCTGGCCGTCGGCGCCGACCTGGAGATTGGTGCCCCAGCCGTACGTGGGCAGATCGCCCACCTTCGGGTCCGCGTTCACCATCCGCACGGCGCCGTAGAGGCCGCTCGCGTCCAGCTTGGCGTCCGACAGCCCGAGCGCCTTGAACACCGGCTCGGCGGCGCTCTGGGCCTTCTCCTCGGAGACGGCCTTGTCGCGGCCCTCGGCGGCGCCGTTGTCACCGCGCTTGTCGCCGTCGCGGTAGGTGGGGCAGCTCTTGTCGGCCTTGTCCGCCCCGTCGCCCTTGTCGGTCCGGGTGCTCTGGGGCGCCTTCTTGCCGTCCGGGTGGACGCAGGAGGTGTCGCCCGGCGCCCCGTAGCGGGAGTACGACCAGCTGCCCGGCCCGGTCCGGCTCACCCGCAGCGTCGGGCCGCTCGCGTCCGGGGTGCCGCCCACCTTCCAGTACCCGTGGTCGGCACGGGGGCTGCCGGAGACGTCCAGGGCCTTCGCCAGCCGCGCCACATCGGCCTTGGCGACCTTCGGGTCGGTCAGATACACCGGGGCCTTGTCGGGCCCGTCCGGCAGCTTGCCCGTCACCACATAGCGGCCGCCGTGCGGATCGGGCTCACCGGGCGCGATGCCCTCGTTCCCGCCCGGCTCCCCGCCCGGGGAGGCGTAGGCGTCCAGTGCGAGGGGTTTCGGCGATCCGTTCTCGCCCGACGCGCCCGGCCCCCGGGTGCCGCCGTCCGCCGCGGTGGACGCCCAGTAGGCGCCGCCACCACCGGCGACCAGCACCGCTGCCGCCACCGAAACGACGGCCAGCGGCGAGCGCCGGCGCGGACGGGAAGTGTCGTCGTCGGGGGTCTGCGGGGTGTCGGTGTCCTCGGTGCTCACCGTTTCGCTCCTTCGGCTCCGCTCACGTTCTACGGTCCCATCCCTCGCGAGGAGATGCCGATGAGACGGCGCCGGGGCGCGGCCGGTTCCTTCAATCGCCGTAGTCGGACATGCCGGCCAGCAGATCGGCCGATGTGGTGGGCACCGTGATCCCCCGGATGCGGGAGGCGGCGACCGGGGAAACGGGCCTGGTGGGAGCGGCCGCTACGGTGACCGTCCAGTGCGGCGCCATCCGCGCGCCGTCGCCGCGCAACTGATCCAGATATTCGGGCTCGATGGCCCCGGTGGCGGGAAACGCGGGGGTGAGGTGCTGGGGCATGATGCCTCCCGGTCCTTGGGTGTCGCCGACGCGTCCCCCGTCTCCACGCACCGTATTCAGCGGGTGTCGGTGAAAAAAGACCTACTATTGGGTAGTTTCTTCCGTTCGTATGGACCGGGCTGAGCAGATAGCGTGAAGCGTCCGCCCTCTCCGCCCCGCAGGAGCGACTCAGTGCGTATCGCCGTAACCGGCTCCATCGCCACCGACCATCTGATGTCCTTCCCCGGCCGTTTCGCCGATCAGCTGGTCGCCGATCAGCTGCATACGGTCTCCCTCTCCTTCCTGGTCGACACCCTCGATGTCCGCCGCGGCGGAGTCGGCCCCAACATCTGTTTCGGCATGGGCGTGCTCGGCCTGCGCCCGATCCTGGTCGGCGCGGCCGGCGAGGACTTCGCCGACTACCGCGCCTGGCTGGACCGGCACGGTGTGGACACCGCGTCCGTCCATATCTCCGAGGTCCAGCACACCGCGCGCTTCGTGTGCACCACCGACGCGGACCACAACCAGATCGCGTCCTTCTACACCGGCGCCATGAGCGAGGCCCGCCAGATCGAGCTCCAGCCGGTCGCGGAGCGCGTCGGCGGTCTCGACCTGGTGCTGATCAGCGCGGACGACCCGGAGGCCATGGTCCGCCACACCGAGGAGTGCCGCTCGCGCGGCATCCCCTTCGCCGCCGACCCCTCCCAGCAGCTCGCCCGCATGGAAGGGGAGGACATCCGGCTGCTGATCGGCGGCGCGGAGTACCTCTTCACCAATGAGTACGAGGCCGCGCTGATCGAGACCAAGACCGGCTGGACCGCGGACCAGATCCTCGCCAAGGTGGGCACCCGCGTCACCACGCTCGGCGCGCAGGGCGTGCGGATCGACCGCGAGGGCGAGGAGCCCGTGGTCGTCGGCTGCCCGGAGGAGGAGCAGAAGGCCGACCCGACCGGCGTCGGCGACGCCTTCCGCGCAGGCTTCCTCTCCGGTCTGTCCTGGAACCTCTCGCTGGAGCGGGCCGCCCAGGTGGGCTGCATGCTGGCGACGCTGGTCATCGAGACGGTCGGCACCCAGGAGTACGAGCTGCGCCGCGGCCACTTCATGGAGCGCCTCGCCAAGGCGTACGGCCATGACGCGGCGGGCGAGATCGCGGCCCACCTCCCCTGAACCCGTGGGTGAGCCCAGGGGGCCGTCGCCCCCTGGGCCCCGCCGGTCTCCTGGCGGAGCGGCGGAAGACGGCCGCGGTCCGGTGGCGCCCCGAAGGGGCGCGGGGAACTGCGCGACCAGCCACGATGGCGCCGCAGACGATCGACGGCAGGTCAGGGCACGTCCAGCGGAGTTATGCGGCTCCGCCGCGTGGCAAGGGCCTTCGCCCCCAGGCCCCGGGGGTCTGGGGCGGAGCCCCAGTTGAGGGAAGGGGCGGGGAGGGGACAGCCCGCCGCAGGCGTCATGATCCGCCGGACACCCCTAGACGCGGCGGCGCACCCGGTACGCCACGCCCCGCTCGGCCGGGCGCTCGCCCTCATAGGTCTGGCCGCGCATCTCGCACCAGGCCGGGATGTCCAGCCGGGCCGCCTCGTCGTCGGACAGGACCGTCACCACCCCGCCCACCGGCACCTCGCCGATCACCTTGGCCAGCTCGATCACCGGGATCGGGCACCGCTTGCCGAGCGAGTCGACCACCAGCTCGGGCTCGGGGTCCGGATCGGCCGCGGCCTCGGCTTCCGCTCCGGCTCCGGCTTCGGCTTCGGCCGGTTTCGGGGCGCCCAGACGCTCCCGTACCCCCGCCACCACCCCCGGCAGCGCCTCCAGGAACCGGTCCACGTCCGCCTCGGCCGTACCGCGCGGGAGCGAGACCCGGACATTGCCCTCGGACAGCACCCCCATGGCCCGCAGCACATGGCTCGGGGTCAGCGTGGAGGAGGTGCAGGAGGAGCCGGACGAGACCGAGAACTCCGCCCGGTCCAGCTCATGGAGGAGCGCCTCTCCGTCGACATAGAGACAGGAGAAGGTCACCAGATGCGGCAGCCGCCGCTCCGGGTCGCCGACCACCTCGACATCCGGTACCAGCGCCGGCACCCGCGCCCGGATCCGCTCCACCAGCCCTCGCAGCCGCTCCGCCTCGGCGGCGGCCTCCGCCCGGACGGCCCGCAGCGAGGCGGCCGCGGCGACGATGGCGGGGAGGTTCTCGAACCCGGGGGAGCGGCCCGACTCCCGTTCATCGGCGGGCTGAACCGTACGGAAGCGCACGCCCTTGCGCACCGCGAGCAGTCCCACCCCGGCAGGGCCGCCCCATTTATGGGCACTTGCGGTCAGAAGCGACCAATTGCCCTCCACGGGGCCCCAGCCGAGCGACTGCGCCGCGTCCACCAGCAGCGGTACGTCCGCCGCCGCGCACTCCTCGGCCGCCTCGGCCACCGGCTGCACCGTGCCGACCTCATGGTTGGCGGACTGTAGACAGGCCAGTGCCACCCCGCCCGGGGCCTCCCGCAGGGCCGCCGCGTACGCGCCCGGCGCGATCCGTCCCGTACGGTCCACCGGTACCTCGGTGACCGTGCCGCCGTCCGCCTCGTGCGCGGCGGCCGCGTGCAGCACCGAGGAGTGCTCCACGGCGGAGACGATCAGATGGCGACCGGCGCGCCGCCGTCCCGCGAGCGCCCCCGCGATGCCGTTGTGCACCGCGCGGGTCCCCGAAGGGGTGAAGACGAGCTCGTCCGGGCGGCACCCCACGACCTCGGCGGCCGCCTCCCGCGCGGCGTCCAGCAGCAGCCGGGCCCGCCGCCCCTCCCGGTACAGGCGCGAGGGGTCGGCCCACCCCTCGTCGAGTGCGGCGAGGAGCGCCTGCCGGGCGACGGGGTGCAGGGGGGCGGATGAGGCCACGTCGAAGTAGGGCACATAAGGAACGCTAAGCGTTCCGGGGGGAGTGGCGCGAACGATGGGTCGTCGGCCGACCGCGGCGCCGTCGTGGCTGGTCGCGCCCACGCGGCGGAGCCGCACATCGGCACAGCCCCGCGCCCCTTCGGGACGCGACCGAACCGCATCGCCCCGGAACCAGGGTCGCACCTGCCCGGTGCCGGGCCCGGACCGGGGCCGGAACCCGGGCCGTGCCCCGCGCGAAAAGGCCGTCGGGCCCCGGGCCGCGCCCGGGCGGAAAAGGGCGCCGGAGCCCGGGATTCCATCCCTTCGTGGAGCGCCCCGGCGCGTTGGGCACCCTCCCCGCGCGACCCCAAATGGCGTCCAGTAGGGTTTGGTCCGCATAAACATCCAAACCCCTGCCCGCACCGGGCCGGCGACCGACCAGACAGACGGCCGCGGCCGACCGCGCGGGCGAGACTCTCGGGAAGGCGCTACGTGAGTCCCAACGGCTCCGACCGCTCGTCGCGGCGCCCGGTGCGGCGGAAGCTGCTGCAGGCGCTGGCCGCGGGCTTGGTCCTGGCGACCGCCACCGGTTGCACATCCAAGGACTTCCCCCGCCTCGGAATGCCTACCCCCGTCACGGAGGAGGCGCCGCGGATCCTCTCCCTGTGGCAGGGCTCGTGGGCGGCGGCGCTCGCCACGGGCGTCCTGGTCTGGGGCCTGATCATCTGGGCGGTCATCTTCCACCGTCGCAGCAGGACCAAGATCGAGGTTCCCGCGCAGACCCGGTACAACATGCCGATCGAGGCGCTGTACACCGTGGTCCCGATCATCATCGTCTCGGTGTTGTTCTACTTCACCGCGCGCGATGAGAACGCGCTCCTCAAGACCTCCAAGAAGCCCGACCACGTGGTCAACGTGGTGGGCTACCAGTGGAGCTGGGGCTTCAACTACATGGAGAACGTGGACGGTTCCACCGCCACGCCCAAGCAGGAAGCCAAGGAGATCTCCGCGATCCCGGGGCGCATGCTGAACGCGGTCCCCAAGGGCGCCGAGGGCGTCTACGAGGCGGGTACCCCCGGTGAGCGGAACCCGCAGACCGGCAACCCGGGCCCGACCCTGTGGCTGCCGAAGGGCGAGTCGGTCCAGTTCATCCTGACGTCCCGCGATGTCATCCACTCGTTCTGGGTGGTCCCCTTCCTGATGAAGATGGACGTCATCCCGGGGCACACCAACCGCTTCGAGGTCACTCCGAACCGCGAGGGCACCTTCAAGGGCAAGTGCGCCGAGCTGTGCGGCGTCGACCACTCCCGGATGCTCTTCAACGTCAAGGTGGTGTCGCCGGAGCGTTACCAGCAGCACCTCAAGGAGCTGGCGAAGAAGGGCCAGACCGGCTACATCCCGGCGGGCATTGAGCAGACGGACGCCGCCAAGAACGCGGAGACCAGGACATCGTGAGCATCCTCAACGAACCCCAGGGTGCCGGCACCGCCGCCTCGCAAGAGCGGCAAGCGCCGGTACGTCGGAAGCAGCCGGGCAATGTCGTCGTCAAGTGGCTGACCACCACGGACCACAAGACGATCGGCACGCTCTACCTCGTCACGTCGTTCGCGTTCTTCTGCATCGGCGGCCTGATGGCGCTCTTCATGCGCGCCGAGCTGGCCCGTCCGGGTACGCAGATCATGTCGAACGAGCAGTTCAACCAGGCGTTCACCATGCATGGCACGATCATGCTGCTGATGTTCGCCACCCCGCTGTTCGCGGGCTTCACGAACTGGATCATGCCGCTCCAGATCGGTGCGCCCGATGTGGCGTTCCCGCGGCTGAACATGTTCGCGTACTGGCTGTACCTCTTCGGCTCGCTGATCGCGGTGGGCGGGTTCCTGACCCCGCAGGGCGCGGCCGACTTCGGCTGGTTCGCCTACTCCCCGCTGTCGGACGCGGTCCGTTCGCCGGGTATCGGCGCGGACATGTGGATCATGGGTCTGGCCCTCTCCGGCTTCGGCACGATCCTCGGTGCGGTCAACTTCATCACCACGATCATCTGCATGCGCGCTCCGGGCATGACGATGTTCCGCATGCCCATCTTCACCTGGAACGTGCTGCTGACCGCGGTGCTGGTCCTGCTCGCCTTCCCGGTGCTGGCCGCCGCACTGTTCGCCCTGGAGGCGGACCGTAAATTCGGGGCGCATGTCTTCGACGCGGCCAATGGCGGAGCGCTGCTCTGGCAACACCTCTTCTGGTTCTTCGGCCATCCAGAGGTGTACATCATCGCGCTGCCGTTCTTCGGCATCATTTCCGAGGTCATTCCGGTCTTCTCCCGGAAGCCGATGTTCGGTTACATCTCCCTGATCGCCGCGACCATTTCGATCGCCGGTCTCTCGGTGACGGTGTGGGCCCACCACATGTATGTCACCGGCGGAGTGCTACTGCCGTTCTTCTCGTTCATGACGTTCCTCATCGCGGTGCCGACCGGTATCAAGTTCTTCAACTGGATCGGCACGATGTGGAAGGGGTCGCTGAGCTTCGAGACCCCGATGCTCTGGGCGATCGGCTTCCTGATCACCTTCACCTTCGGTGGTCTGACCGGTGTGATCCTGGCGTCGCCGCCGATGGACTTCCACGTCTCCGACTCGTACTTCGTGGTGGCCCACTTCCACTACGTGGTCTTCGGCACCGTGGTCTTCGCGATGTTCGCCGGCTTCCACTTCTGGTGGCCGAAGATGACCGGCAAGATGCTGGACGAGCGGCTCGGCAAGATCACCTTCTGGACGCTGTTCGTGGGCTTCCACGGCACGTTCCTGGTGCAGCACTGGCTGGGCGCCGAGGGCATGCCCCGCCGGTACGCCGACTACCTGGCGGCCGACGGCATCACCACGCTGAACACCATCTCGACCATCAGCTCCTTCCTGCTGGGCCTGTCGATCCTGCCGTTCCTCTACAACGTCTGGAAGACCGCCAAGTACGGCAAGAAGGTCGAGGTCGACGACCCCTGGGGCTACGGCCGTTCGCTGGAGTGGGCGACCTCCTGCCCGCCCCCGCGGCACAACTTCCTCACCCTGCCGCGGATCCGCTCCGAATCCCCGGCGTTCGACCTGCACCACCCGGAGATCGCGGCGCTCGACCAGCTCGAGAACCACGGTGCGCCGGACGATGACAAGGCCCTCGCGGGTGGTAAGGAGGCCGGCAAGTGAAGGTCCAAGGCCGTCTGTTCATCTGGCTGGCCGTCTTCATCCTCGCCACGGCGGTCGTCTATGGCGTGTGGTCGAAGGAGCCGGCCGGCACCACGGCGCTCTTCCTGGCCTTCGGGCTGAGCATCATGATCGGCTACTACCTGGCCTTCACGGCCCGCCGGGTGGATGTCGGTGCGCAGGACAACAAGGACGCGGATGTCGCGGACGACGCCGGTGAGCTGGGATTCTTCTCCCCGCACAGCTGGCAGCCGCTCTCCCTCGGCGTCGGCGGCGCCATGGCGTTCCTGGGCGTGATCTTCGGCTGGTGGCTGCTCTTCTTCTCGGCCCCGATCATCATGGTCGGTCTCTTCGGCTGGGTCTTCGAGTACTACCGCGGCGAGAACGCCAACCAGTAGCCCTGACCGGCTGATACGAGCGGGGCCCGGACACCTCCCCAGGTGTCCGGGCCCCGCTCGGCGTTACGGGCCCGGACGGCCCCGCCGATCCGCTCGGTTCACTCCGGTGCCTCACTCCGCGCGCCGTTCCCGGACGGCGTTTCTACGTTGGCTCCATGAGCCACACACCTCGATCACTCAGAAGCCGGGCGGTGCTGACCTGCGCCCTGCTGGTGGCGCCGCTGATAGCGGGTCTGAGCGGATGCGGGGGATCCCCCGACCCCCTGTCCGCCAAGCCGTACGACGCCGCCGATCAGATCTCGTTCAGCGGTGACGGCGACGGCCGTAAGGCCGATCCGGACAAGCCGCTCGAAGTGACGGCCAAGGACGACGACAGCCGGATCACGGATGTCACGGCCACCGACGCCGCGGGCCGCTACGTCCGGGGTGAGCTGACCGACGACGGCAGGCACTGGCGCAGCACCGTGCCGCTGGCCGCGGGCGCCCACTACACGCTGAAGGTGTCCACGGAGGACTCCAATGGCGCTCCGGGCCGCCGTACGGTCGACTTCACCACCAGCTCCGCCCACCGGCTGCTGAAGGTCACCTTCGGCCCCAAGGCGGGGGAGTACGGGGTGGGGCAGCCCATCACGGCCAAGCTGAGCCGGCCCGTCAAGGACCCCTCGGCGCGCGCCGTGATCGAGCGCGCCCTGAAGGTGGACGCACGGCCCGCGGTGGAGGGCGTCTGGCACTGGGTGGACAGCCGGAACCTGCACTACCGCCCGCAGGAGTACTGGCCCGCCCACGCCACCATCACGGTGCACTCCAACCTCAAGGGCATCCGGATCGGCGGCGGGCTCTACGGCGGCGAGGCCAAGTCGCTGCGGCTGACCACCGGCGACCGCCTCGAGGCCCTCACCGACTCCGGCACCCACCAGATGACGGTGAAGCGCAATGGAGTGCCGATCCGGACCATCCCGATCACCACCGGTATGCCCGGATTCGACACCCGGAACGGCATCAAGGTCATCCTGGCCAAGGAATCCGCCGTACGGATGACGGGCGCCAGCATCGGGCTCGGCGCGGGCTCCTACGACCTGATGGTCTACTGGGCCGCCCGGGTCACCAAGAGCGGTGAATACGTCCATGCCGCGCCCTGGTCCACCGGCTCGCAGGGCTACGCCAACGTCAGCCACGGCTGCACGGGCATGAGCACGGCGAACGCCCAGTGGTTCTTCAACACCGTGCGCCTCGGGGACATCGTCCAGGTGGTGCACAGCAACGGAGAGGACATGGCCACATTCGACAACGGCTACGGCGACTGGAACATGGCCTGGGCGGACTGGCGCAAGGGCAGCGCCGTCGCCTCCGGCCAGTCCGACGCCACCCCCGCCGACTCCGCCCGGCTCCGGCCCCAGGTCTGAGCGGACGGTGCGGACGGTGCGGTCAGGCGCCCACGGCGGGACGGTGCGGTCAGGCGCCCACGGCGAGCCGCTTGCGGAGCAGCCCGGCCAGCGCGTCCGCCAGGGCCACCGGGTCCACCGGATGCGTGACCGCGGCCTCCGCGCGGCTCCAGGTGGCCAGCCAGGCGTCCTGCGGGCGGCCGATGAGCAGCAGCACCGGCGGGCACTGGAAGATCTCGTCTTTGATCTGCCGGCAGACGCCCATCCCGCCCGCGGGCGCCGACTCACCGTCCAGCACACAGGCGTCGATGCCGCCCTCCTCCAGCGCCGAGAGAACGGCCGGGAGGGTGGCGCACTCCAGGAACTCCACCGGGGGCAGATCGGCGGCGGGCCGGCGCCCGGCCGCCAGGCGCACCTGCTCGCGGGTGCTCACGTCATCGCTGTAGACCAGCACCGTTGCGGTGGGCCGCATCATGACCTCCGGGCGAAGTAAGTGATCTGCCGGGCTCCTGAGGCGGATGCTACTCCCGTACAGCCGTCCGGAGGAGGGGGTGTACGGATCTCTCCCTCCTTCGGGGGACTGTCCGGAACAGCCCCGACGAGCAGGGTCGATGTCCTTGACGCGGCCCTTGACACTCCGAACGGGACCCCCGGGAGTGAGCGCTGGATAAGCGACCGACATAATGTCGGTCGTGGCGACAGCAACAGCAGTAGAAACCGGGCACGCGCACCCGTCGGTCAACCGGCCGAACCTCACCAGCGTCGGAACCATCATCTGGCTGAGTTCCGAGCTGATGTTCTTCGCGGCCCTCTTCGCGATGTACTTCACCCTGCGATCGGTGACCGGAGCCGAGCACTGGAAGGAAATGGCGTCCTCGCTGAACTTCCCGTTCTCGGCGACGAACACCACGATCCTGGTGCTCTCCTCCCTCACCTGCCAGCTCGGCGTCTTCGCCGCCGAGCGCGGCGACGTGAAGAAGCTGCGCTCCTGGTTCGTGATCACCTTCATCATGGGCGCGATCTTCATCGGCGGTCAGATCTTCGAATACACCGAGCTGGTCAAGAAGGACGGGCTTTCGCTCTCCTCCGACCCCTACGGCTCGGTGTTCTACCTGACCACCGGCTTCCACGGCATGCATGTGACGGGCGGCCTGATCGCCTTCCTGCTTGTCCTGGGCAGGACGTACGCGGCCAAGAGGTTCACCCACCAGCAGGCGACGGCGGCCATCGTCGTGTCCTATTACTGGCACTTCGTCGATGTCGTCTGGATCGGCCTCTTCGCCACGATCTACATGATCAAGTAAGCCGGTCACCGCACCGGAACCACGTCCTTAACAGCATCGACGCAGAAGATCCTGACACCGGGGTAATCCGTGAAAAAGCTCTCCGCACGACGGCGCCATCCGCTGGCTGCGCTCGTCGTCCTACTCTTCGCGCTGGCGGTCACTGGGGGGCTGTACGCCGCGTTTTCGCCGAGCGAGGCGAAGGCCGACGACAGCTCCGCCCAGTCCCTCGCCATCGAGGAGGGCAAGAAGCTCTATGCCGTCGGCTGCGCCAGCTGCCATGGCACGGGCGGTCAGGGGACCTCTGACGGCCCGAGCCTGGTCGGCGTCGGCTCCGCCGCCGTGGACTTCCAGGTCGGCACCGGCCGCATGCCGGCGCAGCAGCCGGGCGCCCAGGTGCCGAAGAAGAAGAAGATCTACTCGGACGCCGAGATCGAGCAGCTCGCGGCCTACATCGCGTCGCTCGGCGCGGGTCCGGTGACGCCCACCAAGGGCGAGTACAGCCCGGACGGCGCGGACGTCGCGAAGGGCGGGGAGCTCTTCCGTACGAACTGCGCGCAGTGCCACAACTTCGCCGGTAAGGGTGGTGCCCTCACCAACGGCAAGTTCGCGCCGGCTCTCGACGGGGTCAGCCCCAAGCATCTCTACGAGGCCATGCAGACCGGCCCGCAGAACATGCCCTCCTTCCCCGACACCGTGATGCCGGAGAAGAACAAGCAGGACATCATCGCCTACCTCGACACGGTCAACAGCGACAAGAGCAAGACCCCCGGTGGTCTTGAGCTCGGCGGGCTCGGCCCGGTGAGCGAGGGCCTGTTCGGCTGGGTCTTCGGCATGGGCGCGATGATCGTCCTCACCATCTGGGTCGCCGCCCGGACCGCAAAGGCCAAGAAGTCATGAGTAGCCACGAGATTTCAGAAGCAGAAGACAAGCTGCCGGAAGCGCGGGGGGCCGAGAGCGCCGTAAGGCCGGCCGAGGACCCGTTCGCCGACCCGGGGCTGCCGCCGCACGAGCACCGTAAGCAGGACATCGACGAGCGGGCCGCGAGGCGCTCCGAGCGCACCGTCGCCCTGCTCTTCACGGTCTCGATGCTGGCCACGATCGCCTTCATCGCCGCGTATGTGGCACTCCCGGTCGACAAGTACATCTACGTCTTCCCGATCGGGCACATCAGCGCGCTGAACTTCGCGCTGGGGGTGACGCTCGGCATCGCGCTGTTCACCATCGGCGCGGGCGCGGTCCACTGGGCCCGCACCCTGATGTCCGATGTGGAGATCGCCGACGAGCGCCACCCCATCGAGGCCAGCCCCGAGGTCAAGTCGAAGGTCCTCGAGGACTTCGCCGCCGGCGCCAAGGAGTCCGGCTTCGGCCGGCGCAAGCTGGCCCGCAACACCCTCTTCGGCGCGCTCGCGCTGGTGCCGCTCTCCGGCATCGTGCTGCTGCGGGACCTCGGTCCGATGCCGGGCACCAAGCTCCGGCACACCAAGTGGGCCAAGGGCAAGCGGCTGATGAACTACAACACCATGCAGCCGCTGCGCCCCGAGGACATCGCCGTCGGCTCGCTCACCTTCGCCATGCCCGAGGGCATGAGCGAGGAGCAGCACGACTTCCAGACGGAGATCGCCAAGGCCGCCCTGATGCTGGTCCGGCTCCAGCCGGAGAACATCAAGGACAAGCGCGAACTGGACTGGTCGCACGAGGGCATCGTCGCGTTCTCCAAGATCTGCACCCACGTCGGCTGCCCGATCAACCTCTATGAGCAGCAGACCCACCACGTCCTGTGCCCCTGCCACCAGTCGACCTTCGACCTCTCCGACGGTGGCCGAGTGATCTTCGGTCCGGCCGGTCACGCGCTGCCGCAGCTGCGGATCAGGGCCAACGACCAGGGGTACCTCGAAGCCATGGGCGACTTCTCGGAGCCCGTCGGTCCTGCTTACTGGGAGCGCGGATGAGTACTACAAGCGACAGCGCCGCGCAGCGCCGGGGCAAAGCGCCCGCGGGCGAGCGCGTCGCGGACTGGGCCGATGGCCGGCTGGGCATCTACAGCCTGGCCAAGGCCAATATGCGCAAGATCTTCCCGGACCACTGGTCCTTCATGCTGGGCGAGGTCTGCCTCTACAGCTTCATCGTCATCATCCTCACGGGTGTGTACCTGACGCTGTTCTTCCACCCCAGCATGTCGGAGGTGGTCTACGAGGGCCCGTACGTCCCGATGCAGGGCGTGCGGATGTCCGAGGCGTTCCAGTCGACCCTCGACATCAGCTTCGAGGTGCGCGGCGGTCTGCTGATCCGGCAGATCCACCACTGGGCCGCGCTGGTCTTCCTCGCCGGCATGTTCACGCACATGATGCGCGTGTTCTTCACCGGTGCGTTCCGCAAGCCGCGTGAGATCAACTGGCTGTTCGGCTTCCTGCTGTTCTTCCTCGGCATGCTGACCGGCTTCACCGGCTACTCGCTCCCCGACGACCTGCTCTCCGGCACCGGTCTGCGGTTCATCGAGGGTGTGTTCCTGTCGATCCCGGTGGTCGGCACCTACATCTCGATGTTCGTCTTCGGCGGCGAGTTCCCGGGGACGGACCTCATCGCGAGGCTCTACCCGGTCCACGTCCTGCTGCTGCCGGGCATCATGCTCGGCCTGCTGGTGGCGCACCTGATCCTGGTCTTCTACCACAAGCACACGCAGTACCCCGGGGCCGGAAAGACCGAGAAGAACGTCGTCGGCATGCCTCTGCTGCCGGTCTACATGGCCAAGGCGGGCGGCTTCTTCTTCCTGGTCTTCGGTGTGATCGCGGTCCTCTCCGCGGTCGCGACCATCAACCCGATCTGGACCATCGGCCCCTACCGGCCCGACCAGGTGTCCACCGGCGCCCAGCCCGACTGGTACATGGGCTTCGCCGAGGGTCTGGTCCGTGTGATGCCGGGCTGGGAGATCACCGCCTGGGGCCACACGCTCGTCCTGGGCGTGTTCATCCCGATCGTGCTCTTCCCGCTGGTCCTGTTCGCGATCGGGCTCTACCCGTTCATCGAGTCCTGGATCACCGGCGACAAGCGTGAGCACCACATCCTGGACCGCCCGCGCAACGCCCCGACGCGTACCGCGTTCGGTGTCGCCTGGATCACCGCGTACTTCGTGATGCTGGTCGGTGGCGGTAACGACCTGTGGGCCACCCACTTCCACCTGTCGATCAACTCGATCACGTGGTTCGTGCGGATCGCCTTCTTCGTCGGCCCGGTCCTGGCGTTCATCGCCACCAAGCGGATCTGCCTCGGCCTCCAGCGGCGGGACAAGGACAAGGTGCTGCACGGCCGCGAGACCGGCATCATCAAGCGGCTGCCGCACGGTGAGTTCATCGAGGTCCACGAGCCGCTCGCGCAGGAGCAGCTGCACATCCTCACCCAGCATGAGCAGCCCGAGCCCTACGAGATCGGCCCGGAGGTCGACGAGAACGGGGTCAAGCGGAAGATAAAGCGTTCCCAGAAGCTCCGTTCGAAGCTCTCCAAGGGCTACTACGGCGGGGACAACGTCATTCCGAAGCCGACCCGCGAGGAGTACCACGAGATCACCAGCGGCCACGGCCACCACTGATCTCCCGGTAACCCCTCAGCGACCGGTTTCTCCATACAGCTACGCCACAGACCAGGGCCCCGGCCCGGACCGCACGGTCCGGCCGGGGCCCCGGCCGTGCGGCCGATAGGCTTGCGGCGGGCCGCTGAAGTGCGCGGACCCCTTCCCTGCCCACCCCCACGGATCCAGGAGCGGACCATGGACGTTGTGACCCCCGCCGGAGGCGACAGCACCGCGACGGCCCGCACCTGGCCGGACGTACTGAGCTCGCTGATCGCCGGCCGGGACCTCGATGCCGAGGACACCGCCTGGGCCATGGACCGGATCATGCGGGGCGAGGCCACCGACGCCCAGATCGCCGGGTTCGCGATCGCGCTGCGCGCCAAGGGCGAGACGGTCTCCGAGGTGGCCGGTCTGGTGCGGGCCATGTACGAGCACGCCCGGGTGATCGAGGTGCCGGGGGCGACCGTGGACATCGTGGGCACCGGCGGCGATCGCGCCAGGACCGTCAACATCTCCACCATGTCCGCGCTGGTCGTCGCCGGTACCGGCGCGCGGGTGGTCAAGCACGGCAACCGCGCCGCGTCCTCCGCCAGCGGCGCCTCCGACGTGCTGGAGAAGCTCGGCGTCAATCTGGACATCACCCCCGAGCGGGTGGTCGAGGTCGCCGAGGAGGCGGGGATCACCTTCTGCTTCGCGGTGAAGTTCCACCCGTCGCTGCGGCATGTCGCCTCGGCCCGCCGCGAGCTGGGCGTCGCCACCCCGTTCAACCTGCTCGGCCCGCTGACCAACCCGGCGAAGGTCACCTCCCAGGCGACCGGGGTCGCCGACGCCCGTATGGCGCCCATCATCGCCGGGGTGCTGGCCGAGCGCGGCTCCTCCGCGCTGGTCGTCCGGGGCGACGACGGGCTGGACGAGCTCACGGTGACCACGACCTCCCAGGTGTGGGAGGTCCGGGACGGCGCCGTGCGCCAGGAGACCTTCGACCCCCGGGACGTGGGCGTCGAGCGGGCCCCCGTGGAGGCCCTGCGGGGCGCGGACGCCTCGTACAACGCCGATGTGGCCCGCCGGCTGCTGGCGGGCGAGCGGGGCCCGGTCCGGGACGCGGTGCTGCTGAACTCGGCGGCGGCGCTGGTGGCGCTCGAGCGGGAGCCGGGGGACAAGCCGCTGACGGACCGGATCGGGGCGGGTGTGGCGCGGGCCGCCGAGTCGATCGACTCGGGGGCGGCGCGTGACGTCCTGGAGCGGTGGGTCCGGGCCACCCACGCGTAGGGGGTCCGGCGGGCCTTGGCGCCTGCGGCGGGCTGCTCTCTTACGGCGCCCATGTTCTGTCCGGGATGTGGACAGGGCATGGGCGCCGGCGTCCGACATGGCATACTCCTGCCCAGGTCACGAGCGACAGCGACTACGGCCCCGGCCCGCTGTCCGGCAACCCTCCGTCCGTGGCGGGGTGCCCCGGGTGATGACCAGGCCGCCAGGCAGCGAGGCCGGCGGCAAGCGCGGACCCCTCGCACTAGGGGTCCTGGTGGTCGAGGGAGTTCTTCCGTGATGCAGCGAATGCGTTAGGGCCGAGCGGCCCCGTCTCTCCTCAGTGCGCTCCGCGCGGTACGGCCGTGCGTCGAGCGATTTTCCGCGCCCTTACGGCCGGCTCGTCGCCGCCGCCGTTTCCGGCGCGTCACGCATTCATCCGACCCCTTCGGGAGACTTCGCCATGTCCGCGCGCCCTGCTGCCACCACCACCGCCACCGCTACTGCCACCACCTCCGCTGTCGCCGCCTGTGAGCCGCTGCCCGTGCTGGGCAGCGATGTCCTGGTGCCCCTGGTCACCGGCGGTGAGGTGACCTACGCGGCGCTCGACTACGCCGCCAGCGCCCCCGCGCTGCGGCGGGTCTGGGACGACATCGCCGCCTACGCGCCGTACTACGGCAGCGTGCACCGCGGGGCGGGCTACCTCTCGCAGTTGTCCACCGACCTCTTCGAGAACAGCCGTAAGGACGTCGCCGCCTTCCTGGGCTGCCGCGAGGACGACCAGGTCGTCTTCACCCGCTCCACCACCGATTCGCTCAACCTCCTGGCCGCCGTGGCGCCCCGGGGCACCGAGGTCTTCGTCTTCGAGACCGAGCACCACGCCTCGCTGCTGCCGTGGGAGCAGCGGGAGGACGTCACCGTCCGCTACCTGAGCGCCCCGCGCTCCCCGCGGCAGGCGGTGGAGACGCTGGAGAAGGCGCTCGCGGGGCGTGCCGGGGGCCCGGCGCTGGTGTGCGTGACCGGCGCGTCCAATGTGACCGGTGAGCTGTGGCCGGTGCGGGAGCTGGCCGCGGCCGCGCACGCCCACGGCGCCCGTATCGTCCTGGACGCCGCGCAGCTGGCCCCGCACCACCCCGTGGACATCGCGGAGGCGGACGTGGACTGGGTGGCCTTCTCCGGGCACAAGCTGTACGCGCCCTTCGGGGCCGGGGTGCTGGCCGGGCGGGCGGACTGGCTGCGGGAGGCCCGGCCGTATCTGGCGGGCGGCGGCGCCAGCCGTAAGGTCACGCGCAGGGAGGACGGCGGCGTCGACGTCGAGTGGCACACCACCGCCGCCCGGCACGAGGCGGGCTCGCCGAACGTCATCGGGGTCTACGCGATCGCGTCGGCGTGCAAGGCGCTGACCGAGGCCGGTTTCGAGGGCCTGGTCGCCCGTGAGCGGCAGCTGATCGAGAAGGTGCGGGCGGGGCTGGCCGAGGTGCCCGAGGTGCGGGTGCTCTCGCTGTTCGGCGACGACGCGCCCCGGGTCGGTGTGCTGTCGTTCGTGGTGGAGGGCTGGAACAGCTCCCACTTCGCGGCGGCGCTCTCCGCGGAGTACGGCATCGGCGTACGCGACGGTCTGTTCTGCGCCCATCCGCTGGTCCGCACCCTGCTGGACAGTGAGCCCGACGAGCCGGGCGAGTGCGGCGCGCCGGAGGCCGCGCCGGGGGAGCGGTCGCTGAACGCGATCCGGGTCAGCTTCGGGGCGGGCACGCCGGATGAGCATGTGGAGCGGTTCGTGGGTGCCGTGAAGGAGCTGGTGCGCGACGGCGCCCGGTGGAGCTACCGCACGGAGGAGGGCCGCTGCGTCCCGGACCGCGGCTGAGGCCCAACGGGCCTCGTGGGCCCCTGGGCCAAGAGTTCGGGAGCGCCGGGCCCAGCGGGGTGCCCGGCGGATCTTTCCCCTCCCCGCCCCTTCCCACAACCAGGGGCTCCGCCCCTGGACCCCACGATCAGCTGACCGCCCTGTGAGGGCAGGGCACCAGGGTGCCCGCGGGCGGGAGGCGAGGGCGCGATTGCCCGCCCCGGCGGGCCGACCGCGTCTGCGCGCCTACGTGGCGGGCATCCGCGTCGCCCGGCCGGGTCCTGTGGCGGAGCCCTGGTTTCCCCGGGGGTGAGGGGGCGGTCGTCGCTGTCGTGGGTGTCGGCGGCGGTGGGCTGACCGTGGTCGGTTCCTCGGCGCGGGCGCCTGCGCGCTTCCGCGTCGCCCGGCCGGGGCCCCGGTTTCCGCGGTGGGTGAGGGGGCGCCGTCACTGTCGTGGATGCCCGCACCGGCGGGCTGATCGCGGTCGGTTCGTCGGCGCGGGTGTCCGCGCTTGCGGGCTGTCCGGCCGGGGGCTGGGGCGGAGCCCCAGTTGTGGGAAGGGGCGGGGAGGGGAGCAGCCCGCCGCAGGCGTTACGCGCCGCCGGACGCCACCCTCAGCCGTCCAACCCGATCGCGAACGCCGCCTCCAAGTCGTGCTGCGAGTACGTCCGGAAGGCGATGTGGGTCTCGGTCGAGGCGACCCCCGGGAGCTTGCTGATCTGGCCCGTGATGATGTCCGCGAGGTCGTCGTGCCGCGCCACCCGCACCATCGCGATCAGATCGTGCGCGCCGGTGACCGAGTAGACCTCGCTCACACCCTCCAGCGCGGCGATCTTCTCGGCGGTCTCCGGGATCTGGTCCACGTTGGTCTTGATGAGCACGATCGAAGTGATCACGGCTGGCTTTCTCCCTCACTGGGCCTGGCTGCCTCACTGGGCCTGGCTGCGCCGCCCACTCTAGCCGTCCGCCCGAACCGGGCCCACGCGTAGAGAAACCCGAGCGTGAAGCCCACGAGATGGGCGAGATAGGCCACGCCGGGGCGGTCGTCGGCCTGCCGGGCGGCCAGCCACTGGAGGGCCACCCAGAAGATCAGCACCGCCCAGGCGGGAAACCGCAGCGGGAGGAAGAGCAGGAAGGGGAAGAGGCTGGTCACCCGGGCCCGGGGGAACAGCCACAGAAAGGCGCCGAGCACTCCGGAGATGGCCCCGGAGGCGCCCACCAGGGACTGGGCGGAGTCGGCGTGCGCGGCGGCGTAGCCGAGCAGCGCCAGATAGCCGGTGGCGAGGTAGAAGACGGCGAACTGGAAACGGCCCATCCGCTCCTCGGTCATCGCCCCGAAGACATAGAGGAACAGCATGTTGCCGAGCAGATGCAGCCAGTTGCCGTGCACGAACAGCGCGGTCAGCGGGGCGAGCGGCTGATCGGGGTCGCCGCTCCACAGCGCGGTGGGCACCACCCCCCAGCGCTCGAAGTACGTGGACTGGGCCTCCATCAGCCGCCCGCCCGAGCCATAGCCGGGGTTGAGCCCCGAGGCCGGTCCGAGGACGAAGATCAGGCAGCAGCTGACGATCAGGCCGTACGTCATCCAGGGGCGGCCGGGCCCCGCCATCCAGGGGCGGCGGCGCCCCGACGACGTCTCGATCATGGGCAGATCATTCCGTACCGGGCACAACCTCCACAGAGCGCCTCGCCGCGCTCCGCCGGGTCATGGGGGGCCGGACGGGCCCGGCACGGGCCAGGGCTCAGGCCGTAGGGTTACAGGACGCCGCCGACGAGCCGACAAGCGAGGAACCGCAACCATGGCCGTGCCCCTGCCGACCGCCCAGACCCGCTGGCGTTGCACACTGTGCGGCAATCTCACCCGGTTCGATGTGACCCGCTCGACCAGGGCCGTGGAGTATGTGCATCTCGACTTGGCGGGGGAACCCAGAGTCGAGGAACGCGAGGTGCTCGGTGAGACCATTGAGTCAGTGCGTTGTCGCTGGTGCAACGCGGTCGACCAGGTCGAACTCGTGGATCGTCCGAGCACCGGCCAGAGCGCCTGAGAACGGAGCGGTGACAGGTGGTGGAGCGGACCGGTGACCCCGGGGCGGCCGGTGACGCCGAGGGCGTCCCCGAGGCGCTGGACCGCCCCCTGCCGGAAGGGGTGCGACGGCGCGTGGTGGCGCTGGTCGCGGATGCCTTCGGCGGGCTGACGGTCACCGAGCTGCCCACCCAGCTGCGGCAGTACGCCCGTTTCACCCCGACCCGCCGCGCCAAGTTCGCGGGCAACGCGATGGCCGCCGCGGTGGAGAGCGACCCCGTCTTCCGGCAGCGGATCGCGGGACGGCTGCGGGAGACCCAGCGGGAGCTGGCCGAGGCGATCGAGGGCGGTTCGCCGCCCGCCGCCGCCGATCCGGTGGATGTCGCGGCGGTGGCGTATGTGCTGCGCCCGGTGGGCTGGGTCAAGCTGGTCGAGGCGGCGGGCGAGGAGGCCCAGCGAGCCTCCGCCGAACGGGCCGGTGAGGAGGCGGCGCGCGAGCTCCAGCGGCTGCGCGAGGAGCTCGCCGAGGCCAAGGCGGCCACCCGGCACGAGACGGAGCGGACGCGCACCGAGCTGGAGTCGGCCCGCAAGGAGAACGACGTGCTCCAGCGCAAGCTGCGCAGCGCGCAGAGCGATGTGAAGCGGGGCGCCGCCGCGCTGCGCAAGGTCGAGGCGGAGCTGGAGTCCGTACGGTCGGAGGCGGCGGCCCGTCAGGCCACCGCGGACAGCGAGGCACGGCGGCTGCGGGCCCGGCTCGCGGAGGCGGAGTCGGCGCTGGAGGCCAGCCGGCGGGCGGTGCGTGAGGGCCGCAGCGTGGAGGACATGCGGCTGCGGCTGCTGCTGGACACGGTGCTGGACGCGGCGCAGGGGCTGCGGCGCGAACTGGCCCTGCCGCCCGCGTCGATGCGCCCGGCGGACACGGTGGACGCCGTGGAGCCGGGGAAGATGACGCCGAAGGATATAGCGACCAGGGCGCTGTCGGAGATGGATCCGGCGCTGCTGGACCAGCTGCTCGCGCTGCCGCAGGCGCATCTGGTGGTGGACGGCTACAACGTCACCAAGACCGGCTATCCCACCATGCCGTTGGAGAAGCAGCGGCTGCGGCTGCTGGGCGGTCTCGCGGTGCTCGCGGCCCAGACGGGCGCGGAGATGACCTGTGTCTTCGACGGGGCGGAGCTGGCCGCTCCGGTGCTGCTCGCGCCGCCGCGCGGGGTGCGGGTGCTGTTCAGCAAGCCGGGTGTGACGGCCGACGAGTTGATCCGGCAGCTGGTGCGGGCCGAGCCGCCGGGCCGTCCGGTGGTGGTGGTGTCCACCGACCGCGAGGTGGCCGACGGGGTGGCACGCGCCGGAGCGCGCCCCGTGGCATCGGCGTTGCTGCTGAAGCGACTCGCCCGTTCCTGAGCCGTCGTGGGCCGAATCATCCGTCCCCGTGCCCCGGTTGCCCCGTTTCTCCATTCCAAGGCCGAGCTGCCCGAATCACTGCGAATGGCTTCACAAGTCTGACTCGGGGCACTTGTGATGTCAGCGGAGCGTCATCGGCCATCACTGCCCGTGCGATATTTGTAAAATATGCCCCCGCGGACCGACTTTTTTGCCGTCGGGATTTGAACGGATCACGGCGGGGTCACTATGGTCAGCTCGAACCTTCGCGCGGTCGATCACTCATCCGGGGTGACAGCGGAGGTACCGCCGAGTCCGCGCCCTGTCGCGGAGCCGGGGCCTTACAACCCCCCAACTCCCGGTAGGCGGCTGGAGGAAGAAGGAGCTCGCCTTCGTGGCGTCCCACCGTCGACCCAAGCAGCCGAGCCGCACTCGGGTAACCGTCCTCACCGCGACCGCGGCCGCGGCCGTCGCTCTCACGTCCCAGGCCGCCCAGGCCGCTCCGAAGCAGGACAAGAAGGACGTCAAGGAGCAGGTCGACAAGCTCTACGAAGAGGCGGAGCAGGCGACCGAGAAGTACAACGGCGCCAAGGAGAAGCAGCAGAAGCTGGAGAAGCAGGTCGGCGATCTCCAGGACAAGGTGGCGCGCGGCCAGGAGGACCTGAACAAGCTGCGCAACGGCCTGGGTTCGATGGCCACCGCGCAGTACCGCTCCGGCGGGATCGACCCCTCGGTGCAGCTGCTCCTCTCCTCCGACCCGGACACCTACCTCGAGAAGGCGTCCACCCTCAGCCAGCTGAGCGGCAAGCAGGCCGAGTCCCTGCGGAAGATCGCCGACAAGCAGCGCACCCTCAAGCAGCAGCGCGAGGAGGCGTCCACCAAGCTCCAGGACCTCGCCGACACCCGTAAGGCGCTCGGCAAGAAGAAGGACGAGATCCAGGGCAAGCTGTCCAAGGCCCGGAACCTCCTCAACACCCTGACCGCCAAGGAGCGCGCCAAGCTGGCGGCCCAGGATGCCGAGCGCGCCAACCGCTCCAGCGAGCGCGTCGACCTCGGCAATGAGGTGCCCGAGTCGGGGCGTGCCGCCGCCGCGCTCGCCGCCGCCAAGACGAAGATCGGCTCCCCGTACGTCTGGGGCGCGACCGGTCCGTCCTCCTTCGACTGCTCCGGACTCACCGGCTGGGCCTACCAGCAGGCCGGGGTGCAGCTGCCGCGCATCTCCCAGGACCAGGCGAACGCCGGCACCCGCATCAGCCGCGGTGAGCTCAAGCCGGGCGACCTGGTGCTCTTCTACGGCGACCTGCACCACATAGGCCTCTACGCGGGCGGCGGCCAGGTGCTGCACGCGCCCAAGCCCGGTGCCGGTGTGCGCTACGAGTCGATGGACAACATGCCGTTCCAGTTCGGCGTCCGGGTCTGATCCGGAAGTCCTGCGAACCAGGTTTCAAACCGCCTCAACCGCAATCCTTTCGGGCGAATCTCCAGCGCCCTCGCTGATCCCCCGCCCCGCCGGTGACCTGCGTCAGTCGGCGGGGCGTCAGTGTGCCCGCACTACACGGCCGTTGGACCGTGGGTGGCGCCACGGCTACTGTCTGCCCGCAGTTCTCAGCCCGACACTGCGGAAGGGAGTGCGGCTTCCCATGGCGTCCTGTCGCCGCGTCGCGAAACCCCGGTCCGGCCGGGCCACCGTATGGAGCGCCGCCTCGGCGGCCGCGGTGGCCTCCGCCGCCGCGCTGTCCGCCGTGCCGGCCGGTGCCGAGCCGCACGACCCGGCGGGCCGTCCGTCCGCCCGGTCCGCCGGCGACCGGATCGCCACGCTCTACGCCCAGGCCGAGCGGGCCACCGAGCGCTACAACGCGGCGGAGACGCGCGCCCGGGCCCTGCGCCGCCAGGTCGGCCGGATCCAGGACCGGGTCGCCCGCGGCCAGGGGCGGGTCAACCGGATGCGGACGGCGCTCGGCGCACTCGCGGGCGGGCAGTACCGCACCGGAGGGATCGACCCGGGTCTCGCCCTGCTGCTGTCCGGGGACCCGGCCCAGTACCTCGACCGGGCCGCCACCCTGGACCGGATCACCAGCCGTCAGACCGCGCGGCTGCGGGTGCTCCAGAGCGCCCAGCGGACGCTGCGGCAGGAGCGCGCGGAGGCCGCGGCCAAGCTGGTGAAGCTGGAGCACAGCCGTAAGGAGGTGGCCCGCCACAAGCGGACGGTCCAGCGCCGGCTGGCCACGGCGCGGCGGCTGGTGAACGCGCTGCCGCCGGGGGAGTGGGAGAGCTACGCGCGCCGCGCCTCGCGGGCGGGCGGACGGGAGCCAGGCGCCCTCGCCGGGCTGGTGCCGGGCGCCCTTCCCGGCGGTCGCTCCCCTTCCGGTTCCGATTCCGGTTACGGCTCAGGGGAGCTCCCGGGCGGCCTCGCGGGCGTACCGTCCTCGGGGCGTGCCGCCGCCGCGTTCGGCGCGGCACGGGCGGCCCTGGGGCTGCCGTACGCATGGGGCCAGGCCGGTCCCACCGCCTTCGACTGCTCCGGGCTCATGCAATGGGCCTACGCGCACGCCGGGGTGGCCATTCCGCGCACCTCACAGGCCCAGGCGCACGCCGGGCAGCCGGTGCCGCTGTCCCAGGCCCGCCCCGGCGATCTGGTGGTCTACCGCTCCGACGCCAGCCATGTGGCCATGTACGCGGGCAACGGGCAGGTGATCCACGCCCCTTACCCCGGGGCGCGGGTCCGCTACGACCCCGTGGGCATGTTGCCGATCTCTTCCATCACACGCGTCTGAAGCCGGCGCGCGGGCTCGTACGATCTAAGCGTGGCGGGTCGGTGGAGAACGGGCGGATGGCGGGCGCTGCTGTGCCTGCCCCTGGTGGGCGCGTTCTCCCTGACCGCGCTGTGCGGCTGCGGGCCCGTCCCCGCGCCCGACGACCCCGAGGGGCGCGACGGCCGGGCCGTGCAGCGCATGCTGGACCAGCGGGCGGCCGCGGTCCGGGAGCGGGACGCGGACGCCTTCCTCGCCACCGTCGACCGCGGCTCGGCCGGCTATCTGGCCGAGCAGCGGCGGGTGTTCCGGCAGATGTCCGCCGTACCGCTGCGCTCCTGGACCTACCGCCTGGTGCGCACCGGCGGCTTCACCCCCGCGCGGGTCGGCGGCCGCAGCCTCGCCGCCCAGGTCGAACTCCGGTACCGGCTGAAGGGGTACGACACCGCGCCGGTCGTCTCCGCCCAGTACCTCACCCTCGCCCGGCGCGGCGGGCAGTGGTACGTGGCCTCCGACGACGGTGTGGTCGACGGCAAGCGCGGTATGGAGCAGCTGTGGGACCAGGGCACGGTCGACGTCGTGCGCGGCGCCCACAGCCTCGTCCTCGGCGTCGGGCAGGACCGGCGGGTGCTGCGCGCGGTCGCCGACACCGCGGACCGGGCGGTGCCCGTCCTGGGCCAGGTCTGGCCGCATGCGTGGGCCGGGCGCGTCGTGGTCGAGGTCCCCGCCTCCCTGGGCCGGATGGCCGCCCTGCTCGGCGCCTCGGCGGACGGCTACCGGGGGATCGCCGCCGTCACCACGGGCGAGGTCGGCGGGGCCGGTGACGAGACGCCCGCCGACCGCGTGATCGTCAACCCCGAGGCGTACCAGGTCCTCGGCGACTTCGGCCGGCGCGTCGTGATCACCCATGAGACGGCCCATGTGGCCACCCGCACCGCCACCAGCGCCGCCACCCCGCTCTGGCTCTCCGAGGGCTTCGCCGACTGGGTGGGCTACCGCACCCCGGGCCGCACCCCCCGCCAGATCGCCCCCGAACTCACCGACGCCGTCACCGCCGGGCACCTGCCCAGCGCGCTCCCGCGCGACGACGACTTCCGCTTCGGCAGCGACCCCGACCGCCTCTCCCGCGCCTATGAACAGGGCTGGCTGGCCTGCCGCCTGATCGCCGACACATGGGGCGAGAGGAAGCTGGTCGACTTCTACCGCGCGGTGGGCCGGGCGCACGAGCGCTCGGGGGCGGTGGAGTCGGCGCTGCGGAAGGTGCTCGGGGTGAGCATGGGGGAGTTCACGGCGCGGTGGCGGAAGTACGTGGCGGGCGAGCTGAGCTGAACGCGGTGCCCGGTGCGTGGCGACCGGGCTGAGCCCGGCTCCGGGCCTGTACGGGGCGTGACCCAGATACGCCAGAAACCCGCCACGGGATGATCTTGAAGGGTTGAGCGCGGCGGACCTGCCGGAGGGCACGATGCCGAGGGCCGCGAACCGGCACTTCTCCATCCCGACGCTGAACGAGGCCATCGCCGACCTGGTCAACGCGCATGCCCGCCTGGACATCTCCCAGGCATGGGGCGACGTGCTCCACGGCCGCCGCGGACGGCACCCACATGGACACCTACCTCAACAAACTCGCCGAGCGCGGCCGTCGTTTTGCCGGTAACCCGGGGGACGGACAGGGCCATCCCCTGGGCGCGGGCTTCCCAGGAGGTGGCACGGACAGTCAGCGGAACAGGCGGAAGAACCCGCGCACCTGCTCGACCAGCGACTCCGGCTGCTCCAGCGCGGCGAAGTGGCCACCATGCGGCAGCTCCTCGAACCAGCGCAGGTCGGTGAACCGCAGCTCGGCCTCCCGCCTCGACGGGCGGGTTATGTCGCGCGGGTAGACCGACAGCCCGGATGGCGCGGTCACCTTGTCCCGGAAGTTGGCGAAGCTCTCCCAGTACAGGCGCGCCGACGACGTGGCCGACGCGGTGAACCAATAGACCGAGATCTCGTTGAGGATCGTCTGCCGCGACAACGCGTCCTCGGGATGGCCGTCGTTGTCCGTCCACGCCCAGAACTTCTCGGCGATCCAGGCGGCCTGCCCCGCCGGGGAGTCGGTGAGGCCGTAGCCGAGCGTCTGCGGTCGGGTCGCCTGGATCGCCGAGTACCCCCGGCCGGTGCGCTGCATCTCCTTCTCGGCCTCGAGATTCGCCAGCTCCGCGGGCGTCGGGTCGTCGAACGTGCCCGCCGCCACGGATCCCAGGTTCAGGTGCACGCCGGCGACCCGCTCGGGCGCCACCTCGCCCAGCGCCGCGGACACCGCCGAACCCCAGTCACCGCCCTGCGCGCCGTACCGTTCGTAACCCAGCGAGACCATCAACGTGTCCCAGGCGCGCGCGGTGCGAGTGATGCCCCACCCGGTCGTCGACGGCTTGTCACTCCAGCCGTACCCGGGCAACGACGGCGCGACCACGTGGAACGCGTCCGCCGGGTCACCGCCGTGCGCGCGCGGGTCGGTCAGCGGGCCGAGGACCTCCAGGAACTCGAGCACCGAACCCGGCCACCCGTGCGTGAGCACGAGCGGGAACGCGTCCGGCTCCGGCGAGCGGACGTGCAGGAAGTGGATGCCCAGCCCGTCGATCGTGTCGCGGTACTGCGGGAACACGTTCAGCCGCTCGGCGAACCCGAAGTCGTAGTCCTCGGCCCAGCTGCGGCACAGCTCCTGCGCATACGCCAGCGGCAAACCCTGTGACCAGTCGTCCACCGGCTCGCGCTCGGGCCACCGTGTCCGTCGCAATCGTGTCCGCAGGTCCGCGATCTCGGCTTCGGTGATGCGGACCTCGAATGGCTCGGCGGACATGGCAAGGCTCCTTCCTGGTCAAGGCGTTATCGGATCAGATGCAGGTGGACCGTCATCGCGGGCTCCCACGCGTGGCGTCGGGTTCGGGGCGGCGGTCGGCGGTAGGGCGCCGGATCAGGCTGAGGACGAGTCCGGCCAGGGGGAGTGCCGCGAGCACGGCGAGGGCCACCGGCACCGGCACGATGCCGGACAGACCCGCGACAGCGGCCGGACCGATCCCGCCACCTAGGACGTTCATGAAGTTGAGCAGGCCCTGTGCGGTGTCGCGGTCGTCCGCGGCGACCAGGTCCGGCGCGAGGCTCACCAGTACGGCTTGGGCGCCGGCGAACCCGCACACGGTCAACGCCGTGCCGACGACAATCGGGATCGGCCCGGTGGAGATCGCGACCACGAGCACGCCGACGACGGTGAGTGCCGCAAGCCCGGCCGACACCTGCCGGCCGGTGAACCGGTCGGTCAAGGTGCCGACCAGCCGCCCGGCCAGCACCGAGCAGGCGGCGGCCGGGACCAAGAGCACGCCGGCTTCCAGGGGGCCACCGCCCGTGGCCTGCTCGATCAGGGACGGGGCGCAGAACAGCACCCCGTAGTAGCCGGCGAAGACGGTCCCGCCGATGAGCCCGGCCGCCAGGAAGCCGCGGGATGCGATCACCCGCCGAGGAACGAACCCGTCGGGCGTGCTTCGCACGCGCCACCACAGTCCCACGGCGGCGAGCGTCCCGGCGGCAGCCAGGACGAGCGTGACCGGAGCGGGCAGGCCGACCGAGTGTGCCTGTAGCAACGTGATCAAGGAGCCGGCAAGTACCGACAGCACGGCCGCGCCGACGATGTCGAGTCGCCCGGTCGAGCCGTTTCGCTCGCCGCTACCGCTCCGCGTCAGCGCGCGCCTACTCGGCAATGCGGCCAGCAGGAGGGGCAGCGCGAGGACCGGGATCGCGAGCACGGCACGCCACCCGAGCCATGCGGTCACCGCCCCGCCCAACAGTGTCCCGCACCCCGACGCCGTCGCGCTGGCGGCCGCGATGATTCCCAGGGCGCGGATCCGTTGCCGCCGGGGAAGGGCGGTGGCCGCGGCAAAGACGGCGATCACGGTCGCGCCCGCCCCGGCGCCGCCGATCAGTCGGCCGACGATCACGACGGGCAGTGTCGGCCCGGCCCCGGCGAGCGCGGAGCCCGCGGCGAGCGCCACGACCCCGGCGACGAGGACCTGGAAGGGGCTCCAGCGGACCAGCAGCCGACCCGCGACCGGCATCGCGAGCGCGGAGGTCAGCGACCACGCGGCGAGAATCCATGCGGTGGCCCCGAACGGCACCGCGAGTGCGCGGCCGATGGCCGGCAGGGCCACCGACGGCGCTCCCAGTGCCACGTACATCGGCAGCACCAGCATCCCCAAAGTCAGCCCCAGCCGACGCCCGTCCGGGGCGTCGGTTCGCTCCGGTGCCGGGGCCCCTCCAGACGGGACCGTCTGCGGCGTCGTCCCCTGCCGAGTATGCTGTGACACGCTAAAGCTCCTTTGCGTGTAACATTACGGAGCAGTGAGGAGACACGTCAAATGCGGGATGCGTATCACATCCCATGGGTGGTCCAGACGGCCGTCGACCTGGCCAACACCTTGAGGCCGATCAAGGGAGAGGACGCGCTCGAGACCGTGGAGCAGCTCCGGGACTTCCTTGACGACCATCCCGTAGCGGTGCCTCCGAGTTCGGCCGCGAACCAAGGGACCGGTCCGCGGCATCTCACCCGCGCCGACCTGGCGGAAGTCCGCGCGTTGCGCGAGACGGTGCGTAAGGTGCTCGAACGGGCGAACGCGGACGCGGTCGGAGCTGCGGCTCTGATCAACGACGGTCTGCGTCGCAGCCGCGCCACCCCGGTACTGCGCCACGAGGACGACCGCTGGTGGACCGAGGTGACCTCCGACACCGACCGCTGCTCGGCGCACCTTGCCGCGACTACGCTCAGCGCACTGGCCTCCGTGATCGCCACGCTCGGCCCCGCTCGTCTCGGCGTATGTGCCGGGCCGACCTGCCGGGCCACTTTCGTGGACCTCTCGCGCAACGGCTCGAAGCAGTACTGCACCCGAACCTGCGCACACCGGGCCAGCGTCGCGGCCTACCGGAGCCGGCGCAGCCCGCGTTGAGCGCCGGCACCTGACCCTGCCAGGCCGGCTCCGGGGTTTCGTCCGAGCGGCCCTGGGCACCCATGCAACACAGCAGGACTTGACACGGAATCCGGGTGGCCCAAGCCTCGGGGCCGCGCCGTTCTTCGCGCCGGTCAGCTTGACCTTCTCGGCGACACGTCGCCGAACGCGACCCCGCCGCACGCCGCCGCACGTAAATCCGAGCAGATCAGGGCTTCAAGATCATCCCGTTGCCCCTTTGGCGCGTATCTCGGTCACACCCCGGTCATGCCAGGCCGGCCGCGATGGCGCGGCGGACGGCGTCGGCGCGGTCCCGGATGCCGGCTTTGGCGAACAGGTTGTTGATGTGGGTCTTGACCGTGGCCTCGCTGATGAAGAGTTTCTCGGCGATGGCCCGGTTGGGCAGGCCCTGGCCGATAAGGGTGAGCACCTCGCGTTCGCGGCGGGTGAGGCCCGGGGGGAGCGACTGCGCGTCGGCCGGCGGGCGCGTGCGGACGGTGGCCAGGAGGCGGTTCTGCACCTCGTGGTTGAGTACGGACTGTCCCGCGGCGGCGGCCCGGATCGCACGGACGATGTCCTGGCGCCCCGCGTTCTTCGTCAGATAGCCGCGGGCGCCGGCGCTCAGGGCGGCCAGGATCGAGTCGTCGTCGGCGAAGGTGGTCAGCACGACCACGGCCGTTCCCGGGTGTTCCTCGCTCAGCCGGCGGGTGGCCTCGGTGCCGTCCATGACAGGCATGCGCAGGTCCATCAGGACGACGTCGACCGGTGTGGCGGCCACGGCGGCGAGCACCTCGGTACCGTCCGCGGCGGCGGCCACGACGTCGATGTCCTCGGTCATGTCGAGCACCGCGGCCAAGGGCTCGCGGACGGTGGCCTGGTCGTCGGCGACGATCACCTTCAACGAGCGCTCGGTCAGCGGGTCCTGCGGGTTCCGTGGCTCCTGGGCCGGTTCGTTCGTCGTCATCCTCGGATCACTGCCTCCACCTGCCAGCCGCCCCGGTCCGGTCCCTCGGTGAGCGGACCCGCGGTGAGGGTGCCGCCCAGCAGGGCGACGCGTTCGCGCATTCCTATCAGTCCCATGCCACTGCCGACACTCGCGGTCGCCTCACCGGTCGCGGGCCCGTTGCGGACGGCAAGGCTGGTCGAGGCGGCGTCGAACGTCAGCTCCACCGCGATCTCGGCCCCGGGAGCGTGCCGGGCCGCGTTGGTCAGCGCTTCCTGCGCGATGCGCAGCACGTTCTGGGTGACCTGTGCCGGCAGCTCTCGGACGGCCCCGGTGACGGTGAGCACCTCGCGGTGGCCGGACGACTCGATCATGGCGGTCAGGCTCTCGAGCAGCGGAAGGGAGTCCTCGCGCAGCGCGTGCACGGTCCACTGGGCCTGCTTCAGGCTCTCCCTGACAAGGCTCTGCGCCTTGTTGTGCGCCGCGCGGACCTTCTCCAGGTCGCCGGTGTCCATCAAGGCGTCCGCCAGCTCCAGGTGCATGTTGATCCCGGCCAGCGAGTGCGCCAGCACATCGTGGACGTCGCGGGCGATGCGGCCGCGTTCGGTGAGCACGGCCGTTCGCGCCTCGGCCCGCGCGGCCCGCTCGGCGGACTCGGCGGCCTGGAGCCTCGCCTCCACTGCCTGTTGCCTGCCGCGGCCCAGGATTCCGGCCACCACCGGGATGCCGGTGCTGAGGCCGAAGGTCCAGGTGAGCAACCGGTGATCGGGGCCGACGTAGAAATACGGCCTCAAATAGAAGACAGCGCCGCACAGCAGACTGGACAGGGCCGCGACCGCCAGGGCCGGCTTGAGGGCGAGGCGGTAGCCGGCGTGGCCGACGAGGAAGTAGGCGAAGAGGTAGCCGGAGCCGCTGCTGCTCACCTCCAGCAGGCCGGCGGACGCCACGACACCGGCGGTCAGCCAGACCAGCGCGGCCCGGTGTGGGAAGGCGGGCGGCAGGTGTCTGGCCAGCAGGGCGACCGAGTTGACCACCAGCAGGGCGACCACGGCCAGGCCGCGGCCGCTGACGCCCACCGGCCGGACGGTGATGACCGCGACGACGATGACCAGCAGGGTGACGGCCCACTGGAGAGAGGCGTCGTGCCGGAGCACGACCCGAGGGCCGGGCTCCCGTTCGGAAGCCGGCCCGGGGGCTGGGGGATTGTCGGAAGCGGACACGGCGCGACGATAACCCGTACTCAGACCGTCCGGTCCGCGGCGACCGCCGCGACCCGTCCGTCCACGGCCGGCTGCCGCAGCTCCCGGGTGGCCATGCGGCCGCGGAGAAATATGGTGCCCAGCCGCGTGACCACCTCGGTGAGTGCCATCAGCACGAACGCGGCCACCCACGCGTCCCCCGTGGTGATCTGGTGGGCCAGGCTGAAGCGGGCCACGTCGTCGGCGCCGCCGTGGTCGACCCACAGCTGGAAGCCCATCCGCGCCCCCATGCCCAGCACCCACACGGCCGCGGAGACCGCGCCCGCCTTGATGAACAGATGCGCGCCGACCTTGCGTATACGGGTGTAGACGCCGCCCACGACGCCGAGGGCCGCGCCGACGGCGACGAGCGCGCCGATCAGCACCAGGTCGTTGCCGGCCGTGGGCACGGTGGTCAGGTAGCTGTGCGCGACGAAGGCCACGATCCCCAGGGGGATCACGTACGACTTGGCGTCGAGGCGGCCCTCCCGCAGCTGCCGGAAGACGACGAGGAGGAGGGCGATGTCGGTGATCCAGTCAGTCGTTGACATGCCTCAAGCCTGCTGGCACGGGCCCATACGCGCCTGGACCCACGGGTGGAACTACGGGTGGAGTCCGGTCAGCCGGTGATCTCCCGGGCTCACGGGAGCAGCAGTCGTTCCAGCAGGACGACGAGAACAACAGATCGCCCCCTTTCGCCACCAGGTCGATCTGCTGATCACGATCCCCCGGGATCAGCACCACGGTGGCCCACGTGATGATCGCGGAGATGGGTGCGGACATCAGCCGGTTCCCGAGCGCCGGGCACCTGGCCGCCTGGGCGGGGCTCGCCCCCGGCAACCGCGAGTCCGCAGGGAAACGCAAACGGGCACCGACCCGGCACGGCAACGTGTGGCTCAAGGGCGGACTCGGCGTCGCCGCCCTGGCCATCGGCCGCACCAAGGGCACGTATCTCGCCGCCCAGTACCACCGGCTGCGACCGCGGCGCGGCGAGAAACGCACCATCGTCGCCGTCGCGCACAGCATGCTCGTCTCCGCCTACCACATGCTCACCACCGACGTGCCATACCAGGACCTCGGCCCCGACCACTTCACCCGCCGCCTCGGGGTGAAGAACGCCACCGCCGACGTCACCTCGCCCAACTCGACGCCCTCGGCTACGACGTCACTTTGGAACGACGACCGACCGCCTGAAGGGGATTTTCAAGAGAGCCTTCCGGGGCCAAGATCATCCCGTGGCGGGTTTCTGGCGTATCTGGGTCACACCCCTGTACGTGGCGACCGGGCTGGGCCCGGCTCCGGGCCCGTACGTGGCGGGCGTCTGAGCCCGGCCCCGGCCCGTACGTGGCCATCGAGCCGGTACTGTCGGCCACGATGGACAAGACCCTGCTCGTGACCAACGACTTTCCGCCCCGCCCCGGCGGCATCCAGGCGTTTCTGCACAACATCGCGCTGCGCCTGGACCCGGACCGGATCGTCGTCTACGCCTCCACCTGGAAGCGCGGCCGGGAGGGCGCCGAGGCCACCGCCCGCTTCGACGCCGAGCAGCCGTACCCGGTCGTCCGGGACCGTACGACCATGCTGCTGCCCATCCCGCGCGTCACACGCCGCGCGACCGCGCTGCTGCGTGAGCACGGCTGCACCTCGGTGTGGTTCGGCGCCGCCGCGCCGCTGGGGCTGATGGCCCCCGCGCTGCGCGCGGCCGGGGCGCGGCGGCTGGTGGCCACGACGCATGGCCACGAGGCCGCCTGGGCGCAGTTGCCGGCCTCACGGCAGCTGCTGCGGCGGATCGGCGGGGCCACGGACACCCTCACCTATCTCGGTGAGTACACCCGTTCCCGCATCGCCGCCGCGCTCGACCCCCGGGACGCCGCCCGGATGGTCCAACTCCCGCCCGGTGTGGACGAGAAGACCTTCCACCCCGGCTCGGGCGGCGACGAGATCCGGGCCCGGCTGGGCCTGGCCGAGCGGCCCGTCGTGGTCTGTGTCTCCCGGCTGGTGCCGCGCAAGGGGCAGGACACGCTGATCCGGGCCATGCCGAGGATCCTGCGGCGAGTGCCGGACGCGGTGCTGCTGATCGTCGGCGGCGGGCCGTATGCGAAGGATCTGCGCCGCCTCGCGGAGACCACGGGCGTGGCCGAGTCGGTGCGCTTCACCGGCCCCGTGCCCTGGGAGGAACTGCCCGCCCACTACGGCGCGGGCGACGTCTTCGCCATGCCCTGCCGCACCCGTCGTGGCGGGCTGGACGTCGAGGGCCTCGGCATCGTCTATCTGGAGGCGTCCGCGACCGGTCTGCCGGTTGTCGCCGGGGACTCGGGCGGGGCGCCGGACGCGGTGCTGGACGGCGAGACGGGGTGGGTCGTGCGGGGGGACTCCGCCGAGCAGAGCGCGGAGCGTGTTGTGGCTCTGCTGGAGGACGCGGAGTTGCGCCGCCGCATGGGTGAGCGGGGGCGTGCCTGGGTGGAGGAGCGTTGGCGCTGGGATCTGCTGGCGGACCGCCTCAAGTCGCTGCTGTGACGGCTTGGGCGGTGTCCGGCGGTACGCGTACGCCTGCGGCAGGCTATTCCCCTACCCGCCCCTTCCCACAACTGGGGCTCCGCCCCAGACCCCGCTCCTCAAGCGCCGGAGGGGCTGGAGTTCGTGGCTCCGCCCCGGACCCGGCTCCTCAAGCGCCGGAGGGCGGGGCTCCGCCGCCCGGGGCGCGCGGCCCGGGTGCTGCGGCCTGGTGGCCGTCAGTTGCGGTAGATGGCCTCGATCTCCGAGGCGAAGTCCTTCGCCACCACGTTCCGCTTCAGCTTCAGCGAGGGCGTCACATGCCCGGAATCCTCGGTGAACTGCGTCGCCAGGATCCGGAACTTCCGGATCGACTCCGCCTTGGACACCGCCGCGTTGCCGTCGTCCACCGCCTGCTGGATCTCCGCCAGCAGGTCCGGGTCCTCCCGCAGCTCGGCCACCGTCGCGCCCTCGGGCTTGCCGTGCTCGGCCGCCCAGCGCGGCAGGAACTCCTCGTCCACCGTGACCAGCGCGCCCACGAAGGGCCGGCCGTCGCCGACGACCATGCACTCGGCCACCAGGGCATGGGCCCGGATCCGGTCCTCTATCACCGCCGGGGCGACGTTCTTGCCGCCCGCGGTGATGATGATCTCCTTCTTCCGGCCGGTGATGGTGAGGTAGCCGTCCTCGTCGAGCGTGCCCACGTCCCCGGTGTGGAACCAGCCGTCCGACAGCGCCTCCGCCGTGGCCGACTCGTTGTTCCAGTACTCGGTGAAGAGGTGCTCACCGTGCAGCAGCACCTCGCCGTCGTCGGCGATGCGCACCACCGTGCCCGGCATCGGCTGCCCGACCGAGCCGATCTTCTGCCGGTCCCAGGGGTTGAAGGTGGTCGCCGCGCAGGACTCCGTCAGGCCGTACCCCTCCAGCACCGTGAAGCCGATGCCCCGGTAGAAGTGGCCCAGCCGCTCGCCCAGCGGCGCCCCGCCGGAGATGGCGTGGGTGGCCCGGCCGCCCAGCACCGCCCGCAGCTTGCTGTAGACCAGCCGGTCGAAGACCTTGTGCTTGAAGCGGAGCCCGAAGGACGGTCCGCCCGGGGCGTCCAGCGCCTTGCTGTACTCGATGGCGGTGTCGGCCGCCTTGTCGAAGATCTTGCCCTTGCCCTCGGACTGGGCCTTCGCCCGCGCCGAGTTGTAGACCTTCTCGAAGACACGCGGCACGCCCAGCACCAACGTGGGCCGGAACGCGGCGAGTTCATCGGTCAGGGACTTCACATCCGGCACATGGCCCAGCTTGATCGGCGCCAGTACCGCCGCGACCTCCACCAGCCGCCCGAAGACATGGGCCTCGGGGAGGAACAGCAGCACCGACGACTCACCGGTGTCGAAGATCGGCTTGAGCCGGGCCACCGCGTTGCCGCACTCGGCGAAGAAGCTGCGGTGGGAGAGCACACAGCCCTTGGGGCGGCCGGTGGTGCCCGAGGTGTAGACGATGGTGGCGGGGGAGTCGGCGTTGGCGATCGAGGAGCGCTCGTCCACCTTCTCCTCGGGCACGTGCTCGCCCAGCTTGCGCAGCGTCCCGATGGCGTCGCCCTCGATCCGCCACACGTGCTTCAGGGCGGGCAGGGTGTCCCGGACGGCCTCGACGGCGGCCTCGTGGACCCCGGTCTCGACCAGGGCGGCCACCGCGCCCGAATCGCTGAGGATCCACTGGACCTGCTCCGGTGAACTCGTCTCGTACACCGGCACGGTGACCCCGCCCGCGCTCCAGATGGCGAAGTCGAGCAGCGTCCACTCGTAGCGGGTTCTGGACATCAGGCCGACCCGGTCGCCCGGCTCCACACCGGCCGCGATCAGTCCCTTGGCGGCGGCGCGCACCTCCGCCAGGAACGCGGTCGCGGTCACGTCCTCCCATCGGTCGTCGACCTTGCGGCCGACCACGGCGACATCGGGATGCTGTGCGGCATTGCGGCGGATGAGATCCGTCAGATTGCCGTCGGCCGGAACCTCGTACAGGGCCGGAAGGCTGAACTCGCGCAAGACTGCTGCTCCTCGTGGGGCGCCGGCGCCGCTACAGGGCATGGGGGGTGGTGGACGGCCCGGACGTTACCCATCGGTACGCTTCCGGGATAGGGGTTCCTGCCCAGATGTTTGATGCGTCACACACCGCCTTCGTGCTGCCCGCAGACTAGTCGACGGGCGCCGCGTCCGCTAAGGAACCGCAGGTAGACGCGGGGCGGTGCGGCCAGAACACCTTACGGGCGCGGGCCCTTACGTCTTAGGGTGACACGCATGCGAGTCCACGTGGTGAGTGACGTGCATGGCAACAGTGAGGACCTCGAGAAGGCCGGTGCCGGGGCGGACGCCCTGATCTGCCTCGGTGACCTCGTTCTCTTCCTCGACTACGCCGATCACTCACGTGGCATCTTCCCCGATCTCTTCGGGGTCGAGAACGCCGACCGGCTGGTCGAACTGCGCACCGCCCGCCGCTTCGAGGAGGCCAGGGCGCTCGGCAACCGGCTGTGGGAGGGGCTCGATCGCAACGCGGCCATAGAGGCCGGGGTCCGCCGCCAATACGCCGAACTCTTCGCCGCGTTCCCCACCCCGACGTACGCCACCTACGGAAATGTCGACATACCGTCACTGTGGCCGGAGTACGCCCAGCCCGGCACCACCGTCCTGGACGGTGAGCGCGTCGAGATCGGCGGGCTGGTCTTCGGTTTCGTGGGCGGCGGGCTGCGCACGCCGATGCGCACCCCCTACGAGATCGACGACGAGACCTACGCCGCGAAGATCGCGGCGCTCGGCGAGGTGGACGTGATCTGCACCCATATCCCGCCGGAGGTGCCCGACCTCTGCTACGACACCGTCGCCCGCCGCTTCGAGCGCGGCAGCGCCGCCCTGCTGGAGGCGATCCACACCGTCCGTCCCAAGTACTCCCTCTTCGGCCATGTCCATCAGCCGCTCGCCCGCCGTATGCGGATCGGGGCCACCGAGTGCGTCAACGTCGGACACTTCGCCTCCTCCGGCACCCCCTGGACCCTGGAGTGGTGACCCGCGCGCGGTAGCCTTCAGCGGCAGAGGACCCATGCGGCGGACCGGTACGGAGGAGCCACGGCGATGGCGGAACACACCAGCTCGAGCATCACGATCGAGGCGGCCCCGGCCGACGTGATGGAGGTGATCGCCGACTTCGACCGTTACCCGGAGTGGTCCGGTGAGGTGAAGGAGGCCGACATCCTCACCAAGGACGCCCGGGGGCGCGCCGAGCAGGTGCGGATGCTGCTCGACGCCGGCGCGATCAAGGACGACTACACCCTCCAGTACAGCTGGACCGGGGACGACCAGGTCAACTGGTCCCTGGTCAAGTCGCAGATGCTGCGCACCCTTGACGGCTCCTACCGGCTCTCGGCGCGCGACGGCGGCAAGAGCACCGAGGTGACGTACCAGCTCACGGTCGACGTCAAGATCCCCATGCTGGGCATGATCAAGCGCAAGGCCGAGAAGGTCATCATCGACCGCGCGCTCGCGGGGCTGAAGAAGCGCGTCGAGGGCGTCTGACCCGCCCGGACCACCCCGGGCCCGACGGTGCCCGGGGTGGTCCACGGTGCGGGGTACGCTCCGGCGGGTGCGGATCACCGGACCCGCGCCGCGCACACCGACGTAACCCCCTGCCGGAGGCTCTCTTCATGCGTACGGTCCTCGTCACCGGTACCGGCGGCGCGGGCCGCACCACCGTGGCCGCCGCGACCGCCCTCGCCGCCGCCCGTGAGGGTCAGCGGACCCTGCTGCTCACCGCCGACTCCGACGGCACCCCCGAGGCGCTGCTCGGCATCGGCAGGCCGCGGGCCGTACCGGGGCGCTCGGCGGACCGGCTGCCGTGGTCCGTACCCGCCGAGCTCGCGCCGGGGCTGTGGGCCGCGCGGGTCGTCCCCGACGAGTGGTTCCGCGGTGAGCTGACCGCCCTCCAGGACCGCGGCCACGGTCTGCTCGACCTGCTCGGCGCCACCCCGCTGGACGGCGAGGAGCTGACCGCCCTGCCCGGGGTGGAGGCCATCGCGCTGCTGCGCGCCCTGCGCGCCGCCCAGACCGCCCCGCCCGGCACCGGCTGGGACGTCCTCGTCGTCGACATGCCGCCCGCGCCGGACACCGTCGCGCTGCTCGCGCTGCCCGAGCAGCTGCGGCGCTATCTGCGCCGACTCATGCCCGCCGAGCGGCAGGCGGCCCGCGCGCTGCGGCCGATGCTCGCCCAGCTGGCGGGGGTGCCGATGCCCGCGCAGAAGCTGTACGAGACGGCCGAGCGCTGGGAGCGGGAGCTGGCCGCCGTCCAGGGCGTGATCGAGTCCGAGGCGACTACGGTACGGCTGGTCGTGGAGCCCGGACCGCTCGCCGACCGGGCGCTGCGCACCGCCCGCGCCGGTCTGGCGCTGCACGGCTGCCGGGTGGAGGCGGTGGTCGCCAACCGGCTGCTGCCCACCGGCACCTCCGACCCGTGGCTCGCCGCGCTGTCGGGCCAGCAGCAGGACGCGCTCAAGGAGCTGTACGAGCAGTGGGCCCCGGCCGTCCCGGTCCATGAGCTGCCGCATCTGGGCCGCGATCCGCACGGCCTCGGCGACCCGCACCCCGGTGAGCCGCACCCCGGTGAGCCGCACCCCGCCGACTCGCACGCCGGCGACCGGCGGCCCGCCGACTCGCGCTCCGCCGAGCCGCACTCCGGCGACGGTGTCCGGCGTGCTCCGGCCGACCTCGCCGATCTCGCCCGGGTCGTCGGGGCCCCCGCGGCGCGGCCCGACCGGCCCGCCCCCGACCCCTGGACCGTCGAGGACCGGCTGGCCGAGGACGGGGTGCTGCTGTGGCGGCTGCCGCTGCCCGGCGCCGACCGCGACGGGCTCTCCCTGGTGCGCCGGGGCGATGAACTGATCGTCACCGTCGCGCCGTTCCACCGGGTGCTGCCGCTGCCGTCCGCGCTGCGCCGCTGCACCGTCTCCGGCGCCGGGCTGCGCGACGGATGGCTCCAGGTGCGCTTCACCCCCGACCCGGACCTGTGGCCGAAGCGGCTCTGACGCCCGCGTCCACGACGGCCGGTCTCCGGCTCTGACCCCACCCCCCTCCTTCGGGTAACGTCGGTCACAAGCCCGGATGAACGTCACCGGGCAGCCAGCATCCCCGCCGCAGGAGTTCGCCATGAGCGATGCCACCGAGCGCCCCCCGGAGCCCCCGGTCACCGATGTGCCGGTCACCGAGATCGACCCCGACGCCTGGGAGCGGGCCTGTGAGGAGGACCTCGCCGCCGAGCGGGCCAGGCAGCGGGCCCGGCAGACCACCGAGGAGCCGGGCAGCGTGGCCGAGGAGTTCCTCAAGCTGGCCGACGCGCTCGCCGAGAAGGTCGCCCAGACACCGATCGCCGGGACGGCGGTTCAGGGGGCCGTACAACAATTGATCGCACAGGCGAAGGCCGGCGTAGAACCGGTCATAGAGCGCAATCCAGAGGTTTTCGAACACCTCGCCAGCGCCGGGTCCGAGCTACTCGCCGCCTATCGCGCCGCCGTGACCGGCCAGGAGCGACGCTGGACCCAGGGTGCGGAGGGTGATTCCAAGGGCAGCGGCGAGAAATCCGAGAGTTCGAGTAGTGAACACATCGACCTCGACTGAGCGCCACCTCCGGTACCGTTAGCCTCGGCGGGGTTCGACCAAATAACTGAGGGACTCATGGGACTCACCATCGGCGTCGACATCGGCGGCACGAAGATCGCGGCCGGCGTGGTCGACGAAGAGGGCTCGATTCTCGAGACGAGCCAGGTTTCGACCCCGCACACTCCCGAGGGAGTCGTCGACGCCATCGCGGACGCGGTGCGCATCGTCAGCGAGGGGCATGAGATCGAGGCCGTCGGCATCGGCGCGGCCGGCTATGTGGACGACAAGCGCGCCACCGTGCTCTTCGCGCCCAATATCAACTGGCGGCACGAGGCGCTCAAGGACAAGGTCGAGCAGCGCGTCGGCCTGCCCGTCGTGGTGGAGAACGACGCGAACGCCGCGGCCTGGGGCGAGTACCGCTTCGGCGCCGGGGTCGGCCATGACGACGTCGTGTGCATCACCCTCGGCACCGGCCTCGGCGGCGGCATCATCATCGGCGGCAAGCTGCACCGCGGCCGGTTCGGCGTCGCGGCCGAGTTCGGCCACATAAGGGTCGTCCCGGACGGGCTGCTGTGCGGCTGCGGCAGCCAGGGCTGCTGGGAGCAGTACGCCTCCGGCCGCGCCCTGGTCCGCTACGCCAGGCAGCGCGCCGCCGCCACCCCGGAGAACGCCACGGTCCTGCTCGGCCTCGGCGACGGCACCTCCGAGGGCATCGAGGGCAAGCACATCAGCGACGCCGCCCGCCAGGGCGACCCGGTGGCCATCGACTCCTTCCGCGAGCTGGCCCGCTGGGCCGGGGCCGGGCTCGCCGACCTCGCCTCGCTCTTCGACCCCTCGGCGTTCATCGTCGGCGGCGGGGTCTCCGACGAGGGCGATCTCGTCCTGGAGCCGATCCGCAAGTCCTTCCGGCGCTGGCTGGTGGGCAATCAGTGGCGGCCGCACGCGCAGGTGCTCGCCGCCCAGCTCGGCGGCAAGGCCGGGCTCGTCGGCGCCGCCGATCTGGCCCGCCAGGGCTGAGACGCGAGGGGGGAAGGTGCCGCTCGCGGACCTGCCCGCATCCACCACCGGCCCGGACGCCGCGGTGGTGCGGGTGCTCAGCTACAACATCCGCTCGATGCGGGACGACCGCGAGGCGCTGGCCCGGGTGATCCGGGCCTGTGCCCCCGATGTCGTCTGCGTCCAGGAGGCGCCGCGCTTCTTCCGCTGGCGCAAGGCCGCCGCCTGGCTGGCCCGGGAGACCGGCCTCGTCTACACCACGGGCGGGGCCACCGCCGCCGGCCCGATGATCCTCACCTCGCTGCGCGCCCATGTGGAGCGCGCCGAGGACACCCTGCTGCCGCGCGTCCCCGGGCTGCACCGGCGCGGTTTCGCCACCGCCGTGCTGCGCTTCGGCGGCGGCCACCGCGACACCCCCCTCCGCGACCCCGGCCGCCCGGACAGCGGCCTCCGCGACACCGGCCGCCCGGAGAACGGCGGCGGCAACGGCGTCCGGCTCGGCGTGGTCAGCTGCCATCTGAGCCTCGCCGCGGCCGAGCGTTACGAACAGGCCGGGATGCTGCTGGACCACCTGACCGCGCTGGACGTCCCGTACGCCATCGCGGCCGGTGACATCAACGACCGGCCGGACGGCCGCGCCTTCCGCCGGATCGCGGGGAAGCTGCGGGACGGCTGGGCCACCGAGCCCTGGGGGAGCGAGGCCACCTTCTCCCCCAAGGACCCGCATCAGCGCATCGACGGGATCTTCGCCTCGGAGGGCATCGAGATCATCGGCTGTGGGGTCCCGGCCGGGCTGCCGGGCGTCACCGACGCGGACCTCCGCGCGGCCACGGACCACCTTCCGGTGCTGGCCGCCCTCAGACTGCCCAGGGTGTCCCCGGCCTGACGGGTGTCCCCGGCCTGAGCGGCCGGGCAGGAGCCGGAGCCGGGGCGCGCCCGGCTCCGGAGCGGTCAGCGGTAGCGGTAGCGGTCAGACGACGGCGCCGCGCCCCGGGTCGTCGTCCTCATCCTCGTCGTCGTCCTTCATCCGCAGCACCAGCGTGACGAAGCCGCCGAGGAAGCCGCCGACGCCCAGCGTGGCGATCCACCAGACCATCTCCACCTGGAACAGCACCACTCCGAGCAGCAGCAGCGGCCCGCCCAGCACACCGAGCCAGGCGAACCGGGAGGTGGTGTCGGACTCGGGCAGCGGGGGCGGCTCGGGCGGGACGAAATGGCCCTCGTCGGTCTCGTCGAAGTCGTCCTCGGACGGCTCCTCGGGCTCCCAGTCGCGGGGGCCCACACCCGGGGCGTAGACGATGAAGCCGCCCGGCTTCCCGGTCTTGTCGGGCTTGGTCAGCCCGCCCGTGGCCGCCTCGCCGCCACCGGAATCGTCGGTGTCCGTGTCGGTGTCGCCGTCCGCGGCGGACCGGCGGTCCCGGTCCCCGTCCCGCTCCTCGCCGAGGTTCTCCTCGAGGTTCTCGGCGGCGGGCCATCGCTCGGCGCCCGGCGGGTCCTGCGGTTCCTCCCCGTACGCGGCGACGATCGCGGCGAAGGCGGCGTCGTCGTCCCGCCGCGCGTCCGCCTCGTTCTCATTCGAGTCGCGCTCAGCCACTGGCCGCCGCCCCCTCCTTTCCACTGCCCTTCCCGAGGCCGGCCCGGGTGGTGTCCTCACCCATACCCGCCGTCAGCCGGGTGATGAACGTGTCCGTTTCCTCGAAGATGAACTCGGCGTCGTGGTCCAGCGTCGCCACGTGGTAGCTGCGCTCCAGCAGCCGCTCGGTGACGTCCCGCGAGGACACCTGACTCAGGATGCGCTCGGAGTCGGCCGGCGGCACCACATGGTCCTGGGGGCTGTGCATCACCAGCAGCGGCTGGGTCACCTGCGGCAGTTCGGCGTCGACCACCCGGTAGAAGCGGCGCATCGAGTGCACCGCGTGCAGCGGCATCCGCTCGTAGCCGGACTCCCGCGCCCCCGGCTTGGCGATGTCGCTCACGATGCCCTTCACCGACGGCACCAGATGACGCAGCACCGGAAGGGCCACGGCCAGCGGGTCGTGGATGCGGTTGGCCGGGTTCACGAGGGCCACGCCGCTGATCGCCGCGCCGTGCTGGGCGGCCAGCCGCAGCGCGAGCGCCCCGCCCATCGAAAGACCGCAGACGAACACCCGCTCACAGGTGCGGGAGAGCCTGCCCAGCTCGCGGTCCACCTCCGCGTACCAGTCCTGCCAGCCGGTGACGGCGAGATCCTGCCAGCGCGTGCCATGGCCGGGAAGCAGCGGCAGCGAGACGGTCAGACCACGGGCCGCGAGATGGTCGGCCCAGGGCCGAACGGACTGTGGGGAGCCGGTGAATCCGTGACAGACGAGGACGCCGATCTCTCCGCCGTCACGGCGGAACGGCTCGGCTCCGGGCAGGAGCGGCACCACGGATCTCCGTTCGCTGGGGAAGCGGGCTCGAGGTCCTCAGCGTACGCGGCGCGCCGCATACGGGGTAGGCAGGTTAAGGTCTCCTCGTCGGATACAGGAGGTCCCGGTTGTTCTACAGCGCAATGAAGCTGTCGGTGGGTGGCGCCTTGAAGCTCACCTTCCGGCCCTGGGTGGAGGGGCTGGAGCACATCCCCGCCGAGGGTCCGGCCATCCTCGCGAGCAACCACCTCTCCTTCTCCGACTCCTTCTTCCTGCCCGCGGTGCTCGACCGCAAGGTCACCTTCATCGCCAAGCAGGAGTACTTCACCACCCCCGGGCTCAAGGGGCGGCTCACGGCGGCCTTCTTCAAGGGTGTCGGGCAACTCCCGGTGGACCGCTCGGGCTCGCGCGGCGCCGGCGAGGCCGCCATCAAGGCGGGCATCGAGGTGATCAAGCGCGGTGAGCTCTTCGGCATCTACCCCGAGGGCACCCGCTCGCCCGACGGGCGGCTCTACCGGGGCAAGCCGGGCGGCCTGGCCAGGGTCGCGCTCGCGACCGGCGCCCCGGTGATCCCGGTGGCGATGATCGACACCGAGAAGATCCAGCCCCCCGGCAAGGTCATGCCGAAGCTGATGCGGCCCGGCATCCGGATCGGCAAGCCGCTGGACTTCAGCCGCTACCACGGCATGGACGGCGACCGCTTCATCCTGCGCTCGGTGACCGACGAGGTCATGTACGAGATCATGAAGCTCTCCGGCCAGGAGTACGTGGACGTCTACGCCACCGCCGCCAAGCGGCAGATCGCGGAGGCGGAGGCGGCCCGGAAGCAGGCGGAGAAGAAGCAGGCCGAGAAGGAGAAGGACAAACACAAGTCCGGCGCCTAGCCGCGCCGGCACCGGGGGTGGGGGACGTTGACGGAGCGGTCCAGGGAACGGTCCGGACGGGAGCGCGCCGGGGGCGGGCGCGTGGTGCGGATGTCCGTCGAGCAGCCGCTGTGGCAGGCGCTGACCGCCTACCGGGTGCTCACCCTGCTCTACGCGCTCGGCCTGTGCGTCTACTCCTTCGACGACTACGACCATCCGGTCGGCGCCGTCGTCTACATGGCGGTGCTGACGCTGTGGACGGCGCTCACCTTCCGGATGGTCGCCTCGGCCGAGCGCTGCACCCGGCGGTTCCTCGTCGGTGACCTCGGCATCGCGGTGACCGGCATTCTGCTCACCCCGCTCGTGGACAGCCACGACCGGATCGCCGAGGGCACGCCCACGCTGCCGTCCATATGGACGATGGGCGCGGTCCTCGGCTTCGCCATCAAGGGCGGCTGGCGCTGGGGCGCCTCGGCGTCCACCGTGGTCTGCGCCGCCAATGTGATCGAGCGCGGCGGATTCGCCCAGGACACCGTCCACATGCTGTCGTTGGTGTGGGTGGCGAGCGTGGGCATCGGCTACGTGGTCGAGGTGGCCCGCGCCAGTGAGCGCACCCTCGCCCGCGCGCTGCGCATCGAGGCGGCCACCCGGGAGCGGGAGCGGCTGGCCCGTGACATCCACGACAGCGTGCTCCAGGTGCTCGCCATGGTGCAGCGGCGCGGCGCCGCGATCGGCGGCGAGGCGGCCGAACTCGGCCGGATGGCGGGGGAGCAGGAGATCGCGCTGCGCACCCTGGTCTCCACCGGTCTGGTGACCCGGCCGCGTACGGGCGACGGGACGGAGGCCGTAGCCGACCCGGGCGGCCTCCCGGGCGCCCTTCCGGACGCCGACGACCCGCCGGGCCCGCCCCGCCCGCCCGGCCCCGAGCGCTCCGACGACGGCCCCTGCGATCTGCGGGCCCTGCTGGCCCCGCACGCGGGCTCCCGGGTCACCTTCTCCGAGCCGGGCGCCCCGGTGCTCCTCCCGGCGGGCATCGCCGGGGAGTTGGCCGCCGCCGTCGGCGCCTCCCTGGACAACGTGCGGGTCCACGCCGGGGAGGACGCCCACGCCTGGATCCTGCTGGAGGACGAGCCGGACGCGGTGATGGTGACCGTACGGGACGACGGCCCCGGCATTGCCGAGGGGCGGCTTGCGGACGCCGAGGCGGAGGGCCGCCTGGGGGTGGCCCTGTCCATCCGGGGACGGCTGCGCGACCTCGGCGGCACCGCCGAGTGGATCTCGGCGACGGGGCAGGGCACCGAGGTGGAGTTGACGGTTCCGAAGGCGTCGGCGAAAAAGGCGCGACAGAAGGGGGAAGCGGCACGATGACCGCTCAGCACGACGGCCGCCCGGTGACGGTGATGGTGGTCGACGACCATCCGATGTGGCGCGACGCGGTGGCCCGGGACCTGTCCGAGGCCGGGTTCGACGTGGTGGCCACGGCGGGGGACGGACCGCAGGCGGTCCGCCGGGCCAAGGCCGCGGGGCCGGACGTCCTGGTGCTCGACCTCAACCTGCCCGGGCTGCCGGGGGTCGAGGTGTGCAAGGAGGTCCTCGCCGACCGCCCCGAGCTGCGGGTGCTGGTGCTCTCCGCGAGCGGTGAGCACGCGGACGTCCTGGAGGCGGTCAAGTCCGGGGCCACCGGCTATCTGCTGAAGTCGGCCAGCACCGAGGAACTGCTGGACGCGGTGGGCCGCACGGCGGTCGGCGACCCGGTGTTCACCCCCGGCCTCGCGGGCCTGGTGCTCGGTGAGTACCGACGGCTCGCGGGCGAGCCCGCCCCCACCGCCGACCAGCCCGCCGCCCCGCAGCTCACCGAGCGTGAGACGGAGGTGCTGCGGCTGGTGGCCAAGGGGCTTTCGTACAAGCAGATCGCCGAGCGGCTGGTCATCTCGCACCGCACGGTGCAGAACCACGTCCAGAACACCCTCGGCAAGCTCCAGCTGCACAATCGCGTGGAGCTGGTCCGCTACGCCATCGAGCGCGGACTGGACGACGCCTGACCCCGTCCGGCCGGGGCCGGTGACATTGCGTCACCCCCTCGTACGGGTGAAGTTCAAAACCAACTCCCTTGATCCGCGCGGGAATCGTCCGACGCCCCATCCCGTGTGACCTGGATCACCGTTAGCGTGGCTCTCCGTACCGGGCCCAATCACGGGATTCCACGGGAGAAGGGAAGAAACGATGCGGGTCGGAGTGCTGACCGGCGGCGGTGACTGCCCCGGGCTCAACGCGGTCATCCGCGCCGTCGTGCGCAAGGGCGTACAGGAATACGGCTATGACTTCATCGGCTTCCGGGACGGCTGGCGCGGCCCTCTCGAGAACGACACCGTCCCCCTCGACATCCGCGCGGTGCGCGGCATTCTGCCACGCGGCGGCACCATCCTCGGCTCCTCCCGCACCAACCCCCTCAAGAGCGAGGACGGCATCCGCCGGGTCAAGGAGACCCTGGTCAAGCAGGAGGTCGACGCGCTGATCGCGATCGGCGGCGAGGACACCCTCGGTGTCGCCGCCCGGCTCTCCGGCGACTACGGCATCCGCTGTGTCGGCGTCCCCAAGACCATCGACAACGATCTGTCCGCCACCGACTACACCTTCGGCTTCGACACCGCCGTCAACATCGCCACCGAGGCCATCGACCGGCTCCACACCACCGCCGAATCGCATATGCGGGTGCTCGTCGTCGAGGTGATGGGCCGTCATGCCGGGTGGATCGCCCTGCACTCGGGGCTCGCCGGCGGCGCCAACGTCATCCTCCTCCCCGAACAGCGCTTCGACGTCGACCAGGTCTGCGCCTGGGTCGAATCCCGTTTCAAGATCCGCTACGCCCCGATCGTGGTCATCGCCGAGGGCGCGATGCCCCAGGACGGCGACGTCGTCCTCAAGGACGACACGCTGGACTCCTTCGGCCATGTCCGGCTCTCCGGGGTCGGCGAGTGGCTGGCCAAGGAGATCGAGAAGCGCACCGGCAAGGAGGCCCGCACCACCGTCCTCGGCCATGTCCAGCGCGGGGGCACGCCCAGCGCCTTCGACCGCTGGCTCGCCACCCGCTTCGGGCTGCACGCCATCGACGCGGTCCGGGACGAGGACTTCGGAAAGATGGTCGCGCTGCGCGGCACCGACATCATCCGGGTACCGCTTGCCGAGGCGACCGCACGGCTCAAGACGGTCGATCCCTCGCTCTACGCCGAGGCCGAGGTCTTCTTCGGCTGAGGCCGTCTGGGTGCAGTACGGCGATGGGCCGGGCGCGGACGTCGCGCCCGGCCCATCGTCACGCCACCCTGCGGGCCTGTTCTTCAGACCAGTACGGCCGCCAGCAGCTCCGCCACCAGCGCCGCCCCGTCCCGCGAGAGCACCGACTCCGGGTGGAACTGCACCCCGGCGAAGCCCGGCCCGCGCAGCGCGTGCACATCGCCGGTCGCCCGGTCCCGGCTCAGCTCCACGCGGTGCATCGCCAGCTCCGTCTCCGCCGCCTCGTCGCAGCGCGCCGTGAAGGTGTTGTAGAAGCCGACGGTCTCCTCACGCCCGAAGAAGTCGATCCGCTCCTGGGCGCCCTGGAACGGCACGTCCTTGCGCACGATCTCCAGCCCCAGCTCGGCCGCGATCAGCTCGTTCCCCAGGCACACCCCCAGCAGCCCGTGCCGGTGCCCGGCCACCAGCTCGGCGGTCAGCGCCCGCAGGAACCGCATCTTCGGGTCGGCCTTGTCGCCCGGGTCGCCGGGGCCGGGGCCGAGCACCACGGGCCCCTGGTGTGCCAGCGCCGCCTCCCGCACCCCCGGCTCGTCGTATTGCCGCACGGTCACGGTCAGCCCCGAGGTGCGCAGCAGATGCGCGAGCATCGCGGTGAAGGTGTCCTCGGCGTCGATCACCAGGGCATGCCCGGACAACCCCCCGGTCTGGGGCTCCTCGGGAGCCTGCATCCGCAGCCAGAACGGCGCCAGGTCCGCCCGCCGCGCGTCCAGCGCCGCCCGTACCCGCGGATCGTCCGTGAGCCGCGGCCGCGGGCCCTCCTCCTCGGGCCGTACGGGCGCGGGCCGCACGCCCAGCGCGGTCAGCACCCCGGCCGCCTTCGCATGCGTCTCGGCCACTTCGCCGCGCGGATCCGAGTGGCGGACCAGCGTGGCGCCGACGGCCACCTTCAGCGATCCCCCGGCGTCGATGTCGGCGGTGCGGATCAGGATCGGCGAGTCCAGGGTCTGGGCGCCGCCGCCGTCCCGTCCGATCAGCGCGAGCGCCCCCGCGTAGTAGCCGCGGCCGCCGGGCTCGTAGCGCTCGATCACCCGGCACGCGTTCTGCACCGGGGAGCCGGTGACGGTCGCCGCGAACATCGTCTCGCGGAGCACCTCCCGGACGTCGAGCGAGGAGCGGCCGCGCAGCTCGTACTCGGTGTGCGCGAGGTGCGCCATCTCCTTGAGCCGGGGCCCGATCACCGTCCCGCCCATGTCGCCGACGGTGCACATCATCTTCAGCTCCTCGTCCACGACCATGGACAGCTCCTCCACCTCCTTGCGGTCGTGCAGGAACTCCAGCAGCCCCTCGGCGCTTGGCCCGCCCTCGGGGTAGCGGTACGTCCCGCTGATCGGGTTCATCACGACCGTTCCCCCGGACATCCGCACATGGACCTCGGGGCTGGCCCCCACCAGCGTCCGCCCGTCCGCCAGCCGTACGACATAGGTCCAGTAGGCGCCCCGCTCCCCGGCCAGCAGCCGCCGGAAGAGCGCGAGCGCGTCGGTACTCGCGAACCCCGGGATCTCGCCCCGGAAGGTCCTTCGGATGACGAAGTTGGCACCTTCCCCGGTGCCGATCTCGTCCTCGATGACCCGGCTCACGATCTCCGCGTACGCGTCGTCGTCCACGTCGAACGCCCCGTCCTCGACCCGCACCGGATGCCCGGGCAGCGCCTCCAGGGCCTCGGCGAGCGGCAGCTCGTAGCTCTCCTCCGGGCGCAGCACGGCCAGCGGCGTGCCGTCGTCGCGCACCTCGAACCCGCGCTCACGGATCTGCCGGAACGGCACCAGCGCGAGGGCGTCCGCCACCGGGGCGCCGTCCCGCGGGGTCCCGGTGGGCAGCGGGATGTCGGTCAGCCGCGCCACCTCGCCGACCGGGCCGAGCAGCACCTCGACGGTGTCGGGCGCCCGGCCGGGGGTGCGGCGGTGCAGCAGGGCGAAGGGCGGCGCGTCGTCGGAGAGCAGCCGTGCGACGACGTCCTGAGCATGGGGGTTCTGCATGGCGGGTGATTCCTTCCGGACTGAGGAACGACCCGCGGAAACGCCGAAGGCCGCCCCTCGGGCGGCCTTCGCGAGATCTTGGGAGTGCGCGATTCAGCGGGCCGCCGGATGAGCGGTCCACCACCAGGTCATGGTCAGTCGCGCGTGCATGTCCAGGACCTTACCTCAGTTCCAAGGGTTGGCGAGCTGGTCGTTGATCGCGACCCAGAAACGGGTGCCTCTGGGCAGTTTGTCGGCGTTGTTCTCGTTGGCCCAGAAGGACCAGCCGCTCGCGCTGCCCAGATCGGCGCCGTAGCGGCCGTCATGGAACTCGGCCATCCGCCAGCCCGCGTAGAAGACGTCCTCACAGAGCCGGTCGGCGGTGAGACGGCTGGTCAGCCGAGTGCCCGGCGTGGGCAGAGTCGCCCCGACGGTGCCGCGTGCCCAGCCCGCGTTGGCGTCCGGGGTGATCCCCGGCGGCACGGGAGACCCGTCGACCTTGACACACAGCACCGGCAGGGAGGCGGTGGCCGGAGTGTCCCCGACATACGCATGCGTCTGGGCGTCGGAGCCCATATGGACGGTGCCACCGGGCCCGTCCTCCCGGATGACCCAGGTCATCCCGGCATGGTTGGCGGCCGGGCCCGCGTGGGCCGGTGCGGCGGCGAAGGGCACCAGGGTCAGCGACGCCGCCGCCGCGAGGGTGGCGGTGATCCGGCGGAGAGGACTCATGGCGCGGCCCCTCAGTTCCAGGGGTTCGCCGGCTGATCGTTGATCGCGGTCCAGAAGCGGGTGCCGTCCGGGACATAGCCGTACGCCCAGAAGGACCAGCCACCGCTCGCCTCCAGATTGGCGCCGTACCGGCCGTCGTGGAACTCGGCCTCCCGCCAGTCCGCGCCGTAGTACTGCGCACAGATCGCGTCCGCCGCGGCCCGGCTGGTCAGCGACTTGCCCAGCACGGGCGGCGTCGCGGCCACGGTGCCGCGTGCCCAGCCCGCGTAGAAGTCCGGGGTGATCCCACCGGGCACGGCGCTGCTGTTGACTCTCAGGCACAGCATGGGGAGTGTCGCCGTGGCGGCGGTGTCACCGTTGTACGCGTCGGTCGCGGAGTCCGCGCCCACCCTGATCGTGCCGTTGGTCCCCTTCGCGAGCACGGTCCAGGTCATCCCGGACGCGATGGCGGAGGAGTCCGCCTGGGCCGGTGTGGCGTTGAGCGACATCAGTACGAGCGAGGCGGCGGCCGCGAAGGCCGCGGCACCGCGGCGGAGCAACTTCCTCATGGGGCACTCCTTCGGATGGGGACCGGCCGCGAGGGTGGGCCGATCGCCCGAACAGCGTCCGAGGAATGCACGGTTCCATCACGGGGTCTTCACGACATGACCGTAAACGGCCGGAGGATGCCCGAACGCCAGTTCTTGCGCGACGCGTCCCGTGTGTGCTTGGTACGGACCTTGGTCCGTACCCCGGGTGGTTCGGGCTCAAGGCGTGAGGGGCGGTGTCTCACCTTGTGGGCAGCGGGCTGGACGGCCGTGGAGACCCCGTAACCTTGTGCGGGTGACCGTGAACGCTGAAACCCACGCCGGTGGCCACACCTGGCAGTCTCTTCCCGCGGCGCAGCAGCCCGACTGGCCGGACCGAGCGGCTCTGCGCGATGTGATCGCTGAGCTCGAGTCCTATCCGCCGCTCGTCTTCGCGGGCGAGTGCGACGCGCTGCGGCACCGCCTGGGGGCCGTGGCGCGGGGCGAGGCGTTTCTGCTCCAGGGCGGTGACTGCGCCGAGGCATTCGACGGCGTGGGCGCCGACCAGATCCGCAACAAGCTCAAGACGCTCCTCCAGATGGGCGCCGTGCTGACCTACGCCGGGTCCGTCCCGGTGGTGAAGGTGGGCCGGATCGCCGGGCAGTACAGCAAGCCGCGCTCCAAGCCGACCGAGACCCGGGACGGGGTGACCCTGCCCACCTACCGCGGCGACTCCGTCAACGGGTTCGAGTTCACCCCCGAGGCGCGGATCCCGGACCCGCAGCGGCTGAAGCGGATGTACCAGGCGTCGGCCTCGACGCTGAACCTGGTGCGCGCCTTCACCACCGGCGGCTACGCGGACCTGCGGCAGGTGCACGCCTGGAACCAGGACTTCGTGAAGTCCTCGCCCTCGGGTCAGCGCTACGAGGCGCTGGCGCGCGAGATCGACCGGGCGCTGGCCTTCATGAACGCCTGCGGGGTGGACCCGGAGGAGTTCAAGACGGTCGAGTTCTTCTCCTCGCACGAGGCGCTGATCCTGGACTACGAGACGGCGATGACCCGCACCGACTCGCGCACCGGCGAGCTGTACGACGTCTCCGGCCACATGGTCTGGATCGGCGAGCGCACCCGGCAGCTGGACGGGGCGCATATCGAGTTCGCCTCCAAGGTCCGCAACCCGGTGGGCGTGAAGCTGGGCCCGACGACCACGCCGGAAGAGGCGCTGTCGCTGATCGAGCGGATCGACCCGGACCGCGAGCCGGGCCGGCTGACCTTCATTACCCGGATGGGCGCGGACAAGATCCGCGACAAGCTGCCCAACCTGGTGGAGAAGGTGACCGCCTCGGGTGCGCAGGTCGCCTGGGTCTGCGACCCGATGCACGGCAACACCTTCGAGGCGGCGTCCGGGCACAAGACCCGCCGCTTCGACGATGTGCTGGACGAGGTCAAGGGCTTCTTCGAGGTCCACAAGGAGCTCGGCACCCATCCGGGCGGCATCCATGTGGAGCTGACCGGCGACGATGTCACGGAGTGCGTGGGCGGCGGCGACGAGATCTTCGTCGACGATCTGCACCAGCGCTACGAGACGGCGTGCGACCCGCGGCTCAACCGCAGCCAGTCGCTGGACCTGGCGTTCCTGGTGGCGGAGATGTACCGGGACCAGTAGGGGTCGGCCAGAGGGACCGGCCAGTAGAGCCTGGCCAGCAGAGATCATAAAGACGCAGGTGGGGCGCGGATCACATGGATCCGCGCCCGCCGTGCGTTGTGGGGGTCCGGCGCGGCAGGTAAGGTAAGGGTTACCTCACCGATCAAGGCCATCGTCGACGCCCCCGCTGGAGAGTCCGTGTACGTCTGCTCATGCTTCGGGATCACCGAGCAGCAGGTGCGTCAGCACGCGGAATCGGGCGCGTGCACCCCGCGCCAGATCGCCGGTGCCTGCAAGGCGGGCACGGACTGCGGATCGTGCGTGCGGAAGATCCAGGCGCTGCTGGGCCGCGGTGCGTGCCCCCGGCGCGAGGCGCTGGACCCGGTCGTCCTGACCACGGCCGTGACGGCGGCGTCCGCTGCTGCCGCTTCGCTCCCGGAGCCGACGGCCGCCGAGGCGGCCTGACCGGCGGACCGGTGCGGTCGCCGCGAGTACTGCCGCCGCGGGCTCAGTGGCCCTTGCCGCTCCCGGAGTAGTTGTCGCCGTTGTCGCTGGGCTGCTCGATCTGCTGGGCGATGTAGAGGGGCTCACCGAGCTTCTCGATCAGCTCCAGCTGGGTGTCGAGATAGTCGATGTGGAGTTCCTCGTCGGCGAGGATGTACTCGAAGAGATTCGCCGAGGTGATGTCCGCCTTGGACCGCATCAGCTCGATGCCCCGCTTGAGGCGGTCGATCGCCTCGATCTCCACCTGCCGGTCGGCCTGGAACATCTCGGTCAGCGTCTGGCCCACCCGGACATGGAAGAGCCGCTGGTAATTGGGCAGCCCATCCAGAAGAAGGATGCGGTCGGTGAGGATCTCCGCATGCTTCATCTCGTCGAAAGACTCCGACCGGGTGTATTTGGCAAGCCGAGTCCAGCCAAAGTGGTCCTGCATCTTTGAGTGCAGAAAGTACTGATTGATCGCGGTCAGCTCGCCGGTCAGCTGCTCGTTGAGGAACTCGAGGACCTCGGGGTCACCCTGCATCGGAGGGGCTCCTTCCAATCCGATCGGGAACGGCAGGTTCCGCGCATCGTCGCACCGCGCCTGTTGGGGCGTCCAGTAAGTGCACGCTTAGTACGAGTTGTGCCCGTCCTCGATGCCCTGGTCACGACCACCCCCGGCGGTCTGAGACCATGGAGCCCATGGGTCAGTCGGAAAGCCGCGAGGGGGAGCTCGCGAAGCTGCCTCCTGGGCAGCGACTCCAGCGCGGTTGGCCGGTTACGCACTATGGGCCGGTCCCCAAGTTCAAGCCGGACCGATGGGAGTTCCGGGTCTTCGGCGCCACGGCGGACGGCGAAAAACACTGCTGGACGCATGAGGAGTTCTCGGCCCTGCCGTACTCGACGGTCGTGGCCGATCTGCACTGCGTCACCAAATTCAGCATGCTCGACGCCGAATGGGGCGGGGTTTCCTCGCTGGAGATCGTGAAGCTCGCACCGCCGGCGCCCGATGTCACCCATGTGATGGTGTGGGCCGAATACGGGTTCAGCTCGAATCTGCGGCTGTCCGACTTCATGGCGGCGACCACGATTTTCGCCACCCACAAGGACGGCGAGCTGCTCACCGCCGAGCACGGCTTTCCGGTGCGGCTGGTGGTGCCCCATCTGTACGCCTGGAAGGGCCCGAAATGGGTGCGCGGGGTGGAGTACATGACCGCCGACCGCCGCGGCTTCTGGGAGGAGCGCGGCTACCACAACATCGGCGACCCCTGGACGGAGAAGCGCTACTCCTACCAGGAGGAGCCGGGCGACGGCCCGGAGCTCTAGCCGGCCCCGGGCCGCCATGGCCTGGTCAGTGGTGGTCAGTGGTACTGGTGGACCACCGCATGTCCCTTGCCCCGACTGATCATCCACTTGTTGACCGGCGTGGTGACCAGGAACGCCACCACGAACGACAGGGCCAGGCTGAGCCAGAAGAGAACGTCCGACAGCGTCGCGTCCATCGCGCCCGGGAAGACGACGATCGTCGCGTTGTCGGCCAGCTCCATGATCGTGATCGATACGGTGTCGGCCGCCAGCGCCACCCGCAGCGCGTTGCGCATATCGAGCCCCGCCCGCAGCACGCCCCGCATCGTCAGGGAGTAGCCGAAGACGAAGGCGAGCACGATCGCCAGGATCATCGTCGGGACGTTGTGCCAGGCCAGGGCCGTGCCGATGGCCATGCCCACGACCTCGCCGATGGCGCAGCCGGTGAGGCAGTGCAGGGTGGCCTGCGCGGCCATCGACCAGTTGGTCGCGCCCGCGTGCTCCTCGTGGCCATGGTGCTCATGAGGTCCGCTCCGCGTGTGCTCATGCTGTCGCATGTCCGTCGTACCCCCAGCGTTGATCGCGGATTCGTCAACCGCTCTCAACGCTATACCCCCTAGGGGTATTCCTCAATGCACCGGGCGCGTTCTCAGGCCACCCCGGCGCGCAGCTCCTTGAGCCGGGCCACATCCGCCGCATGCCCCTCCGTACCGCCCGGCGTCTCGATCACCAGCGGCACCCCGTCGGTCGCGGGGTGGGCGAACAGCTCGCGGAACGGCTCCGCCCCGATATGCCCGGCGCCGATGTTCGCGTGCCGGTCCTTGTGGGCGCCGACCACGTCCTTGGAGTCATTGGCGTGGATCAGCCTGAGCCGCCCCTCACCGGCGACGGCCACCAGCTCGTCCAGCGTCTGCTTCACACCGCCCGGGGCGGCGAGGTCATGCCCCGCCGCGAACACATGGCAGGTGTCCAGGCAGACCCCGAGCCGGGGATGCCGGTCCAGCGCCTCGAAGTACGGCCCCAGGTCCTCCACCAGCGCGCACAGCGAGGTGCCCTGCCCGGCGGTCGGCTCCAGCAGCAGCCAGGGGTCGTCGTCCCCGGTCAGCTCGTCCAGCAGCGGCAGCACCCGCTCCCGTACCTGCGCGATCGCGGTGGCGCGCGGACGTCCCCCGGTCGCCGAGCCGGTGTGGACGACCACGCCGAGCGCGCCGATCTCCCGGCCGCGACGGAGCGAATGGCGCAGGGACGCGACGGAGCGTTCGGCCGTGGCCTCGGTGTGCGAACCGAAGTTGATCAAGTAGGGGGCGTGGACGTACACCGGTATCGACCGCTCGGCGCAGCCGGCGCGGAACGCCTCGTCCTGGGCGGGCATACCGACCGGGGTGGCCCAGCCGCGCGGATTGGCGACGAAGACCTGGACGGTCTCGGCGCCGATGTCGGCGGCGTGCGCCAGGCCGACGGTGGCCAGGCCGCCGGCCACCCGGATATGACCGCCGATGGGGTTGCGGATGCGATGCGTACTCACGTCATCAAGGGTCCCAGGTGCGAGGGGCCCGCGGTGTCGCCCCTCGGCGGGCTCATGGCTCCCGGGCCGGGGTCCGCTGTCGGTGGGCGCCCGTACTGTGACGTACATGACTCTGCTGAGCTTTGACCGTCGCTGCTCCGAGATCGTCGCGCAGACCCAGCTGCTGCGGGGCGCGATCGAGGGCGCGGATCTGACCCGTCCCGTGCCCACCTGCCCCGGCTGGAACGTCGGGCAGCTGCTGCGTCATCTCGGCGGAACCCATCGGTGGGCCGAGGAGCTGGTGCGCACCCGGGCCACGGAAGCGCTGCCCGATGAGCACTTCCGCGATCTGTCGCCGTACGCGGAGGAGGACGCGGCCGAGCTCGCCCCCTGGCTGGTCGAGGGCGCCCAGCTGCTGGCCGACACGCTGCGCGAGGCGGGGCCCGAGGCGCGGCTGTGGACCCCGGTGCCGGACTTCGGGCAGGTCGCCGGGGGGCGCGCCGACTTCTACGCCCGCCGCTTCACCCATGAGACGGCGGTCCACCGGGCCGACGCGGTCCTGGCCCTCGGCGGTGAGTACACCCTCGACCAGGAGGTGGCCCTGGACGGGTTCGACGAGTGGCTGGCGCTCGGCTCGCTGCCGATGCACTTCGAGGTCCACCCCTGGATGCGCGAGCTGCTCGGCCCCGGCCGCACCCTGCACTTCCACGCGACCGACACCGCGCCGGAGGTGGCGGCGGAGTGGGTGGTCGACCTCACCGGCGACGCGATCACCTGGCGGCGGGCGCATGAGAAGGCCGCGGTCGCGGTGCGCGGGCCGCTCACCGACCTGCTGCTGATCATCTACAAGCGGCGCCCGGCCCGCGGCGCGGGCGTGGAGATCCTGGGCGATGAGAAGCTGCTGGACTTCTGGCTGGAGCGGGTCAGCTTCGGATGAGCGGCCGGGGCGGGTCAGCTTCGGGTGAACGACCTGGGCGGGTGAGCTTCGGATGAGCGGCTGGACGGATGGCGTGGGCCGTCCGGCCGCCGCCATCCGTCCCCGAGCCCTCAGAACACGCCGCCCTTGGTCCTGATCGTGATCGTGCTGCCCTTGGGCGCCTCGTCGCCGCCCTCCACCGACTGGTCCTGCACCTTGTCCCCGGGGAACAGCAGCGCCTTCTCGACGTCCACCTCGAACCCGGCGTCCTCCAGCTCCGCCTTGGCGTCGTCCACGTTCATCCCCGTGACGTCCGGCACCTCGACCATCTGCACGCCCTTGGAGATGGTCAGCGTCACCGTGTCGCCCTTGGCGGCCTCGTCGTCCGTCGACGGGGACTGCTCGGCGACCGAGCCCTTGTCCTCCTCCGAGAACACCTGCCGCTCGGCGATCTTCACCTTGAAGCCCTCGTCCTCCAGCGTGGACCGGGCGTCGTCGACCGCATCGCCCACCACATCCGGGACGTCGACCGGCTGGCCCTTGCTGACCACGATCGACACCGGCGTCTCGGGGCGGCGCACCGAGTCGGGGCCCGGGCTGGTGGAGAGGACCGAGCCCTGGGCCGTCTCACTGCTGAAGCGGCCGGTGACCTTGCCGACCGTGAGCCCCTGGTCCGCGATCTTCCGTTTGGCCTCGGCGAGCGGCATGCCCACCACATTGGGCACCTCGGCCCGCGGGCGGCCCTGGGAGACCCGGATGGTCACGGTGCCGGTGTCGCGGACGCGCTCGCCCGGGCCGGGCTTGGAGCCGATGACCTTCCCCTTGGGGATGACATCGCTGAACTCGTTGACGACCTTCACATCGAGACCCGCGCCGTGCAGCTTCTTCTCGGCCTCCGCCTGGGTCTTCCGCAGCACCGGCGGGACCTCGGTGAACTGGCCGACGCTGATGTACCAGACCCCGATGCCGAGGGCGATCGCCAGCACCACCGCGGCGGCGATCGTCACGATCCCGCGGCGCGGCAACCGGCCCCGGCCGCCGCCGCCTCGGCGGTGCCCCTCCTGCCGGGGCGGTTCCGGCGGCAGCTCCAGACGGCTGGTGTGGTTGAGCTGGTCCTGGTCGTCGACGGCCGCAGCCGGGCGCGGAATCACCGTCGTACGGTTCTCGGACCCGGCCGAGTGGTCCTCCTTGGCCTGCGGCGGCACCGCGTCCAGCTGGTCGTCGGTCAGCGCGGCCCGCACCGCCCGAGCCGTGCTCAGCAGCGCGACGGCGTCGGCGGGGCGCGCCTCGACGGCGCGCGCGGTGGCCGAGGCCACCAGCGCGTCCAGCTCCGGGGCAACCCCGGGCGCGAGGGCGGAGGGCGGCGGGACGTCCTCGTTCAGATGCTGGTAGAGGACCTGCGCCGGGGTGCTGCCGCCGTGCGGCTTGGCGCCGGTCAGCATCTCGTACAGCACCACACCACAGGCGTAGACATCGGCGCGGGTGTCGGCCGTGCCGTGCTCGATCTGCTCGGGCGCGAGATACGAGACGGTGCCGAGGACGCTGCCCGTGGAGGCGCTGGTGTTGGTGTCCACCGCCCGGACCAGGCCGAAGTCGGCGACCTTGACCCGGCCGTCGTCCCCGATCAGCACGTTCTCGGGCTTCATGTCCCGGTGGACGAAACCGGCGCGATGGGCCGCCCCGAGCGCGGCCAGCACCGGCTCCAGGATGTCCAGCGCGGCGCGCGGATGCAGCGCCCCGCGCCCGCGGAGCACATCGCGCAGGGTGCAGCCGGAGACGTACTCCATGGCCAGATAGACATGGCCGCCGTCCGCTCCCTGGTCGTAGACGGCGACCACATTGGCGTGCGCGAGTCTCGCGACGGACTTCGCCTCCCGGATGAAGCGCTCGACGAAGGCGGCGTCCGAGGCGAGGCTCTGATGCATCACCTTCAGCGCGAGCACGCGGTCCAGCCGGGTGTCGACGGCCCGGTAGACCGTCGCCATCCCGCCAACGGCGATCCGCGCGTCGATGCGGTAGCGGCCGTCGAGCTCCTGCCCGACGAGGGGGTCCTGGAGGGTCGTATCCACGGGGGAAGTCTACGAGGCGCCGATATCGGCCAGGACCGGCCGCCCCAGGTGGGGCGCGTACTTGCAGCGGAACGGTGACACCGGCGGGTCAGTTGTGCGACGCGGCGGCGATCGCGGCCAGCTCCTCCAGCGCGGAGGTCCAGGACAGCGTGGCGTACTCGGCGTGCTTGGCCTTGGCGTCGTCGGGGACGGCCAGGGCGCGGATACCGCTCTCCGCGAACCGCAGCCGGGTGCCCGGCCCCTCGGGCGAGAGCGCGAACTCCACGAGCGTGGCTTCGCCGGGGTCCGAGGGGGCGTGATCGGGCTCCAGGGCCAGCCGGAAGCGGAAGAGGGCGTCCGGAACCGCCCGCTCGACCATGCCGTGGAACTCTCCGTGCTCGTCCCAGCGGAACCGGAGCCGCCCGCCGGGGTGCGGATCGATCTCGCAGCCGCCGGGGGCGTACCAGGCGCGGATGTGCTCGGGCGTGGTCAGCACCCGCCACACCCGGTCGATCGGCGCCGGTACGTACACCTCGCGCTCGATCCGGTCGTCCACGGTCACGGTCACGGCGACCACCTCCGGCTGTGGGCTGCTCCCTCCCTCCACGGTAGGGCCCCACGGGGGCCCGGACATGGGCGGCCGAGGGCCACGGTTCGGGCAGCGCCCCGAAGGGGCGCGGGGCTGTGTCGATGTGCGGCTCCGCCGCGCGGGGGCGCGACCAGCCACGACGGCGCCGCGGTCGGCCGGCGACGCATCGTGACACTTCCAGCGGAGCGCTCAGCCGAAGGCCGGGCGCTCGGGATCCAGGGCGGCCAAGCCCTCGGCCGGGCTCGACGCCTCGGCGAAGTGGCGGCGCGGGATCCGGCCCGCCCGATGGGCCAGCCGGCCCGCCTCGACCGCGTACCGCATCGCCCCCGCCATCAGCTCCGGCTCCTGGGCCCGGGTGACGGCCGAGGCCAGCATCACCGCCGCGCACCCCAGCTCCATGGCCAGCGCGGCGTCCGACGCCGTGCCCGCGCCCGCGTCCAGGATCACCGGCACGGTGGCGCGCTCGGTGATCAGCTGGAAGTTGTGCGGATTGCGGATGCCGAGCCCGGAGCCGATCGGGGAGCCGAGCGGCATGATCGCGGCGCAGCCGACGTCCTCCAGCTTCCGGGCCAGGATCGGATCGTCGTTGGTGTACGGCAGGACCGTGAACCCGTCGTCCACCAGGGTCTCGGCGGCGTCCAGCAGCTCGATCGGATCGGGGAGCAGGGTGCGCTCATCGGCGACCACCTCCAGCTTCACCCAGTCCGTGCCCAGCGCCTCCCGGGCGAGGCGGGCGGTGAGCACGGCCTCACCGGCGGTGAAACACCCGGCGGTGTTGGGCAGCGGGCGGATCCCGTGCCGGTTGAGCACGGAGAGCACGGACCCCTGCACCGTCGGGTCGAGCCGCCGCATCGCGACGGTCGTCAGCTCGGTGCCCGAGGCCAGCAGCGAGCGCTCCAGGATCTCCAGGCTGGGCGCGCCGCCAGTGCCCATGATCAGCCGGGAGCCGAAGTCGGTCCCGGCGATGGTGAGCGGATCCGACGCGGTGAGCGAGGCGCGGTCGGCGGCGCCGTGGGCCGTCGTGGCGTCGGGGGTGGCAGTGACGGCTGTGGTGGCCGTGGTGGTCGTCGTGGTGGTCGTAGTGGGAGCCATAGGTGGGATCAGCCTCCTTGGACCGCGGTGAGGACCTCGACGCGATCACCGTCGCCGAGCGAGGTCGCGGACCACTGGGTGCGCGGGACAACCGTCTCGTTGACGGCGGCGGCGACACCCGAGGGCGCCTGGGTGAGGGTCGCGACGAGCCGGTCGAGCGTGGTGCCCTCGGGCACCTCGCGAGGCTCGCCGTTGACGGAGACGGTCATGTGTGCTGCTCCTGTGCTGGGGAGTGCGCGGCGCCGGGGGCGCCGGGAGAGGACGCCGCCGGGGGAGCCGCGAAGCGCCGCGGGCTGAACGGCCGGGCCTCCGGGGGGAGTTCTCCGCTGGTGAGGGCCTCGGCCATGACATCGCCGGTGATCGGGGTGAGGAGCACACCGTTGCGGAAGTGGCCGGTGGCCAGCAACAGCCCGGGCAGCGCGGTCGGGCCGAGCATCGGGGCGTTGTCGGGGGAGCCGGGGCGCAGTCCGGCGGACGTCTCCACCAGCGGCAGTTCGGTGATGCCGGGCACCACCTCATGGGCGTCCCGCAGCAGTTCGTACACCCCGCCCGCGGTGACCGTGGTGTCCCAGCCCAGCTCCTCGCTGGTCGCGCCGATGACCAGCTCGCCGTTCTCGCGCGGCACCAGGTAGACCGGCCCGCCGCGCACCACGGCCCGTACGGTCCGGGAGAGGAACGGCGCGTACCGCTCGGGCACCGACAGCCGCACCACCTGCCCCTTGACGGGCCGTACGGGCGGCAGGACGTCCTCAGGAACGCCCGCGAGCCGTCCGCTGAGGCTGCCCGCGGCCAGTACGGTCCGCTCGGCGGCCAGGCGCGTACCCCCAGTGAGCTCGACCCCGGTGGCGCGGTCGCCGTCCAGCAGCAGCCGCTCCGCGCGGTGGCGGTGGAAGGCGACCCCGGCCCGCTCGCACGCGGTGAGCAGGGCCGCCGTCAGCCGCCGCGGATCCACCTGGTGGTCACCGGCGACACGCAGCCCGCCGTGTACGCCCGGCGAGAGCATCGGTTCCAGACGGCGGCATTCACGCCCCGTCAGCCACTCGGACTCCAGCCCGAGCCCCTGCTGGAAGGTGTGGAGTTCGCGCAGATGGGCGCGGTCGTCGGCGTCGAACGCGACGGCGAGCGTGCCGCTCACCCGGTGGCCCACGTCATGGCCGCCGGCCTCCTCCAGCTCCGCCACGAAGTCCGGATAGCGGCGCGCGGAGGCCATGTTGAGGCCGAGCAGGGTCTGCTCGCCGTAGTGCAGCTCGGTGACGGCCGCCAGCATCCCGGCCGCGACCCAGGCGGCTCCGCCGCCGGGCGCCGGGTCGACGAGCGCGGTACGCAGCCCGCGCTGAGCCGCCCGCCAGGCGGTGACCAGCCCGATGATGCCGCCCCCGATGACGAGGGCGTCGTAACGTCCGCCGGTTGGCGGCCCGCCCGAGGTATGAGGTCCGTCGTCGAGACCTGGTGCGTGCGTGGACACGCTGCCCCTCCCTTCGCCGGCATGACCCGGATCAGGTTCGTACGGTCGGAGGCCGTTCCAGCCTCCCTCTCAGCCCGGTCCGCCCGGGCTCCCGCGAGTGCTCTGCCCCGCCACCCTAGTACGCGCCCCGAACCCCCCGAAAGACCAGCCGCCCCCACCCCCTCCAGCGGGCACCCCCAGCGCCAGCTGGGGGACCTTGAGGACCGTGCCCGGGCGGCGGAGCCCCCACAGCCCCAGCGCCCCGCACCCGCAGCCCCTCCGGCGCTTGAGGAGCGGGTTCGGGGGGAGCCCCCGCACTCCCAGCCCCTCCGGCGTTTGAGGAGCGGGGTCCGGGGCGGAGCCCCGGTGGGGGGCGAGGGGGCGGAGCCCCGTCGTTTCGGGGAGGGGCGGGGTGGGGGCTCACCGCCGGAGGCGCCCACAACCCGCACCCCGCCCAGCCCCGCGCCCCCACCCACCCCCCTCCGCCCCCCACTCTGTGTCCGACCTCTCGCAAGCCGCTCTCCAGTCCGCCCCACCAGCCGCAATACAGTGATCGTGTGAGCGATGAGACGACGACGAAGCCGTCCTCGAACGGCCCCGGACAGCGCGTGGTGATCGTCGGCGCGGGCATGGCGGGCGTACAAACCGCCGTCGCGCTGCGCGAACACGGCTGGACCGGGGAGATCGTCCTGCTGGGCGCGGAGCCCCACCAGCCCTACGACCGCCCCCCGCTGTCCAAGGCCGTACTGCTCGGAAAGGCCGAGGGCTCGACGCTCGACGTGGACTTCGTCGGGCTCGGCATCGGCCTGCGGCTCGGCGTCGAGGTCACCGGCCTGCGCCCGGACAAGCGGCTCGTCGAGACCGCGACCGGCCAGCTCCCGTACGACATCCTGGTGATCGCCACCGGCGCCGAGCCGATCCCGCTGCCGGGCAGCGAAGGAGAGCCCGGCGTCCATCTGCTGCGCACGCTGGACGACGCCGAGCGGCTGCGCCCGGTGCTCGCCCGGCAGCGCGAGATCGCGGTCGTGGGGGCGGGCTGGATCGGCGCGGAGTTCGCCACCGCGGCACGCGAGGCGGGCTGCGCCGTGACTGTCGTCGAGGCCGCCGACCGGCCGCTGGCGGGCGCGCTCCCGGCCGAGGTCGCGGCCCCCATGGCGGCCTGGTACGAGGACTACGGCGCCCGGCTGGTCACCGGCGCCCGAGTGGCCTCGGTCGACGAGAGCGGGCTGCTGCTCGGCGACGGCACCCGGCTGCGCGCGGGCGCGGTGGTCGTCGGGATCGGGGCCAGGCCCACCACGGTCTGGCTCGCGGGCTCGGGCGTGGAGCTGGCCGAGGACCGCTCCGTCGCCGCCGACGACCGGCTGCGCACCTCCGCGCCGGACGTCTACGCGGTCGGCGACTGCGCCTCCTTCCCGTCCGCCCGCTACGGAACGCGACTGCTGGTGCACCACTGGGACAACGCGCTCCAGGGCCCGCGCACCGTCGCCGCCAACGTGGTGGGGAGCCGGACGGCGGCCCACTTCCCCGGTGTGGTCTACGACCCGGTGCCGTACTTCTGGTCCGAGCAGTTCGGGCGCTTCGTGCAGTACGCCGGGCACCACTCGGAGGCCGACGAGCTGGTCTGGCGCGGCGATCCGGCGGGCGCTGCCTGGTCGGTGTGCTGGCTGCGCGAGGGCGCCCTGGTCGCCCTGCTGGCCGTCGGCCGTCCGCGCGATCTGGCCCAGGGGCGCAAGCTGATCGAGCGCGGCGCCCGGCTGGACCGGACGCGGGCCGAGGATCCCTCGGTGCCGCTGAAGTCGGCCGTCCTCTGACCGGCGGGCCGACCGCCGGTCGGCCACCGGCCGACGCGCCCGGGGGCGTGGCGGGCGGCCCGCGCGGCGGACGCCCGGCTACCCACTGTCAGTCCCAGATGGCAGGCTTGTTCCGTGACCGAGATTGACGCAAAGATCGATGCTCTCGTCCCCGCCTGGCTCACCCTCCCCGATGTCGCCGAGCGACTGGGGGTCGAGGTGACGCGCGTCCGGCAGCTGGTCAAGGAGGGCCAGCTGATCGCCGTGCGCCGTGGCGAGAACAGGGTCCTTCAGGTCCCCGAGGAGTTCATCGGTGACGGAAAGGTCGTCAAGGGCCTCGTGGGGACCTTGACGCTGCTGAAGGACGACGGCTTCAGTGACGAAGAGATGCTGGAGTGGCTCTTCACCCCCGACCCGAGCCTGCCCGGCACCCCGGCACGGGCGCTGAGCGAGAATCGCGGCACGGAAGTGAAGCGGCGCGCTCAGGCCCTCGCCGTCTGACGGCGTCACCCTGACGCCGCCACCGCCCAGCCTCCGCGGCCTTCCGCGGCCTTCCACAGCCTTCCGTACGGGCTCGTACCCAGCCCGTACGGGGCCTGTACAGGGCTGGTCGTTTTCGCGCGGGCCGCGCGCTTCCGCTATCGCCATCGCCCCTGATCACACCTGATCGCCCCTGATCACATCTGGCGTACGGGCCGGGCTCCACGCTCGGCCCGTACGCCGTCCGACCCTCCGGGGGGAACCCATGCCCACCACCGCTCGCGAGCGGCTGGCCGATGCCCGTCTCTACCTGTGCACCGACGCGCGGAAGGGCCAGGGCGATCTGCCGGAGTTCCTGGACGCCGTCCTGGGGGCGGGGGTGGACATCGTCCAGCTGCGGGAGAAGCAGATGGAGGCGGCCGAGGAGCTGGAGCACCTCCAGGTCTTCGCGGACGCCTGCCGCCGGCACGGCAAGCTGCTGGCCGTCAACGACCGGGCCGATGTCGCGCATGCCATCGGCTCGGACGTGCTCCATCTGGGCCAGGGCGATCTGCCGGTGCCCGCGGCCCGCGCGATCCTCGGCCAGGACGTACTGATCGGGCGCTCCACCCATGCGGAGGCGGAGGTGGACGCGGCTGCCGTCCAGCCCGGTGTGGACTATTTCTGCACGGGCCCCTGCTGGCCCACCCCCACCAAGCCGGGCCGCCCCGCCCCGGGGCTGTCCCTGGTGCGCTACGCCGCCGCGCTGGGCACGGAGCGGCCGTGGTTCGCCATCGGCGGAATCGACGCCTCCAACCTGGATCAGGTCCTGGAGGCGGGCGCCCGCCGCATCGTCGTGGTCCGGGCCATCACGGCCGCCGACGACCCGGCGGGGGCCACGGCGGAGCTGGCGAAGCGGGTCCGCGCGGCGGCCTGACCAAGCGCTCCGCCGGAAGTGTCGCGATGCGTCGTCGGTCGACCGCGGCGCCGTCGTGGCAACCGCCCCACGACCCGGCCCGGCTCTTCACCTGGGATTCACCCACCTTTCATCCGGCCCGGCCCGTCCGCCGGTCGAAGGCGTACGGATCTGTCCGCACTGCGGACAGGAAGCTGGCAAAACCCCCATATCTCCGAGGTCGGGTGGGCGTAGCCGGGCCGGGTGGATAGCCTGCACATATGGCCCTAGGCACCGCTTCCACCAGGACCGATCGCGCCCAGACCGTGCGCGATCTTCTCGCGTCGGGCGAGCAGTCGTATTCCTTCGAATTCTTCGCCCCCAAAACGGCGAAGGGCGAGCAGACGCTGTGGAACGCCATCCGCAGGCTGGAAGCCGTCTCGCCCACCTTCGTCTCCGTGACCTACGGAGCCGGCGGTTCCTCCCGCGAGGGCACCGTGCGTGCCACCGAGCGCATCGCGACGGACACCACGCTCACCCCCGTCGCCCATCTGACCGCCGTCAACCACTCCCGGGCCGAACTGCGCAACATCATCGGGCAGTACGCCGGCGCCGGGATCCGGAACATGCTCGCCCTGCGCGGCGACCCGCCGGGCGATCCCCTGGGGGAGTGGGTCCAGCACCCCGACGGTCTCGCCTACGCCGCCGATCTGGTCCAGTTGATCAAGGAGTCCGGAGACTTCTGCGTCGGCGTGGCCGCGTTCCCCGAGATGCACCCGCGCTCGACGGACTGGGACACCGACATCCGTCACTTCATCGACAAGTGCCGCGCGGGTGCCGACTTCGCCATCACGCAGATGTTCTTCTACCCCGAGGACTATCTGCGGCTGCGCGACCGGGTCGCGGCAGCGGGCTGTACGACACCCATCATCCCTGAGATCATGCCGGTCACGAACGTCAAGCAGATCGAGCGGTTCGCGCAGCTCAGCAACGCGGCGTTCCCGCCCGAACTGGCTGAGCGGATCCTGGCGGTGAAGGACGACCCGGCGGCTGTACGCTCGATCGGGATCGACTACGCCACGAAGCTGTGCGCGCGGTTGATGGCCGAGGAGATCCCCGGGCTGCACTTCATTACCCTGAACCACTCCACGGCGACGCTGGAAATCTACGAGAATCTGGGACTGCATCAGCGGTCCTGATGACGGCAGCCGACGGGCGGCCGCATTGAGAGGGGCGGGCATGGGCTGGACGGTCCTCTACATCGCTTTCGGCGTCGTCGCGCTGTGGCTGCTCGGAGAGGTCCTCTTGCAGTACAAGGCGCGGCTCCGCTGGCGGCTGCTGGCCTTCGTCGGCTTCCTGGGCGTGGTCGTCGGTGTGCTGATCCCGTCCGTTCCGGTGATCGGGGTGGGCGCGATCGCCTTCGCCATCGGCCAGACGTATGTGACGCTCTCCTTCCGGCGCGGTTTCGCGGCGGGCTGGGCGCTGCGCGGCGGGCTGCCGGGGCTGCTGGGGCGCGAGGGGAAGAGCATCCGGCCGGACGACGCGGACAAGGAGCCGATCCTGGAGGTCTCCGACCTGGAGGCGGTCCCGGCGGCGCAGCCGGAGCCGCCCACCTACCAGCCGCAGCCGATGCCCGACGACACCGGTGAGTACGGCGTCTACGAGGAGCCGTCGCCCTTCACCCCGGCCTCGGGCGCGTACAGCGAGGCGGCGGCGGACGGCTACAGCGCGTACGAGACGTACGGCGGCTACGGGGCGCAGCAGGACCACAGCCAGGGGCAGGGCCACGGCTACGGCCAGGACGTCTACGCGGACCAGATGGGCCAGGCCGGGCAGTACGGCTATGGGAACGAGGCGTACGCGGCCTACGGGCAGGACCCGTACGGCGGCGCCCAGCCCCAGGCCCAGCCCTACGACCAGCAGGGTTACGACCAGCAGGCGTACGGCCAGCAGCAGTACGCCGACCAGTACGCGGCCTACGGCCAGCAGGATCCGTACGCCGCGACCTACGGCGGCGGCGACCACTGGGCGGCCGAGGCTGGCTACGCCTCGCCGGACCCGGCGTACGACGTGATGCAGTCCGGCGGGCCCTGGGTGCCGCAGCAGCGCGAGGGCGACGAGGCGCCCCCGGCGGACCAGCAGGCGTACCCGTACCAGCAGCAGCACCAGGGCCAGAACCAGGGTCAGCACCAGGGCTATCCCCAGGGCTTCGACGAGCAGTACCGCTACTGAGCTTCGCCGACGGGTGGGTGCCGCTCCCGGGAGCGGCACCCACCCGCGCGTTTCGGGGCCCGCGCTACTGGGAGCCGCTACTGAGAGCCGCGCCAGTCCCCGCCCTCGACGATCAGCCCGGCCACCAGCGCGCCCGACATCCCGGCGTGGGCGAGCCCGCCGCCCGGATGGGCCCAGCCGCCCGCCAGATAAAGGCCCGGCATCCGGGTGGCATTGGCGGGCCGCAAAAACGCGCCGTCCGCCCCGGCGAGCACCGGGGCCGGAACGCCGCCGCCCCGGGCGCCCGTCTCCGCCGCGGTGTCGGCGGGTGTGCGGACCTCATGCCACAGCAGCCGCCCCCGCAGCTCCGGTATCGCCGCCTCGGCGGCCGTGATCAGCCGCTGGGCGTCCTGCTCCGCCGCCGCGCCGTCCGTCCAGTCCACCGGGCCGTGCGGGGCGACCACGGCGGTAAGGGTGACGGCCTCGTGCTCCGCGTCCGGGCGCACCGCGGGGTCGTCCGGGCGCAGCACGGTCACGGTGGGGTGGGAACAGGGCTCGCGGAGCCCCTGGCCGTCGCCGAAGACGGCGGTCAACTCCGCGTCGCGGTCCGGGGCGTGGACCACGGTGCGGTGCGCGGTGCCCTCGGGGCGGGCGCCGCGCAGCGCCAGAAAGACGGTCAGCCGCCCCGGTGTGCCGCCGCCGGCGCCGGACTCCGGCCGCACATCCCCCTCCCGCCAGGGCCGCTGCCCGCCGAGCAGCGGGGGCAGCAGCGCGGGGTCGATGCCCGAGACCACCGCGTCGGCCTCCGTGACGCTGCCGTCGGCCAGCTCCACTCCCGCCGCACGGCCGTCCTTCTCCACGATGCCGGTGACCTCGGCCTCGAAGTGGAACTCCACCTTCCGCTGACGGCAGCGCTCATGGAGGGCATCGGCGAGCGCCCGCATCCCCCCGCGCACATACCAGGTGCCGAACGTCTGCTCGATGTAAGGCAGCACGGTGGCCGCGGCGGGGGCGGAGCGCGGGTCCAGGCCGTGCGCCAGCACATGGCTCTCCAGGAGGGCCGCGACGCGCGGATCCCCCAGCTCACGGCTGGCCACCTCGGCGAGCGTGGGCGGCCCGGCGGGGCCGCCCCGGCGGAACAGGCCGCCGAGCCGGCCGCGCCGCGCGGGGGCGGCCGGATAGGGGTCGCGGCCCAGGACCCGCCAGTCGGCGCGCAGCGGCTCCTCCAGGAGCGGCCTGCGGGTGGCGTCCCACACCTCGCGCGCCCGGTTGACCAGATCGCTCCAGCGCTCGCCCGCCCCCGCGCCGAAGGCGCCGTCCAGCGCCTGGAGCACCCCGGCCCGGGAGGCGTTGGGCAGCCGGACGTCCGTGCCGTCGGCGAAGAGGTGCCGGCTCGCCGGGTCGACCTGGACGAGCTCGACGCTCTGCTCCAGGGTCCGCTTGCCGGTCTTCACGAACAGATCCCGGTGGACGGCGGGCAGATGCAGCAGCCCCGGGCCGGTGTCGAAGCGGAAGCCGTCCCGCTCGAAGCGGCCGACCCCGCCGCCATGGGTGCGCCCGCGCTCGTACACCACCACCCGGTGGCCCGCCACGGCCAGCCGGGCGGCCGCCGCCATGGCGCCCATCCCGGAGCCGATCACCACAATCCGTGCCATGACCGTGACTTTATCCGCCCCCACCGACAGCCGGGTCACCGTGCCTGGGGACGAGCGCGCACGGCTGAGTACGCGTACTCAGCCGGGGAGATGAGTAGCCGCGCGGATGGGCCGCCACCTGCGCGGACGAGAGAGTGGAGCACACGGAAGGGCACGCGTCGCACCGCCGGCACGGGGCGGCGGAACGGCGCGGGCCCGGACGAAAGGTGGGAGTCACCGGGAGTCTCCGGACCAGGAGTCTCCAACGGGGGAAGTACGGGGGAGCTACGGGGGGAGGCGCTGTTCCGGTCAGGTCGACGAAAGTCGGTCTGCCGGAACAGCGCCTTCTGCTTTCACCCCGAGGCCACGGTCCCGCCGACGCGGCCCTGGAGCAGCCGTGACAGCGCCGCGTGCACATCCTCCAGCGACCGCTCCGGCTGATAGGACTGCCAGTCCAGCGCCGCCACCAGCACCATCCCGAACAGCGCAGAGGCCGTCAGCGGGATGTCGATGTCCTCGCTGAGCTCGTGCGCGGCCACCCCGGCCCGCAGCTCGGCCTCGATCACCGCTATGGCCTGCTGCCGGACCATCATCAAGGTGGACTGCCAGGCGCGGTTGGTGCGCCACAGCTCGGCCACGTACAGCTGGGTCAGCGACGGATAGCGGGAGATGAAGTCGAGCCCGGCCCTGACCATGGCGTCCAGCGCGTCCACATGGCTGCCGCCGCGCTCGGCGTTCTCGTCGGCGGCGGTCTGGAGCGAGGCGGTCAGCAGCTCGATGCCGTGCCGCAGCAGCTCCTCGAAAAGCACGGTCTTGCTGGCGAAGTTGTAGTAGACCGTGCCTTTGGCCACCCCGGCCCGCTCGGCGATCTCGTCCACCGTGGTGGAGGAGAAGCCCTGTTCGGCGATGAGGGTGACCGCTGCCTCGAAGAGTTTCTGCCGGGTGGCCTGGCGGCGCGTGCTGCTGCTGTCCATGGCGCCGATTCTGCCCGTTGTCGATGTTATCCCGCTCACAGGCTCAGTTCCGGGTGCAGCCGGTCCACCGTCCACACCTGTCGGCGCCGCGCCGACCACGCGGTGAGCGCCAGGGCGGCCGCGGTGAATCCGAGGAGCACTCCGCAGGCCAGCCACACCGGGCCGAGCCCGCCGCCGGTGATCAGCCGGCGCAACCCGTCCACCACGTAGGTCATCGGCAGGAAGGGGTGGATGGCGTTGAAGAAGCGCGGACTGGTCTGCACCGGATAGGTGCCGCCCGCCGAGGTCAGCTGGAGCATCAGCAGGGCCAGCACCAGGATCCGGCCGGCCGGTCCGAAGCGGGCGTTCAGCCACTGCACGATCGCCGCGAAACAGGCCGTCACCAGCATCAGGAAGCCGAGCGTGCCCGCGGCCCGCACCATCTCGAGGCCGATCGCCCAGTGCAACACCGCCATCAGCGCCAGCGTCTGGAGCACACCGATCGCGGCGACCGGCAGCCAGCCCGCGAACGCGATCCGCCAGGAGGACGCGCCCGCCGCCAGCGCGCGCCCGTTGAGCGGCTGGATCAGCATGTAGGCCACCATCGCGCCGACCCACAGGGAGAGCGGGATGAAGTACGGGGCGAAGCCCGTGCCGTAGTTGGGCGCCTTGTGCAGCGCCTGGTTGACCAGCCGCACCGGATCCGACATCACCTCCGTACGGGCGTCCCGGTCCTGCTTGCCGTAGTCGGGGATCTTGCCCGCGCCGTCGTGCAGACCGCCGGAGAGCTTCCCGGAGCCGTCCACGAGCCGGTACATCCCGCCGCCCAGGGTGTCCGCGCCGCCGCGCGCCTTACCGACGCCACTGTCGAGGTCGGAGGCGCCGGTCTTGGCGGTGCTCAGCCCGGTGTGCAGGGTTCCGGCGCCCTTGGCGACCTTCTGCGCCCCGGAGTTGAGGGTGTTGATCTTCCGTACGGCGGAGTCGAGGTCGGTGTCCAGATGCGGGGCCTTCCGCGCGAGCCAGAGCGCCTGGTCGTGCAGATCGTCCAGATGGCCGCCGAGGGTGTCGAGTTGGCCGGTGTGGTCCTGGACCAGCTTGTTGACGTCCTCTGCCACATCGGCGGCGGTGCCGGCCGCCGCCACCGACTTCTTCAGCGCGGGGCAGTCCGGGTCGGTGGGCACCGCACCCTCGCAGCGGGTCCGGTAGTCGGCGGCGAGGTCGTCGGACGCCTTACGGGCCTTGGTGGCCGCCGTGGAGGTCTTCTCGGGCAGGGTGTCGAGGTTGTCGGACGCCTTCTGGGAGGCGTCGGCCACCAGTTGGGAGATGTCCCCGATCTCCTTGCCGTGCTCCTTGAGGAACGGGCGGACCTTGGCCGCCACGTCGTTGACCTTGTCGGACAGGGACTGGGTGCCGTCGGCGACCCCTCCCGCGCCGGTCTCGAGCGTCCCGGAGCCCTTGTAGAGCGTGCCGAGCCCGGACTTCAGATCGCGGCTGCCCTCCTTGGCCTTGGCCAGGCCCTTGGCGAGGTCGTCCGCGCCCTTCTTGGCCTTGCCGATGCCCTTACCGAGCTTGTCGGCGCTCTTGGCGGCCTTCTCCGTCTCGCCGTGGATGTCGGCGAAGGAGATGAAGATGTTGTCGTAGAAGCCGCGGGACGCCTTGGTGGAGGCCGCGGCGCGCACCTCGGAGAAGACCGAGCGGGAGATCTGGCCGACGATGTAGTTGTTGGCGTCGTTGGTGCGCACCTTGAGGGCGCCGGTCTCCGGGGACTTCCCCGAGCTGGAGGCGATCTGCCGGCTGAAGTCCGAGGGGACGGTCAGCGAGAGGTAGTACGTGCCGTTCGCGACGCCCTTACGGGCCTCGGCGGCGCTCGTGGGGTGCCAGTCGAAGGTCTCGCTGTGGAGCAGCTTGTCGGTGATGTCGTCGCCCGCGGTGAGGTGCTTGCCCTTCACGGTGGCGCCGGTGTCCGAGTTGACGAGGGCGACTGGGATCTTGTTCAGCTTGCCGTACGGATCCCAGAAGGACCACAGGTACAGCGCGCCGTAGAGCAGCGGCAGCAGGAGCAGGGCGGCGAGCGCCGCGCGCGGCAGCTTGCCCCTTCCGAACCGCTTCAGCTCAAGCGCGGCGAGTTTCGGCGAGCGCATCCGCCGACCCCTCCTCGTTCTCGTCGTGTTCGTGTCGGTCGGCGGCGGGCGCGTCGGCCTTCCGGGTCTCCCGGGCCTTCTCGCCGCTCTCGGCGGCGCCGGTGCGCGCGGTGCGGACCACGACCGCGCCGGGCGGGGCCTGGCTGCACACCGCGAGGACCGTGGTGCCGTCCGCCGCGATCTCCCGCAACAGCGCCCAGGCGCGGTCACGGTCGGCGTCCGAGAGCTTCAGGTCGGCGTCGTCGACGGCCAGCAGCCGCGGCCGGGCGATGAGCGCGAGCGCGATCGACAGCCGCAGCGCCTCCAGCCGCTCCAGGTCCCGTACGGCCGTACGCGGCCCCTTGGGCAGCGTGTCGAGGTCCAGCCCGGCGGCCGTGAGGGCGGCGTCGATCGCGGCCCGGGACGCGGCGGCCCGATCCCGGCGCGGGCGCAGCAGCCCGCGCGGGGAGTCGGCGAACCGGCGTCGCAGCAGGGCCCGCTCGCGCAGATGCTCGGCGACCGTGAGCACCGGGTCGAGCTCGGTGACGCCCGGCACATGCGCGAGCGCGCTGATCCGGCGTATGCGCGCCATCTGTTGGGGAACCCGGAAGCCACCGACGCGGCCGTGTCCCTCGGTGGGGCGCATCCGGCCGGTGAGCGTGAGCAGCAGGGAGGTGCGGCCCGAGCCGGACGGGCCCTCGACGGCGATCAGCGCACCCGGATCGGCGGCGATGCCGGCACCGCGGAACGCCCAGCCGTGCGATCCCCTGACGCCGAGCCCCTCGGCCGTCACCGCTGCTCCGGTCCCCGCTTCTGGGGTGCCCCCCACACAGATCACTTCCTTGATTTTTGAACTGACTGGTCAGTGCAAAAACCAGTATGGGGCATGGTCGAGGGAGGTGTGGCACCGGGGGCGTTCGCGCTGGTCAGGGCCGATTGTCAGTGGTGTGCCCCACGATGGCCCCATACGGCGATCGCTTTACCACATGAGCGGCCGCCACGCGACGACAGGAGGTTCGTCATGGCCAGTACCGCCGCAGCGCGCCGGCACCGTGCCGCCGCCCCTGCCCCCTCGTTGACCGGCCCCGCGAGCGATGTCCACCCCGTGCTGCGCCGCGCGTCCGCCCCGCCCGCCGCCGCGGCCCTGCTCACCCAGGCCCATGAGGGCCTGGAGGAGGCCGCCGAGCTCGAGACCCCCAACGAGCGCTTTGCGACCGCGCATCTGGCCGCACTGCGCACGGCCGCCGCCGTGCTCGCCGTGCGCGGCCGCCCCGAGCCCACCGCGCGCCGCCGCGCCCGGATCCGCAGCGCCTGGGAGGTGCTGCCCGAGGTCGCTCCCGAACTGACCGAGTGGAGCGCCCTGTTCGCCTCCGGCGCCGAGCGCCGGGCCCGCGCCGAGGCGGGGATACAGGGCGCCGCGAGCCCACGGGACGCGGACGATCTGCTGCGCGCCACCGCGATGTTCCTGCGCCTGGTGGAGCGCATGCTGATGTTGCAGCCCGCCCTGCCCCACCAGAGGCCGGACGACGAGCCGGGCCCGCCGGGGGCCTGAGGGACGGCCCGGTATCGGCGCGGGGCTGCCCCTGTATCCGTGCGGGGGTCGTCCGGCGTCCGCCGGGAGCGGCCCGGTGTCCGCGTGGCGCCGGTCCGGTAGCGCGTGGCGCCGGTGCGCCGGCCGCCTCGGCGCGGCCCGCCCCACGGAGGCAATAGGCTGGGAGCACCGACGTTCAGCAAGCCGTCGTCACCACCTCCGGGCGGTGGCGGCACCGCGCCGAGGAGCCACCCGCCGTGTCAGACCCGCAGCGCCCCCGTGCGTCCCTCCGTACCGCCGTGGTCTGGGAGGTCCTGAAGGACGCCCTGGAACGGCGGGCCAAGGCCACGGGCCGGGAGCCCGCCGGGGGCGAGGCCGTGCACGGCGCGCTGGACGTCCTGGACACCGGCGGCGGCAGCGGCAATTTCGCCGTTCCCGTGGCCCGCCTCGGCCACCGCGTCACCGTGGTCGACCCGAGTCCGAACGCGCTGTTCGCGCTGGAGCGGCGGGCCGCCGAGGCCGGGGTCGCCGACCGGGTGCGCGGGGTCCAGGGAGACGCCCACGGACTGTTCGACGTGGTCGAGCGCGGCGGCTACGACGTGGTGCTCTGCCATGGCGTCCTGGAGTACGTCGACGACCCCGCCGAGGGCCTGCGGAACGCGGCGGCGGCCCTGCGCCCGGCCGGGACCCTCAGCGTGCTCGCCGCGGCCCTGGGCGGCGCCGTACTGGCCCGTGCCCTGGCCGGTCATTTCACCGAGGCCCGGCAAGCGCTTACTGATCCGGAGGGCCGCTGGGGCTCCGGGGATGCGATGCCGCGCCGCTTCACCGAGGACCAGCTGTCCGGGCTGGTGCGCGCGGCCGGTCTGGAGATCGCCGCGGTGCACGGGGTACGGGTCTTCGCCGATCTTGTCCCCGGGGTGCTCGTGGACACCGAGCCCGGGGCGCTGGACGCCCTGTTGCAGCTGGAGGAGGCCGCCGCCGAGCTGCCCGCCTTCCGCTCCGTCGCCACTCAGCTGCACGTCCTCGCCGAGCGGGACTAAGCAGGTCGCAGGAAGTCCGCTACGGCTCGGGCAGCGCCCCGAAGGGGCGCGGGGAACTGCGCGACCAGCCCCGATGCGGCCGCAGACGCACGACGGCATTTCGCGGCACTTCCCGCGGAGCGCTTAGCGCACTCCTCCCGCCCCATCCGACGACGGGCGGCGCAGGTGGAGTCGGCCACAGGAGGCCCGATCGGACGCCCGGCGCCGTATGATCGGGGTACACCGTCCGGCATGGCCAATCGGCGGGAGGGGAATGGACGTCTCAGCGTCAACTTTCGCCACACCCGAAGGGGTGGGCGAATTGGCGTTGAGGGGCGGGTTTCACGGGGGCGATTCCCTGCCTATCCTGAAAGGGTCGCACCCGGTCGCCCCCCGCGACCGACGAGTAGGAGGACTCCGTGCCGCTCTCGGAGCACGAGCAGCGCATGCTCGAGCAAATGGAGCGAGCGCTGTACGCCGAAGATCCCAAGTTCGCGACAGCGCTTGAGGGAAGCGGCCTGCGAACGTACACCCGGCGACGGGTCTACCAGGCGGTCGCGGGTTTTCTGGTGGGCATCGCACTCCTCATGGTCGGGGTGATCGTTCCCCAGATCTGGATCAGCGTGGTGGGCTTCCTGATCATGCTGGGATGCGCGGTGCTCGCGGTGACCGGGTGGCGCAAGGCTCCCAAACCCGGCGAGGCGCAGCGTGGCGGTGGGGCGGCTCCCCGCCGTCAGGGCCGTCAGCGCCGCTCGATGATGACACGCATCGAGGAGCGGTGGCAGCGGCGCCGTGATGAGCAGGGCCACTGAGAATTCACGGATGAGCTGTTGAGGGGCGGTCGCCGACGGGCGACCGCCCCTCAACCGTGCGATGTGCTTCTTGCGATGTGCCTCCTCGGGCCCCCGCGCCATGCGCGGGGGCCCGGCCCCAGGCGCTCAGCGCCGCCCGGGGGTCAGTTCTCCTGCTGGCCGCGCGGGGTCCGGAGCTGGGAGGCCCAGCGGGCCCAGCGGGGCGCCCCCCACCGGTCGACCAGCGCGGACCAGCGCTGCCCCGCCGCCCACGCCAGCTGGGCCGCGGACCGCGGGGCCAGCAGCGCCCGCAGCCGCTCCCGCCGGCCCGCCTTGGCCCGGAATCCTGCCAGCACCAGCCGGACGTCGTCCGCGACGCCCGTGACCGGCCGCGGCCGCGGTGCGTACAGCACCTGCTCGACCGTCTCGGCCACCCGCTGTGCCGCCCGGGCCGGTTCGTCGTCGAGTCCGGCGATCCGCACCATGCGGGCCACCGCTCTGCGCGAGGTCAGCGAGTCGTCCGGCAGTACGCCGAAGTCCCAGGCGGAGTCGGTGAGTTCACGCCATGCGGCGAGCACCCGGTCGGCGGCGTCCTGCTCGGCGCGCCCGCCCGAGCCGTTCAGTCTGCGGGTCCGTATCCGCCGCCGCCACAGCATGGGCAGCAGGGGCACCACGGCCAGCAGCGCCGCCAGCGAACTCCAGCTGGTGACCTTGGTGGCCGACCAGCCCCCGCCCGAGGCGCCGTTGTCCGGCTGCTGGGCCGCGCCACCGCCACAGGTGCCCAGCTTCTTCATGTCCGTGGAGCAGCTGTCGGACGCGGTCGGCGCGGCAGTCGGCTCCGAGGTCTCGGTGGGCTCGGTCGTCGGATCGTCGGTCGGGGTGCCCGAGGGCGTCTGCTCCATCGTGTAGTCGGGCTGGGTGCCACGGCTCGGGGTGGGCTCGAAACGGGTCCAGCCCACGCCCTCGAAGTACAGCTCCGGCCAGGCGTGCGCGTCCTTCAGCCCCACCGAAACCGAGCCGTCCGCCTGGGCGGTGCCGGGGGTGAACCCGACCGCCACCCGCGCCGGAATGCCCAGTGTCCGGGCCATCGCCGCCATAGAGAAGGAGAAGTGGACGCAGAAGCCCTCCTTCTGCTTCAGGAACCGGACGATGGCGGCCGAGCCGCTGCCGGACTGCACCTGGGTGTCGTAACGGAATCCTCCGTTCACCGCGAACCAGTCCTGGAGCTTGACCGCCTTCTCGTACGCGTTCGACGCACCGGCGGTCACCTCCCGCGCCGTACGGCCCACCACGGACGGCAGCGAGTCCGGCACCTCGGTGTACTCGTTCCGCAGCCGGGAGGGCGGTGCCGGGGCGGCCGCCAGCTGGTCGGCCGTCGGCTCCACCAGCAGGCTGGTGACCCGGTAGCGGGCGCCCCGGGTGGTCTGGCCGCGGTCGCCGACCAGCGTGCGGCCCTCGGGCTCATAGCGCCAGCGGCCGTCGATCTCGACCCTGGACGCGGGGTAGGGGAGGGGCAGCCAGTTCTGCGCGTACCAGTCGGCGGCCGAGATCGAGGTGTCGATCGAGGAGACCCGGACCGAGGGGCCGAGCCCGGCGGGCGAGGGAAGCTGACCGGGCACATCGGTGACATGCCGCTCGGACGACTTCCACGAGGTGCCGTCGAACCGGTCCAGCGCCACGATCCGCAGATAGAGGTCCTGGGTGGTCTGAGAGGAGGTGCGATAGCGCAGCACCTCCTTGTTCTCCGGCTGGTTCAGGCTGTCCTGGAGCGACACCAGCGGATTGACCGCCGAGATGGTGCCGCCGCCGCTGCCCGCCCCGCCGCTGCCGCCCTGCCGGTCCAGCAGCCCGCCGTCCAGGGACGGCAGCACCGCGGGCACCGCGAGCGCGATGCCGAGCGCCAGCACGCCGATCCGGCGGCCGGTGCGCACCGGGGCGAGCGCCGGGCTGCCACCGGCCCCGGCCAGGCCCGAGGGCGGCATACCCGACGGATGCGGGGCGCCGCCGCTGAACACCCGGCCCCACTGGGACAGCCGGTCCCGGCCCTCGGCCAGGAGCAGCACCAGATAGCCGGCCGCCGCCAGCAGGAACCACAGCCAGTCGCTGCCGTCGTCGGACAGACCGGCCGCCACCGAGTAGAGCGCGAGCAGCGGAAGCCCGGCCGGGGCCGCGCTGCGGTACGTCACCGCGAGCGCGTCGACCACCAGGCCGATCGTCAGCACCCCGCCCACCAGCATCAGCCGGATGCCATCGGTGAGCGGCGCGGGGATCGCGTACTGCCCCACGTCGTCGGCGCCGTCGCGCAGCAGCAGCGCGAACTCGTGGAGCGCCTGCGGGCTCGGCAGCAGCCCGCCCAGCGCCTGGTCGTGCGCGAAGGCCAGGGTGAGCAGCAGCAGCGTCACCACGGCCTGCGCGGCCACCGTGAGCGGGCGGGCCAGCGGCACCCGGCGGGCCGCCACGCCCGCGGCGCTCTGCACCGTCAGCAACAGGACGGCCTGCAACAGCCAGCTCGCCGGATCCACCAGCGGCAGCAGCGCACAGGCCGCCGCCACCGTGGCCAGCGCCGCACATATCGCGAGCCGAACGCTTCCACTCATGTCCAGCTCCCTGTCATACCGCCGACCGCGCGGCTTCCGGCGTCCGCCCGGGTGGCGCCCTGGGCGTCGGCCTGCCGCCACAGCTGCGCCAGCGAGGCGCCGGGGCCGACCGGCAGCGCCGTCCACCCCGCCTCGCGCAGCCGCCGCAGCCGGTCCTCCAGCTCCTGTGTGCTCCCGGACTCCGCCCCGCGCGACCAGGCGGCCCCGTCCAGCACAAAGGCCACGGCGGCCGTGGTGCGGTGGCGCATCCGGGCGGCCATCGCCGCCTGCTCCTCGTCCAGCTCGCCCAGGAAGGCCACCAGCAGCCCCTCACCGCCGCCGCGCAACACCTCATAGGCGGGCGAGAGCCCTCCGCCGTCGGAGTGGTCCACCACGGCGAGGGTGTCCAGCATCAGCCCGGCCGTCTCCGCCGAGTCATGGGTGGAACCGGCGAAGCCGCCTCCGCCGTCCGGGCCCGGCACCGAGCTTCCGGTGTCGGTCAGCAGCCGGACCGCATAGCCCCGCTCCAGCAGGTGGACCGCGGCCGAGGCCGCCCCGGAGACCGCCCATTCGAAGGCCGAATCCGGCCCGGAGCCGTAGTGGGCGGTGCGCCGGGTGTCCAGCAGCACCGTGCAGTGGGCGCGCTGCGGCTGCTCCTCCCGGCGGACCATGAGCTCTCCGTAGCGCGCGGTGGAGCGCCAGTGCACCCGGCGCAGATCGTCGCCTATGCGGTAGCCGCGCGGGATGACATCGTCCTCACCGGCCAGGGCCAGCGAGCGGTGCCGCCCGTCCCCGTACCCCGCGGCCTCGCCGGTCAGGCGCACCGGGGGCAGCGGCTCGACCCGGGGCACCACCGTGAGCGTGTCGTAGGCGCTGAAGGCGCGGGTGAGCTCGCACATCCCGAACGGATCGCTCAGCCGCAGCTGGAGCGGGCCCAGCGGATAGCGGCCGCGCAGATCGGAGCGGACCCGGTAGGACACCTCGCGGCGGCCGCCCGGCTCCACCCGGTCCAGGACGAACCTCGGACGCGGCCCCAGCACATAGGGCACCCGGTCCTGGAGCATCAGCAGCCCGGTGGGCAGCCGCGAGACATTGTCCATCCGCAGGTGCACCCGGGCCTCGGAGCCCGCGGGCACCCGCGCGGGCGCGAGCCGTCTGCTGCCCGCCACCCGGTACCGGGTGCGGTAGACCACGGCCACGCAGACCAGCGGCAGCGCGGCCAGCAGCAGCCCGACCCGCAGCAGATCCGCCTGGCCCAGGACATAGCTGCACACCGCGGCGGCCACCCCGGCGGCCAGGAAGGAACGGCCGCGGGTGGTCAGACCGGCGAGGGCGGCCCGCAGCCCGCTCGGCTGCTCGCCGGCGCCCGGCCCCTCGGGACCCATGTCCGTCCCCCCTGCGGCCATCACAGCCTCCGCGCGCCCGGCTGCTGCCGCCCGAAGTCGGCCGGGGGCATGGGCGGCATGGGCGGCATCCCGCCCGCGCCGCGCTGGGCGGAGGTGGGCACCGGAATGCGCTGCACGATGTCCGCGACGACCTGCTCGGAGGTGCGGCGGTTCAGCTGGGCCTGCGCGGTGGGCAGCAGCCGGTGGGCCAGCACCGCGACGGCGAGGGCCTGCACATCGTCCGGCAGCGCGAAGTCCCGCCCGGCCAGCGCGGCCGACGCCTTGGCGGCCCGCAGCAGATGCAGCGTGGCGCGCGGCGAGGCGCCCAGCCGCAGATCGGGGTGGCTGCGGGTGGCGGCCACCAGGTCCACCGCGTAACGCCGGACGGCCTCGGCGACGTGCACCGAGCGCACCGCTTCGATCAGCTTGGCGATCTCATGGGCGTGCGCGACGGGTTGCAGGTCGTCCAGCGGGGAGACCCCGCCGTGGACGTCCAGCATCTGGAGCTCGGCCTGCGGGCTGGGGTATCCGATGGAGACACGGGCCATGAAGCGGTCCCGCTGCGCCTCGGGCAGCGGATAGGTGCCCTCCATCTCGACCGGGTTCTGCGTGGCCACCACCATGAAGGGGTTGGGCAGCTCATAGCTCTCGCCGTCGATGGTGACCTGGCGCTCCTCCATCGACTCCAGCAGTGCGGATTGGGTCTTGGGCGAGGCGCGGTTGATCTCGTCGCCGATCACGATCTGGGCGAAGATGGCGCCCGGCTTGAACTCGAACTCCTTGCGCTGCTGGTCGAAGATGCTCACGCCGGTGATGTCGGACGGCAGCAGGTCCGGGGTGAACTGGATCCGCCGCACGGAGCAGTCGATGGACCGGGCGAGCGCCTTGGCCAGCATCGTCTTGCCCACGCCCGGGACGTCCTCGATCAGCAGATGCCCCTCGGCGAGCAGCACGGTCAGCGAAAGCCGTACGACCTCGGGCTTGCCCTCGATCACACCCTCCACCGACCTGCGGATCCGCTCCGCTGTGGTGGTCAGATCGCTGAGGCTCGCTCGCTCGTCATAGGTCGTCACCCGGCCCTCCTCGGCCCGTTCTCAGGGCCGCTGCCCTCGGAACGGACCGGCCCACCGCAAACGCTGACATCGGACCCCCGCGTGGTTGCGGGGGACGATGTCACCTATGCATTCTTGCGGTCTCCGCGGCCTCGCGTCACTCGGCTGTGGATAACCCGGGGTTATTTGTCACGCTTGTACGAGTTCGAGTGCTGAATCCCTTCCGTATCTCCAGCATCTCTCACGTCCGCGGCGTGACCTCCCGCAGCAGACCCGTCGTCACATCGAAGACGAAGCCGCGGACGTCGTCGGTGTGCAACAGGAACGGCGAGGTGCGCACCCGCTGCATCGACTGGCGGACGTCGGCGTCGAGGTCCTTGAACGCCTCGACCGCCCACGCCGGCCGCTGTCCCACCTCCGCCTCCAGCTCGTGCCGGAAGTCCTCGGTGAGGTTCAGCAGACCGCAGCCGGTGTGGTGGATGAGCACGACGCTGCGGGTCCCGAGGGCCCGCTGGCTGATGGTCAGGGACCGGATGATGTCGTCGGTGACCACACCGCCCGCGTTGCGGATGGTGTGGCAGTCGCCCAGTTCCAGACCGAGCGCCTCGTGCAGGTCCAGACGGGCGTCCATGCACGCGACGATGGCGACGCGCCGCACCGGCCGCGCGTCCATCCCCGGGTCGGTGAACTTCTCGGCGTAAACGCGGTTGGCCTCCACGAGGCTGTCGGTGACCGTGTTTCCCGTGCGGGCGTCGCGGTCGGTGGACGGGTTCGGCTGCGGCGCTGATATCGACATGATGACGACGCTACCTCTCACCAGGGAATTTTGTCTTCTCTTTAGGTAGGGCAAACGAGGGCAACGGGGTGGGCCGAAGGGGTGATGTGAGGCAATCCACAGCTCCTCGTGCGCCCTGGTCCGGTGCCCCGGAGAGGGGATACCACCCCTGGGGCGGGACGCGCAGGCCGGTTGGTTGACCGAAGGGACGAGTGGACTAAAGTGGCGCGAAGTGGGAGGCGTGACGCTCCCCTCGGATCCCGGAATTTCGCGTGAGCGCGGTGCGTACGTACCCCTCGGCCTCCTCCCGCTCCGGCCGCCTGACGTCACTTCCCCGGCGCCAGTAGGCCTCTTCCCCTTCAGAGCGGGCGGGGACCCGGCGGTGCGTATCATCCTCGCCCGATCCTCAGAAGGGCGCACGAGCAGCGCAATGAGCAGCAACGCTCTCCACGTTCCCGTCATGCTCCAGCGCTGCCTGGACATGCTGGCCCCCGCTCTCGCCCAGCCCGGCGCGGTCGTGGTCGACTGCACCCTGGGCCTCGGCGGCCACAGCGAGGCGCTGCTGCGCGACTTCCCCGAGGCCCGGCTGATCGCCCTCGACCGCGACCCGTCCGCGCTGCGGCTCGCCGGGGAGCGGCTCGCCCCTTACGGCGACCGGGCGACGCTGGTCCACGCGGTCTACGACGAGCTGCCCGAGGTCCTCGACCGGCTCGGCGTCCCGCGCGTCCAGGGGATCCTCTTCGACCTCGGCGTGTCGTCCATGCAGCTGGACGAGGCCGGGCGCGGCTTCGCCTACGCCCAGGACGCCCCGCTGGACATGCGGATGGACCAGACCACCGGAGTCAGCGCGGCGGAGGTGCTCAACACCTATCCGCCGGGCGACCTGGTGCGCATCCTGCGGACGTACGGCGAGGAGAAGTTCGCCAAGAAGATCGTGGACGCGGTGGTGCGCGAGCGCGCCAAGGAGCCGTTCACCACCAGCGCCCGGCTCGTCGAGCTGATCCGGGAGGCGCTGCCGCAGGCCGCCAAGCGCACCGGCGGCAATCCGGCCAAGCGCACCTTCCAGGCGCTGCGGATCGAGGTCAACGGCGAGCTCGCGGTCCTGGAGCGGGCCATCCCGGCGGCCGTAAGGGCGCTCGCGGTCGGCGGGCGGATCGCCGTGCTGTCGTATCACTCGCTGGAGGACCGCCTGGTCAAGCAGGTGCTCGCGGCCGGTGCCAGCAATACGGCGCCCCCGGGGCTGCCGGTCGTCCCCGAGCAGTACCAGCCCCGGCTGAAGCTGCTCACCCGTGGCGCGGAGCTGCCCACCGAGGAGGAGATCGCCGAGAACCGCCGGGCCACCCCGGCGCGGTTCCGGGGGGCGGAGCGCATCCGGGAAGAGGTCACCCCATGAGCGCGCGGGGGACGGGCCCGAAAGCGCGGCCGGCGCCGGGCGCCACCACCGCCAGGCGCACCCCCTTCGTACTGCTCGTGGTGGTCCTGCTCGGCTCCGGCCTGATCGCGCTGCTGCTGCTGAACTCCTCCCTCAACCAGGGGTCGTTCGAGCTCACCAAGCTGGAGAAGCAGACCAAGGAGCTCACCGACGAGCGCCAGGCCCTCCAGCAGGACGTGGACAAGCTCTCCGCGCCCGCCGAGCTCGAGCGGCGCGCCCGGGAGCTGGGGATGGTGCCCGGCGGCGCCCCCGCCTTCCTCAACCCGGACGGCTCGGTCAGCGGGGTGCCCGCCCCCGCCACGGGTCAGCCCTCGGTGCTCGGCGGCCCCGGCCGGGTGCTGTCGCCCTCGCTCGGCACCACGCCGTCCGCCCTCGGCACCACGCCGTCCGGGGCGTCGCCCGTCCTGTCCGGGGCGTCGCCCACTCCGTCCGCCCTGGCTCCGTCGGCGCCGCCGTCCGCCACGTCCTCGGTGACCCCGTGGGCGCCGCCCGGCGGCCACTCCGCATCCAGCTCCCCCTCCGCCTCCGCGAACTCCACCCCGGCCCCTCAGTAGGTGACACGGTGACGCGACCCCCAGCCTGCGCCCAGCCCACCCCGCCCGCGCGGACCCCCGCCCGCGCGCGGTGGACGGCCACCGAGCCGAGGGCGGCCACCGAGCCGAGGGCGGCGGCCGAGCCGAAGGACGCCACCGAGCCGAGGGCGGTCGTCGCGTGAGCGCGCCCCAGGACCCCCGCCGCCGCGGAGTGCCCGGCCCGGCCGGGCCCCGCGGCGACCGCCGCCCGCGCCAGGACCCGGCGCGGCGCCCCGGTGACCGCCCCGGAAAATCTTCCGGCCGTCCGGCCCCGCGCCCCCGCCCCGGCGCCCCCCAGCAGCTGCGGCTGGGCAGCCCCCGCCCCCGGCTCCGGCTGATCAGCCTCGGCCTCACCCTCGTCATGCTGGTCTTCGTCGTACGGCTGCTCCAGGTGCAGGCCGTCGACGCCAGCGCCTACGCGGCCAAGGCCAACCTCAACCGCTACATCCCGGTGAAGCTGTCCGCCGAGCGCGGCTCCATCACCGACCGCAACGGCGTCGACCTGGCGACCACGGTGGACGCCTACGACATCACCGCCGCCCCCGACCTCCTCACGCCCAAGACGGCCAAGACCCGTGACGCGCCCCGCCAGGCCGCGGCCCTGCTCGCGCCGATCCTCGGCAAGGACCAGGCGGACCTGGAGCAGAAGCTCACCGACAACCCCAGGTCGCAGTACGTCGTGCTGGCCCGGCAGCAGTCCCCGCAGGTCTGGAACCAGATCAAGGACCTGAAGAGCGCCCTGGACGACGCGGCGGCCAAGGGCAAGGGCACCAACGTCCTGGCCGGGGTCAACCGCGAGGCGCACAGCAAGCGGGTCTATCCGAACGGGGACCTCGCCGCCGGGCTGCTGGGATTCGTGGACGCCGACGGACGCGGCTCCGCCGGGCTCGAGCAGCAGCTCAACAAGAAGCTCGCGGGCAAGGACGGCAAGCGCGTCTACGCCCAGTCCGGCGGCCACCAGGTGCCCACCGGCGACGTCAGGGAGCAGCCCGCGGTCCCCGGCAGCGACTACGAGCTGACCATCGACCGGGACATCCAGTGGGCCGCCCAGAGCGCCATCGCCGACCAGGTGCGCAAGTCCGGGGCCGACCGCGGCTACGTCATCGTCCAGGACACCCGCACCGGTCAGCTCCTGGCCATGGCCAACGCCCCCGGCTTCGACCCCAACGACATCACCACCACGGACGCCGACGCCCTGGGCAACGCCGCGGTCTCCGACGCGTACGAGCCCGGCAGCGTCAGCAAGCTGATGTCCATGGCCGCCGTCCTCCAGGAGGGCGTGGCGCGCTGGGACACCCATGTGGTGGTCCCCAACCGGCTGCCGCGCGCGGACCGGGCCTTCGCCGACGACATCGACCATCCGACCTGGTACCTCACGCTCAACGGCGTGCTCGCCAAGTCCAGCAACATCGGCACGATCCTCGCCACCGAGCAGCTGGCCAAGACCAAGCGGCAGCGGAACCAGATCCTCTACTCCTACCTGCGCAAGTTCGGGATCGGCCGGCCCAGCGGGCTCGGCTTCCCCGGCGAGACCCCGGGCATCCTGGCCAAGCCGCAGGACTGGAGCGCCTCGCAGCAGTACACCATCCCCTTCGGCCAGGGGCTGTCGCTCAACGCCATCCAGGCGACCTCGGTGTACTCCACCATCGCCAACGGGGGCGAGCGCGTCGCGCCCACCCTCATCCGCGGCGCCAGGGGGCCCGGCGGCGACTTCACCGCCGCGCCCGCCCCCAAGAAGACCCGTGTCGTCAGCAAGGAGACCGCGAAGACGCTCGCCGAGATGCTGGAGTCGGTCGTCGACGACCAGCAGGGCACCGGCGCCAAGGCGAAGATCCCGGGCTATCGTGTCGCGGGCAAGACCGGCACCTCCAACCGGGTGGACCCCAAGACCGGCCGCTACCGCGGCTACACCGCGTCCTTCGCCGGCTTCGCCCCGGCCGACAAACCTCGGCTGACCGTCTACTGTGCCGTACAGAACCCGACCAAGGGCAGCTACTTCGGCGGTCAGGTCTGCGGGCCGGTCTACAAGAAGGTCATGGAGTTCGGTCTCAAGGCCCTCCAGGTCCCGCCGTCCGGGAAGCAGTCCAAACGGCTCCCGGTGAGCTACAACCCGGGCCAGTGAGCGGACCCAGCAGTGATGACGATCACGCCGGACCCCGGGAACCACGGTCCGGTACGGCCCCGCACCGCCGCCTCATTTCGCGGGGGAGCGGGTGTCCCGGGTACGCTCACCGCCGTGCCCCACGCTGATCAGTCCCAAACCCCTCAGAAGGACGTTTCTGTGGAATACCCGGGAGCGCCCCGTCCCCTCCAGGTCCGCCCGATCCCGCTGGCGGAGCTGGCGGATCAGCTGGGCGTCGAAACCCCCGAAGCCTCGGAAGGGGCCGCGGTCACCGGGATCACCCATGACTCGCGGGCCGTACGTCCCGGCGATGTGTACGCCGCGCTGGCCGGTGCCCGCCTCCACGGCGCGGACTTCGCCGCCCAGGCCGCCGACCTCGGCGCGGTCGCGGTGCTGACCGACCCGGCCGGTGTCGAGCGCGCCGCCGCCACCGGCCTGCCGGTCCTCGCGGTGGACAACCCGCGCGGCCGGATGGGCGCGCTGGCCGCCACGATCTACGGCGAGCCGGGTCACGACCTGCTCCAGATCGGCATCACCGGCACCTCGGGCAAGACCACGACCGCGTATCTCATCGAGGGCGGCCTCAAGGCCGCCGCGAAGCACGACGGCGGCCTTACGGGTCTCATCGGCACCGTGGAGACGCGGATCGGCGACGAGCGCATCAAGTCCGAGCGCACCACCCCCGAGGCCACCGACCTTCAGGCGCTGTTCGCGGTGATGCGGGAGCGCGACGTCCGCTCGGTCGTCATGGAGGTCTCCAGCCACGCCCTGGTCCTCGGCCGTGTCGACGGCTGCGTCTTCGACGTCGCGGTCTTCAACAACCTCAGCCCGGAGCACATGGAGTTCCACTCCGGCATGGAGGACTACTTCCAGGCCAAGGCTCAGCTGTTCACCAAGGCCCGCAGCCGCCTCGGAGTGATCAACTACGACGACGAGTACGGCCGCCGCCTGATCGAGCAGTCCGAGGTGCCCGTCACCACCTTCTCCGCCGAGGGCCACCCCGACGCCCACTGGCGCGCCGCGGACGTCGAGGTCGGCCCGCTCGGCTCGACCTTCACCGCCGTCGGCCCGAACGGCGAGTCCGTACGGGCCGCCGCGCCCCTCCCGGGCCCCTTCAACGTGGCCAACGCGCTCGCCGCCGTCGTCGCGCTCGCCGTCGCCGGGATCGACCCGCAGACGGCCGCCGACGGCGTCGCCGCCGTCCCCGGCGTACCGGGCCGGCTGGAGCGGGTCGACGTGGGCCAGCCCTACCTCGCGGTCGTCGACTACGCCCACAAGACCGACGCCGTCGAGTCGGTGCTGCGTGCCCTCCGTAAGGTGACCGACGGCAAGCTGCACGCCGTCCTCGGCTGCGGCGGGGACCGCGACCGGCTCAAGCGCGGCCCCATGGGCGCCGCCGTGGCCCGGTACGCCGACACGGCCGTCCTCACCTCCGACAACCCCCGCTCCGAGGACCCGCTCGCGATCCTCGCCGCCATGCTCGCGGGCGCCGCCGAGGTGCCCGCCCATGAGCGCGGTGATGTGCTGGTCGAGGAGGACCGGGCCAACGCCATCGCGGCCGCCGTCGCCCGCGCCGAGCCGGGTGACACCGTCATCGTGGCGGGCAAGGGCCATGAGCTGGGCCAGGACATCGCGGGCGTGATCCGGGCCTTCGACGACCGGCAGGTACTCCGCGAAGCCATCGAGCTCAGTGAGCGAGCCCACGGGCGCGATGCCACGCGCCCCGAGGCGAGCCCACAGCACCGGGACAAACACCTACACGACCAGGGATGACAGACCGCCATGCGCGCACCAGCCCCCTCCAGGCAGCTCTCCCGCACGGCCGGAGGTGATCAGTGATCGCACTGTCCCTCACCGAGATCGCCGGCCTAGTCGGTGGACAGCAGCACGACATACCGGACCCGGACCTGAAGGTCACGGGCCCTGTCGTGATCGACTCCCGTGAGGTGCGGCCCGGCAGCCTCTTCGCCGCGCTCCCCGGGGAGCGCGTGGACGGCCACGACTTCGCCAGGGGCGCGGTCGAGGCGGGCGCCGTGGCGGTCCTGGCCGCCCGCCCCGTCGGCACCCCGGACGCCCCCGTACCGGCGATCGTCGTCCCCGACGTCATCGCCGCCATGGGAGCGCTCGCGCGCGCCGTCGTGGAGCGCCTGGGCACCACCGTGGTCGCCCTCACCGGTTCCGCCGGCAAGACGAGCACCAAGGACCTCATCGCCCAGCTGCTCCAGCGCCGCGGCCCCACCGTATGGACACCGGGCAACTTCAACAACGAAATCGGGCTGCCTGTGGCCGCGCTCAGCGCCGACGAGGCCACCCAGCACCTGGTGCTGGAGATGGGCGCCCGCGGTAAGGGCCACATCCGGTATCTGGCCACTCTCACCCCGCCCCGTATCGGACTCGTGCTCAACGTCGGCACCGCCCATATCGGGGAGTTCGGCGGCCGGGAGCAGATCGCCGAGGCCAAGGGCGAGCTCGTGGAGTCCCTGCCGTCCGCCGTGGAGGGCGGGGTGGCGGTGCTCAACGCCGACGACCCCTTCGTGCGCGCCATGGCGTCGCGCACCAAGGCCCGTACCGTCCTGTTCGGCGAGGCCGAGGACGCCGATGTGCGCGCCGGGAATGTCCGGCTCGCCGACGGCGGCCGGCCCGCCTTCACGCTTCACACCCCTACCGGGTGCAGCGAAGTGACCATGCGCCTGTACGGTGAGCACCACGTGTCGAACGCGCTCGCCGCGGCCGCCGTCGCCCATGAGTTGGGCATGTCCGTCGACGAGATCGCCGTGGCGCTCTCCGAGGCGGGGCAGCTCTCCCGCTGGCGGATGGAGGTCACCGAGCGCTCGGACGGCGTGACGGTCGTCAACGACGCCTACAACGCGAACCCCGAGTCCATGCGAGCAGCGCTGCGCGCGCTGGTCGCCATGGGCGCTGCCACACCGGGGCGTCGCACGTGGGCGGTGCTCGGCCCGATGGCCGAGCTGGGCGAGGAGTCACTGGCCGAGCACGACGCGGTCGGGCGGCTGGCCGTCCGGCTCAACGTCAGCAAGCTCGTGGCGGTCGGCGGCCAGGAGGCCGCCTGGCTGGACATGGGCGCCAAGAACGAGGGTTCGTGGGGTGAGGAGTCGGTGCACGTGTCCGACGTGCGGGCAGCGGTCGATCTGCTGCGCAGCGAGCTGCGACCGGGGGACGTCGTGTTGGTGAAGGCATCCAGGTCGGTCGGCCTGGAGCGGCTTGCTCAGGCATTGCTCGACGGTGAGGGTGAGGTCGCCGGCCGATGGGCATGAGGCAGATCCTCTTCTCGGGAGCCATCGGGCTCTTTCTGACCCTGATCGGCACACCGCTGCTGATCAAGCTGCTGGCCCGCAAGGGCTATGGCCAGTACATCCGCGACGACGGTCCGCGGACGCACGGCAGCAAGAAGGGCACGCCCACGATGGGCGGTATCTCCTTCATCCTGGCCACGCTGATCGCCTACGCCCTGACGAAGGTGATCACGGGCAGCCAGCCGACCTTCTCGGGCGTGCTGGTGCTCTTCCTGTTCGCGGGCATGGGCCTGGTCGGCTTCCTCGACGACTACATCAAGATCGTCAAGCAGCGCAGCCTGGGTCTGCGGGCCAAGGCCAAGATGGCCGGTCAGCTGATCGTCGGTATCGCCTTCGCGATCCTCGCACTGAACTTCGCCGACGCGCGCCAGCAGACCCCCGCCTCCGACCGGCTCTCCTTCGTCCAGGACTTCGGCTGGTCCTTCGGCCCGGTGATCTTCGCGATCTGGGCGCTGTTCATGATCCTGGCGATGTCGAACGGTGTGAACCTCACCGACGGTCTCGACGGTCTGGCCACCGGCGCCTCCGTGATGGTCTTCGGCGCCTACACCTTCATCGGCGTCTGGCAGTACCAGGAGTCCTGCGCCAACGCGCAGACCCTCACCAACCCGGCGTCCTGTTTCGAGGTCCGCGACCCGCTCGATCTGGCCGTCGTCGCCTCCGCCCTGATGGGCGCGTGCTTCGGCTTCCTGTGGTGGAACACCTCGCCCGCCAAGATCTTCATGGGTGACACCGGTTCGCTCGCGCTCGGCGGCGCGCTCGCCGGCCTCGCCATCTGCTCCCGTACGGAGCTGCTGCTGGCCCTCCTCGGCGGTCTGTTCGTCCTGATCACCATGTCCGTGGTCATCCAGGTCGGCTCCTTCCGGACGACCGGGCGACGGGTCTTCCGGATGGCACCGCTCCAGCACCACTTCGAACTCAAGGGGTGGAGCGAAGTCCTTGTGGTGGTCCGGTTCTGGATCATCCAGGGCATGTGCGTGATCGTCGGTCTCGGCCTCTTCTACGCGGGGTGGCGGGCCTCGTGACGTCCGGCGCCGCCTCCCTCGACGTGTCCGACCTCGCCGGACGGCAGGTCACCGTCGCCGGACTCGGCGTCTCCGGGGTCCCCGCAGCGCGTGCGCTGCGGGGCCTCGGGGCCTCGGTGACCGTGGTCAACGGCAGCGACGGCGAACCGCAGCGCGCCCAGGCGGCCGAGCTCGAGCCGCTGGGCATCACGGTCCGCCTCGGCGACGGGGAGACTCTCCCCGAGGGCACCGAGCTGATCGTGACCACCCCCGGCTGGAAGCCCACCAGCCCGCTCTTCCTGGCCGCCGCCGAGGCGGGCGTGCCCGTCTGGGGCGATGTGGAGCTGGCATGGCGGCTGCGCGGGAAGGACGCCCCGCCCTGGCTCGCGGTCACCGGCACCAACGGCAAGACGACCACCGTAAGGATGCTGGCGGCCATCCTGGAGGCGGCCGGGCTGCGCACCGCCGCCGTCGGCAACATCGGCGTCTCGCTCCTGGACATCGTGCTGGGCGATACGCCGTACGACGTGCTGGCCGTCGAGCTCTCCAGCTACCAGCTGCACTGGGCGCCCTCGCTGCGCGCCCACTCCGGGGCGGTGCTCAACCTCGCCCCCGACCACCTCGACTGGCACGGCTCCATGGCGGCCTACGCGGCCGACAAGGGCCGGATCTACGAGGGCAACCAGGTGGCCTGCGTCTACAACGTGGCCGACCCCGCCACCGAGGACCTGGTGCGCGCGGCCGACGTCGAGGAGGGCTGCCGGGCGATCGGCTTCACCCTCGGCACCCCCGGCCCCTCCCAGCTCGGCGTCGTGGAGGGCATTCTCGTCGACCGGGCCTTCGTGGCGGACCGCCGGAGGCAGGCGCAGGAGCTCGCCGAGGTCTCCGACGTGAACCCGCCGGCCCCGCACAACATCGCCAACGCCCTCGCGGCGGCCGCCCTCGCCCGCGCCTACGGCGTCCCGCCGACGGCCGTACGGGACGGCCTGCGCGCCTTCCGGCCCGACCCGCACCGGGTGGAGCACGTGGCGGACGTCGACGGCGTGGCCTACGTGGACGACTCCAAGGCGACCAACACCCATGCCGCGGAGGCGTCGTTGGGCGCCTATGAGCACATCGTGTGGATCGCGGGCGGCCTCGCCAAGGGGGCCACCTTCGACGAGCTCGTCCTCACGGCGGCCAAGCGGCTGCGCGGCGTGGTGCTGATCGGCGCCGACCGCGCCCTGATCCGGGAAGCGCTCGCGCGACACGCAGCAGATGTCCCGGTCGTGGACCTCGACCGGACCGACACTGGGGCGATGGCTGAGGCTGTGCGCGAATCGGCGCGGCTCGCCCGGCCGGGCGATACCGTCCTGATGGCCCCGGCCTGTGCCTCGATGGACATGTTCACCAACTACAACAAGCGGGGCGACGCCTTCGCCGCGGCCGTTCATGACCTGGCCTCCGGCCGGGTCCCGGACGATCAGTAGCCCGCCGGTCCCCCGCGAGGACCGCTCGCGCGGGGAAACCGGAGGGGATACGACATGACGCCTGACCAGCCCGCCGCCCCGCGCTCCCGGACGGCCCGCCCCGGCACCGGCCGCCCGGTGCCGCGCTCGGGCGGCACCCCGCGGCTGCGCGAGGCCGTACGGGGCAGGGGCCGGGCGGCGTCACCGGCCCGCCCGCGCGGCACGGCGGCCGCCTCCCGGCCTCCACGCCGCCCGCCGAGGGTGAATGTCCTGGATGCCCTGCGCGGGCTCCAGCAGCGCGTCAGGCGGGCCTGGGACCGGCCGCTGACCGCGTACTACCTGCTGCTCGGCGGCTCGCTGCTGATCCTGGTGCTCGGGCTGGTCATGGTCTACTCCGCCTCCCAGATCAAGGCGCTCCAGTCCGGGCTCGCACCGTCGTACTTCTTCCGCAAACAGCTCTTCGCCGCCGCGCTCGGCGGCGCGCTGATGCTGCTCGCCGTGCGGATGCCCATCAAACTGCACCGCGCCTTCGCCTATCCGCTGCTCGCGGTCTCGCTCTTCCTGATGTGCCTGGTGCAGGTCCCGGGCATGGGCATCGCGGTCAACGGCAACCAGAACTGGATCTCCTTCGGCGGTCCCTTCCTGCTCCAGCCCAGTGAGTTCGGCAAGCTGGCGCTGGTCCTGTGGGGTGCCGATCTTCTCGCCCGCAAACAGGACAAGCGGCTGCTGGCCCAGTGGAAGCATCTGCTGGTCCCGCTGGTGCCCGCGACCGGCATGCTGCTCGGCCTGATCATGCTGGGCGGGGACATGGGCACCGCGATCATTCTCACTGCGATCCTTTTCGGCCTGCTGTGGCTGGCCGGCGCCCCCACCCGGCTCTTCGCGGGCGTCCTCGCCTTCGCCGGGCTCATCGGCATGGTGCTCATCAAGACCAGCGCCAACCGGATGTCCCGGCTCGCCTGTATCGGCGCCACCGAGCCCGGTGCCAACGATCAGTGCTGGCAGGCGGTGCACGGGATCTACGCGCTCGCCAACGGCGGTTGGTTCGGCTCGGGACTCGGGGCAAGTATGGAGAAATGGGGCGAACTACCCGAACCGCATACCGACTTCATCTTCGCCATTACCGGGGAGGAACTCGGCTTGGCGGGGACGCTGTCCGTTCTCGTTCTCTTCGCGGCTCTAGGCTATGCGGGTATCCGCGTGGCCGGACGCACGGAGGACCCCTTCGTGAGGTACGCCGCGGGAGGTGTGACCACCTGGATCACGGCGCAGGCCGTGGTCAACATCGGCGCGGTGCTCGGTCTGCTGCCGATCGCGGGTGTTCCGCTCCCGCTGTTCTCCTACGGAGGGTCCGCCCTGCTGCCGACCATGTTCGCCGTCGGCCTGCTGATCGCCTTCGCCCGGGCTGAGCCCGGTGCGCGGGCGGCGCTGGCCATGCGGCAGCCTGCTTTGCGGAAGAAGCTGGCTCGGGTGAGACGGAAGACGATGAGACGGCCCGTCAAGAGGCGGCCGTCCGGAGAGCGGTGAATTTCGGTGCATGTCGTACTCGCCGGTGGGGGGACCGCCGGCCACATCGAGCCCGCGCTCGCCCTCGCGGACGCCCTGCGCAGGCAGGACCCGACCGTGGGGATCACGGCGCTCGGCACGGAGCGCGGGCTCGAGACCCGGCTCGTACCGGAGCGCGGCTATGAGCTGGGGCTCATCCCGGCCGTACCGCTGCCGCGCAAGCCCACCCCTGAACTGATCACCGTCCCCGGGCGGCTGCGCGGCACCATCAAGGCCGCCGAGCAGATCCTGGAGCGCACCAAGGCCGACTGCGTCGTCGGCTTCGGCGGCTATGTGGCCCTGCCCGGCTATCTGGCCGCCAAGCGGCTCGGCGTGCCGATCGTCGTCCACGAGGCCAACGCCCGCCCCGGCCTCGCCAACAAGATCGGCTCCCGCTACGCCCACTTCGTGGCGGTCTCCACCCCGGACAGCAAGCTCCGCAACTCCCGCTACGTCGGCATTCCGCTGCGCCGCTCCATCGCCACCCTCGACCGGGCCGCGGTCCGCCCCGAGGCCCGCGCGGCCTTCGGGCTCGACCAGAACCTGCCGACGCTGCTGGTCTCCGGCGGCTCGCAGGGCGCGCGGCGGCTGAACGAGGTGGTCCAGACGGTGGCGCCGTTCCTCCAGCGCGCCGGGATCCAGGTGCTCCACGCGGTCGGTCCGAAGAACGAACTGCCGCATGTGGACAACATGCCCGGAATGCCGCCCTACATCCCGGTACCGTATGTGGACCGGATGGACCTCGCGTACGCCGCGGCCGACATGATGCTCTGCCGCGCGGGCGCGATGACCGTCGCCGAACTGTCCGCCGTCGGACTCCCCGCCGCCTACGTCCCGCTGCCGATCGGCAACGGCGAGCAGCGGCTCAACGCCCAGCCGGTGGTCAAGGCGGGCGGCGGGCTGCTGGTCGACGACGCCGAGCTGAGCCCCGAGTGGGTGCAGAGCAATGTGCTGCCGGTGCTCGGCGATCCGCACCGGCTGTACGAGATGTCCCGGCGCGCCGCCGAGTTCGGCCGCAGGGACGCCGACGAGCTGCTGGTCGGCATGGTGTACGAGGCGATCAGCGCACGCCGCCAGGCGTGAGGAGGCAGGGAGCGTGGCCGGACCGTCGACCGCCGAGCGCGGTGCACGAGGGACGACTCCGTCCGGCCCGCCCCCACGCCTGCTCCGGGTGCGCCGTGGGCTCCGGCCGCCCGGCCGCCGCACCCTGCTGGTGACGGTGGTGGCGGTGACCCTGCTCGGCGCCGGGGCCGTCTGGCTGCTCTACGGCTCGAGCTGGCTGCGGACCGAGCGGGTGCGGGTCGCGGGCACCACCGTCCTCACCGCCGAGGACGTGACGGACGCCGCCGACGTATCCCTGAACACCCCGCTGGTGGCGGTGGACACGGGGGCGATCGAACATCGTGTGCGCGAGCGGCTGAAGCGGATTGCGAAAGTGGACGTATCCCGGTCATGGCCGCACACCATCAGTCTGGTAGTGACGGAACGCAGGCCCGAAGCCATTGTCGAAGAGGACGGGAAGTTCCACGAAGTGGACGCCACGGGGGTCAGGTTCTCCACCCTGAGCAAGCGTCCCAAGGGGGTTCCGCTGCTGGAAATGGAGCCGGATCGGTCGCCGAGTTCGCGCCATTTCGGCCCCACCGCACTGCGCCGCGAGGCGGTCCGGGTGGTCACTCAACTCCCCGAGAAGGTCCGCCAGGACACCCGTTCCCTCCGGGTCCGCTCGTACGATTCGATCACCCTGGAGCTGACCGGGGGCCGTACCATCGCCTGGGGGAGCGGAGAGCGCGGCGATGCGAAGGCCAAGGCGCTCACCGCCCTGATGAAAGCGCGGCCGGACGCCGACCACTTCGACGTCCAAGCGCCGAGTGCCCCCGCGGTGTCTCGCAGTTGACGTGGATAGCGGCAGGCCAGCACCCTGGTTGGCTAGCCCACTGGGTGATCACATAGGGTGAAAAGAAAAGCGGGAGGTTCGGCGTGTTCATTGAACGCGCGCCACTTGTCGACTTAGTGTCCTGTTCCGAAGAGTCCGGGAAACAGAGGCACTGGTAACCCTAAACTTCAGCGTTAGGGTTGGGGTCGGCAATCGGAACCGTCCCATTCGGCATCAGTCGGCGCACCGCACAACGGCGGGGTGACGACACGTAACTCGAGGCGAGAGGCCTTCGACGTGGCAGCACCGCAGAACTACCTCGCAGTCATCAAGGTCGTCGGCATCGGCGGCGGTGGCGTGAATGCCATCAACCGGATGATCGAGGTCGGGCTCAAGGGCGTCGAGTTCATCGCGATCAACACCGATGCGCAGGCCCTGCTGATGAGTGACGCGGACGTCAAGCTGGACGTCGGTCGTGAGCTCACCCGGGGCCTGGGAGCCGGCGCCAACCCCGATGTCGGCCGTAAGGCGGCCGAGGACCACCGCGAGGAGATCGAGGAGGTCCTCAAGGGGGCCGACATGGTCTTCGTGACAGCGGGTGAGGGCGGCGGCACGGGCACCGGCGGTGCCCCGGTGGTCGCGAACATCGCCCGCTCGCTGGGCGCACTGACGATCGGTGTGGTCACCCGTCCGTTCACCTTCGAGGGCCGTCGCCGCGCCAATCAGGCGGAGGACGGCATCGCGGGTCTGCGGGACGAGGTCGACACCCTCATCGTGATCCCGAACGATCGGCTGCTGTCCATTTCGGACCGTCAGGTGAGCGTGCTCGACGCGTTCAAGTCGGCCGACCAGGTGCTGCTGTCGGGTGTTCAGGGCATCACCGACCTGATCACCACCCCGGGTCTGATCAACCTCGACTTCGCGGACGTCAAGTCCGTGATGTCGGAGGCCGGATCGGCGCTCATGGGCATCGGCTCGGCCCGCGGTGACGACCGCGCGGTGGCCGCGGCCGAGATGGCGATCTCCTCGCCGCTGCTGGAGGCGTCCATCGACGGCGCCCGGGGCGTGCTGCTCTCCATCTCCGGCGGCTCGGACCTCGGTCTGTTCGAGATCAACGAGGCCGCCCAGCTGGTGAGCGAGGCCGCCCACCCCGAGGCCAACATCATCTTCGGCGCGGTGATCGACGACGCGCTCGGCGACGAGGTCCGGGTCACCGTGATCGCGGCGGGCTTCGACGGCGGTCAGCCGCCCGCGAAGAACCGCGACAAGGTGCTCGGTTCCTACAGCGGCGGCAACCGCGAAGAGGGAACCGGCGGCTCCTCGAACCGCCCGGCCGGCCAGGAGAGCGGCAGCCGCCCGTCCTTCGGCGGGCTCGGCAGCGTCACCCCGCGCGAGGAGGAGCCCGCCCCGGCGGACCCCGCCCCGGTCGCCGAGGTGCCGCCGCCCCCGGCGCCCACCCCGCACCCCCAGGTCCCCCCGGCTCGCCCCTACCCGGAGAGCCAGGCCGAGGAGCTGGACGTCCCGGACTTCCTGAAGTGAGCCGTCCGGTATGGCTCGACGGCGACTTTGAAGTGAACCAGACGTGATAGCGCAACAGCACGACGCGAGCGGCGCGCACTTCGCCTTCACCGACCGGTGGGGCGGGGTGAGCGCCGCTCCGTATGAGGAGCTCAACCTCGGCGGGGCGGTCGGCGACGACCCCCAGGCCGTACGGACCAACCGCGAGCTGGCCGCCAAGGCGATGGGCCTGGACCCGGCGGCGGTCGTCTGGATGAACCAGGTGCACGGCCGGGACGTCGCGGTGGTCGACGGACCGTGGTCGGACGAGGAGATCCCGGCGGTGGACGCGGTGGTGACGCGGCGTCGGGGCCTCGCCCTGGCCGTCCTCACCGCCGACTGCACCCCGGTGCTGCTGGCCGATCCGGTGGCCGGGGTCGTCGGCGCCGCCCACGCCGGGCGGCCGGGACTGGTCGCCGGAGTGGTCCCGGCGGTGCTGAGGGCGATGACCGAACAGGGCGCGGAGCCCGCCCGGATCGTCGCCCGCACCGGTCCCGCGGTCTGCGGCCGCTGCTACGAGGTCCCCGCGGAGATGCGCGCCGATGTGGCCGAGACCGTGCCGGAGGCGTGGTCCGAGACCAGCTGGGGTACCCCCGCCGTCGATGTGGCGGCCGGTGTGCGGGCCCAACTGACACGCGCGGGTGTGCGGATGGACGAGATGGATGGACAATCTCACATCTGCACCCTGGAGTCGGCGGACCACTTCTCGTACCGGCGCGAGCGCACCACGGGGCGGCTCGCGAGCTATGTCTGGTTGGGCGGCTGAGCTGTGACGGATCGCAAGGCGGAACTGGCCGCGAATCTGGCCCGGGTGGAGGAACGTATCGCTGCCGCCTGCGCCGGGGCCGGTCGCAAGCGCGAAGAGGTGACCCTGATCGTGGTCACCAAGACCTATCCGGCGAGCGATGTCCGTTTGCTCGCGGAACTCGGCGTACGGCATGTCGCCGAGAACCGCGACCAGGAGGCCGCCCCCAAAGCCGCGGAATGCGCGGATCTGCCATTGATCTGGCACTTTGTCGGGCAGTTGCAGACCAATAAGGTGCGTTCCGTATCGAGTTATGCCGATGTGGTGCAATCTGTCGATCGCAAGCGATTGGTCGACGCGCTCTCCCGTGCGGCCGTGGGGGCCGCGCGGGAGCTGGGCGTCCTGATTCAGGTCGCGCTCGACGTGGACTCCAGTGACCGGGGAGAGCGCGGAGGGGTGGGACCGGACGGAGTGGAACGGCTCGCCGAGTCCGTGGTCGAGGCCGAAGGGCTCAGGCTCGACGGTCTGATGACCGTCGCCCCGCTGGCGGGTCCCTACGAGGGGCGGCCGCGGGCGGCGTTCGACCGGCTGATGGAAATCTCATCCCGCCTGCGCGTGGCCCATCCGGCTGCGAACATGGTCTCGGCGGGGATGAGCTCGGACCTCGAGGAAGCGGTGGCGGCGGGGGCGACACATGTGCGCGTCGGCACTGCGGTACTCGGAGTCCGACCCGGGCTCCGGTAACGTCGCGAAGAAGTCGGACCACAGCAGAAAATATGGTCATTCCCGTCAAAAGGCGGGCGGGCCACGTGGATCCATGGCATCCGGTGGCGGAGCCGATCCACCACAGAGCGGAGGACGCAGAAAATGGCCGGCGCGATGCGCAAGATGGCGGTCTACCTCGGCCTCGTGGAGGACGATGGGTACGACGGCCGGGGATTCGACCCCGACGACGAGTTCGAGCCCGAGCCGGAGCCCGAGCGGGAGCGGGACCGCCGGCGGCATCAGGTGGTGGAGACCGAACCGCGGCCGGAAAGGGGCGAATCTGTGCGAGTCGTCCACCCTCCCGCACAACGCGAACCGGCTCCACTTGCGGTGGAAACCGGGCGACCCGCGCGAATCGCCCCCGTGGCGTCCATCACACCTGAACGTCAGAACTTGGAGAAGAACGCCCCAGTGATCATGCCCAAGGTCGTGTCCGAGCGGGAGCCGTACCGCATCACCACACTGCACCCCCGGACCTACAACGAGGCCCGTACTATCGGGGAACACTTCCGTGAGGGCACTCCCGTGATCATGAATCTGACGGAGATGGACGACACGGATGCGAAGCGACTTGTCGACTTTGCGGCCGGTCTGGTGTTCGGTCTCCATGGGAGCATTGAGCGGGTGACGCAGAAGGTGTTCCTGTTGTCTCCTGCTAACGTCGATGTCACGGCGGAGGACAAGGCCCGTATCGCAGAGGGCGGGTTCTTCAACCAGAGCTGAGACGCAAAAACGGCAAACCGGCAACACCGAGTCATCCGAGGCCGAAAGGCCGAGTACGAACCAGGGGAGAGGGACGCGCGGGATGGGCATCGCACTACAGGTGATCTACATCGCGCTCTACTGCTACCTGATCGTGCTGATCTTCAGGCTCGTGATGGACTACGTCTTCCAGTTCGCGCGCTCGTGGCAACCCGGTAGGGCGATGGTGGTCATCCTCGAGGCCACCTACACTGTGACCGATCCGCCACTCAAGCTGCTACGGCGGTTCATTCCGCCGTTGCGTCTCGGGGGTGTGGCGCTCGACCTGTCCTTCTTCGTGCTGATGATCATCGTCTGGATCCTGATCACCGTCGTGAGCAATTTTGCGAGCAGGGTGTGAACGATACGGTCTTGCCGATTGCCGACGACTACGTTGAGGTGAAGTAGAGATGCCGTTGACCCCCGAGGACGTGCGGAACAAGCAGTTCACGACCGTCCGCCTCCGAGAAGGCTATGACGAGGACGAGGTCGATGCCTTCCTCGACGAGGTCGAAGCCGAACTGACTCGGCTGTTGCGGGAGAACGAGGACCTGCGCGCCAAGCTGGCCGCCGCGACACGTGCCGCGGCCCAGAGCCAGCAACAAGGCATGCGCAAGCCACCCGAACAGCAGGAGCGGCCGGGCGCACCCGTGCCCGCCGCCATATCTGGACCGCCGCAGCCGGTGCCGCCCGGCCAGCAGCAGATGGGTGGCCCGCCCCAACTCCCGGGCGGAGCCCCGCAGCTGCCGGCCGGACCGATGGGCCAGAACGGCCCCGGTCCCATGCAGCAGGGCGGTCCCGGCCAGATGCAGCAGGGCGGCCCTGGTCCGATGCAGCAGGGCGGACCCGGCCCCATGGGCCAGAACGGTCCCATGGGTCCCGGCGGCCCCATGGGTGGCCCGATGGGCGGTCCCGGTGGCCCGGGTGGCCCCGGCGGTCCTGGCGGCCCGCAGCTGCCGCAGCCGGGGCAGGGCCCGGGCGGCGACAGCGCCGCGCGCGTGCTCTCGCTCGCGCAGCAGACCGCCGACCAGGCGATCGCGGAGGCCCGTTCCGAGGCCAACAAGATCGTCGGCGAGGCCCGTAGCCGCGCCGAGGGCCTGGAGCGGGACGCCCGCGCCAAGGCCGACGCGCTGGAGCGGGACGCGCAGGAGAAGCACCGTGTCGCGATGGGCTCCCTGGAGTCCGCTCGTGCCACGCTCGAGCGCAAGGTCGAGGACCTGCGCGGCTTCGAGCGCGAGTACCGCACGCGGCTGAAGTCGTACCTGGAGAGCCAGCTGCGCCAGCTGGAGAACCAGGCCGACGACTCGCTCGCCCCGCCGCGCACCCCGGCGACCGCCTCGCTGCCGCCGTCCCCCTCGATGAGCGGCTCCATGGCCTCGGCCGGCGCCGGCACGATGGGTGGCCACACGATGGGTGGCAACCAGTCCATGGGCGGCCACAACCAGAACGGTGGAGCGCCGTCCTACGGTGGCCAGCAGCAGATGTCTCCCGCGATGACCCAGCCGATGGCACCGGTGCGGCCGCAGAGTCCGCAGCCGATGCAGCAGGCGCCGAGTCCGATGCGGGGTTTCCTCATCGACGAGGACGACAACTGACGTTGGCGCGGGGCGCGTAGGCGCGGAGCGTTCGGCAATCACAAGGGCCGGGGCCCAGGAGCTTCCTCCTGGGCCCCGGCCCTTTGCCGTGCGCCCGGGGGCGGCGGGGGTTTGTTCCCGTACCCGCCCCTTCCCACAACCGGGGCTCCGCCCCGGACCCCGGTCCTCAATCGCCGGACGGGCTGGTTTCAGCCCGTTCGCCCCGGTCCCTGGTCCTCAATCGCCGGGCGGGCTGGTTTCAGCTCGTTCGCCCCGGTCCCTGGTCCTCAATCGCCGGGCGGGCTGATTTCAGCTCGTTCGCCCCGGTCCCTGGTCCTCAAGCGCCGGAGGGGCTGTTTTCAGCCCGTCCGGCGATTGAGGACACGCCCGAAGGGCGTCCGGGGTCCAGGGGGCGGAGCCCCATGGTTCGGGAAGGGGCGGGTAGGGGAACAAACCCCCGGTCCGGGTTACGCCTTGCGGAGGCGGAACGTCAGGCCCAGGGAGGCGTCCTCGAAGGGGGCGCCGTACGCCGCATCGGCCTCGCCCGCCGCGAAGTCGGTCGCGAGGACCTCGTCCGCGATCAGCTCGGCATGGTCGACGAGGGCCCGACGCAGCTCCTCGTCGGCCGACTGCCACCGCAGCGCGATCCGATCGGCCACATCCAGCCCGCTGTTCTTACGGGCCTCCTGGATCAGCCGGATCGCATCACGGGCCAGCCCCGCGCGCCGCAGCTCCGGAGTGATCTCCAGGTCGAGGGCGACCGTGGCGCCCGCGTCGGAGGCGACGGACCAGCCCTCGCGCGGCGTCTCGGTGATGATGACCTCGTCGGGGGAGAGGGCGACCGTCTCGCCGTCCACCACGACCGACGCGTTCCCCTCGCGCAGCGCGACCGACAGCGCGGCCGCGTCGGCCTCCGCGATCGCCTTGGCAACCGGCTGGGTGCCCTTGCCGAAGCGCTTGCCCAGGGCGCGGAAGTTGGCCTTCGCGGTCGTGTCGACCAGCGAGCCGCCGACCTCGCTCAGCGACGCGAGCGAGGAGACGTTCAGCTCCTCCTCGATCTGGGCGCGCAGTTCGGCGCCGAGGGCTTCGAAGCCGGAGGCGGCGACCAGCGCGCGCGACAGCGGCTGGCGCGTCTTCACACCGGACTCCGCGCGGGTCGCGCGCCCCAGCTCCACCAGGCGCCGCACGAGCGCCATCCGCTCCGAGAGGGCCGGGTCGATCATCGACCGGTCCGGCTCCGGCCAGGTGGTCAGGTGCACGGAGGCGGGGGCCTCCGGGGTCACCGGGACGACCAGGTCCTGCCAGACCCGCTCGGTGATGAAGGGCACCAGGGGCGCCATCAGCCGGGTGACCGTCTCGACGACATCGTGGAGGGTGCGCAGCGCGGCGGCGTCGCCCTGCCAGAAGCGGCGGCGCGAGCGGCGCACGTACCAGTTGGACAGGTCGTCGACAAAGGCCGACAACAGCTTTCCGGCGCGCTGAGTGTCGTACGCCTCCAGGGACTCGGTGACCTGCTCGGTGAGCGTGCCCAGTTCACCCAGCAGCCAGCGGTCCAGCAGCGGCCGCTCGGCCGGGGCCGGGTCGGCCGCGGACGGCGCCCAGCCCGAGGTGCGGGCGTACAGCGCCTGGAAGGCCACCGTGTTCCAGTAGGTGAGCAGCGTCTTGCGCACGACCTCCTGGATGGTGCCGTGGCCCACCCGGCGGGCCGCCCACGGTGAGCCGCCGGCGGCCATGAACCAGCGCACCGCGTCCGCGCCGTGCTGATCCATCAGCGGGATCGGCTGAAGGATGTTGCCCAGGTGCTTGGACATCTTGCGACCGTCCTCGGCCAGGATGTGACCGAGGCAGACCACGTTTTCATACGAGGACTTATCGAAGACGAGCGTGCCGACCGCCATCAGCGTGTAGAACCAGCCGCGGGTCTGGTCGATGGCCTCGGAGATGAACTGCGCCGGGTAGCGCCGCTCGAAGAGCTCCTTGTTGCGGTACGGATAGCCGTACTGCGCGAACGGCATCGAGCCCGAGTCGTACCAGGCGTCGATGACCTCGGGCACCCGCTCGGCCGTCAGCGAGCAGCCGTCGGCGGTGCAGGTGAAGGTGACCGCGTCGATGTACGGCCGGTGCGGGTCCAGACCGCTCTGGTCGGTGCCGGTCAGCTCGGAGAGCTCGGCGAGGGAGCCGACGCAGGTGAGATGGGACTCGGCGCAGCGCCAGATGGGCAGCGGAGTGCCCCAGTAGCGGTTCCGCGACAGCGCCCAGTCGATGTTGTTATTGAGCCAGTCGCCATAGCGACCGGTCTTGACCGACTCGGGATACCAGTTGGTCTTCTCGTTCTCCCGCAGCAGCGCGTCCTTGATCGCGGTGGTGCGGATGTACCAGGACGGCTGGGCGTAGTAGAGCAGCGCGGTGTGGCAGCGCCAGCAGTGCGGGTAGCTGTGCTCGTACGGCACATGCCGGAACAGCAGCCCGCGCTCCTTGAGGTCCGCCGTCAGCGCCTCGTCGGCCTTCTTGAAGAACTGGCCGCCGACCAGGTCCAGGCCCTCCTCGAAGGTGCCGTCCGGGCGGACCGGGTTGACCACCGGCAGCCCGTAGGCCCGGCAGGTCAGCAGGTCGTCCTCACCGAAGGCGGGGGACTGGTGGACCAGACCGGTGCCGTCCTCGGTCGTCACATAGTCGGCGTTGACGACGAAGTGGGCGTCGGGGATGTCCACCAGCTCGAAGGGGCGCCGATAGCCCCAGCGCTCCATCTCGGCCCCGGTGAAGGACTCGCCGGTGACCGTCCAGCCCTCGCCGAGCGCCTTCTCGACCAGCGGCTCGGCGACGACCAGCTTCTCCTCGCCGTTGCTGGCGACCACATAGCGCACCTGCGGGTGTGCGGCCACGGCGGTGTTGGAGACCAGGGTCCACGGCGTGGTCGTCCACACCAGCAGTGCCGCCTCGCCCGCCAGCGGGCCCGAGGTCAGCGGGAAGCGGACGAAGACCGAGGGGTCGACGACCGTCTCATAGCCCTGGGCCAGCTCGTGGTCGGACAGCCCGGTGCCGCAGCGCGGGCACCAGGGGGCCACGCGGTGGTCCTGGACCAGCAGCCCCTTGTTGAAGATCTCCTTCAGGGACCACCACACCGACTCGATGTAGCCGGGGTTCATGGTCCAGTACGCGCCGTCGAGGTCGGTCCAGAACCCCATCCGGGTGGTGAGCTCGGCGAAGGCGTCGGTGTGCCGGGTCACGGACTCCCGGCACTTGGCGTTGAACTCGGCGATGCCGTACGCCTCGATGTCCTTCTTGCCGTTGAAGCCCAGCTCCTTCTCGACCGCCAGCTCGACCGGCAGGCCATGGCAGTCCCAGCCCGCCTTACGGTCGACGTGGTAGCCCCGCATGGTGCGGAAGCGCGGGAAGACGTCCTTGAAGACGCGGGCCTCGATGTGGTGGGCGCCCGGCATGCCGTTCGCGGTCGGGGGGCCCTCGTAGAAGACCCACTCGGGCCGTCCCTCGGACTGCTCGAGGCTACGGGCGAAGATCTTGTTCTCCCGCCAGAAGTCGAGCACGGCGTGCTCGAGGGCGGGCAGGTCGACCTGGGCGGGCACCTGGCGGTACTGCGGCGTCATCGGGGCTCTTCTTCCTCCGGCGGACACGTGCTCTTCCGTTTCCGTCGGAGGGACGAGAGCCGTGCGCTCCCGCGGTACCACCCTCCTTGGCCGGCAGCGGCTGGCTCCCGGCCCCCTCATTGGGATCGCGATGCCGGTTCTACTGACCCAGGGCGGGCGTTCTTCCGGCGGCTCCGGGGTGATCCTTCACATCGCGCTCGCCCCCGGGCTCACACCGTCCCCGGGTCGCTCTGGGCCGCCTACGACGCTACTCGTCCCCATCCACGCCTCTCGCTGCGCCCAGTGTACGGGGCCGAGGAGACCGGGGCCGACCGAATATGGCACTGCTCGGTCACCGCCGGGTCACTGCGCCGAGTGGGGGACGGCCGGGTCCGGCGGACTGCCCCGAATGGCCGGACGCCCGGGGCCGCGATCAGGCCCGTCACGCTGGGTAACCACCGGAGACCGGATCCCGGACGGATTACCGGGCGTGGAGTGGGGCACAACGGTGGAGACCGGGTTGTCGTACGGGCAAGCCGGGCGAATCGGGCGGCGTGCCCCGTTGCCGCCCGCTCGGAGTCGATTTATCGTTCCGGAACGATTCGCGCGCAAGATCACAATATGTGAAGGGGCCGCGGCCATGGTGGCGAGAAAGACCACCGTGCAGAAGAGCACGGCGAAGGCGACGAAGGCCGCGCCCGGCAAGAAGAGCGCCTCGGGCAAGAAGGCCGTCAACAAGACCGTCAACAAGACCGCGGCACCCGGCAGGGCCGCCGCGCAAGGCGCCGCCAAGGCGGCGAAGAAAAGCGCACCGAAGAAGAAGTCGGAGACGCCCGCCAAGAAGGGCGCGCCCGTCGACAAGGCGGTGCCCGCGAAGAAGACGGGAGCCAGGAAAGTGGTTGCGAAGAAGACCTCGGGTGGTGCGCCGACGAACAAGAAGGCCACGACGACCGCGCCGCCCCTGCCCAAGGCCCGTGCGGCGGGCGCTCCCGTCGACCCCGGTGAGCTCGCGGTCCGCCCGGGCGAGGACCCCTGGTCGGCCGAGGAGGTGGACGAGGCGCGCTCCGGGCTGCTGACCGAGGCCGGCCGGCTGCGCACCGAGATCCTCGCCTCCGAGGAGGCGATCACCGGGCTGATGCGCGACTCCGGTGACGGCGCGGGCGACGACCAGGCCGACACCGGCACCAAGAACATCACCCGCGAGCATGAGATGGCCCTGGCCGGAAACGCCCGCGAGATGCTGCTCCAGACCGAGCGGGCCCTGGACCGGCTGGACACCGGGACGTACGGGCTGTGCGAGAGCTGTGGCAACCCGATCGGCAAGGCGCGGATGCAGGCGTTCCCCCGGGCCACGCTGTGTGTCGAGTGCAAGCAGCGCCAGGAGCGGCGCTGACGCCCGTACGTGTGTGCCGTACCCTCGTCCCTCACAGGGGGAGACAGACTCACGAGGTTGAGGGACTCACGTGACAGAGGCGGAGCAGGCCATCGGTACGCCGGACGCGGGGAAGGCGGAGGGGGGCGCCGGGACCAGCGCCGCCGGATCCGGTGAGGCCGTGGCGGGCAGGGGGAAGCGGCGCGTCGGGGTGCTCCTCGTGGTGGCGGCACTGGCCTATCTGATCGATCTGACCAGCAAGCTGGCCGTGGTCGCGAAGCTGGAGCACCACGCCCCGGTCGAGGTGATCGGCACCTGGCTCCAGTTCGAGGTGATCCGCAACCGGGGCGCGGCGTTCGGCTTCGGCGAGGCCATGACCATCGTCTTCACGGTGATCGCGGTCGGCGTCATCGTGGTGATCGCGCGGCTGGCCCGCAAGCTCCACAGCCTGCCCTGGGCCATCGCGCTCGGGCTGCTGCTCGGCGGGGCCTTCGGCAATCTCACCGACCGGATCTTCCGGGCGCCCGGGGATTTCCAGGGGGCGGTCGTGGACTTCATCGCGCCCTCCCACTTCGCGGTCTTCAACCTCGCCGATTCGGCCATCGTGTGCGGTGGCTTCCTGATCGTGATCCTGTCCTTCCGCGGTCTGGACCCGGACGGCACGGTCCACAAGGACTGACGGCGCGGCCCACCAGGGCTGACGGCAGGGTCCACAAGGACTGACGTACGAACCGGGCCGCGCGGTCCGGCATACTCGTCGGGTGAGTACGATTCCCGAGATCCGCACCCTGCCCGTACCGGACGGTCTGGAGGGCGAGCGCGTCGACGCCGCTATCGCCCGCATGTTCGGTTTCTCCCGGACCAAGGCGGCCGAGCTGGCCGCCGCCGGAAAGGTGCAGCTCGACGGCAGTGTCGCCGGGAAGTCCGACCGGGTCTCCGGGGGTGCCTGGCTCGAGGTCGAGATGCCGCAGGCCGCGCCGCCGGTGCGGATCGTCGCCGAGCCCGTCGAGGGCATGGACATCGTGCACGACGACGAGGACATCGTGGTCGTCTCCAAGCCGGTCGGCGTCGCCGCCCACCCCAGCCCCGGCTGGAGCGGCCCCACCGTGATCGGCGGGCTCGCCGCCGCCGGTTTCCGCGTCTCCACCTCGGGCGCCGCCGAGCGCCAGGGGATCGTGCACCGGCTGGACGTCGGCACCTCCGGGCTGATGGTCGTCGCCAAGTCCGAGCTCGCGTACTCCGTGCTCAAGCAGCAGTTCCGCGAGCGCACCGTGGAGAAGCGCTACCACGCGCTGGTCCAGGGCCACCCGGACCCGCTGAGCGGCACCATCGACGCCCCGATCGGCCGCCATCCCCAGCACGACTACAAGTGGGCGGTGACCGCGGAGGGCAAGCCGAGCGTCACCCACTACGACCTCATCGAGGCGTTCCGGGCCGCGAGCCTGCTGGACATCAAGCTGGAGACCGGCCGCACCCACCAGATCCGGGTGCACATGGCGGCCCACCGCCACCCCTGCGTCGGCGACCTCACCTACGGCGCGGACCCGACGCTCGCCAAGCGGCTGAAGCTGACCCGGCAGTGGCTGCACGCCGTGCGGCTCGGCTTCGAGCACCCCGCGCACGGCGGCTGGGTCGAGTTCGAGAGCGTCTACCCGGACGATCTGCGCGGGGCGCTGGACATCGTGAAGGCGGAGAGCGCGTGATCGAGGTCGTGACCGACGGGGACCTGTCCGGCTGCTTCGCGGTCCGCCGGGAGGTCTTCGTGGTGGAGCAGCGGATCCCCGAGGAGGAGGAGATGGACGCGTACGACGCGCACGCCGTCCACCTCCTGGCCACCGACGACGGGGGCCGCCCGGTGGGCACCGTCCGCTTCCTGCACGGCGCGGCCGCGGACAAGAAGTACGGCCACGCCGGTGTGGACGGCGCCACCACCGCCGCGCTCGGCCGCCTCGCGGTGGCCCGGGCGGCGCGGGGCACCGGGCTGGGGGCCGAGCTGGTCCAGGCCGTCGAGGCGGAGGCCCGCCGGCGCGGTCTGGCCGAGGTCTATCTGGAGTCCCAGACCCATGCGCTCGGCTTCTACGAGCGGCTGGGCTACGAGGCGTTCGGCCCCGAGTTCGACGAGGGCAGCGGCATCCCGCACCGCGCGATGCGACGGTCGTTGTAGCGACCTGCCACCGGCTTCACCGCGAGCCGGCTTCAATCGCGAGCCGGCTTCACAGCGAGCGCGAGGAGTCCTTGCGCAGCCCGTCCTCGAAGCGGGCGAAGTGGTCATGGCGCTCACGGCGCCGCTCGCTCTCCAGCAGCGACTGGGGGGCCTGGACGGCCGGGGCGGTGGCGATGCGCGGCAGGGCGTACGGATGGGCGTCCCGCAGCCACGTGATCATCTTCTCGCGCACCTCACAGCGCACCGTCCACGCGTCGTCCGGGTCCCGCGCCGTGATGAGCGCCCGCACCACGATGGTGCTCGGGGTGGTGTCCGTCACCACCAGGTTCCAGTCCCGGCCGTCCCAGGCCGGAGACTTCTGCACGATCTCGCGCAGGTGCTCCCGCATCTCCTCGATCGGCGCGGTGTGGTCCAGGTGGAAGAAGACCGTGGCCACCTTCTGGGTGCCGCCGCGCGACCAGTTCTCGAACGGCTTGTTGGTGAAGTACGACACCGGCATGGTGATCCGGCGCTCGTCCCAGGTCCGTACGGACAGGAAGGTCAGCGTGATCTCCTCGACCGTGCCCCACTCGCCGTCCACGACCACCGTGTCGCCGATCCGCACCATGTCGCCGAAGGCGATCTGGAGCCCCGCGAAGAGGTTCCCCAGCGTGGACTGGGCGGCCACACCGGCGACCACCCCGAGGATCCCGGCGGAGGCCAGCATGGAGGTGCCCACCGTGCGCATCGTCGGGAAGGTCAGCAGCATGGCGGAGGCCGCCACCACGCCGACGATCGCGGCCACCACCCGCTGGATCAGCGTCACCTGGGTGCGCACCCGGCGCACCCGCGCGGGGTCGTGGGCGCTGGAGGAGGCGTAGCGGAAGTAGGAGGACTCCACCACCGCCGAGGAGACCCGCACCATGAGCCACGCCGTGGCCGCGATGAGCACCAGCGCCAGCAACTGGCCGATCGCCGACTCGTGCTCCTGGACGACCCTCGCCCGCGTCTTGTCGTACGAACCGCTCAGCAACGCCGTGCACACGGTCACCTGAAGAGGGAGCCGGCAGCGACGCAGATGGCCCCACAGGGGGGTCTCGGGATGCCGGGCATCGACCCTCCGCAGCAGCCAGTCGACGGCCCAGCCGATGAACAGCGTGATGGCCAGTGAGCCGCCGATGACGATGAGCGGACGCAGCACGTCCTCCATGGACACCTACCTCATCCTTCCCCAGGGAGACTCCAGGGTGTCCTGTCCCGCCTTCCCCGGATCGGGTGTCCTCAGACTGTGACTGGCACGATAGGAGGGGGCGACCCACGGAAAGTGAAACGGGAAGGAAAGTGACGGCGGTGGCCGATACCTCGACGATTGTGCTGTTCCACTCCGCGTACGGGCTGCGGCCCGCCGTGCACGAGGCGGCCGACCGGCTGCGCGCGGCCGGGCATGAGGTGGTCGTGCCGGACCTGTACGAGGGGGAGACCGCCGAGACCGTCGAGGACGGCATGGTGATCAAGGAGCGGATCGGCCGCGACGAGCTGCTGAAACGGGCCATCACCGCCGCCGCGCCGTACTCGGACCGCGGGCTGGTCTACGCCGGGTTCTCGCTCGGCGGCTCCCTGGCACAGAACCTGGCGCTGGGCGACGACAAGGCGCGCGGACTGCTCCTGCTGCACGGCACCTCGGACATCGCCGACGACGCCGCGGCCGACGACCTGCCGGTGCAGCTGCATGTGGCCGACCCCGACCCGTTCGAGCCACACGACTGGCTGAACGCCTGGTATCTGCGGATGCGGCGGGCCGGTGCCGATGTGGAGGTCTTCCGCTACGGCGGGGCCGGGCACATCTTCACCGACCCCGAGCTGCCGGACTACGACAAGGAGGCCGCCGAGGCCACCTGGCGGGTGGCGCTCGGCTTCCTGGCGAGCCTCTGAGCCTCTGACGTACGGGTGAGCCTTCGCCGTACGGGGTGAGTCTCTGACGTACGGGATGAGCCTTCAGCGCACGGGCGCGTCGGCGCGCTCGATCTTCTGGCTGCCCGCCTGGGTGCGGTACGACCGCGTCCAGGCGCTCGTGGCGTGCGGATCGGTCCGGTCGGAGACGGTGTAGTAGTCCATCTGGGCCCGCAGCGGGGTGACATCGAGCACGCCGTAGCCGTGCGAGTCCATGTCCACCCACTTCACATGGCGGTTGGCGGCCCTGATCGCGGCGGCCGCCGCCAGGGACACCGTCTGTGGCGCCACATGCAGCAGATCGTCGAGGTTGTCGGAGGTCACCGAGGTCACCACGAACTCGGTCGCGGCCGAGCGGGAGAGCGGATAGGTGGCGGCCTTCACCGGTACGTCGTTGGCCCACGCCATATGGATGTCACCGGTGAGGAAGACCGTGTTGCCGATCCCGTGGTCGGTGAGGTGGGCGAGCAGCTCGCGCCGGTCGTCCGTATAGCCGTCCCACTGGTCGGTGTTGATGGCCAGCCCGCCCTTGGGCAGCCCCAGCAGCTCGGCCAGCGGGCCCAGCAGCTCGGCGGGGAGGGCCCCGAAGGCGACCGGTGAGATCATCACCGAGTTGCCCACCAGCCGCCAGGTGGTGTCCGAGGCGGTCAGGCCCGACTTCAGCCAGTCGAGCTGGGCGCGCCCGGTCAGGGTCCGCTCCGGGTCGTCCACGTCCCCGCTGCCGGTGGCCGCCTGCTGGGAGCGGAACGAGCGCAGGTCGAGCAGGTGGAGATCGGCGAGGTTGCCGTAGCGCAGCCGCCGGTAGGTGGTGCCCTGGGTGGAGGGGCGCACCGGCATCCACTCGAAGTACGCCTGCTTGGCGGCGGCCACCCGCTGGGCCCACGCCCCCTCGGTGCCGGGCGTGTGGTTCTCCGCCCCGCCGGACCAGGCGTCGTTGGCGAACTCGTGGTCGTCCCAGATCGCGATGAGGGGGAGCGCGGCGTGCAGCGCCTGGGCGTCGGGGTCGGTCTTGTAGTTGCCGTGCCGGACGCGGTAGTCGGCGAGCGTGACGATCTCGTGGGTGGGGGCGTGCGGGCGGACGACGTCCTTGGCCGCCGGGTACTCGCCGCTCTTGTACTCGTAGATGTAGTCGCCCAGATGGAGCACCGCGTCCAGGTCGGTGCGGGCGGCCAGATGGCGGTACGGGGAGAACCAGCCCGCCTCCCAGTTGGCGCAGGAGACCACGCCGAAGCGCACCCCCTCGGTCGTGGCGTCGTGCGCGGGGGCGGTACGGGTGCGCCCCACGGGGGAGCGGACGCCGCCGTCCACGCCGAAGCGGTAGAAGTAGCCGGTGGCGGGCCGCAGCCCGCGCACATCGGCCTTGACGGTGTGGTCGGTGTCGGCGGCGGCCTTGACGGTGCCGTGGGCGACGACCGAGCGGAAGTCCCGGTCCTCGGCGACCTCCCAGGTCACCTCGACGGCGGGGCCGAGCCCCGAGCCGGGCACGGCGTCGGGGGCGGGCGTGATACGGGTCCACAGCAGGATCCCGTCGGGCAGCGGGTCGCCCGAGGCGACGCCGTGCAGGAAGGCGGGTCCGGAGGCGGCGGCGGTGGGGCCCGGGACGAGGGGCAGCAGGGCGGCGGCGGCCGCCGCGGCCGTGACGGCGCTTCGGCGCGATATGTGGAGGTCGGTCACGGCCGAGGAGATTACTGACAAGTAGCCCGCGGGGACAGGGGGCTTGGGGGATGTTCGCCCACCCGTCGCCGCCAGGTCACCGGGGCCGTGGCCCGCGGGGGCCGAACGCCGTCGGCGGGCGCACCCTCGAGGGCACGCCCGCCGACCCGGCCTGAGAGGGGCCGGACGCTACTTCTTGAGGTTCTCCTTGACGAGCGGGGTGAACTGGTCCGGGGTCATCGGCGGGTTCTCGCCCACTTGGAGCTTCTTCCCGTTCAGCTTGAAGGACGGGGTGCCGGTGACGTCCTTGGTGTCGTTGAACGTCTTGGACATGGCCAGCGCCCACCGGTCGTAGGTGCCGTTCTTCACGGCCTTCTCGAAGGCCGTGTTGCCCTTGAGCTCCTTGACCTGCTGGGCGACGTCGATGAGCTTCTGGTCGTTCGCGAAGGCGTCATCGGTCTCCTCCGGGTGGTTCTTCGGCGCGTACAGCGCCTCCTTGTAGTCCAGGAACGCCTGCGGGCTGACATCGAGGGCCGCGCCGAGCGCGCTCAGCGCGTTCTTCGAGCCGGCGCCGGGCTGCTGCTTGTTGTCGTCGAGGAAGGTGCCCATGGTGAACTGCGCCTTGTAGGTGCCGTCCTTGATGTCCTTGAGCACGGTCGGGCCGGTGTACTTCTCGAACTGGGAACAGACCGGGCAGCGCATGTCCTCGTAGACGTGCAGGGTGTTCTTGGCCTTCTTGTCGCCGATGACGATCGTCGTGCCCTGGGGGCCGGTGGCGTTGGCGGGCTTGGCGAACGTCTTCTTCTCGGCCGCCGCCCGCCACTTCTGGTTGGGGTTGTCCGAGTTCATGTTGGTGACGGCGTAGCCGATGCCGCCGGCTATCGCGAGGACCGCGACGACCGCGCCGCCGACGAACAGCTGGCGCCGCATCCGGTCCTTCTTGGCCTGGCGCTCGCGCTCGGCACGCAGCCGTTCGCGCGCGGCCTGCTTGTTCTGCTGGCTGTTGCGGTTGCTCATGATGGTTCGATCTCCGTGGGTGTGCGTCGTCAGTGATGCGTACGGGGGTGTGGAGCGCTGTGCTCAGGCAGCGGCCGAGCGGGGCGGTCCACGACGCACCACGGAGTGCACGAGGAGAGGGAGGGCCGGTGCCGGGCGCACCGGACGTACGGGCCGCGGGGCCCGGCGGTGGGGCAGCAGGGCCGCCGCGTGGACCGCGACGGCCAGCAGCAGCGGCCGGAAGGCGAAGGCGGCCACGGAGGCCAGCAGACGGCTCAGGGCGGCCTCGCCGCGGCGCAGCCAGGCCGAGGCGATCAGACCCACCGCGATATGCGCGGCGAGCAGCAGCCAGGGGGTGGCGGAGCTCACGGCGGCCGCCAGCGGGGTGGCGACGCCGTTCTGCGAGACCCCGGGCAGCGGACCGCCGAGGTCGCCGCCGCACAGCACGGTGACGCCCATGGAGCGCAGGGAGCCCGCCACCGGGCCGCCGGACTGTCCGTAACAGGCCTGCTGGCCGGTGGTGAAGATCGTGTCGGCGGCCAGCTCCAGCGGGATCATCAGGGCCGCTATGGACCAGAAGCCCCGCTCCCGGCCCGCCAGGGCGTACGCGACGGCGAAGACGGCCACCGCGAGCGCGGCGACGGTGCCCAGCGGCAGCGGGGCCCGCGTCAGCAGGACATGCGAAGCCGAGGACAGCGTGACACACAGCGCCGTGAAGAGCGCCGCGCGCACTGTCCTCAGCTGCGGTCCGGTGCCGTCCATGACTTCGAATTCTGCCATGAACGGCTGTAGGGACCATGTGAAGAACCGGCCCGGCGGCCGACCACCCGCCCCTGACCTGCGCGTTTCACCTCTTGAGCGTTTTGTCCACCGCGTCTGTGAACTCCGCCGCGGTCGCGGGGGTGGAGCCGCCGCTGCCGGTGAGCTGGGAGCCGTCGAGCTTGACGGTGGGGGTGCCGCTCACCCCGGAGGCGTCGAAGTCGGCGATCATCTTCTTCGCCCAGGGGTCGTAGGTGCCCTCGCGGAGAGCCTCCCGGAAGGAGGCGTTCGTCTTGAGCGCGTACACCTCCTGGGAGACGGTCAGCAGCTGGTCGTCGTCGGCGTAGGAGTCCTCGCTCTCCTCGGGGTGGTTCTTCGACGACATCAGCGCGGCCTTGTAGTCGAGGAAGGTGTCGGGGCTCACGTCCAGGGCCGCCCCGAGGGCGCTCAGGGCGTTCGCGGAGCCGCCGCCGCCCATGTTCTTGTCGAGGATGGCGGCGAAGTGGAACGAGGCCTTGTACTTGCCGGACTTGATGTCCTTGGCGATGGTCGGCCCGACCGCCTGGTCGAAGGAGGCGCACGGCGGGCAGCGCAGATCCTCGTAGACGTCGAGGGTGTGCTTGGCCCCGGCCTCGCCGATCACCACGGTGGTGCCGCCGGGCCCGGAGCTGTGGGCGGGCGTGACGAGGTTTCCCGGGCCCTGTGAGCCACCGGAGGCGTCCGGCTCCCCGGATCCGTCCGAGCCGCCGGAGCCCGGCGCTCCCGGTGGGCCCTGGACGACATCGTCCGACGAGCCGCCCCGGGAGCCCTTGCCGTCATCCGTGACCACGAGAACGCCCGCGACCACCGAGGCGGCGGCCGCCACCGCGATGACGGCCGTAAGGCCGCCATTGCGCCGCCGGTCCGCCGGGCCAGGGGCACCGGGGGCAACTGGGGCGCCGGGAACTTCGGGAGCGCCGCCCCAGGGCCCGCCTCCAGGGCCCGGCGGCGGGCCCTGGGGCGGCGGGGGAGCGGGCGGGAAGCCCGGAGGCTGATCCGGGGGCGGCGGCTGACCCGGCTGCTGGTACGGATTCTGCTGCGGGTCTCGCTCGCCCCCCGGCGGCTGCTGTCCAGGCCACATGACCGTCAACGATAGGGGGGCGAGCGCACCCCGGCCATGGCCGGGGTGGTGATCAACGGTCCTGGGGGGACGGGTGCCCCCCAGGGAGGCGATCAGAGGCCGGGGATGCGGCCGTTGCGGAAGAGGTCCACGAAGATCTGGTGGTCGGCCCGGGCGCGGGCACCGTAAGAGTGCGCGAAGTCCACCAGGAGCTCGGCGAAGCCGTCCTCGTCGGCGGCGATCACCGCGTCGATGGCGCGCTCGGTGGAGAACGGCACCAGGGAGTGGCCGCTCTGGTCGTCCGCGGCCGCGTGCATGGTGGCCGTGGCCCGGCCCAGGTCGGCCACGACCGCCGCGATCTCGGCCGGGTCGTCGATGTCGGACCAGTCCAGGTCCACCGCGTACGGCGACACCTCGGCCACCAGCTGCCCCGCCCCGTCCAGCTCGGTCCAGCCCAGCCACGGGTCGGCGTGGGCCTGGAGCGCGCGCTGGGAGATCACCGTGCGGTGGCCCTCGTGGTGGAAGTACGACCGCACCTGTTCATCGGTGATGTGCCGGGAGACCGCCGGGGTCTGCCCCTGCTTCATGTAGATCACCACATCGTTCTCCAGGGCGTCGCTGTTGCCCTCCAGGAGGATGTTGTACGAGGGGAGCCCGGCGCTGCCGATGCCGATGCCCCGGCGGCCCACCACGTCCTTGACGCGGTAGGAGTCCGGGCGCGAGAGACTGGACTCGGGGAGCGTCTCCAGATAGCCGTCGAAGGCGGCCAGGACCTTGTAGCGGGTGGCCGCGTCCAGCTCGATGGACCCGCCGCCGGCCGCGAAGCGGCGCTCGAAGTCGCGGATCTCGGTCATCGAGTCCAGCAGCCCGAAGCGGGTCAGCGAGCGGGCGTCGCGCAGCGCGTCCAGCAGCGGGCCCTCCGCGGTCTCCAGGGTGAAGGGCGGCACCTCGTCGTTCTTGGCGCCGGTGGCCAGGGCGTGGATGCGCTCGCGGTAGGCGCCGGCGTACGTCCGCACCAGCTCGGTGATCTTCTCGTCGCTGAGCGCCTTGGTGTAGCCGATGAGCGCCACGGAGGCGGCGAAGCGCTTGAGGTCCCAGGTGAAGGGGCCGACATACGCCTCGTCGAAGTCGTTCACATTGAAGATCAGCCGGCCGTTGGCGTCCATGTACGTACCGAAGTTCTCGGCGTGGAGGTCGCCGTGGATCCACACCCGGCTGGTGCGGTCGTCCAGGTACGGTCCGCCGGAGCGCTCCCGCTCCACATCGGAATAGAACAGGCAGGCGGTGCCGCGGTAGAACGCGAACGCCGAGGCGGCCATCTTCCGGAACTTGACGCGGAAGGCGGCCGGGTCGGCGGCGAGCAGCTCGCCGAAGGCGGTGTCGAATACGGCGAGGATGTGCTCGCCGCGCTGTTCCGCCTGGGTCTGCTGGGTCGACATCGCGGAACGCCTCCTGGGCATGAGAGAGATGATCGGTGGGGCAGATACGACAGGGTATGTTCCGTCTCGCCGGGTGCGCGGGAAGACCGGATGCCCCGTCGGGATCAACGCCTGAGGCTACCCGCGAGTGCCCGGCTCTTGTCAGTGCGGAGGGGTAACCTTCGGAGCTGTCTCGCACTGCCGTCATCGATTGTTCGCCGGAGGTCTTCCACCGTGACCAAGCCGCCCTTCACGCACCTGCATGTCCATACCCAGTACTCGCTGCTGGACGGTGCGGCGCGGCTCAAGGACATGTTCAACGCGTGCAACGAGATGGGCATGACCCACATCGCCATGACCGACCATGGCAACCTCCACGGCGCGTACGACTTCTACCAGCAGGCGATGGGCGCGGGGGTCACCCCGATCATCGGCATCGAGGCGTATGTGGCCCCCGAGTCGCGGCGCTACAAGCGGCGGGTGCAGTGGGGCCAGCCGCACCAGAAGCGCGATGACGTCTCCGGCTCCGGTGGTTACACCCACAAGACCATCTGGGCGTCGAACAAGACCGGTCTGCACAACCTCTTCCGGCTCTCCTCGGACGCCTATATGGAGGGTTACTTCGTCAAGTGGCCGCGGATGGACAAGGAGACCATCGCCCAGTGGTCCGAGGGCCTGATCGCCTCCACCGGCTGCCCCTCGGGCGAGCTCCAGACCCGGCTGCGGCTCGGTCAGTTCGACGAGGCCCTCAAGGCCGCCTCCGAGTACCAGGACATCTTCGGCAAGGACCGGTACTTCCTGGAGCTGATGGACCACGGCATCGAGATCGAGCGCCGGGTCCGGGACGGGCTGCTGGAGATCGGCAAGAAGCTGGGCATCCCGCCGCTGGTCACCAATGACTCGCACTACACCTACTCCCGCGAGTCCGCGGCGCACGACGCGCTGCTGTGCGTCCAGACCGGCAAGAACCTCTCCGACCCGGACCGCTTCCGCTTCGACGGCACCGGCTACTACCTCAAGTCCACCGACGAGATGTACGCCATCGACTCCTCGGACGCCTGGCAGGAGGGGTGCCGCAACACCCTCCTGGTGGCCGAGCAGATCGACAACACCGGCTGGTTCGAGAAGCGCGACCTGATGCCGCGGTTCGACGTGCCCGAGGGGTACACCGAGGTCACCTGGTTCCAGGAGGAGGTCCGCAAGGGGATGGCCAAGCGCTTCCCCGGCGGCGTCCCCGAGGACCGGCAGAAGCTCGCCGAGTACGAGATGGACGTCATCATCCAGATGGGGTTCCCGGGCTACTTCCTCGTGGTCGCGGACTTCATCATGTGGGCCAAGAACAACGGCATCGCGGTGGGCCCCGGCCGAGGCTCCGCGGCCGGTTCGATCGTCTCGTACGCCCTGGGCATCACCGACCTCGATCCGGTCGAGCACGGGCTGATCTTCGAGCGGTTCCTCAACCCCGAGCGTGTGTCCATGCCCGATGTCGACATCGACTTCGACGAGCGCAGGCGCGGCGAGGTCATCCGGTACGTGACCGAGAAATACGGCGCCGACAAGGTCGCCCAGATCGGCACCTACGGCACCATCAAGGCCAAGAACGCCATCAAGGACTCCGCCCGCGTGCTCGGCTATCCGTACGCGATGGGCGACCGCATCACCAAGGCCATGCCCGCCGACGTCCTCGGCAAGGGCATCCCGCTCTCCGGCATCACCGACGAGAAGCACCCCCGCTACAGCGAGGCGGGCGAGGTGCGCGGGATGTACGAGAACGAGCCGGATGTGAAGAAGGTCATCGACACCGCGCGCGGAATCGAGGGCCTGGTCCGGCAGATGGGCGTGCACGCGGCCGGTGTGATCATGTCCAGCGAGACGGTCACCGACCATGTGCCCGTCTTCTCGCCGAAGAACGACGGCCAGGTCGTGACCCAGTGGGACTACCCCACCTGTGAGTCGCTCGGCCTGCTGAAGATGGACTTCCTCGGCCTGCGCAACCTCACCATCATGGACGACGCCGTCAAGATGGTGCGCGCCAACAAGGGCATCGACCTCAAGCTGCTCGATCTGTCCCTGGACGACCCCAAGACCTTCGAACTGCTCTGCCGCGGTGACACCCTGGGCGTCTTCCAGTTCGACGGCGGCCCCATGCGCTCCCTGCTGCGCATGATGAAGCCCGACCACTTCGAGGACATTTCCGCCGTCTCGGCCCTCTACCGGCCGGGCCCGATGGGCATGAACTCGCACATCAACTACGCGCTGCGGAAGAACGGCCAGCAGGAGATCACCCCGATCCACCCCGAGCTGGAGGAGCCGCTCAAGGAGGTCCTGGGCATCACCTACGGCCTCATCGTGTACCAGGAGCAGGTGCAGAAGGCCGCCCAGGTGCTCGCGGGCTACTCGCTCGGACAGGCCGACCTGCTCCGCCGCGCGATGGGCAAGAAGAAGCAGGAGGTCCTCGACAAGGAGTTCGTGCCCTTCCAGAAGGGCTGCCGCGAGCGCGGCTACTCCGACGAGGCCATCAAGGCGGTGTGGGACGTCCTGGTCCCGTTCGCCGGATACGCGTTCAACAAGGCGCACTCCTCCGCGTACGGCCTGGTCACCTACTGGACCGCGTACCTCAAGGCCAACTACCCCGCCGAGTACATGGCGGCGCTGCTCACCTCGGTCCGCGACGACAAGGACAAGTCGGCGGTCTATCTGAACGAATGCCGCCGCATGGGCATCAAGGTGCTGCCGCCGAACGTCAATGAGTCCGAGGCCAACTTCACCGCCCAGGGTGATGATGTGATCCTCTTCGGTCTCACGGCGGTCCGGAACGTCGGTCAGAACGTGGTGGAGGCGATCATCCGCGGCCGCAAGGCCAAGGGGAAGTACGCCTCGTTCCCGGACTACCTGGACAAGGTCGAGGCGGTCGTCTGCAACAAGCGCACCACCGAATCGCTGATCAAGGCGGGCGCCTTCGACGAGATGGGCCACACCCGTAAGGGGCTCATGGCGCACTACGAGGCCCTGATCGACAATGTGGTCGCCGTCAAGCGCAAGGAGGCCGAGGGGCAGTTCGACCTCTTCGGCGGCATGGGCGGCGACGGCGGGGACGGCGACGGGCCGGGCTTCGGGCTCGACGTCGAGTTCGCGGACGTCGAATGGGACAAGACCTATCTGCTGGCCCAGGAGCGGGAGATGCTGGGCCTGTATGTCTCCGACCATCCGCTGTTCGGCATCGAGCATGTGCTGAACGAGAAGGCGGATGCCGCGATCTCCGCGCTCACCGGCGGTGAGCACGCGGACGGCGCGATCGTCACCATCGGTGGCATCATCTCTGGCCTCCAGCGCAAGATGACCAAACAGGGCAACGCCTGGGCGATCGCCACCGTGGAGGACCTGGCCGGCTCCATCGAGTGCATGTTCTTCCCGGCCACCTATCAGCTGGTCTCCACGCAGCTGATCGAGGACGTGGTCGTCTTCGTCAAGGGGCGGCTGGACAAGCGCGAGGACGTGCCCCGGCTGGTCGCCATGGAGCTGATGGTCCCCGATCTTTCCGAGGCGGGCGCCGACGCGCCCGTGACGATCACCATTCCCACGGTCAAGGTCACCCCGCCGCTGGTCGAGAAGCTGGGCGAGGTGCTCACCCACCACCGCGGCTCCACCGAGGTGCGGATCAAGCTCCAGGGGGCGCGGAAGACCACCGTGCTGCGGCTCGACCGGCACCGCGTCACCGCCGACCCGGCGCTCTTCGGCGATCTCAAGGTGCTGTTGGGGGCGTCCTGCCTGGCCGGGTGACGGCCCGGCTACGACGAAGGCAATGAAGAACGTCCAAGGGGCGCGCCCGTGTCGGGCGCGCCCCTTGTGGCCATGTCACACGGCCTGACACCGCGGGGGCCAAGCGCCGGTGGCTCAGCGCCGGTGGTCCAGCGCCGGTGCGCGGTGCGTCAGTTGTGGCCGAAGCTCTTCTGCCGGTCCTTGCGCGGCGTCGAGGGGCTGCCCTCCGCCCGCATCGCCTGCGACTGCGCGTCCATCGAGGACTGCTGGTCGGCGGGGCGGTCGGCCATGCCCCGCTCCTGACGCCGCTCCTGCTGCTGCTTGCGATCGCGGTTCTTGTTCTTGCCCATGGTGGTGTTCCTCCAGTTGGGATCAGCCCCCCGGTGAAGGACCCTCCGGGAGATGCCCTCCGGGACGCCCTTCGGAAGAAGCCCGAAGAAGCCCTTCGGGAAGAACAGTGACATGCTGCGGTGACCCGTGCATTTCGGGCAATTACGGTGAGTGAGAAGGGGGGTCTTGGCGGGTAGGCCGTATCCGCCACGCCGGTGATCCAGTTCGGACTGATAACCCCCGCACGGTCGGGCAGACTCGAAGGAAAGCCGAAAGACCACATCCGGGGACGGCTGTGCGCGGGGGGCGACCGAGGACTGATTCGTCAGGGAAGAGGGTGGAACGTGGACCGCTGCGTCGTCCTGGTGGACGCCGGGTACCTGCTGGGCGCCGCCGCGAGCCTGCTGGCCGGGGAGCCCGCCCGATCGCGCATCTCCGTCGACCACGCGACCCTGATCCAGGGCCTGCGGGAGCGGGCGGAGGCCGAGACCGAACGTCCGCTGCTGCGGATCTACTGGTTCGACGGCGCCCCCGACCGCGTACCCCAGCCCGAGCACCGGCGGCTGCGGGTGATGCCCCGGGTGACCGTGCGGCTCGGCGCGCTCACCCGCAGCGACGGCCGCTGGGCCCAGAAGGGCGTGGACGCCGCCATGCACGCCGAGCTCACCGAGCTCGCCCGCAACCGGGCCTGCTCCGACATCGTCCTCGTCACCGGCGACGGGGACCTGCTGCCCGGGCTGATGTCGGCCAAGGAGCACGGGGTCGCCGTCCACCTCTGGGCGGTGCAGGCCGCCGACGGCGACTACAACCAGTCCGAGGACCTCGTGGCCGAGGCCGATGAGCGGCGCGTCCTGGACCGCGTCTGGATCACCCGGGCGGTGCGCGCCAAGGAGCTTCCCGGGCCCTGTACGCCCGTCTCCGAGCCGCGCCCGGAGATCGCGGCCATTCTCTCCGCCCCGCTGCCGGAGACCGCCACGGCCGCCGCTGCCGCTGCCGCCGCGGCTGCGGCGTCGCCCGGCGCGGGGGAGGCGGCCTCCGGCCGCAACGGTGCCGCCCGGCCCGGCGCCGACGGGAGCGGCCCGGCCGACGACCCCGGGCGTCCCGCCGCCGCGGCCGCCGAGGCGGGCGCGGACGTCGCGGCGGGGGCCGCGGCCAAGGGTGTGCCCACCCCCAAGGACCTCGCCGACCTGGGCCGCGGCCCCGCCGGCCCTGCCGGGCCCGGCGGCCAGGCGGACCGGCCGGCGGCCGGCGCCACGCTGCGCTGGTCCTCCGACAAGGGCTGGATCGACCGGGGCCCCGGCTCCGGGGTGGGGGAGCCGCCGGAGACCGCCAACCTCCCCATGCTGGCCCAGCTCACCAGCGCCGAGCAGCGCTGGGCCGACCGTGAGGAGGACATCACCGCGGTCAGCGGCGACCCGTTCGAGGTCGGCCAGGTCTTCGCCCGCCGCTGGACCGAACGGCTCGCCGATTCGGGCCATCTCCAGCAGCTCTCCACGGAGTACCCCCGCATCCCGCACCGCATCGACGGCGAACTGCTGCGCTACGCGGCCCGCTTCGGGCTGCTGGCCCACAAGGACGACCAGATCGACGAGCACGACCGCTATGCGATCCGGGCGGGCTTCTGGCGCGAGATCGACCTCCGCTCGGCAGCGGAACACGCCCAAACCGGCGGCTAGGCCCATCCAGCGGCCCGCACCGCCCACGGCGTGCTGCTCCCCTCCCCGCCCCTTCCCGAAACCGGGGCTCCGCCCCAGCCCCCGAAACCGGGGGCTCCGCCTCAGCCCCCGAAACCGGGGGCTCCGCCTCAGCCCCCAAGCCGGGGCTCCGCCTCAGCCCCGAAGCCGGGGCTCCGCCTCAGCCCCGAAGCCGGGGCTCCGCCTCAGCCCCGAAGCCGGGGCTCCGCCTCAGCCCCGAAGCCGGGGCTCCGCCCCAGCCCCCGAAGCCGGGGCTCCGCCCCAACCCCCAAGCCGGGGCTCCGCCCCAGCCCCCGGGCCGGGGCTCCGCTCAGGCTCCCGGTTCGGGGCTCTGCCCCAGACTCCGGGCCGGGGCTTCGCCCCTTCCCGCAGTGTCGATTTGTGGCTCTGTCGTGTGGTGGGGCCCGCCATGGGCCTCGGGGTCCAGGGGCGGAGCCCCTGGTATCGGGAAGGGGCGGGGAGGGGGAAAGCGCCCTCTTGCGGCTTCGCCGCGTGGTGTGCCGGACGCGCCGTCGGCCGCGTTGCGGGCCCGTCCCGCGAATCGCGGTTCGAGGGGCCCGAGGGGCCCGAGGGCCCCGAAGGCGGGAGTGGGTGTTTGGGCGCGTACCCTCATAGCTCGTGAGGACGGGCGCGAAACAGGCGACGAGTGGCGATCTGGTGTGCACCGTGCGCGGCCTGGTAAAGACCTATCCCGCGGCGCGCGGCCGCCGCGGCGCGCCCGCCACACCCGCCGTCCGGGCCAGCGACGGCATCGACCTCGATGTGGTGCGCGGCGAGGTCTTCGGGCTGCTCGGACCCAACGGCGCCGGCAAGTCCACCCTCGTACGGCAGCTCACCGGCCTGCTGCGGCCCGACGAGGGCCAGGTGCGGGTGCTCGGCCACGATCTCGTACGCCACCCCGAGCGCGCCGCCCGGCTGCTCGGCTATCTCGGCCAGGACTCGACCGCGCTGGACGAGCTGACCGTCTCCCTCGCCGCCGAGACCACCGCGCGGCTGCGCGGCCTGGAGACCCGCGCGGCCCGCGCCGAGCGCGACGCGGTGATCGAGGAGCTGGGGCTCGGCGAGGTCGCCGGGCGCCCGCTGAAGAAGCTCTCCGGGGGCCAGCGGCGGCTGGCCTGCGTCGCCGCCGCGCTGGTGGGGGAGCGGCCGCTGCTGGTGCTGGACGAGCCCACCAGCGGGATGGACCCCGTCGCCCGGCGCGCCGTATGGGCGGCCGTGGACCGGCGGCGGGCCGAGCGGGGCGTGACGGTGGTGCTGGTCACCCACAACGTGATCGAGGCGGAGACGGTGCTGGACCGGGTCGCCGTGCTGGACCGCGGCCGGGTCATCGCCTGCGACACGCCCGCCGGGCTCAAGGCGCTGGTGGCCGACGAGGTGCGGCTGGAGCTGGTGTGGCGCACCGAGCCGCCGCTGGAGGTGCCCGAGGTCGCCGCCCTGTGGAAAACCGCCGAGGCGGCCCGAGCCGCCGGTGGCGCTTCCGGGCGGCGCTGGACGCTCCGGCTGCCGCCGGACGACGCGCGCGCCGCCATCGCCACCGTGACCGGCGGCCCCGCCTTCGCCGCGCTGGACGATTTCACCCTTGCCACGCCGAGCCTGGAGGATGTGTACATCGCCCTGGGGGGCCGTGCGGAGGGCGCGGAGGGGCTGGTGAAGGCGTGACCGCCGGGGCGAGCCGGTGAACGCGTCGGTGACCGTGACCGTATTCAAGCCGCAAGAGGCGAAGAGGAGCAGCACAACGTGAGTGTCATGCCCGCCGTGTCCGGGGTTTCCGGTGTATCCGGTGTGCCCGGGGCCACTGGTGTGCCTGGTGTGCCTGGTGTGTCCGGTGCGTCTGCTGGGCTGCCCGGTGCGTCCGGCGTCTCCGGTACCCCGGGGGCGTCCGGTGTCTCCGGTGACGCTGGTACCTCGGGTGCGTCCGGTGTCTCCGGGGCGTCCGGTGACGCCGGTGAGGCCGGTGACATGCCCGCGCCGCTGGCGGCCCGGGCGCGGCTCTTCCCCGCGCTCGTCGCGGTCTACCGCGCCCAGCTCTCACGGGCCCGGGTGGCCCGGATCCCGCTGCTCTTCGTGGCCACCTTCCAGTCCATCGGGATCATGATCCTGATGCGCGGGGTGGTGGACGGCGGAAGCGAGGCGCGGTCGGTGGTGGCCGGGTCGAGCGTGCTGGTCGTCGCCTTCGTGGCGCTCAACCTGCTCGCGCAGTACTTCGGCCAGCTGCGGGCCAGCGGCGGTCTCGACCACTACGCGACCCTGCCGGTGCCGCCCTCGGCCGTGGTGCTCGGGGCGGCCGCCGCGTACGCCTCCTTCACCGTGCCCGGGACCGCCGTCACCGCGGTGATGGGCAGTGTGCTCTTCCAACTGCCCATGACCAACCTGTGGATCCTCCTCGCCGTGATCCCCCTGTCCGGCGCCGCCCTCGCCGGACTCGGCGCCGCACTGGGGCTGCTCGCCCCGCGCCAGGAACTCGCCACGCTGTGCGGGCAGTTGGGGATGTCCGCCGCGCTGCTGCTCGGCGTGCTGCCCGCGGCCCGGATGCCGCAGGTGGTGTCGTACGCGCGCGATCTGCTGCCGTCGACGTACGGTGTGGAGGCCCTGGCCCGGTCCTTCGACGGACAGCCCGACTGGTGGGTGGTCTGCGCCGACCTCGGGGTGTGCGCCGGAGTGGCCGTGGTGTCCCTCGCCGCCGCGACCTGGGCCTATCGGCGGGCGGCGGTGCGGTGACGCGCCGCAGCGAACGTCCCGCCGACCGAAGTACGCCGTCCGCCTGGCACGATGACGGGGTGACCGCACCGTTGACGCCGCATGATCAGCACTCGCCGCACGACGAGCCCGCCGAGGGCCGGCCGCCGTCCCATGAGCAGCCCGCCGGGGACGCCGCCGTGCCGTACCCCACCGGGTATCCCGCGCACCCGGGGCAGGCTTCGGGGCATCCGGAGCACGCCGGGCACACCGAGCACGCCGAGCACTCTGATGAGCACGCCGAGTTCTCGGAGCACTCCGAGCACTCCGAGCCCGGGCCCGAGTTGCGTGCCGAACTGGTGCAGGCGTCGCTGGTCGCCATCGCGGTGGCGGTCTCCGGGGTGCTTCTCGGGCTGCTGTGGCTGTGGTTGGCGCCGAAGGTCCCCCTGGTCTCGGACGGCTCCGCCGTCTATCTGAAGAACTCGGAAGGGGAGGACGCGGTCGGCGCGGACGGGATGTTCACGCTGCTCGGGCTCGCCTTCGGCGCCGTCTCGGCCATCATCGTCTTTCTGCTCTTCCGCCACGGCGGTATCGCGCTGGTCGTCGGGCTGGCGATCGGCGGGGTGCTCGCCTCGGTGATCGCCTGGCGGCTGGGCGTATGGCTGGGGCCCACCTCGGACGTCGTGGCGCACGCCAAGGCGGCCGGTAAGGGCGTCACCTTCGACGGGCCGCTCAAGCTGGGCGCGAAGGGTGCGCTGCTGGCGTGGTCGGTGGCGGCGATGGTGATCCACCTGGCGCTGACCGGCCTCTTCGGCCCCCGGGATCCGGAGCCGGGTCCGGCGGGGCAATGGCAGGGCGCCAAGTAGCCGCCCTGGCCTCAAGGCCTTCCGGGGGCTCCCCTGGCCGGAGCCCCCGGGCCGGCGAGACCGGAGCCCCTGGGCCAGTCAGCGAGAGGGCACGCTGGAGGCGCGGACGATGAGTTCGGGGCGCAGCCGCTTGGACTCCACGGCCTCGCCCTCCAGCAGCCGCAGCAGCGTCCGCAGCCCCTCGCGCCCCATGTCGAGCATGGGTGACCGCACCGTCGTCAGCGGCACCGGCAACTCCGCCGCCAGCGGCGTGTCGTTGAAGCCCACGACGGCCACATCGTCCCCCGCCCGCAGCCCCTGGTTGCGCAGCGCGCCTATCGCGCCGATGGCCGCGAAGTCGTTGACCGCGAAGATGGCCGTGGGGGGGTTCGGGGTGTCCAGCAGCCGCGCCGTCGCGGCGTGGCCGCCGGAGACGTCGAAGCGGGACTGGGCGATGCGGTCCGCCGGAACGGACAGCCCCGCCTCCCGATAGCGGTCCACCAGGCCCGCGGTGCGGTCGATACCGGTACTGGCATACGGCTCGCCCGCGACGACGGCGACATCGCGGTGGCCCAGCTCCAGCAGATGCTCGGCCACCAGCCGTCCGCCGAGATAGTCGTCGCAGGTCACCGAGGGATGGGTCCCCGCGGTGCGGCTGACCAGGACGAACGGAATGCCGCGGTCGGCCACCTCGTCCAGGAACCGCCCGTCCACATACGCGTCGCCGAAGATCATGCCGTCCACGCGCCGTCCGATGACCATATTGGTGCGGGTGCGCTGCGCCTCGGGACGGTCGCCGGTGTTGGCGACGAACGTGGACAGTCCGTGCTCGGCGGCGGCCTCCTCGATGCCCTCGTAGATCGTGGCCAGCACCATGTCGGACAGCCGGGGTACCAGCACGCCCACCAGATTGCTGCGCCGGGTGCGCAGGCTCGTGGCGTGTGGGTTGGGCTGATAGCCGAGTTCGTCGGCGAGGCGGCGGATGCGCTCGACCGTGCTGGTCGAGGCGGCGCGCAGGCTCTCGTCCGGTTTGGCGTGCAGCACCCGCGAGACGGTCGAGACATGCAGACCGAGCTGATCGGCGATGGTGCGCAGGGTGACCGGTCGTGATCGCTGCGTGCCCACTCCGCTCGGCCTCCGGTTGTTCCGCCGCCGCAGCCGGACCTCGGTTACGGCCAGTTGACGCGATGGTAACAGCGGACCTCTTGACACCCGCTGCCGGTGACCCACATCCTACCCAAACGATTGGCCCAAACGTTTGGGTGCGAGATCGAGCCACACAGGAGCGATTTCGCGTCATCGATGAGGAGGCAGGGTGCGCAGGATCGTCGTGCTGTCGACGGGCGGGACCATTGCCACGCGGCAGGACGCCCATGGCACCAGGCTCGCCGCCGAGCCCGCGGACGCCCTGTTGGAGCGGCTCCCGTGGCCGCCGGGGGTGGCGATCGAGGCGAGGGACGTGTTCTGCCTGGGCAGCTATCTGCTGACCCCGGCCGATATGCACGGCGTTGCCCTGGCCGTCCGCGAGGCGCTGGCCGACGAGTCGGTGGCCGGGGTCGTCGTCACCCACGGCACCGACAGCCTGGAGGAGACCGCCTATCTGGTGGATCTCTTCCACGGCGACCCCCGGCCCGTGGTGTTCACCGGGGCGATGCGCCCGGCGGACGCCCCGGACGGCGACGGTCCGCGCAATCTGGCGGACGCGATCGCGGTGGCGGACGCTGTCGCCACCCGCGACCTGGGGGTGCTGGTCTGCTTCGACGGGCAGATCTACCCCGCGCGGGGTACCCGTAAGGCGCACACCACCGCCCCCGCGGCGTTCTCGGCGCCCGACGGCGGGCCGCTGGGACGGGTGGACGACGGCGAGGTGGAGATCTCGGCGGTGCCGGTGCGCCCCAAGCCGCTGGACCTCGCCGCCTTCCGCCCCGACGGGGTCCGTGCCGACATCGTGGCGTGCTACCCCGGATGCGATATCCGGGCCCTGCGCGCGGTGGCCGACGCGGGCGCCCGAGGGGTGGTGCTGGAGGCCACCGGGGCGGGCAACGCCAACCCGGAGGTCGCCGCGGAGGTCGCCCGGCTCACCGCGTCCGGCGTCGTCGTCGCCCTGTCCACCCGGGTGCACGCCGGCCCCGTGGCCGCGCTCTATGGAAACGGCGGCGGCGCGGATCTGGTGCGGGCCGGGGCCGTCCCCACCGGAACCCTGCGTCCCTCCCAGGCGCGGGTCCTGCTCATCGCCCTGCTCGGCGTCCATGGCGATCCGGACCGGGTGCGGGCCGAATTCAATGATTCATTGGAGAGGAATACCCATGGCTAAAGAGATCTTCGTGGCGTTCGGCGTCGATGTCGACGCGGTGGCGGGCTGGCTGGGCTCCTACGGCGGCGAGGACTCGCCTTGTGACATCTCCCGCGGGCTGTTCGCCGGGGAGGTCGGGGTGCCCCGGCTGCTCCGGCTGTTCGAGCGGAAGGAGCTGCGCACCACCTGGTTCATCCCCGGCCACTCCCTGGAGACCTTCCCCGATCAGACCCGTCAGGTGGTTGACGCGGGTCATGAGATCGGCGCCCACGGCTATTCGCACGAGAACCCGATCGCGATGACCCGGGCCCAGGAGAGCGCCATCCTGGACCGCAGCATCGAGCTGATCGAGAGGGTCTCCGGGCGCCGCCCGACCGGCTATGTCGCACCCTGGTGGGAGTTCTCGCCGGTGACCAACGAGCTGCTGATCGAGCGCGGCATCACCTACGACCACTCGCTGATGCACAACGACTTCACGCCCTACTACGTCCGGGTGGGCGACAGCTGGACGAAGATCGACTACTCGCGCCCGGCCGAGGAGTGGATGAAGCCGTTGGTGCGTGGCGAGGAGACCGGACTGGTCGAGATCCCGGCCAACTGGTACCTCGACGACCTGCCGCCCATGATGTTCGTCAAGGCCAGCGCCAACAGCCACGGTTTCGTCTCCCCGCGCGAACTGGAGCGGACCTGGCGCGACCAGTTCGACTGGGTCTACCGCGAAATGGACTACGCGGCCTTCACCATGACGATCCACCCCGATGTCTCCGGCAGGCCCCAGACGCTGCTGATGCTGGAACGGCTCATCGAACACATCGGCGGCCACGAGGGCGTGCGCTGGTCGACCTTCGACGAGATCGCCACCGACTTCAAGGCTCGTTTCCCCCGCGCCTGATCAACCCGTTCGCCGCCCCGCCCCCAGTGCGGTCATCCCGCACATGACGCGGCCCCTTTCCCGGACGACAGGTTTCATGCCGCCAGGCCCCGGCCCCACCCCCGGCCGAAGCACCTCCGTCCCCGCATCTCCGTCCCCGCATCTCCGCTCCCCTCGCCGCGACGGCGCGGCGATCCCCCCGCTTCCGACAAGGGGCACCCGTCATGACCACAGTCTCCTCCGACTCCGTCGCGCCCACCCGCAGACTGCCGCGCATCGGGGTGCGGCCCACCCGTAAGGCAACGGCCATCGCGTTCTTCGCATGGGTCTTCGCCGTCTACGACTACATCCTCTTCGGCACCCTGCTGCCCGAGATCTCCGACCGCTTCGGCTGGAGCGAGGAACGCGCGGCGTTCGTCTCCACCCTGATATCGGCCGGAACGGCCATCGTGGTCCTCGGGGTCGGCCCGCTCGTCGACCGGCTCGGCCGCCGTAAGGGCATGATCCTCACCGTCTCGGGCACCGCGCTGGCATCCGCCGCCTCGGCCGGCACCGTGAATGCCGGGTACCTGGTCGGCGTTCGCTCCCTGGGCGGTATCGGGCTGTCCGAGCAGTCCGTCAACACCACCTATCTGAACGAGATCTACGCCGTCACCGAGGACAAGGCGATCCGCAAGCGCCGCGGCTTCATCTACAGCCTGGTGCAGGCCGGTTGGCCCACCGGCACCCTCGTGGCCGCGGCGTTCGTCGCCGTGTTCCTGCCGCTCGTCGGCTGGCGCGGCTGCTTCCTGCTGGCCACCTTCCCCGCCATCGTGATCGCCCTGCTGCGCCGGGGACTGCCGGAGACCCCGCAGTTCGAGCTCCAGCAACGGCTGCGCCGGCTGCACCGGGAGGGCAGGGCGGACGAGGCCCGGCGGCTCGCCGCGGAATACGGCGTGGACGAGACGCCCTCCGCACCGCTGCTGGAGATCTTCCGCGGCCGCGCCCGGCGCAACACCCTGGTGCTCAGCTTCGCCTGGCTGGCCAACTGGTTCGGCATCCAGACCTTCAGCGTCCTGGGCACCACGGTGCTCACCAAGGCCAAGGGTGTCAGCTTCTCCAACTCCCTGGTGCTCTTCATCGTCATCAACGCCGTGGCCTTCGCCGGATATCTCTTCCACGGCTGGGCCGGTGACCGCTTCGGACGCCGGAATGTGATCGCCTGCGGCTGGATCCTCTCGGGCGTGCTCTTCGCCCTCATGCTCACCGTCGCCCACGGCACCGTCGCCGTGGTGGTGCTCTACTCCCTGGGGATGTTCTTCCTGGTCGGCCCGTACGCGGCGATGCTCTTCTACATGGGCGAGTGCTACGACACCCGCTGCCGGGCCACCGGCACCTCGTTCATCAACGCGTTCAGCCAGCCCGGGGCCATCGCCGCCGGGGCGATCGCCACCGCGATGCTCGCCTCCGGCGCCCACTGGGACCGGACCGCGCTGCTCGTCGGGGCGGTCGGCACCTTCCTGTCCGGCTTCGTGATGTTCGCCGCCCGGCGCGTCGACACCGTCGAGGACTGAAACCCACACCGCAAACCCACGCCTGACATCCATGCCGGAAACCCATCGGGAGAAAACCGCAGTGGCAAGGACAGATCATCCGACCGACCGGCGCGTCGCCGTCATCACCGGGGCGGCCAGCGGCATCGGCCGCGCGCTCGCCGTGGAGTACGCCCGCCACGGGGTGCGCACCGTCATCGGCAGCTACCCCGGCGACCCCCACGACCCCACCGAGACCGAGCGCCTGGTGACGGCGGCGGGCGGGGAGTGCACGCGGTACGAGGTCGATGTGCGGGACCCCGCTCAGGTCGAGGCGTTCGCCGAACACGCCCTTACGGCCTTCGGCCGCCTGGACATCGCCGTGGCCAACGCGGGGGTGCTGCGCCGGGCACCGCTCGATCAGCTCACCGACGACGCCTGGGACGACATGCTCTCCGTCGACCTCACCGGGGTGCTGCGCACCCTGCGCTCCGCCGCGCGGCGGATGGACGGGCCGGGCGCGATGGTGGCCGTGTCCTCCATCGCGGGCGGGGTCTACGGCTGGGGCGACCACGCCCACTACGCCGCCGCGAAGGCCGGTGTGCTCGGGCTGTGCCGCAGTCTCGCGGTCGAACTCGCCCCGCGGGGCATCCGCGTCAACTCCGTCATCCCGGGGCTCATCGAAACCCCCCAGTCCTCCGACCCCGTCAACTCGCTCGGTCCCGAGGGGCTGTCCCGTGCCGCCGGGGACATCCCCTGGGGACGGGTCGGGAGGCCCGGGGAGATCGCCTCCGCGATCGCCTACCTGACCTCGGACGGCGCCTCGTACATCACCGGTCAGAGCCTGGTCGTCGACGGCGGCCTCACCGTAAGGATGCCGGCATGAGGAGCGAACGCCGCATGAGGAGGGAGCGCTGATGGGTGCGCTGGACGGACGGACCGCGTTCATCACCGGCGGGGCCAGCGGCATCGGCCGCGCCGTCGTCGAGGCATATGTGGCCGAGGGCGCCCGGGTGGTGGTCGCCGACCGCGACGCGGAACGGGCCAAGGCCGTGGCCGGGCGGACCGGCGCCGCGGGGCACGCGGCGGTGGACGTGAGCGATCCGGCCGCCGTGGAGGCGGTGGTGTCGGCCGTGGTCGGGGAGTTCGGCGGGATCGACGTCCTCGTCAACGCCGCGGGCATCCTCACCGAGTCACCGCTGATGGAGATGGACCCGCGGGTGTGGTCCGAGACCCTCGCGGTGGATCTGACCGGTGTCTTCCTCTGCTGCCGCTACGCGGTCCCCCAGATGGCGGAACGGGGCTGGGGGAGGGTCATCAACATCGCCTCACAGCTCGGCATCAAGGGCGGCAGGTCGCTGTCCCACTACGCGGCCGCCAAGGCCGGGGTCATCGGGCTGACCAAGTCGCTGGCCCTGGAGGTCGCGGAGCGGGGTGTCCTGGTGAACGCCATCGCACCGGGGCCGATCGACACCCCGCTGGTCGCCGGGATCACCCCGGAGTGGAAGGCGGCCAAACAGGCCGAGCTGCCACTGGGGCGGTTCGGCCGGCCCGAGGAGGTCGCCCCGACCGCCGTGCTGCTCGCCAGCGACCCCGGCGGCAATCTGTACGTCGGCCAGACCCTCGGCCCCAACAGCGGAGATGTGATGCCGTAGCGGCCCTCGGCGCCGGCCGCGGCCCTGTCCTCCCCGCGTCGGGGGCGCACCGGGGACCCGGTGGGCCGGGGCCGGGCCCCTACGGCTCGGGAGCGGCATGCGGAAGGAAGGTGGCGGGATGTGCGGAGCCTGCGGTGAGCGGGGCGCGTTCGACTGGGCGCGGCCCTGGGTCAGCGGGGCCGCCGCCCGCCGGGCGGTGGCCGCCGCCGCGGTCGGCGCCGTGGACCGGCCCGGGGTGCGGGTGGCGGTCGGAAGCGGCGGCTGGCTGGTGACCGGACCCACCGGAGCGACCACGGCCTGTGCGGGGCTGGTCGCCCTGGTGACCGCCGTACGGCAGTGGGCCCCCGGAGCGGAACCGGCATTCCCGGACCGCGCGCGGCCGTCCGGCCCGCTGTCCGTGCCCGAGGAGGAGGACCGGCGCCGGAGCGTCGTACTGCGCGTCGCCCCGGGCGGGGCCCGCCGCGCCGACGCCGCGTTGGAGGCGCCCGGGACGGTGGCGGTGGTGGACTCCGGGGCCACGGCCCGCGCCGTCGTCGCCGCGCTCGCCTCGCCCCGGTGGTCCCCCCGCCGCTATCTGGAGGCGGTGGAGGGCGTGGCGGACGCCTGGGCCCGTCCGGCGCCCGCCCTGTGGCCGCCGCCGGCCGGCCCGGACCCCTGCGCTCTGGCCGCCGACACCCTGGTCCGGCTCGAGTGGATCCGGCAGAGCGGGCGGCTGGACGGGGACGCGCTCGTCGTCCGGGGCCCGCTCGGTCCCACCGCCGGGTACGACGTGGAGATCCGCGACGGGCACGTGGTGCGGGCCCGCACCTGCCGCGCGAGCCATGAGCGGGCCCGCGGCGAGAGCTACGAGCGGGCGATCGGGGCCACCACCGCGTTCGTCAGCGATGCCAGGTCCTTGGGGGACAGTTCGACCTCCAGACCGCGGCGGCCCGCCGAGACGCAGATCGTCTCGTGGCCGTCGGCCGACGCGTCCAGGGCCGTCGGGAGGCGCTTGCGCTGGCCCAGGGGGGAGATTCCGCCGCGTACGTAGCCCGTGGTGCGCTCGGCCACCGCCGGGTCCGCCATCGTGGCGCGCTTGCCGCCGACCGCCGAGGCGAGCGCCTTGAGGTCGAGCGTGGCAGAGACGGGCACGATGGCGACCGTAAGGCGGTCATCGACGCTCGCGACGAGGGTCTTGAAGACCCGCTCCGGTGCGACGCCGAGCGCCTGGGCGGCCTCCTCGCCGTAGGACGGGGCCGCCGGGTCGTGCTCGTAGGAGTGCACGGTGAAGTCCGTGCCCGCGGCGGTCAGGGCGGTGGTGGCGGGGGTGCCCGCCGAGTTCTTCTTGGTCTTCTTCGGCATGTTCGTCCGCGTCAGTTGGGGCTGGTGGGACCGCGGGTCAGATCGACGGCGGGGAGCGACGGGAGCTTACCGATGACCGCGCTCTCGGCGCGAAGGAGTTTCAGCTCGTCGGCGAGACGGCTCGCGGTGTCCGGCGCCTGGAGCAGCCGCTGCTTCGCGGGCGTGTCGAGCACGGCCGCGGCCGCCACCAGGTAGGAGAGGACGGACGGCTCGCCCGGCAGGTCCTGTTCGGCGGCCAGGGTGCGCTCCCGGGCGCCCGCGAGCCGCTTCTGGTACATCCGGAAGGCCCGTACGACCCCGGAGGCCAGCGCCCCGGCGCCCTCGCCCTGCTCCTCCTCCAGCTCCTTGACCTCGGCCGTCAGATACGGGCCCGAGGAGTCCACGGAGACCAGCTCGAAGCGGGTGGTGCCGGTGGCCAGCACCTCGAAGGTGCCGTCCTCCTGCTCCCGGATGGTGGCCGCGTCCGCCACGCACCCCACGGAGTAGAAGGACTTGGCGGGGTCCGGGCCGAACCCGGCCGTGGGGCCGGGGTCCGGCCGCGTCTGGGTGTCCGGGAGGCCGATCGCGCTCGGCGCGACCTCATGGCCGTCCCTGATCGCGATCACCCCGAACCGGCGCGGCGCGTCCTCGGGGAGCGCCGACAGATCGCGCATCAGGGAGCGGTACCGCTGCTCGAAGACGTTCAGGGGCATGACGAGCCCCGGGAACAGCACCGTGTTCAGCGGGAAGAGCGGAAGGCGCGCGGAGGTCACGGGGCGTAAGCCTAATGGCCCCGCGCGTTCCCTTTCACTGGCGCCGGAGCAACGGTCCCCGAGCAACGGTCCTGGAGCAACGTCCCTGAGCAACGGTCCCCGAGCAATGTCCCGGAGCAATGGTCCCGAAACACCGGTCACTGCCGCCGCAGCAGCCGGGACGCGCCGGCGGCGACCGCGGTGGCCAGCACCCAGCCCAGCAGGATCATGATGATGGACGCCCATTGGACGGCGCCCTGGGGTTTCCAGTAGCCGTCCATGCCCAGATCGATGACCGGGATCAGCAGGTCGAGGGTGTACAGCGAGGCGTTCCAGTTCGGCGCTTCATCGGGCTTCAGCGCCTCCGGCCGGTTGTGGGCGAAGAACACCGAGCCGACCGCCCACAGCACCGCCATCCACACCGCCGCCCGGCCCGGGCGGTAGCCGTAGGCCACCGTCCAGTCCTGGAGATAGCCCCACACCTTCCCGGCGAGCGGCAGCGTCTCCCGGCGCCGCCGCTGCTTGGCGAGCTGCACCTCGCGCGCGTCGGCGTCCTCGCCGCTGGCCCGCATCGTGTTGGCCAGCATCTCGTACGGCTCGGGCGCGTACTCGGGCGTGGCGGCGGCCACCCACTCCAGCCGCCGGGCCAGCGGGAAGTGGCCGCGCGGGATCAGGCACTCATAGCTGAACCCGGCCATGGTCAGCCCGCCGGGACCCGGCCAGCTCACCGACTTGTCGACGAGGTTGACCACCCGGGCGCCGGAGAGGATCACCCGTCCGCGCTGCGGCCGCTCCCCGAGGAAGCGCAGCTCGGGCGTCTGGACCCGGCGCAGCGACAGCTCCTGGTCGTTCTCCATGATGAAGCGGGCCTGGTCGAGGTCGATCGCGTCGCCGATCCGCCCGTCGTCCAGCCGGATCCCGCCCTCGCACTCGAAGCGCTGGATCCGGGTGCCGCGGGTGGGGGTGGAGGCGGTGCCGTACGGCGGGGTGGAGCCGCTGGAGTACGTGCTCACCCCGCCCGCCGTGAGGTACAGGCTGCGCTCCACGGTCAGCTGCGGCGCGTTCAGCGCGCGGCGGCCGTAAGGGTTGCGCAGCCGGCTGCCGCGCAGGCTGAGCGACACGCCGATCTGCGCCCCCCGCAGGCTCAGCTCGCCGTACGACTCGATCATGTCGGCCTGGAAGTCCTGGGCGACGGTCAGCCCGTCGGCGCTGATCGACATGCCCCGGCGGTCGCGGCGCACGATGAGCTGGTTGAGGAGTAAATCGGTGCCGATATGGGCGTCGGTGAGCCTGATGCCGTGTTCGACCACACAGCGCGGCAGATGCAGATCGCCCTCGGTGCGCAGCCGGGCCGCCTCCAGCCGGGGGAGGGAGCAGCCCACCAGGCGCAGGGTGGTGAACTGCGCCTCGGGGACCAGCACCTCCCGCTCGAAGCGGCAGTTCTTGAGCTCCACATAGGGCTCGATGTTCCCGCCGGCCAGATCGAGCGTGCCGGTGATGTGCACCCCGTTGAGCTTGAGCGCCGAGACCCGGCCCGGCTGCGCGGGCGGCCCGTCCAGCAGCAGGAGGGCCACGACACGCGCGCGGACACTGCGCTCCGGGCCCCAGGCGTACGGTCCTGAGGGGTCGTTCCGCTGGGGGTGGGAGGTGCGCAGATCATGGGTGCTGCCATTGCGGAACGCCTGCCACATGCCCCATTCGGCGGTGGTCAGATCGAGGCCCGGGGGTGGGTCGCCATCGTGCGGCTCGGTCACAGCCGTGTCCCCTCCTGATTCTCCGTGTCCCCGTACGGAGCACATTCCCGCTGAGTAACCGGTTGAACGCCAACGGTCAGGGTCAACTTAGGGGGTCCGTATCACTGGCTGATACGGGGGGAGGGGCCTCGTGGCGGGTCTGAGACAATTGATCGCGTGATCTCCCGTATCGATCTGCGCGGCGCCGCCTTCCCGGAGGGCGGGATCGACCGCGACCTGCTGCCCCGTGCCGAGCTCGACGTCGAGGCCGCCCTGGAGAAGGTGCGGCCCATCTGCGACGACGTGCGCCATCGCGGTACCGCTGCGCTGATCGACTACGCCCATCGGTTCGACGGCGTGACCATAGAGCGGGTGCGGGTCCCCGCGGCGGCGCTGGAGAGCGCCCTCGCCGAGCTGGACCCGGCCGTGCGGGCCGCCCTGGAGGAGTCCATCCGGCGGGCCCGGCTGGTCCACCGCGACCAGCGGCGCGCCGACCACACCACCCAGGTGGTGCCGGGCGGCACGGTCACCGAGCGCTGGGTGCCGGTCGAGCGCGTCGGTCTCTACGTACCGGGCGGGCGCTCGGTCTACCCCTCGTCCGTGGTGATGAACGTGGTGCCCGCGCAGGAGGCCGGGGTCGCCTCGATGGCCGTCGCCTCCCCGCCGCAGGCGGAGTTCGGCGGGCTGCCGCACCCCACGATCCTCGCGGCGTGCGCGCTGCTCGGCGTGGACGAGGTGTACGCGGCGGGCGGCGCCCAGGCCGTGGCGATGTTCGCCTACGGCACCGAGGACTGCCGTCCGGTCTCGATGGTGACCGGTCCCGGCAACATCTGGGTCGCGGCGGCCAAGCGGCTGCTCAAGGGCCGGATCGGCATCGACGCCGAGGCCGGGCCGACCGAGATCGCCGTCCTCGCCGACGCCACCGCCGACCCGGTGCATGTCGCCGCGGACCTGATCAGCCAGGCCGAGCACGACCCGCTGGCCGCGTCCGTGCTGGTCACCGACTCCGAGGAGCTGGCCGCGGCGGTCGAGAAGGAGCTCGAGGTCCAGGTCGGGGCCACCAAGCATGTCGCGGACCGGATCGGTCCGGCGCTGGCCGGGCGGCAGTCCGGCATCGTGCTGGTGGACGGCCTGGAGCAGGGCCTGGCCGTCGTGGACGCGTACGCGGCCGAGCACCTGGAGATCCAGACCGAGGACGCGGCGGCCGTCGCGGCCCGGGTGCGCAACGCCGGGGCGATCTTCGTCGGGGCCTACGCCCCCGTGTCGCTCGGCGACTACGCGGCGGGCTCCAACCATGTGCTGCCCACCGGCGGCTGCGCCTGCCACTCCTCCGGGCTGTCCGTGCAGTCCTTCCTGCGCGGCATCCATGTGGTGGACTACACCCGGGACGCGCTGGCCGAGATCGCCGGCCATGTGGTGACGCTGGCCGAGGCGGAGGATCTGCCCGCCCACGGCGCCGCGGTGAAGGCAAGGTTCGACTGGAAGGTGCCACCGAGCAAGTGACCGGCATTGACGATCTCCCGATCCGGGACGAGCTCCGTGGCAAATCCCCGTACGGCGCTCCGCAGCTGGACGTGCCCGTACGGCTGAACACCAACGAGAACCCCTATCCGCTGCCCGAGCCGCTGGTCGCCCGGATCGCCGAGCGGGTCGCCGAGGCGGCCCGGAACCTCAACCGCTACCCGGACCGGGACGCGGTCGAGCTCCGCACCGGGCTGGCCCGCTACCTCAGCCGTACGGCCGGTCTCGAGGTCGGCGTCGCCCAGGTGTGGGCGGCCAACGGGTCCAACGAGGTGCTCCAGCAGCTGCTCCAGACCTTCGGCGGCCCGGGGCGCACCGCGATGGGCTTCGAGCCCTCGTACTCGATGCACGCGCTGATCTCCCGTGGCACCGGCACCGGCTGGATTTCCGGCCCCCGGAACGCGGATTTCACCATCGATGTCGATGCCGCCCGTAAGGCCATCGCCGAGCACCGCCCCGATGTAGTCTTCATCACCTCGCCGAACAATCCGACGGGGACGGCGGTCGGCGCCGAGACGGTGCTGGCGCTGCACGACGCGGCGCAGGAGGCCAGGGCGGACACCGCCGGGGCGCTCGTCGTCGTGGACGAGGCGTACGGGGAGTTCAGCCACCGACCGTCGCTGCTGCCGCTGATCGAGGGGCGGCCGCGGCTGGTGCTCTCGCGGACCATGTCCAAGGCGTTCGGCGCGGCCGGGCTGCGGCTGGGCTACCTCGCCGCCGACCCGGCGGTCGTCGACGCCGTCCAGCTGGTCCGCCTGCCGTACCACCTGTCCGCCATCACCCAGGCCACCGCGCTGGCCGCCCTGGAGCACACCGATACGCTGCTGGGGTACGTCGAGGCGCTCAAGGCCGAGCGCGACCGGCTGGTCAGCGAGCTGCGCACCATCGGCTGCGAGGTGACCGACTCCGACGCCAACTTCGTCCAGTTCGGCCGCTTCGAGGACGCCCACGCGGCGTGGCGGGGCCTGCTGGACCGGGGCGTCCTGGTCCGGGACAACGGGGTACCGGGATGGCTGCGGGTCACCGCGGGGACCCCGGCCGAGAACGACGCGTTCCTCGACGCGGTACGCGAGCTGATGAAGGAGGCGAGCGCATGACCCGCGTGGGACGCGTGGAGCGCACCACCAAGGAGACCTCGGTCGTCGTCGAGATCGATCTCGACGGCACCGGCCAGGTCGATGTGTCGACAGGGGTCGGCTTCTACGACCACATGCTCGACCAGCTCGGCCGCCACGGCCTCTTCGACCTCACCGTCAAGACCGAGGGCGACCTGCACATCGACACCCACCACACCATCGAGGACACCGCCCTCGCGCTCGGCGCCGCCTTCAAGCAGGCGCTCGGCGACAAGGTGGGCATCTACCGCTTCGGCAACTGCACGGTGCCGCTGGACGAGTCGCTGGCCCAGGTGACGGTCGACCTCTCCGGCCGCCCGTACCTGGTGCACACCGAGCCGGAGAACATCGCGCCGATGATCGGCACCTACGACACCACGATGACCCGGCACATCCTGGAGTCCTTCGTGGCCCAGGCGCAGATCGCCCTGCATGTCCACGTGCCCTACGGGCGCAACGCCCACCACATCGTGGAGTGCCAGTTCAAGGCGCTGGCGCGGGCCCTGCGCTACGCCAGCGAGCGCGACCCCCGCGCCGCCGGGATCCTCCCCTCCACGAAGGGCGCGCTCTAACTGTGAGCGTCGCACGCGCGGCCGCCGGGCCGCAGACGACATTCGACCCGCGCTTTCGCCGCGCGGGCGGAGAAGCGAACGAGGTAGCTTCGTGAACGGCTTGTCGACCGTTTTCATCCTCCTGGGACTGTTTCTGCTCGGCGGGGTCATCTCCTTCGTCAAGCAGGGCATGTCCAAGAGCATCATCACGCTGCTCGGGATCGGCGCCACGATGGCGCTGCTCGCCGGCGTCCTGCGGCTTGAGGTATGGAATTGAGCAACAAGAGCGTCGTTGTCCTCGACTACGGATTCGGCAACGTCCGGTCCGCCGAGCGGGCCCTCGCCCACGTCGGCGCGCAGGTCGAGATCACCCGTGACTACGACAAGGCCATGGCCGCCGACGGCCTGCTCGTCCCCGGCGTCGGCGCCTTCGCCGCCTGCATGAAGGGGCTGCGCGCGGCGCGCGGCGACTGGATCGTGGGGCGCCGGCTGTCCGGTGGCCGCCCGGTCATGGGCATCTGCGTCGGCATGCAGATCCTCTTCGGGCGCGGCATCGAGCACGGAGTCGAGGCCGAGGGCCTGGACGAGTGGCCCGGCACGGTCGAGCCGCTGCGCGCCCCCGTCGTCCCCCACATGGGCTGGAACACGGTGAAGGCGCCCGGCGACTCCCAGCTCTTCGCGGGCCTCGACGAGGGCGAGCGGTACTACTTCGTCCACTCCTACGCGGTCCGCACCTGGGAGCTCGAGGTCACCAACCCGCATATCCCCGCCCCCAAGGTCACCTGGTCCACCCATGGCGAGCCGTTCGTCGCCGCCGTCGAGAACGGCCCGCTGTGGGCCACCCAGTTCCACCCCGAGAAGTCGGGCGACGCCGGGGCGCGGCTGCTCCGCAACTGGCTCGACACGCTCTGACCGGCGCCCCGCGTCAGCTCTCACCGCCCGCACGCTCTCACCGAAGGTTGTCCGCATGCGCACGAACCGCCTCGAACTCCTCCCCGCCGTCGATGTCCGCGACGGCCAGGCCGTCCGCCTCGTGCACGGCGAGTCCGGCTCCGAGACGTCGTACGGCGATCCGATGGAGGCCGCCCTGGCCTGGCAGCGGGCGGGCGCCGAGTGGCTGCATCTGGTGGACCTCGACGCCGCCTTCGGCACCGGGGACAATCGCGCGCAGATCGCCGAGGTGGCCCGCGCCATGGACCTCAAGGTCGAGCTGTCCGGCGGGATCCGCGACGACGCCTCGCTGGCCGCCGCCCTGGCCACCGGCTGCGCCCGGGTGAACCTCGGCACGGCCGCCCTGGAGACCCCCGAGTGGGTCGCCAAGGTCATCGCCGAGCACGGCGACCTCATCGCCGTGGGCCTCGATGTGCGGGGCACCACGCTGCGCGGCCGCGGCTGGACCCGGGACGGCGGCGATCTGTACGAGACGCTGGCCCGTCTCGACTCCGAGGGCTGCGCCCGCTACGTCGTCACCGACATCGCCAAGGACGGCACCCTCCAGGGCCCCAACCTGGAGCTGCTGCGCAATGTCTGCGCCGCGACCGACCGCCCCGTCGTCGCTTCCGGCGGCGTTTCCTCGCTTGACGACCTGCGTGCCCTTGCGACCCTGGTACCGGAAGGTGTCGAGGGCGCCATCGTGGGCAAGGCGCTCTACGCCAAGGCATTCACCTTGGAAGAGGCGTTGGAGGCGGTGGCCGTATGACCTCACCCGAGATCGGGCGACGGGTCCAGACCGAGAGTCCCTGGGAGCAGACCATCGGGTTCGCCCGGGCCGTCGAGGCCGGTGACCTGGTGCTCGTCGCCGGGACGATGCCGCTCGCCGAGCGCGGCGTCCTGGAGGGCGAGGGGGATCCGTACGAGCAGACGCTCGCGGCCTTCCGCCATGCGCTGGACGCGCTGAAGAGGTTCGACCTCGGCATCGAGTCGGTGGTCCGCACCCGTATGTACCTCACCCACGCCCGCGACGTGGACGAGGTGGGCCGCGCGCACAAGGAGCTCTTCGACGCCGTGCGCCCCGCCGCGACGCTGGTCGTGGTGTCCGGCTTCGTCGACTCGCGGGTCCTGGTGGAAGTCGAACTGGAAGCATTCCGAGGAGCACGACAGTCATGACCCTGGCGGTCCGAGTCATCCCCTGCCTGGACGTGGACAACGGCCGGGTCGTCAAGGGCGTCAACTTCCAGAATCTGCGCGACGCGGGCGACCCGGTCGAGATGGCCAAGATCTACGGCGAGGAGGGCGCGGACGAGCTCACCTTCCTCGACATCACCGCCTCCTCGGGCGACCGCGAGACCACCTACGACGTGGTCCGCCGCACCGCCGAGCAGGTCTTCATCCCGCTCACGGTCGGCGGCGGCGTCCGCACCCCGGAGGACGTCGACAAGCTGCTGCGCGCCGGGGCGGACAAGGTCGGCGTCAACACCGCCGCCATCGCCCGCCCCGAGCTGATCCGCGAGATCGCCGAGCGCTTCGGCAGCCAGGTGCTGGTCCTCTCGGTCGACGCCCGCCGCTGCCCCGAGGGGACGGTGACCCCGTCCGGCTACGAGGTCACCACCCACGGCGGCCGCCGTGGCACCGGTATCGACGCCGTCGAGTGGGCCCACCGCGCGGCGGAGCTGGGCGCGGGGGAGATCCTGCTGAACTCCATGGACGCGGACGGCACCAAGGACGGCTACGACACGGCCATGATCGAGGCCGTCCGCAAGCATGTGACCGTCCCGGTGATCGCCAGCGGCGGCGCCGGCAAGGCGGCCGACTTCGCGCCGGCGATCGACGCGGGGGCCGACGCGGTGCTCGCGGCCTCCGTCTTCCACTTCGGCGATCTGCGGATCGGCCAGGTGAAGGACGCGCTGCGGGACGCGGGGCACCCGGTCCGCTGAGGCGTCGGCGCGCCGTGTAGGCGGCGCGCCGTTGGGGGGGCGCGGGGTGGGGCGTCCGGCTACTCGGCCGGGACCGACGCCGCCTCGATCACCTCGTCCAGGACCTCACGGGAGCGGAGCAGGTCCGCGATCATGCGGTCGATGCGCTCCCGCTCCACCGTCAGATCGGAGACCAGCTGCCCGTTGGCCCTCCGCGACGGGCCGCCGTCCGAGTCCCGCATGCAGGGGAGCAGTTGGGCGATCTTCTCGCTGCACAGCCCCGCGGCGTACAGCTCCTGGATGCGGATGACGCGGTCCACCGCGCCCGCCCCGTACTCGCGATGGCCGCCTGGGGTGCGCTCGGCCGTCATCAGGCCCTGCTGCTCGTAGTAGCGCAGCGAGCGCTCGCTGACGCCGGTGCGCCGGGCCAGTTCGCCGATCCGCATTCCTCGCCTCACCTCGTCTGCCGGTCCGGGCTTGAATCTGACATCAATGGCAAGTTCTACCGTACCCGCATGACGCACACACCCGAGATACCCAGCCTCTTCGAACCCGCCCGGCTCGGCCCCCTCGACCTCCCCAACCGCCTGGTCATGGCGCCGATGACGCGTAACCGTGCCGCCGCCGACGGCGTGCCCCTGCCGATCATGGCCACCTACTACGCCCAGCGCGCCACGGCCGGGCTGATCGTCGCCGAGGCCGCCACGCCCAACGCGGTGGGGCAGACCTACCCCGACATCGCCGCGATCCACAACGCGGCGCAGGTGGCCGGGTGGCGGCGGGTGACCGACGCGGTGCACGCGGCGGGCGGCCGGATGTTCCTCCAGCTCCAGCACGGCGGCCGGGTCGGCCACCCGGAGACCAGCGGGCTGCTCCCGGTGGCGCCCTCGCCGGTGCCGCTCCCGGAGACGATCTTCACTCCGAACGGCCATCAGGAGGCCGTCGTACCGCGCGAAATGACGCTTGACGAGATCCGTTCCACGATTGCCGACTTCGCCGCCGCCGCGCGCAACGCCCGGAGCGCGGGCTTCGCCGGAGTGGAGGTGCACGCCGCCAACGGCTACCTCCTCCACCAGTTCCTGGCCCAGGGCACCAACCGCCGCACGGACGCCTACGGCGGCTCGGTGGCCGGGCGCGTCCGGTTCGTGGCCGAGGTGGTCCACGCCGTCGCCGACGCGATCGGCCCCGAGCGGGTGGGGCTGCGCGTCTCGCCCGGATCGACCGTCAACGGCATCGAGGAGGGCGACACCGAGGCCCTCTACCCCGCGCTCATCAAGGAGCTCGCGGACACCGGTCTCGCCTATCTGCACATCGTCCGCGCCCGGCCGGACCAGCCCCTCTTCCGGGAGCTCCGCGCCTCCTGGCCGGCCACGCTGATCGCCAACCCGTCACTGCCCGGCGACGGCGTACCCGCCGACGGCGGTATGCGCCAGGCCCGGGCGCTGCTGGCCGAAGGCGCCGACCTGATCGCCCTCGGCCGCACCTTCCTCGCCAACCCCGACCTGGTGACCCGCCTGCGCACCGGCGCCCCGCTCAACCCCATCCGGGACGCCTACCTGATGTACGTGGGCGGCGAGACCGGCTACACGGACTACCCCACCTTGGGGGCGGCCTGAGCTCAGCCGACCCGGACGGCCGGCTGGTGGCGAACGGGGAAGTTGACCGAGTTGGCGATGAAGCACGCCCGATGGGCGTCCTCGTGCGCCGAACGCGCCCGCTCCAGCATCGCCTCGTCCGCGACGGTGACCACCGGATTGAGCACCACCTCGGTGAAGCGCCCGCTGTGCCCGGCCGTCTCCTCCATGACCCCGGCGGCGACGTCCTCGTACGCCGTGACCGTCACCCCGTCCCGGGCGCATACGGAGAGGTAGGTCAGCATGTGGCACTGCGAGAGCGAGGCCAGCAGGAACTCCTCCGGATTCCAGCACTCCGGATCCCCCAGGAACGCCGGATCGGCACTGCCCCGCAGGGTCGGCTTCCCCTCGCCGAAGATGTCGTGCGACCGCCCGTAGTCCCGGTAACCACTCGTCCCCGAACCGGTGTTACCGGTCCACCGGACGGTGGCGCGGTAGGTGTGCTGTCGGCCCATTGTCGGTGCGCTCCCCTTCGTGTCCCAGCGGTGGCGGAACTGGCCTCCGCCCCTCGTGCCGTGCTGACTGGGAGTGTCGCACCCAGGAGGAGCGCGTCCTGGTACGGGGGTCCTGACCTGCGCAGACTCGGTGGGGTCGGAACAGAGCGGCACCAGGACGGAAAGGGACACCGCCATGAACGCCATGAACGCCATGACCGGGACCGGCAAGGTCGTGCTCATCACCGGGGCCAGCAGCGGAATCGGGGCGGCGACCGCGCGCCGGCTCGCCGCCGACGGGCACCGGGTCTATCTGGGGGCGCGGCGGACCGAGCGGCTGGGGGAGCTGGCCGGGGAGATCACCGCCGAGGGCGGCAGCGCGGCGTACCAGCGGCTTGACGTCACCGCGGCCGACGACATGCGGGCCTTCGTGGCGGCTGCCCGGGAGCGGTTCGGGCGGGTGGATGTGATGGTCAACAACGCCGGGGTGATGCCCCTGTCGCCGCTCGAGGCGCTGAAGGTCGACGAGTGGGACCGGATGCTCGATGTGAATGTGCGCGGTGTGCTGTACGGCATCGCCGCGGCGCTGCCGGTGATGCGGGAGCAGGGCGGCGGGCATGTCGTGAACGTCGCCTCGGTCGGGGCGTACGAGGTGTCGCCCACCGCCGCGGTGTACTGCGCCACCAAGTTCGCCGTACGGGCCATCTCGGAGGGGCTACGCCAGGAGTCGGCCGGTGACATCCGGGTCAGCCTGGTCTCCCCGGGTGTGACCGAGTCCGAACTCGCCGAGTCCATCTCCGATGCGAGCGCCCGCGAGGCCATGAAGACCTACCGCTCGGTGGCCATCCCCGCCTCCGCGATCGCCGACGCCATCGCGTACGCCGTCGGGCAGCCGCCCGAGGTGGACGTCAACGAGATCGTGGTGCGCCCGGCCGCGAGCGCCCAGTAGGGGCGGGCGGTCAGGGAGGGGCGGCCCGTACGGGAGGGGCGGGCGGAAAACCGGTGGGGCGATCGGTGGCGGCGGCTGACACTGGCGGGTGCGCCATGGCGACCACGCGTTCCTGACGTCGGCGCGGGCCCGCGAACTGCTGGCGGAGGAGGGCATCGTGGTGATCGACTACCGGCCGCTCCAGCGGATCTGGTCCGGCGGGCGGGCGATGTGACGCCGTCCGGTCCAGGGGAACAGCCGACTTGACGCCGTCCGGTCCGGGGGACGGCCGATGTGACGCCATCCGATCCAGCGGGACGGCCGACTTGACGCCGTTGCCGGGGCCCGCTTTGATCGCAGCAGCCGCACGGTGTATCTGCCCCGTGCCGCGCAAGAGGTGCGCCCAGCCGGTAGGGGACCCGGTGCCGGTCCCGAGCCCGGACACAGTCGCCAGGACGGCGGATGCCATCCGAGGCGGGGACGCTACCCGCGAGTGTTGGAGCTTTCATGCCAGCCAGCCATGCCGCACGCCTTCGTCGCCGCTGGGCCCTCGCGTCGGTCGTGACGGCCGCCGCCGCCGCGGCCGCCGTCGTGACCGTGTCCATGTCCTCGGGAGCCAGCGCGTCCGAAGTGGCGCTGCCGCCCGTCCACGGTGGCTTCGACTACCAGATCGGCGGGGCGTACACCCCGCCTAAGGGTGTCGACATCGTCAGCCGCGACCGCGGGGACTCCCCGGCGAAGGGGCTGTACAACATCTGCTACGTCAACGCCTTCCAGGTCCAGCCGGGCGAGCGCGACCAGTGGCCGGACGACCTGCTGCTGCGCGACCGCAACGGCGATCTCGTCATCGACACCAAGTGGAAGGAACCGCTGCTCGACCTCCGTACCGCCGAGAAGCGCGAGCGGGTGGCGGACAAGGTCGACGGCTGGATCGACGGCTGCGCCGACAAGGGCTTCGACGCCGTCGAGCCCGACAACTACGACAGCTACGAACGCTCCAAGAAGCTGCTGACCACCGCTCACGCCAAGGCGTTCATGGCCCTGCTGTCGGAGCACGCGCACGCCCAGGGGCTGGCCATCGCGCAGAAGAACACCGCGGAGCTGCTGCCCGACCGGAAGGCGGCCGGGCTGGACTTCGCGGTGGTCGAGGAGTGCGGCGAGTACGACGAGTGCGGTGAGTTCGCGAAGGCGTACGACGACCACGTGGTGGTGGTCGAGTACGGCGACGAGGGCTTCGCCAAGGCGTGCGACGGCTGGGGCGACCGGCTCAGCGTCGTCCGGCGGGACGAGGGCGTCTCTCCGGCGGGCGAGGACGGCTACGTTCGCGAGACCTGTTAGGGGATCCCCCCGGTGTCGTCCCCGTCCGCGGCGCGCGGACGGGGACGCTTCGCGTTCGACTTCGCGTCCGGCGGGCGGCTCAGATGCCCAGCTTGGCCTCTCAGATGCCCAGCTTGGCCTTGTGCGCCTTGGCCACGGCGTCCTTGTCGCCCTCCAGCTCGACCCGGGCGGAATCCTGGCGGCCGGTGAGGAAGAGCGCCAGCTCGCCCGGTTCACCGGTGACCGTGACGACCGGGGTGCCGCGGTGGGCCACCGCCGTACGGCCGTCCGGGCGCCGCAGCACCAGGCCGACGGGGGAGCGGCGGCCGAAGATCCGGGCGCCGCGCTCGATGCGGGACCACAGCGTGTCGGCGAAGACCGGGTCCAGCTCGCGCGGCGTCCAGTCCGGCTGGGCGCGGCGGACATCCTCGGCGTGGACGTAGAACTCGAAGCTGTTGGCCGCCTCGTCCACCTGCTTCAGCGCGAACGGCGACATACGTGGCGGGCCGGTGCGGAACAGCTGGAGCAGCTCCTCGTACGGCCGCGCCGCGAACTCCTCCTGCACTCGGGCCAGCCGCCCGGCCAGCGGCTTGACCAGCACCCCGGCGGCCGCGTCGGGGCGGCGCTCGCGGACCACCAGATGGGCCGCCAGATCGCGGGTACTCCAGCCCTCGCACAGCGTCGGGGCCGCAGGGCCCGCACCGTCCAAGAGGTCGGCGAGGAGCAGGCGTTCGCGCTTAGCGTGAGTGGACATGCGCCCACCCTACGACCGCGGCCCGCCCCCTGCCACGAGGAGCGCCCCCGCGCGCCCCGCCGGGGCGGCTGCGTCAGGGCCTACGGGGTGTGCGACTCCGCCGGGTGGCAGAGGCTTCGCCCCTGGATTCCAGGATCCGGGGCGCGACCCAGGCGCGGGCTCCGGGCCGGCGCCCCGGTCCGGGGTCTGGGGCCCCCGTCCGGGGTCTGCGGCGGAGCCCCGCCTTCCAGCCTCTCCAGGGGGCACCTCCCAGCGGTAGCTGGGGGAGTTTGAGGAGCGGGGTCTGGGGCGGAGCCCCAGTTGTGGGAAGGGGCGGGGAGGGGAGCAGTCCGCCGCAGGCGACACGGTCCGCCGGGCGACACGCCCCGCCTAACCGGCGACACGCGCCGACTAACCCGGCAGGGGCTTGCTCAGCTTCTTGCCGTCGCGCCCGGCGCTCAGCGTGAGCGCGCAGGAGACCTGGTCCTCCCCCTGGATGGAGTACGTGCCCAACGCGGGGTACAGCGCGTAGTAGTAGTACATCCGCCCGTCGTTGGGGACGCTCTTGAGCCGCTTCTTGGCATCCGTCGCGCACAGCGCCAGCGCCTTGGTCTGAATCGACTTCTCGGTGGAGAAGTCGCCGCTCAACGTCTCGTTGGCGATCACCTCACCGTCGTGCGGGCCATGGCAGGACCGCTTCTCGACCTTGGTGACGCTGCTGTCCATCGCCGGGTGGTCGAAACACTGGCCGGGGTCGAGCACCACATACGGCACCTTGTCACCGGGCGCGCCGGACTCCGACGCGTCCGGGGCCGCCGACTCCGAGGCGGCCGGATCCCGGTCGGGGGCCTCGCTTCCACCGCCCAGTGGCGCGCCCTCGCCGGGGTCCTCCGAGCCCGCCGGGGCGGCGGACGACTCGGCGTCCGAGGGCGAGGAGAGCGGGCGGTCCGAGGCCGAGGCCGAGGTGGACGGGCCGGTGTCGGCCGCCGTCTTCTTGCCGCCGTCGTCCTTGGTCCCGATGACGATCGCGCCGACGACCACCGCCACGGCCACCACCGCCGCGATGACGATCGCCGTGGTCCTGGACCCGCCGGTGCCGGGCGGCGGGGGAGGGGGCGGCAGCGCCCCCGGGGGTATGGGCCCCGGCGGCAGCGCACCCGGCGGCGGGCCGCCGGGCAGCAGGGCCGGCGGGGTGGGCGGACCGAAACCGCCGCTCGGCTGCGCGGGCGGACCCGGCTGGGGCTGCGGCCCCGTCCCACCCGGCTGCGCGGGCTGGTCCGCCGGCGGCGGCGGCCCGAAGCCTTGCTGCGGTTGCTGGGCCTGCGGGACCTGCGGGGCCTGCGCGGGCTGCTGCGGGTGCGCGGACGGCGGCTGCGTTGGTTGCTGCTGCGGCTGCGGCGGTGGACCGAACCCCCCGCCGTTTCCAGGCCGGTTGGGGTCGTTCGACGGCGGCGGATACGTCATGCCCGAAGCATGCCCCATTCCACTGACAATCCGTCCATCGGGCCCGGCCTACCGGCCGGTTTCCCAGCCCGGTTTCGCGGCCCTGTCTCCGCCCCGGCGCCCGGTCCGGCGGAGATCATTCGCGGGGACCCCCCTCCGGCCGTGCAGAATGGTCGCATGACCGGCTCCGACCGCCCCTCCGCCCTCGACCCGGCCCTCGCCGCCCGCCTCAAGCGCGGCGTCGACGGCCTACTGCCCGCCATCGCCCAGCAGTACGACACCGGTGAGGTGCTGATGCTCGGCTGGATGGACGACGAGGCGCTGCACCGCACCCTCACCACCGGCCGCTGCACCTACTGGAGCCGCAGCCGCCAGGAGTACTGGGTCAAGGGCGACACCTCCGGCCATGTCCAGCTGGTCAAGTCCGTCGCGCTGGACTGCGACGCCGACACCGTCCTCGTCAAGGTCGACCAGGTCGGCGCCGCCTGCCACACCGGCGACCGCACCTGCTTCGACGCGGACGAGCTCCCGCTCGGCCCGGAGAGCGGCCAGACCGGCCCGCAGCCCGCCCAGTAGATCGCCCGATAGGCCCAGTGGACGGGTCCGCGCACCGTCCACTAAACCGGTCCGCGTACCGGCCACCGCCCCGACCAAGCTCCCAGCGAGCCCTCAGCCCCCGTGCCCCGCCGGGCTCCCCAGCCCCAGACCCAGGACGCTGTCACGATGGATCTCGAGACCTTCCGCAAGCTGGCGGCCGACCGCCGCGTCATCCCCGTGAGCCGCAAGCTGCTCGCGGACGGCGACACCCCCGTGGGCCTCTACCGCAAGCTGGCCGCCGAGCGCCCCGGCACCTTCCTCCTCGAATCCGCCGAGAACGGCCGCTCCTGGTCCCGCTACTCCTTCATCGGCGTCCGCAGCGCCGCCACCCTCACCGAACGCGACGGCCGCACCCACTGGCTGGGCACCCCGCCGGTCGGTGTCCCCACCGACGGCGACCCCCTCCAGGCGCTGCGCGCCACCGTCGAGGCCCTGCACACCCCGCGTGACCTCGGCGGGCTGGCCCAGCTGCCGCCGTTCACCGGCGGCATGGTCGGCTACCTCGGCTACGACATCGTCCGCCGCCTGGAGAAGGTCGGCGAGCATGGCCGGGACGATCTGGGCCTGCCCGAGCTGACCATGCTGCTCACCTCGGACCTCGCGGTGCTGGACCACTGGGACGGCACCGTGCTGCTGATCGCCAACGCGATCAACCACAACGACCTCGACACGGGCGTGGACGAGGCGTACGCGGACGCCGTGGCCCGGCTCGACGCGATGGCCGCCGACCTGGTCCGCCCCGTCGCGACCGACCCCGCCGCGCTGCCCGAGTCCGAGCTGCCCGAGTACACCGCGCTGTGGGGCGGCGAGGACTTCATGGCAGCGGTGGACGACATCAAGGAGCGCATCCGCGCGGGCGAGGCGTTCCAGGTCGTCCCCTCACAGCGGTTCGAGACGCCGTGCTCGGCCAGCGCCCTCGATGTCTACCGGGTGCTGCGGGCCACCAACCCGAGCCCCTATATGTACCTCTTCCGGTTCGAGGGCTTCGACGTGGTGGGCTCCAGCCCCGAGGCCCTGGTCAAGGTCGAGGACGGCCGGGCCATGCTGCACCCCATCGCCGGCACCCGCCACCGGGGGGCCACCCCGCAGGAGGACGCCGCGCTCGCCGAGGAGCTGCTCGCCGACCCCAAGGAGCGGGCCGAGCACCTGATGCTCGTCGACCTCGGGCGCAATGACCTCGGGCGGGTCTGCGAGCCGGGCAGCGTGGAGGTCGTCGACTTCATGTCGATCGAGCGCTACAGCCATGTCATGCACATCGTCTCGACCGTCACCGGCAGCCTTGCCGAAGGCCGTACGGCCTTCGACGTGCTCACCGCCTGCTTCCCCGCGGGCACCCTCTCCGGCGCCCCCAAGCCGCGGGCGCTCCAAATCATCGAGGAACTGGAGCCGAGCCGCCGCGGGCTGTACGGCGGCTGTGTCGGCTATCTCGACTTCGCGGGCGACTCCGACACCGCGATCGCCATCCGCACCGCGCTGCTGCGCGGGGGCACCGCGTATGTCCAGGCGGGCGCCGGGATCGTCGCCGACTCCGATCCGGTGGCCGAGGACGCGGAGTGCCGTAACAAGGCGGCGGCGGTGCTGCGGGCGGTGCATGCGGCGGGCTGTCTGGGTCGGTAGTTCATCGGCGGCGGGTGGCTCCCGAGGCGGTGGTTCGTCGGGGGCGGGTGGCTCCTGAGGGCGGTCGTTCCCGGTGGCCGGTGGCTCCCGAGGCGGTGATTCATCGGCGGCCGGTGGCTCCCCAGGGCGGTGGCTCCCGACGGCCAGTGGCTCCCGGTAGGTCCCATATCCCCCACCCGGGAACGATCCCGTACCCGGGTGGGGGATAGTGGTAGGCGTGACTTCAGCAGCCGTACCCCAGCCCAGGGCCGAGCACGAGCCCTCCGCCTCCGCCGCCCGCGGCCGCCGAAGCAGCCTTGCCATCGCCCTGCTCGCCGGTGCGCTCGGCGCCGCCATGGTCCTGCTGGCCACCAGCCGCAAATGGGCCGAGGGCACCGCTTCCGTCGCCCAGGGATCCCTCTCGCAGAGCGCCAACGGCGATGACATCACCGGGCTCCCCGGCGCCCTCGCGGTCGTCGGCCTCGCCGCGCTGGTCGCAGTCTTCGCCGTGCGCCGCCTCGGCCGCGTCGTCGTCGCGGCGCTGCTGGCCCTCAGCGGTGCGGGCATCGTGGTCAGCTCGGCGCTCGGCGCGTCCGACAAGGCGGCGCTGGAGGAGAAGGCGTCCAAGGTGAGCGGGCTGACCCACAGCCCGATCCACGACGTGGCGTACACCCCCTGGCCGTGGGTCGCCGCGGCGGGCGGGGTGCTGCTGCTGCTCGCGGGCGTGCTCGCCCTGGGCTACGGCCGCCACTGGCCCGCCATGTCCGGCCGGTACGAGCGCGCGGGCACCCCGGCCCGGAGCCGTGCCCGGCGCGGCGCCGCCACCACGCCCGACCCGGACCGCCCCGAGGAGCTGTGGAAGGCCCTGGACCGCGGCGAGGACCCGACGGAGGCTCCGGCCCGGCGGGAGGCCGAGCGCGGCGCCTAGGGATGTCGGGCGGATCTTGCCGCCTGCGGCGGGCTGTTCCCCTCCCCGCCCCTTCCCGAAACTGGGGCTCCGCCCCAGACCCCGGACCTGGGCTGCGCCCAGGCCCCGAAACCGGGGCTGCGCTCCAGACCGCGGACCGGGGCTCCGTCCAGGGTCCGGGTGGGGCTGCGCCCAGGCCCCGAACCGGGGCTCTGCCCCAGACCGCGGACCGGGGCTCCGTCCAGGGCCCGGGTGGGGCTGCGCCCAGGCCCCGAACCGGGGCTCTGCCCCAGACCGCGGACCGGGGCTCCGTCTCAGATCCCGGACCGGGGCTTCGCTCCAGACCCCGGATCGGGGCTCCGTCCCAGGGCCCGGGTGGGGCTGCGCCCAGGCCCCGGAACCGGGGCTCTGCCCCAGACCGCGGACCGGGGCTCCGTCTCAGATCCCGGACCGGGGCTTCGCTCCAGACCCCGGATCGGGGCTGCGCGCCAGGGCCCGGGTGGGGCTGCGCCCAGACCTCGAAACCGGGGCTCTGCCCCAGACCCTCGACTGGGGCTTCGCCTTAGACCCCGGACCGGGGCTTCGCTCCAGGCTCCGAAACTGGGGGTCCGCCCGAGACCCCGGACCGGGGCTCCGCCCCTCCCTGCGGTGTCGATACGGCGCTCCGCCGCGTGGTAGGGCTCCGCCCGGACTCAGACCCCCGGGGTCCAGGGGCGGAGCCCCTGGTAGCGGGAAGGGGCGGGGAGGGGAAAGCTCCGCCGCGGTGGCCCGCCGGACCCCCGTAGGCCCCGCCCTCGCGCCCGCCCTCCCGCCTCGCACCGTAAGGTCCCACCCCCGCTCAAGGGCGTTTCGCGCATCGGGGACAATGGCCTGGGAGCGTTCGCCCCCGAGCGCCCGGACCAGGCGCGTACAGATACGAGGAGAATTCATGGCGGGTCACGACCACGGACACACCCCGGCCGCCTGGACCGGTGTCACCATCGCCTTCATCGGCTTCTGCGTCGCCGGCGCGTTCACCGTGGCGGCCAACCCGCTCGGCTTCTGGGCGGGCATGGTGATCATCGCCCTCGGCGGTGTCGTCGGCGCGGCGATGCGCGCGGCCGGGCTGGGCATGCCCAAGACGCAGCACCCGCCGCAGCCGCAGCCCGCGGCGCAGTCGCAGGCGCAGACCCAGACCCAGACCCAGGCCCAGACCCAGAGCTGAGCCCCGGCGCGGCAGGCGCGGCCCGGGGCCGCGCCCGCCTCCACCGCATCCGGCGCTGAGCCGTATCCGGCACCGAGTCGTATTCGGCACCGAGCCGCATCGGCACTGCGCCGTACGGAGGCCCGCGCACCGGCCCTGAGCTGCGCCTTCGTCGATGCCGGGGCAGACTCGGCGGTGTGACCGAACCACCGCCGACCGCCCTCGCCCCCCGAACGCGGCGTCTGGCCGCCCCGTTCGGCGTGCTCGCGGGCGTCCTCGCCGCCTTCGGCTACGTCGGCGTCGTGGACCCCCGCGAGCCGGGCCACTACCCCGTCTGCCCGCTGCTACGGCTCACCGGGCTGTACTGCCCCGGCTGCGGCGGGCTGCGCGGCGCCCATGCCCTGGCCCATGGCGATCTGGCGGCCGCGCTGCGGGACAACGCCCTCGCCGTCGGCTGTTACGCGGCCTTCGCCGTCTGCTGGGTGGTGTGGTGCGTACGCGGACGCTTCCCCGCGCCGCGGCTGTGGCACGCAGGGGCGCTCGGCGTGGTGGCCCTGGTCTTCACAATCGTCCGGAATTTCCCGTTCGGGGGACTACTGGTGCCGTGACCGTTGTTGTGTAAGTGCATGTGGCGGGCGCCCGCGTCAACCGGATGCGAGACCTCGGCCTACCGGCGGCTACCATCGCAGTGCCAGGTGACGCGGTGGACCGCCCCACCCGGTACAGATCAGAAGCTTCATCCCCGTCACGGAAGGGGGCCGCTCGGTGAGTGTGCTCGACGAGATCATCGACGGAGTCCGTGCCGACCTCGCGGAGCGGCAGGCGCGCGTCGCCCTCGACGAGCTCAAGGAGCTGGCGGCCAAGGCCCAGCCGGCGAAGGACGGTGTCGCGGCGCTCAAGGGCGACAGCGTCAAGGTGATCTGCGAGGTCAAGCGGTCCAGCCCCTCCAAGGGCGCGCTCGCCGCGATCGCCGACCCCGCCGGGCTCGCCGCGGACTACGAGGCGGGCGGCGCGGCCATGATCAGCGTGCTGACCGAGCAGCGGCGCTTCGGCGGATCGCTGGCCGACCTGGAAGCCGTAAGGGCGAAGGTCGACATTCCGGTGCTCCGTAAGGACTTCATCGTCACCTCGTACCAACTGTGGGAGGCGCGGGCGCACGGCGCCGACGTCATCCTGCTGATCGTCGCCGCGCTGGAGCAGCAGGCGCTGGTCTCGCTCATCGAGCGGGCCGAGTCGATCGGGCTGACGCCCCTGGTCGAGGTGCACGACGAGGAGGAGACCGCCCGGGCGGTCGACGCCGGGGCCCGGGTGATCGGCGTCAATGCGCGTGACCTCAAGACCCTCCAGGTGGACCGCTCGAACTTCGCCCGGATCGCACCGGAGATCCCGGACCATATCGTCAAGATCGCGGAGTCCGGGGTGCGCGGCCCGCACGACCTGATCGCCTACGCCAACGACGGCGCGGACGCGGTGCTGGTCGGCGAGTCCCTGGTGACCGGGCGCGACCCCAAGGCCGCGGTGGCCGATCTGGTGGCGGCGGGCGCCCATCCGGCGCTGCGCCACGGCCGGGACTGACGACGGGGCGGGATCGGCGGACCATGGAGACGTACGCGCGCCTGGCACGGGGCTGTCGGCCCCGGGGCTGCCGCGCGCCCGCGAGGCGGGTGCGGGGGCGGCGCGTGCGCTACCACATCGGATGCGAGCCGGGGCAGATCAACGGGCGGCGATGGCGCCGGGCGGCGGCGCGCTGAGCGCACGCCGCACGCTTTCCCATCCATCCCACCTGTCACGGGGCGCAGCCCCGATCTGTCGCGGGGCGCTGCCCCGACCTGCCACGGGGCGCTGCCCCGATCGAGGAGTACGTCGCATGTCCTCTGATTTCTTCATCCCTGACCCCGAGGGCCAGGTGCCCAGCGCCGAGGGGTATTTCGGTGCCTTCGGCGGCAAGTTCATCCCCGAGGCGCTCGTCGCCGCGGTCGACGAGGTCGCCGCCGAGTACGAGAAGGCCAAGGCGGACCCCGCCTTCGCGGCCGAGCTCGAGGATCTGCTGGTCAACTACACCGGCCGGCCCAGCGCGCTGACCGAGGTGGGGCGGTTCGCCGAGCACGCCGGGGGCGCCCGGGTCTTCCTCAAGCGGGAGGACCTCAACCACACCGGCTCCCACAAGATCAACAACGTGCTGGGCCAGGCCCTGCTCACCCGGCGGATGGGCAAGTCCCGCGTCATCGCCGAGACCGGCGCCGGTCAGCACGGGGTGGCCACGGCCACCGCGTGCGCGCTGTTCGGGCTCGAGTGCACCATCTACATGGGCGAGATCGACACCCAGCGACAGGCGCTCAACGTGGCGCGGATGCGGATGCTGGGCGCCGAGGTCATCGCCGTGAAGTCCGGCAGCCGCACCCTCAAGGACGCCATCAACGAGGCGTTCCGGGACTGGGTCGCCAATGTGGACCGCACCCACTACCTCTTCGGCACCGTGGCCGGACCCCACCCCTTCCCGGCGCTGGTGCGCGACTTCCACCGGGTGATCGGCGTGGAGGCGCGGCGGCAGATCCTGGAGCGGACCGGGCGGCTGCCGGACGCGGTCGCGGCCTGTGTGGGCGGCGGTTCCAACGCGATCGGGCTGTTCCACGCCTTCCTGCCGGACGAGAGCGTACGGATCGTCGGCTTCGAGCCCGCCGGGCACGGCGTGGCCACCGGGGAGCACGCGGCCACGCTGAGCCAGGGCGAGCCCGGGATCCTGCACGGCTCCCGGTCCTATGTCCTCCAGGACGAGGACGGCCAGATCACCGAGCCGTACTCGATCTCGGCCGGTCTCGACTACCCCGGCGTCGGCCCTGAGCACGCGTATCTGAAGGACATCGGCCGCGCCGAGTACCGGGCGGTCACCGACGACGAGGCCATGCGGGCCCTGCGGCTGCTCTCGGAGACCGAGGGCATCATCCCGGCGATCGAGAGCGCCCACGCGCTCGCGGGCGCCCTGGACCTCGGCCGGGAGCTGGGGAGCGACGGCCTGGTGCTGGTCAATCTCTCCGGGCGCGGTGACAAGGACATGGACACGGCGGCTCGGTACTTCGGGCTCTACGAGCAGCAGGGCGACGAGGGGGCGAAGTGATGGCCGGGAACCTGGAGCTGCTGGGGTCCGTCCTGGCGGGCGCCAAGGACGAGGGGCGCGCCGCGCTCGTCGGCTATCTGCCCGCCGGTTTCCCCACCGTGGACGGCGCGGTGGACGCGATGACCGCCATGATCGAGGGCGGCTGCGACATCGTCGAGGTCGGGCTGCCGCACAGCGATCCGGTGCTCGACGGGCCGGTGATCCAGACCGCGGACGACATCGCGCTGCGCAACGGGGTCCGGATCCGCGATGTGATCCGCACGGTGGGGGAGGTGCACGCCCGCACCGGCGCCCCGATCCTGTGCATGACGTACTGGAACCCCGTGGACCGGTACGGCGTCGAGCGGTTCGCCGCCGATCTCGCCGAGGTGGGCGGTGCGGGGTGCATCCTGCCCGATCTGCCGGTCGAGGAGTCGGAGATCTGGCGGAAGGCCGCCGAGCAGCACGGTCTGGCGACCGTGTTCGTGGTCGCGCCCAGCAGCCGGGATGAGCGGCTGGCGAAGATCACGGCGGCGGGCAGTGGTTTCGTCTACGCGGCGTCCCTGATGGGTGTCACCGGAACGAGGGAATCGGTGGGCCAGGAGGCGCGCGCGCTGGTGGAGCGCACGCGCTCCACCACCTCGCTGCCGGTCTGCGTGGGCCTTGGCGTCTCCAACGCCACCCAGGCGGCGGAGGTTGCGGCGTTCGCCGACGGGGTGATCGTGGGCTCGGCCTTTGTCAAGGGGCTGCTGGATGCGGAGGGGGACACCGAGGCTGGGCTGGCGGGGCTGCGGGAGCTCGCGGGTGAGCTGGCGGAGGGGGTGCGCACCGCGCGTTAGGGGGTGTTCGGCGGGTCTTGACGCCTGCGGCGGGCTGTTCCCCTCCCCGCCCCTTCCCGAAACTAGGGCTCCGCCCCAGACCCCGCTCCTCAAACTCCCCCAGCTACCGCTGGGAGGTGCCCCCTGGAGGGGCTGGGTGGCGGGGCTCCGCCCCGGACCTCGCTCCTCAAGCTCCCCCAGCTACCGCTGGATGGTGCCCCCCTGGAGGGGCTGGAAAGCGGGGCTCCCGCCCCAGACTCCGGGGTCCAGGGGCGGAGCCCCTGCCACGCGGCGGAGCCGCATATCGGTGCTGTGGGAAGGGGAGGGGAGGGGGAAGTATCGATATGCGGCTCCGCCGCGTGGTCCCCCGGTCACCCCTCAGAGAGTCGCTCGTTCGAGGGAACAACGGGGTGGAGGAGCTCAGCGGGGCTCCTCCGCCTCGTTAGGCGAGGGCGTGAGCCAGAGAAACCGTGAGGGAAAGCGCGGCGCCCGAGAGCGCCTGCGGGAACAGCGCGAGCGGGACCGGGCGCGCGCCAAGCGTAAGCGGACGCTGGGCGTCCTGGGGGCCGTGGTGGCCGTCCTCGGCGCGGCGGTGGGCGTGGGCATGATCGCGTCCAGGACCGGCGACGACTCGGGCAAGTCGAGCAGCGCCCTGGTGCCGCCGCGCGGAGCCATCGGCAAGGGACGGCTGGTGATCCCCTCGGGGAAGTCGGAGAAGTCCGCGCAGGAGGGCAAGGCGGGCAAGGCGGGCAAGGTGAGCCCGGTGACCCTGACGGTCTACGAGGACTTCCGCTGCCCGGGCTGCAAGCAGTTCGAGGACGTCTTCCGCAAGACCGTGCACGAGCTCCAGGACAGCGGCCGGATGCGGGTCGAGTACCACCTGGTGACGATCATCGACGGAAACCTCGGCGGCACCGGTTCGCTCCGCGCCGCCAACGCGGCGGCCTGCGCCCAGGACAAGGACCCCGCGAAGTTCCGGGCGTACCACGATGTGCTCTACCGCCACCAGTCCCAGGAGACCCGGGACACCTACGCCGACAACGGCAGGCTGATCAAGCTCGCGGACCAGGTTCCCGGGCTGGTCACGCCCGCCTTCCGGCGCTGCGTCGAGGACGGCCGGCACGACGCCTGGGTGCGCAAGTCCAACGACGTCTTCGCCCACTCCGGCTACGCCTCCACGCCGACCGTGCTGCTGGACGGAAAGTCGATCTACGGCGACCCCAAGAAGCCGCTGAGCCCCAACAAGCTCAAGCGCATGGTCCTCGCGGCGGCCCGCGACTGATCCTCGTACAGATCCTTGTTACGCAGCCGTTGCCGGGTGGGTTGCCGCATCTCCCGCCCGGCACGGTAGCGTCGGTCCTGTCATGGACCTCCTCGCTTACATTCCCAGCCCGTCGTCCGGCGTGATCTATCTCGGTCCGGTCCCGCTGCGCGGCTATGCGTTCTGCATCATCATCGGCGTCTTCGTCGCGGTCTGGTACGGCGGGCGGCGCTGGGTCGCCCGTGGCGGCCGGGTCGGCACCGTCGCCGACATCGCCGTCTGGGCGGTGCCCTTCGGCCTGGTCGGCGGCCGCCTCTACCACGTCATAACCGACTACGAGCTGTACTTCACCGACGGCCGTGACTGGGTGGACGCCTTCAAGATCTGGCAGGGCGGCCTGGGGATCTGGGGGGCCATCGCGCTGGGCGCGCTCGGCGCCTGGATCGGCTGCCGCCGCCGGGGGATCCCGCTCCCGGCGTACGCGGACGCCATCGCCCCCGGAATCGCCTTCGCCCAGGCCATCGGGCGCTGGGGGAACTGGTTCAACCAGGAGCTGTACGGCAAGGCCACCACGCTGCCCTGGGCGCTGAAGATCGACGGCGACGCCGACGCGGGCCGGGTGGCCGGCACGTACCACCCGACCTTCCTGTACGAGTCGCTGTGGTGCGTCGGTGTGGCCGTGCTGGTGATCTGGGCGGACCGCCGCTTCACGCTGGGGCATGGCCGGGCGTTCGCCCTCTACGTCGCGGCGTACACCGTGGGCCGCTTCTGGATCGAGTACCTCCGGGTGGACGACGCCCACCATGTGCTGGGTCTGAGGCTCAACAACTGGACGTCCGTCGTGGTCTTCCTGGCCGCGGTGGCCTATCTGGTGATCTCCGCGAAGCGGGCCCCGGGCCGCGAGGAGGTCGTGGAGCCGGCCGCGGTCGAGGACGGCGCGGCCCCGGCCACCGGGACGAGCGGCGACGCCCCGGCCAAGAGCGGCGGCGCGGACGAGAGCGATGGCGCGGCCAAGAGCGGCGGCGCGGCCAAGCGCGGCGGCGCGGACGAGGCCGGTGCGGTGGCCGCCGAGGCGGAGCCCACCAAGAATCCCTGACGCGCGCCCGCGCTGCGCCCATCGGGCCGCCGGACCCCCCGGGGTTTGGCGGCCCTTCTGCGTTTGCGCAGGTCAGCGAGGTAAGTTCGGCCTTCCTTGCTGGCGGAGCGGGGGAATTCGTGCGTACCTTCGAACCGTTGGGGTGAGGGCCGCATCGCCACACCCTTCTCGAAGGGAGCACATCTTCATATGTCCGTCATTGACAGCGCCGAGTCACCGCACATCGCCCACCGCGACAACCACACCCACCGTGATGTGAACGGCGGCTGGCTGCGCCCCGCCGTCTTCGGGGCCATGGACGGACTGGTCTCCAACCTGGCGCTGATGACCGGTGTGGCCGGTGGCGCGGTGGACCGGCAGACGATCGTGATCACCGGTCTCGCGGGCCTCGCGGCCGGTGCCTTCTCGATGGCCGCCGGTGAGTACACCTCCGTGGCCTCCCAGCGCGATCTGGTCCAGGCCGAGCTCGAGGTGGAGCGGCGCGAGCTGCGCAAGCACCCGGTGGACGAGCTGGAGGAGCTGGCCGCGCTCTACGAGTCGCGCGGGGTGGAGCCGGCCCTGGCCCGTGAGGTGGCCGAGCAGCTCTCCCGCGACCCCGAGCAGGCGCTGGAGATACACGCCCGCGAGGAGCTGGGCGTGGACCCGGACGATCTGCCGTCGCCGCTGGTCGCGGCGGTCTCCTCGTTCGGCTCCTTCGCGCTGGGCGCGCTGCTGCCGGTGCTGCCGTATCTGCTGGGCGCCTCGGCGCTGTGGCCGGCCCTGGTGCTGGCGCTGATCGGGCTCTTCGGATGCGGTGCGGTGGTGGCGCGGGTGACCGCCCGGAGCTGGTGGTACAGCGGGCTGCGGCAGCTGGCGCTGGGTGGCGCGGCGGCGGGTGTGACCTATGCCCTGGGCGCTTTCTTCGGAACGGCCGTAGGATGACAGTCGTACGGCGAGCCGCGATCATCACGCCGTTACTCCTCGGTTTCGATCCTTTTACGGGCGGGCATAAGCCCGAAGCGCTTGGGCAGTGTCGCCCGATCCGCGCCATGGCGACGCCGGTCGCCCCATCCCCAATGCCCGTACTGCCCCACCCTCACCCCATCCTGGGGTGTCCGCATGATGGAACGGAATTTCCGCTTCCCGGGATTCGCCCCATCATGTAACCTGCACGAAATTCTCGCGGAGGGCCAACGTCGTCCCTCGGCACACGCAAAATGCCATGACGACGACGGGAGAGCCGATGCGTTCCGCATCCCACCCTGCCCGCCAAGGGATGTACGACCCGCGCAATGAGCACGACGCCTGTGGCGTCGGCTTCGTGGCGACCCTCACCGGCGAGGCCAGCCATGAGCTCGTGGAGCAGGCTCTCACCGTGCTGAGGAACCTCGAGCACCGCGGCGCCACCGGTTCCGAGCCCGACTCCGGCGATGGCGCGGGCATCCTGGTCCAGGTTCCGGACGCCTTCCTGCGGGCCAGTGTGACCGGCTTCGAGCTGCCCGAGGCCGGTGCCTACGCGGTGGGTATCGCGTTCCTCCCGGAGGGTGAGACCGAGGGTGCGGCCGCAGCGGAGCACATCGAGCGGCTCGCCGCCGAGGAGGGCCTGACCGTCCTCGGCTGGCGCGAGGTGCCCGTCGCCCCCGAGCTGCTGGGCAACGGCGCCCGGGCCACCATGCCCGCCTTCCGTCAGCTCTTCGTCGCCGACGGCACCAGCACCGGCGTGGCCCTGGACCGCAAGGCGTTCATGCTGCGCAAGCGCGCCGAGCGCGAGGCGGGGGTCTACTTCCCCTCGCTGTCCGCGCGCACCCTGGTCTACAAGGGCATGCTGACCACCGGTCAGCTGGAGCCGTTCTTCCCGGACCTCTCCGACCGCCGCTTCGCCACGGCCGTCGCGCTGGTCCACTCCCGGTTCTCCACCAACACCTTCCCGAGCTGGCAGCTGGCCCACCCGTACCGCTTCGTCGCCCACAACGGTGAGATCAACACCGTCCAGGGCAACCGCAACTGGATGCGGGCCCGGGAGTCCCAGCTGGTCAGCGACCTCTTCGGGGAGCAGGGCCTGGAGCGGATCTTCCCCGTCTGCACCCCGGACGCCTCCGACTCGGCGACCTTCGACGAGGTCCTGGAGCTGCTCCACCTCGGCGGCCGCTCGCTGCCGCACTCGGTGCTGATGATGGTCCCCGAGGCGTGGGAGAACCACCCCTCCATGGACCCGGCCCGGCGCGCCTTCTACCAGTACCACTCCACGATGATGGAGCCCTGGGACGGCCCGGCCTGTGTCACCTTCACCGACGGCGTCCAGGTCGGCGCCGTGCTGGACCGCAACGGTCTGCGGCCCGGGCGCTACTGGGTCACCGACGACGGCCTCGTCGTGCTCTCCTCCGAGGTCGGCGTCCTGGACATCGACCCGGCCAAGGTGGTCCGCAAGGGCCGGCTCCAGCCGGGCCGGATGTTCCTGGTGGACACCGCCGAGCACCGCATCATCGAGGACGACGAGATCAAGGCCGAGCTGGCCGCCGAGGAGCCGTACGGCGAGTGGCTGGAGGCCGGTCTGATCGACCTGGCCGACCTTCCCGAGCGCGAGCACATCGTGCACACCCACGCCTCGGTCACCCGCCGTCAGCAGACCTTCGGATACACCGAGGAGGAGCTGCGCGTCCTGCTCGCGCCGATGGCCAAGGCCGGCGCCGAGCCGATCGGCTCGATGGGCACCGACTCGCCGATCGCCGCGCTCTCCGAGCGGCCGCGGCTGCTGTTCGACTACTTCACCCAGCTGTTCGCGCAGGTCACCAACCCGCCGCTGGACGCGATCCGCGAGGAGCTGGTCACCTCGCTGATCTCCTCGCTGGGCCCGCAGGGCAATCTGCTGGAGCCGACCGCGGCCTCCTGCCGCAGCGTCGCCCTGCCCTTCCCGGTGATCGACAACGATGAGCTGGCCAAGCTCATCCACATCAACGCCGACGGTGACATGCCGGGCCTCAAGGCGGCGAACCTCTCGGGCCTGTACCGGGTCGGTGGCGGCGGTCAGGCGCTCGCCGCCCGGCTGGACGAGATCTGCGCCGAGGCCGACCGCGCCATCGAGGACGGCGCCCGGCTGATCGTGCTCTCCGACCGCCACTCGGACGCCGAGCACGCCCCGATCCCCTCGCTGCTGCTCACCTCCGCGGTCCACCACCACCTCATCGGCACCAAGCAGCGCACCCAGGTGGGGCTGCTGGTCGAGGCGGGCGACGTCCGCGAGGTGCACCATGTCGCGCTGCTGATCGGCTACGGCGCCGCGGCCGTCAACCCGTACCTGGCGATGGAGTCGGTCGAGGACCTGGTCCGGGCCGGCACCTTCCTGCCCGGTATCGAGGCCGAGACCGCGATCAAGAACCTCATCAAGGCGCTCGGCAAGGGCGTCCTGAAGGTCATGTCCAAGATGGGCATCTCGACCGTGGCCTCCTACCGGGGCGCGCAGGTCTTCGAGGCCGTCGGCCTGGACGAGTCCTTCGTGGACACCTACTTCCACGGCACCGCCACCAAGATCGGCGGCGCGGGCCTGGACGTCGTCGCCAAGGAGGTGGCCGCCCGCCACGCCAAGGCGTACCCCGCCTCCGGCGTCCCCTCCGCCCACCGCGCGCTGGACATCGGCGGCGAGTACCAGTGGCGCCGCGAGGGCGAGCCGCACCTCTTCGACCCCGAGACGGTCTTCCGGCTCCAGCACTCCACCCGGTCGCGCCGCTACGACATCTTCAAGAAGTACACCGAGCGGGTGAACGAGCAGTCCGAGCGGCTGATGACGCTGCGCGGTCTGTTCTCCTTCAAGGGCGAGCGCCCCTCGATCCCGATCGACGAGGTCGAGCCGGTCAGCGAGATCGTCAAGCGGTTCTCCACCGGCGCCATGAGTTACGGCTCCATCTCCCAGGAGGCGCACGAGACCCTCGCCATCGCCATGAACCAGCTCGGCGGCAAGTCGAACACCGGTGAGGGCGGCGAGGACTCCGACCGGCTGCACGACCCCGCCCGGCGCTCCTCGATCAAGCAGGTGGCCTCCGGCCGCTTCGGCGTGACCAGCGAATACCTGGTCAACTCCGATGACATCCAGATCAAGATGGCGCAGGGTGCCAAGCCCGGTGAGGGCGGCCAGCTGCCCGGCCACAAGGTCTACCCGTGGGTGGCCAAGACCCGGCACTCCACCCCCGGCGTCGGCCTGATCTCCCCGCCGCCGCACCACGACATCTACTCGATCGAGGATCTCGCCCAGCTGATCCACGACCTGAAGAACGCCAACCCGCGGGCCCGGATCCACGTCAAGCTGGTCTCCGAGGTCGGCGTCGGCACCGTGGCCGCGGGCGTCTCCAAGGCCCACGCCGATGTGGTGCTGATCTCCGGCCACGACGGCGGCACCGGCGCCTCGCCGCTCACCTCGCTCAAGCACGCGGGCGGCCCCTGGGAGCTCGGCCTCGCCGAGACCCAGCAGACGCTGCTGCTCAACGGGTTGCGCGACCGCATCGTGGTGCAGACCGACGGCCAGCTGAAGACCGGCCGTGACGTGATGATCGCCGCGCTGCTCGGCGCCGAGGAGTTCGGCTTCGCCACCGCGCCGCTGGTGGTCTCCGGCTGCGTGATGATGCGCGTCTGCCACCTGGACACCTGCCCGGTCGGCATCGCCACCCAGAACCCGGTGCTGCGCGAGCGCTACAGCGGCAAGGCCGAGTTCGTGGTGAACTTCTTCGAGTTCATCGCCGAGGAGGTCCGCGAGCTCCTCGCCGAGCTGGGCTTCCGCTCCCTGGACGAGGCCATCGGCCACGCCGAGCTGCTGGACACCACCCGCGCCGTCCAGCACTGGAAGGCGCAGGGCCTGGACCTCGCCCCGCTGCTGTACGTGCCCGAGCTGCCCGAGGGCGCCGTCCGCCACCAGGCGATCGAGCAGGACCACGGCCTGGCCAAGGCGCTCGACAACCAGCTGATCAAGCTGGCGGCCGACGCGCTGAACGCCGAGAGCGCCGAGGCCGCCGAGCCGGTCCGGGCCCAGGTCGCGATCCGCAACATCAACCGGACCGTCGGCACCATGCTCGGCCACGAGGTGACCCGTACGTTCGGTGGCGAGGGCCTGCCCGAGGACACCATCGACATCACCTTCACCGGCTCGGCCGGTCAGTCCTTCGGCGCGTTCCTGCCCCGCGGTGTCACGCTGCGGCTCGAGGGCGACGCCAACGACTACGTGGGCAAGGGCCTGTCCGGCGGCCGCGTGATCGTCCGCCCGGACCGGGGCGCGGACCACCTCGCCGAGTACTCGACGATCGCGGGCAACACCCTCGCGTACGGCGCGACCGGCGGCGAGATGTTCCTGCGCGGCCGGGTCGGCGAGCGGTTCTGCGTCCGCAACTCCGGCGCCACGGTCGTCTCCGAGGGCGTGGGCGACCACGGCTGTGAGTACATGACCGGCGGTCACGCGGTCGTCCTCGGCCCCACCGGCCGTAACTTCGCGGCCGGGATGTCCGGCGGTATCGCGTATGTGATCGACCTCGACCCGGACAACGTCAACGTCGATCTGCGGGATGCCCTCGGCGCGCTGGACGACACCGACCAGCGGTGGCTGCACGACGCGGTGCGCCGCCACCACGAGGAGACCGGCTCCACCGTCGCGGGCGCGCTGCTCGACGACTGGGAGACCGCCGTCACCCGCTTCAGCAAGATCATCCCCGCTACGTACCAGGCCGTGCTCGCCGCCAAGGACGCCGCCGAGCGTGCCGGGCTCTCCGAGTCCGAGACCCACGAGAAGATGATGGAGGCGGCGATCAATGGCTGACCCCAAGGGCTTCCTGAGCACTGACCGCGAGGTCGCCGAGACCCGTCCGGTGGAGGAGCGCGTCAAGGACTGGAACGAGGTCTACGTCCCCGGCTCGCTGCTGCCGATCATCAGCAAGCAGGCCGGCCGGTGCATGGACTGCGGCATCCCGTTCTGCCACAACGGCTGTCCGCTCGGAAACCTCATCCCCGAGTGGAACGACTACGCCTACCGGGAGGACTGGCGCGAGGCCAGCGAGCGGCTGCATGCGACCAACAACTTCCCGGAGTTCACCGGGCGGCTGTGCCCCGCCCCGTGCGAGTCGGCCTGTGTGCTCGGCATCAACCAGCCGGCGGTGACCATCAAGAACGTCGAGGTCACCATCATCGACAAGGCGTGGGACTCCGGTGACGTCACCCCGCAGCCGCCCGAGCGGCTCAGCGGCAAGACCGTCGCCGTCATCGGCTCGGGCCCGGCCGGTCTGGCCGCCGCCCAGCAGCTGACCCGGGCCGGTCACACGGTCGCCGTCTATGAGCGGGCCGACCGCATCGGCGGGCTGCTGCGCTACGGCATCCCCGAGTTCAAGATGGAGAAGCGGCACATCAACCGCCGTATCGAGCAGATGCGCGCGGAGGGCACCAAGTTCCGCACCGAGACCGAGATCGGCCGTGACATCGACGCCGCCAAGCTGCGCAAGCGGTACGACGCCGTGGTCATCGCGGCCGGCGCCACCACCTCGCGCGATCTGCCGGTCCCGGGCCGGGAGCTGAACGGCATCCACTTCGCGATGGAGTACCTGCCGCTCGCCAACAAGGTGCAGGAGGGCGACCTCACCACGTCCCCCATCACCGCCGAGGGCAAGCACGTCGTGGTCATCGGCGGTGGCGACACCGGCGCGGACTGCGTCGGCACCGCCCACCGGCAGGGCGCCGCCTCCGTCACCCAGCTCGAGATCATGCCCAAGCCGGGCGAGGAGCGGAGCCCCAACCAGCCCTGGCCGACCTTCCCCATGCTCTACAAGGTCACCTCGGCCCACGAGGAGGGCGGCGAGCGGATCTACTCCGTCTCCACCACCCACTTCGAGGGCGACGAGGACGGCAACGTCCAGTGGCTGCACCTGATCGAGGTGGAGTTCAAGGACGGCAAGCTGGAGCAGAAGCCGGGCACCGAGCGGAGGATCCCGGCCCAGCTGGTCACCCTCGCCATGGGCTTCACCGGCACCGACCAGCAGAACGGCCTGGTCGAGCAGTTCGGCCTGGAGCTGGACGAGCGCGGCAACATCGCGCGCGATGCCGACTTCGCCACCAATGTGCCGGGTGTCTTCGTGGCCGGTGACGCGGGCCGCGGCCAGTCGCTGATCGTCTGGGCCATCGCCGAGGGCCGCTCAGCGGCGCGCGGGGTGGACCGCTATCTGGCCGGGGCCAGCGAGCTGCCCGCCCCGATCCGCCCCACCGACCGGGCCCTCATGGTCTGACCCGGCCTTCCCGGATCTCCGCCCGTACAACGGCGTACGGGACCGGCCGCGCGGCGCCTTCCCCCTCCCGACCGGGGGAAGGCGCCGCGTGGCGTTTCGGCCGGTGTTCTCCCGGGCCGGCTGACCGGGTCGGCTGACCGGACCGGCTGACCAGGCAGGTTGACATTCCCTCGGGCGCACTCCACCATCATTCCACTAACTGATTAGTGAAAGGGTGGTGGAGGCGGATGGTCGAGTACCGCATCGACCGGCGCAGTGGCATCGCCACCTATCTACAGATCGTCCAGCAGACCAAACAGGCGCTCCGCCTCGGACTGCTGGCGCCCGGGGACCGGCTGCCCACGGCCAAGGAGGTCGTCGCGGCCACCGCCATCAACCCCAACACCGTCCTGAAGGCGTACCGCGAGCTGGAGCGCGAAGGGCTGGTCGAGCCCCGGCCGGGGCTTGGCACCTTCGTCCGCCGGTCACTGGCCCGGCCCGGCGCCGCTGCGGACTCCCCGCTGCGCGCGGAGCTCGCCGACTGGGCCGACCGGGCCCGCGCCGCCGGGCTCGGCCGCGAGGACGTGACGGCGCTGGTGGCCTCGGTCCTCGACGAGCGCTTCGGCGAGACCGCCGCCCCCGGCGAGCGTGGACACGAGGAGAACGAGTGACCGACGAGATCGAGGCGTCCGGTGCCCTGGAGGCGTCCGGGCTGGGCAAGAAGTACCGAAGCGGCTGGGCCCTCAGAGACGTCGCCTTCCGGCTGCCCGCCGGACGGATCTGCGCCCTGGTGGGCCCCAACGGCTCCGGCAAGAGCACCCTGCTGTCCCTCGCCGCCGGGCTGCTGACCCCGGCCACCGGCACCCTGCGGGTCTTCGGACGGCCCGCCGCCGACCCCGGCACCCGCGAGCGCATCGCCTTCGTCGCCCAGGACAAGCCGCTCTACCCGCGCTTCTCCGTGGCCGACACCCTGCGCCTGGGCCGGGAGCTCAACCCCCGCTGGGACCAGAAGACCGCCGAACGGGTGGTGGCCGAGGCCGAGGTGCCGCTGTCCGCCCGCGTCGGCTCGCTCTCCGGCGGCCAGCGCACCTGTGTGGCCCTCGCCCTCGCCCTCGGCAAGCGCGCCGATCTGCTGCTCCTGGACGAGCCGATGGCCGATCAGGACCCGCTGCGCCGCCGCCGGATGATGGGCGCCCTGATGGCCGAGGCCGCCGAGCGCGGCACCGGCGTGGTCATCTCCACCCATGTGCTCGCCGAACTCGACGGCGTCTGCGACTACCTGCTGCTGATGGGCGGCGGCCGGATTCGCCTGGCGGGCGAGGCGGACGCCATCCAAGCCGCTCACCGCCTGGTCACCGGCCCGAGCGCGACCGGCGGCGGAACACCGGGGGCGCTCGCCCGCCACACCGTGGTCGAGACCCGTACGACGGGCCGTCAGCTCACCGCGCTGATACGCCCGGAGGGCACCCCGGCCGGGGACGGCTGGATCGTCACCGAACCCTCCCTCGAAGACGTCCTGCTCGGCTATCTGGGCGCCCCCGACGCCCCGCCGATGTTCACGGCCGAGGCGCGCGCGACCGTTACGGAGGTGGGGGCATGAGCTCGATCGGCATCCGGCTCCGGGCACCCGGCGCACGGCTCCGCCCCCGAGGACTGGTGTGGCTGGTGGCGCGCCAGCACCGGGCCGCCCTGTGGGCGGGCCTGGCGGTGGTCGTGGCGATCGCCGCGTACATCGTCTGGCAGCGCCTCGAGATGGTCGGCTACGGGCGGGCGCACAACATCGACGCCTACCGCACACCGCTGCTCAACACCGGACGGCTGCTCATCGCGCTGCCCGTGGTGATCGGCGTCTTCATCGGCGCGCCGCTGTTCGCCCGGGAGCTGGAGACGGGCACCCACCAGCTGGCGTGGACCCAGTCCGTCGGCAGGACCCGCTGGCTCATCGCCAAACTCGCGGTTCCGCTCGTCGCCGTCACGGCCGGCACCGCGGTCCTCGCGGCCCTCTACACCTGGTGGTGGCGCGCGGCCCGGGGCTCGTTCCAGGACATCGCCTGGGGCACCGCCGTACCGTTCGACGCGACCGGCCCGGCGGCGGTCGCGCTCGCCCCGCTGTCCTTCCTCCTCGGCGCGGCGGCCGGGCTGCTGCTGCGGCGCACCCTGCCCGCCATGGCGGTCACCCTGGGGGCCACCGCCGGTGTCCAGTACGGGCTGGACGCCCTGCGCCCCCATCTGATGACACCGCGGACGATCGCCTCCAAGCTCTCCGCGGAGGTTCCCCCCGAGGTCTACTTCGGCGCGTGGCGTGGCATGGGCAACGGCTATCTGACCCGGGCCGGGGAGAAGATCTCCTGGGAGCGCTGCTCGTCCGCCGGCAGTTCGGACGCCTGGGACCGCTGCTTCGCCCGGCTCGGCGCCAACAGGTGGTACGAGGAGCTGCACCCGGCGAGCCACTACTGGCCCATGCAGTGGATGCAGACCGGGATCTGCCTGGCCGCGGCCGTCGTGCCCGCCGTCCTCTGCGTGTGGTGGATCGGCCGCAGACGGGCCTGACCCGCGTCCCTGACCCCGCCACGGCATCCATGGCATCCACGGCATCACCTTCCGCTCCGATCGGAGTTCCCCCTCCCATGGCCGTCTCGCCTGCCCTCGACACCGCCCGGGCCGCCCCGCGCGCCCGCCCGGCGCCCCCGGCCCCGGCGATCCGTCGCACCGGGCGCGCCGCCGGGCTCGTTCCGGCGCTCGTCCCGGCCGGGCTGGCGCTGGCGCTCGGGCTGTGGGGGATCCGCCGCGAGAACAGCATGTGGCGGGACGAGTCGACGACGTATCAGGTCGCCCACCGGAGCGTCGGTGAGATCCTGCGCCTGCTCGGCGACGCCGATGTGGTGCACGGCCTGTACTACCTGTTCATGCACGGTGTGTTCGCCCTCTGGGACGGCGGTCTCGTCGCCCTCCGGCTCCCCTCGGTGCTGGCCATGGCCGCCGCGGCGGCCGGTGTCGGACTGCTCGGGCGGCGGCTCGCGGGGCCCCGCGCCGGACTCGCCGCCGGGCTGGTCTTCCCGCTGGCTCCGGCGGTGCAGCGGTACGCACAGGAGGGGCGGTCGTACGCCCTGGTCTGCGCCGCCGTCGTCGCGGCCACCCATCTGCTGCTGAGCGCGGTGGCCCGGCCCCGCAGGCGCACCTGGGCCGGATACGCCGCGGTCGCCTCGCTGGCCTGTCTGCTGCACGAGTTCGCCATCCTGGCCGTCGCCGCGCACGGCGTCGCGCTGTACCGGGCGCGGGTGGGCGGGCGCTCCGGCTGGGCGTGGGGGCGGGCGGCCTCCGTGGTGGCGGTGGTGCTGGCGCCGCTGGTGATCGTCAGTCAGCAGCAGGCCGCGCTGGTCGGCTGGATCTCCCCGCCGGGCATGCCCGAGCTGCTCGGCTTCGGCGCGCTCGCCCTGGTGGGTCTCGGCTGCGCCCGGGGACCGCTGCCCGCGCACGGGCCCGTGCCGCTGCGCGACCTCGCGCTCGCGCTGCTGATCCTGCCACCGGCCGCGCTGCTGGCGGTGTCGTATCTCCATCCGCTCTACGTCGACCGGTATGTGCTCTACGCCTACGTCGGTCTCGCGCTGCTGATCGGGGCCCGGCTGGAGGCGCTGTCGCGCACCGTCGCCGCCCCACGGGCGCTGGCCGGAGGGCTGGCGGTGGCCGCCGTGGCGGCCCTGCTGCCGTACTCCCTCCAGCTGCGCACCCCGCAGAGCCGGCTCGACGACCCCCTCGCGGCCGCGCGCGCCGTACGGGAGCTGGGCCGGCCCGGCGACGGGGTGCTCTTCCTGCCCGCCCGGCGCCGGGAGCCGATCATGTCAAGACCGGAGGACTTCCGGGGCCTGCGGGAGCTGGCGCTGGCCCGGCACGCGATCCCCTCGGGCACCCTGCACGGCATCGAGCTGCCGGCACCGCTGATCAGGGCCCGGATGCTGACGGCCGGGCGGATCGTCACGGTGAACGACCCGCCCGGCCAGCCGCTGGACGGCACTCCTCAGGAGCGGGTGAAACGGGAGGTGCTCGCGGAACACTTCCACCGGTGCGCCATCAGGGACGTCACCGGGATGCGGATCGCCCTCTACGGGCGCGCCGGGAAGTGCTGAACGCCGCCGGGCGCCGTCAGCCCTCGTTCTCCACCAGCCTGGCCGGGAAGCCGCCCGTGGCCACCGGGCCCCAGCGCTCGGGGGTGACCCGGATCAGCGACTTGCCCTGCTTGCGCATGGCCTCGCGGTACTCGTCCCAGTCCGGGTGCTCGCCCGCGATATTGCGGTAGTACTCGACCAGCGGCTCGACGGACTCCGGGGTGTCGATCACCTCGGCGGTGCCGTCGATCTGCACCCACGGGCCGTTCCACTCGTCGGACAGCACGACGAGGCTCACGGCGGGGTCGCGCTTGGCGTTGCGCACCTTGGCGCGCTCGGGGTAGGTGGACATGACGATCCGGCCGGAGTCATCGACTCCGCAGGTCAGCGGGGATGCCTGGGGCGAGCCATCCGTCCGGCGGGTCATCAGCAGCGCACGGTGGCGCGGGCGTACGAACTCCAGCAGCTCGTCGAGGCCGACTTGGGTGTTGGTGGCGATGGAGGGGCTCATGCAGGCGAGCGTACGACGTCGAGCGCACTCCAAGGCCGAACGGCCACGGCCCGGCCCGGTGTCATGTGTCGCACTCCAGCACCGTCCGGCACAGCCCGCAGCGGGCCCGCAGCCGGCCGCGCACCGGGACCCGGATGCGCTGACGGCAGGTCGGGCAGGGGAAGGAGACGCTCAGCGGAGGGCCGGCGTCGAAGCCGTAGTCCCCTCCGGTGGGGGAGGGGTGGCCGGACTGGGCCGCCCGGCGGTCCTTGGCGTAGCGGCGGCGGCCGGTCCAGCCGGCGGCGGTGAGCGGCGGCCGCGCCTGCTCGCGGCGGGCCAGCTCCAGCCCCTTGGTGTACGCCTCGTACGCCTGCGGAGAGGTGAACCAGGGGGAGGGGTCCTCGCCGAACAGCAGCGCCCGCATGGCCAGGACGTAGCCGAACTCCTCCGGTGTCAGATAGCCCAGTTTCTGGCTGGAAACCGAGTCCTGGCGGTAGGCGTCGAGCAGCAACCAGCCCGTGCCGAGATAGGCGGCGGTGGTGTCGGTGAGGATTTCGTTGTCGCGTGTGCCGGGGAACGACAGGTCCAGGCGGTGCAGATACACATGGGTGACCTCATGGGCCAGCGCCGCGCCGATGTCCCGACGGTGGGTCTTGAAGCGGGAGTTGAGCTCGATGAAGTACTCCGGACCCGCGGCCAGCTCCACGTTTCCGGCGTGCCGCATCTCCCGGAAGCTCACGATCATCCGGGCGTCCGGCAGCCGCAGATGCTGCACCATGACCCGGGCCACCCGCTGTACGCCCAGGTAGAGGTCGTCCTGGTCGGCGAAGGCCACATCGCCGGGGAGCACGCTGACCCCGAAGGTGTCCACCGTGTCGCGGGACAGGCGGTGGTAGAGCGCGGTGATCGCGGCCCGGACGGTGTCCAGGTGGGGAAAGCCGTGCTCGATGTCGCTGCCCGGTGCCGCCACGCCGTCACCCCGTGCCCGTCGCCAGCCGTGCGCCCTGTCTCACGTCAACCTTACGGTCGTCCGGCGGGGCTGTGGGTAGGCCGCGCTGGCTGGAAACCGACCCTTGTCACCCCGTTGGCCCGGTCCACATAATCACAGGGCGTTTTACCGGCTCATCCACGGGATTTCGGAGAGGTTTCCGGATTTTTGTGGTTGGCATGAGCCTGACATGCGCCCCGAACCCCCCACGAAAGGACAGTCCGTTGCGGAACACGCTGAAGCACATCAAGAGAGCCTCGGCCCTCGGCGCGGTCGCCCTCGCCGCCTTCAGCCTCACCCCGGGCAGCGCCAGCGCCCAGCCCACCGGCCCCGAGCCGAGCCCCTCCGTGGTCGGCGGCACCCGCGCCGCGCAGGGCGAATTCCCCTTCATGGTCCGGCTGTCCATGGGCTGTGGCGGCGCCCTCTACACCCAGGACATCGTGCTCACCGCCGCCCACTGCGTGGACGGCTCCGGCGCCAACACCTCCATCACGGCCACCGCGGGCGTCGTGGACCTCCAGAGCTCGAGCGCCATCAAGGTCAAGTCCACCCGGGTGCTCCAGGCCCCGGGCTACAACGGCACCGGCAAGGACTGGGCGCTCATCAAGCTCGCCAAGCCGATCAACCAGCCCACCCTGAAGATCGCCGAGACCACGGCGTACAACAAGGGCGACTTCACCGTGGCCGGCTGGGGCGCCGCCCGTGAGGGCGGCGGCCAGCAGCGCTACCTGCTGAAGGCCAGCGTGCCGTTCGTCGACGACGCCACCTGCAAGTCCGCCTACGACGAGCTCGTCACCGGCGAGGAGATCTGCGCCGGGAAGATGGCCGAGGGCGGCGTGGACACCTGCCAGGGCGACTCCGGCGGCCCGATGTTCCGCAAGGACGACAGCGGCCAGTGGATCCAGGTCGGCATCGTCAGCTGGGGCGAGGGCTGCGCACGGCCCGGTAAGCCCGGCGTCTACACCGAGGTGAGCACCTTCGCCAAGGACATCAAGGCGGGCGCGACCCAGCTCGGCGGCTGACCCCTCCTCAGCATCGCCTTCGACGGGAACTGACCGGGGCGCGGCCATCTGGCCGGCCCCGGTCAGCTCGGTTCCATCTGTCCGTAGCAGATGCAGAACGGGTGCCCGGCCGGATCGTTGAAGACCCGGAACCCCGCACGCTCCCCGCCGCTGTCGTGCAGAAACGTCGCCCCGAGCCCGATCAGCTCCCGCTGCGCCCGCTCCGCGTCCGCGAGCGTCGCCACGTCGAAGTCCAGATGGACCTGCTGCGGGTGGGCCGGATCCGGCCAGCGCGGCGGCCGGTGGTCCGGCGCCAGCTGGAAGGCCAGCTGACGGCCGTCCGCGGCCGTCAGCGTCGCCCACTCGGGATCGCTGTCGTCCACCCGCCAGCCCAGGATCTCGCCGTAGAAGGCGGCCAGCGCGGCGGGGTCGGGACAGTCGATGACGGTGCACTGAAGTGTCGCGATCATGTGGGGACCCTACGGGGTGCCGGAGCCGTACAGCGGTGCTTTCCCCTCCCCGCCCCTTCCCGCAGCATGCATGTGCGGCTCCGCCGCGTGGCAGGGGCTCCGCCCCTGGACCCCGGAGCCCGACGCCGAGCCCCGCCATGCGCCTGAGCCGCATATCGCTGCCGCGGGAAGGGGCGAAGCCCCGGTGCGGGGTCTGGCTTCGGAGCCCCGGTTCGGGTCTGGGGTTGGGGTTTGGGGCGGAGTCCTGGTTCGGGGTTTTGGGTGGAGCCCGCTCGGGGGTTTGGGGTGGAGCCCCGGTCCGGGGTCTGGGGTGGAGCCCGGTCGGGGGTTTGGGCGGAGCCCTGGCTTGGGGCCTGGGGCGGAGTCCCGGCTCGGGGTTGGGGGTGGAGCCCCGGTTCGGGGTTTGGGGTGGAGCCCCGGTTCGGGGCCCGGGGGCAGAGCCCCAACGCGGGCCCGGGGCGGAGCCCCGGATTGGGGTCTGGGGCGGAGCCCCAGTTTCGGGAAGGGGCGGGGAGGGGAGCAGCCCGCCGCAGGCGGGGCACCGCGAAAGTCGGGCCGGGAGTGGAACCTCTCCCCGCCCAGGCGCCTCCTCCACGGTGGAGACGCCGTATCCGGGAGCGGCGCCCCACCACGACCGCCCCGCCCCCTTCCGCGCCCCCCGTGGGCCGGACCCGAACCCCCCACAGGGGTCGGGGCGGTCCGGGGACCCGCGGCCGACGCGGGCCGAAGCGCCCCCCGAGCGCCCCCGAGCGGAACCGGACCCCGGGGAAAAGTACTCTCGGGAAGCATGACGCACAGCATGAGCGACCACACCGCCGAGCAGCCGGCGACGCCGGGCGACCCCGAGGGGATCGACCCGTCCGTCCTCGACGAGCTGACCCGGTTGCGCGACAGCATCGACAACATCGACGCGGCCGTGGTCCATATGCTCGCCGAGCGCTTCAAATGCACCCAGCAGGTCGGCCACCTCAAGGCCGCCCACCGGCTCCCCCCGGCCGACCCGGCCCGCGAGGCGCGCCAGATCACCCGGCTGCGGCAGCTCGCCGAGAGCGCCAAGCTCGACCCCGGCTTCGCCGAGAAGCTGCTCAACTTCGTCATCGCCGAGGTCATCCGGCACCACGAGACCATCGCGCGCTCCGACAACGGCCCCAACGGCCCCAACGGCCCCAACGGCCCCAAGGGGCCCGAGGGCGCACCCCGGTAGTGCGCGCGGGCGGCCGTCCGCCCCGGGCAACCACTTCCCACCCGTGTGCGGCCCGCCGCACGTAGGGCAGCATGTCCCCATGTCCGTACTGACGCGCGAGGAAGCGCAGCACCGAGCCCGCCTGATCGAGGTCCACCGCTACACCATCGACCTCGACCTCACCCGCGGGGAGGAGCTCTTCGGCTCCACCACGACCATCCGCTTCAGCGCGCGCCAGGCGGGCGCGGACACCTTCGCCGAGCTCCAGCCGGCCGCCCTGCACCGCGCCGTGCTTGACGGCCGGGAGCTGGACCTCACCGGCGAGACCGCCGAGGCGCTCGCGGGCGGCCGGCTCCCGCTCACCGGGCTCGGCGAGGGCGAGCACGAGCTGCGCGTCGAGACCGACATGCGCTACTCCCACACCGGCGAGGGCATGCACCGCTTCACCGACCCGGCCGACGGTGAGACGTACCTCTACACCATGTGCTGCATGTCGGACGCGAACGACGTCTTCACCGCGTTCGACCAGCCCGACCTCAAGGCCGTCTTCGACGTCCGCGTCACCGCCCCGCCCGAGTGGACCGTCCTCGGCAACGGCATCGCGACCCGCGTCGGCGCCCCCGAGGAGGGCCGCTGGCAGCTCGCGCCCACCCCGCCCATCAGCACCTATCTGATGGCCCTGGCCGCCGGCCCGTACCACTCGGTGCGCACCGAGCACGCCGGACTCCCCTTCGGGCTGCATGTCCGCCGCTCCCTCGCGCCCTACCTCGAGGCCGACGCCGACGAGCTCTTCGACATCACCCGGCGCTGCTTCGACCGCTACCACGAGATCTTCGAGGAGCCGTACCCCTTCGACTCCTACGACCAGGCGTTCGTCCCCGAGTTCAACTCGGGCGCCATGGAGAACCCGGGCCTGGTCACCTTCCGCGACGAATTCGTCTTCCGCTCCGCCGTCACCGACGCCGAGCGCCAGACCCGCGCCATGGTCATCGCCCATGAGATGGCCCATATGTGGTTCGGCGACCTCGTCACCATGAAGTGGTGGGACGACATCTGGCTGAACGAGTCCTTCGCCGAGTACATGGGCTACCAGATCCTCACCGAGACCACCCGTTACACCGACACCTGGGCCGACTTCGGGGTCCGCCGCAAGAACTGGGGCTACGACGCCGACCAGCGCCCCTCCACCCACCCGGTCGCGCCCGCGCCCGAGCTGGTCCCCGACACCTCCGCCGCGCGCCTCAACTTCGACGGCATCTCCTACGCCAAGGGCGCCTCCGCGCTGCGCCAGCTCGTCACCTGGCTCGGCGAGAAGACCTTCCTCGACGGCATCAACGACCACTTCACCCGGCACCGCTTCGGCAACGCCACCCTCGCCGACTTCATCGACTCCCTCGCCCGCTCCTCCGGCCGCGACGTCCACGCCTGGGCCGACCGCTGGCTGCGCACCACCGGCGTCGACACCCTCGCCCCCGTCGTCACCGCCAACGGGGACCGCTGGAGCGCCGAGATCCGCCACGAGGGCGGCGGCCCGGACGGGGACGCCCCCACCCGGCGCCCGCACCGCATCGCCATCGGCCTGTACGACCACGCGCCCGCCGCCCCGCACCAGCTGGTCCTGCGCGAGCGCGTCGAGGCCGAGCTGGACGGCGCGGAGTCCGGCCTCAGCCTCTCCTTCACCGGGCCCCGCCCCGATCTGCTGCTGCTGAACGACGGCGACCTCACCTACACCAAGATCCGGCTCGACCCCGCATCCTGGAAGGCCGTCCACCGCTCGCTGTCCGGCCTCCCCGACGCCGTCAGCCGCGCTGTGATCTGGAACGCCGCCCGCGACATGGTGCGCGACGGCGACCTCCCGGCCACCGACTACCTCGAGGCGGCCCGCGCCCATCTGCCGCACGAGACCGACATAGCGATCGTCCAGGGCGTCCTCGCCTTCGCCCGCACCCAGATCGCCGACCACTACCTCCCCGCGGACCGGCGCTCCGCCGCGCTGGCCACCATCAGCGCCACCTGCCGCGATCTGCTCCGCCGCACCGAGGACGGCTCCGGGGACGGGCTGCGGCTCGCCGCCGTCCGTACGTTCATCGGCAGCGCCACCGCCCCCGCCGAGCTCAGCGACTGGCTCGACGGCGACACCGTCCCCGGCGGCCCCGCCCTCGACCCCGAGCTGCGCTGGCAGATCCTCGGCCGCCTCGCCGTCCTCGGCGCCGTCGGCCCCGCCGACATCGACGCCGAACGCGCCCGCGACTCCAGCGCCACCGGCCAGGAGGGCGCCGCCCGCTGCCGGGCCGCCCTGCCGGACGCCGCCGCGAAGGAGGCCGCCTGGCAGGCGATCTTCGGCGGCGGGGAGGACGGCCGGGACGCCGACGGCCGGAGCGCCGACGCCCAGGGGTCCGACGGCCAGGGGGACGAGCTCTCCAACTACCTGGTCACCGCGACCGTCGCGGGCTTCTGGCAGCCCGAGCACCACGACGTCCTCGCCGACTATGTGCCGCGCTACTTCCCGGCCGCCGTCGCGCTCGGCGCCCGCCGCGGCGCCGCCATCGCCGACACCGTCGCCCGCTTCGGCTTCCCGAGCACCGTGGACGCCGAAACCCTGCGCCTGGGCGAGGAGTGCCTCGCCTCCCCCGACGCCGTACCCGCCCTCCGCCGCCGCCTCGCCGACCAGATCGACGACCTGCGGCGCGCCCTGCGGGTACGGGAGAAGCAGGGCGGGTGACCCCGCGTTCGACGGGGGACGGCGGGGCGCCCGACCGCCCCGCCGCCCCTGCCGCGCGGTGCCCCCCTTCGGTCCGATTCTCGTGAAACAGACGCAGCATGACGCGCTGCCGATCTCATCCCGGCCCCGGAACGGGGCAGACTGGCGGGCATGGATCGAGGAACGCGCCGGCGGACACTGACGGTCGACGGGGAGGGGTTCGACGTCGCCGAGCGCCCCGGCGAGCCCGGGACGTACGACGTCACCTGGCTGACCGGGCCGAACCCGGGATACGGCTTCACCACCCACGTGCACGGAGCCGACTCCCTGAGCGAGCGGGAACTGGAGGAGTCCGCACGGGACTTCCTCGGCGAGGTGGACCCCGGGACGGGGCACATCGAGTAGCCAACCGGGCCGGACGAGGCGGCGAGCCCGGGTGGCCCGGCCCGCCGATCAATCCGCGGGGCCGGGCCGTTACCACGTACGGGTGCACTTGGGCCCGACCCCGGATCGGACCCCTGGTGCGCGAAGTAATTTAGGCAGCCCTGACCGCCGCCCAGACACCCCCTAGGGGCACACCCATGCCCGTGCCCGCATCCGGAACCGCCCGCCTCCTCGCCGGGGGCCAGAGCGGACCGGGCGTGCTCCGCCCGATGGTGGACACCGTCCTCGACGCCCTCGCCCACGGCGCCGCCGACCGCGGTGGGCCCCTCCCGGCCGGGGGACCGGCCGCGGTGGCCCGGCGGATACGCGATGCGGCCCGGCCGCTCATCCCCGACGAGGGGGAGGGGCCCCACCACGCGCTGCGCGGCCTCGTCCGCGCCCTCGCCCATGGCGCCGCCGAACCCGCGGACCCGCGCTGCACCGCCCATCTGCACTGTCCGCCGCTGGCCGTCGCCACCGCCGCCGACCTCGCCGTCTCCGCGCTCAACCCCTCCCTCGACTCCTGGGACCAGGCCCCCGCCGCCTGTGCGCTGGAGGCGCTGACCTGCCGCGCCCTGGCCGAACTCGTCCACCCCCACGGCACCGACCCCGACGCCCTCGTCACCACCGGCGGCACCGAGTCCAACCAGCTCGGCCTGCTCCTGGCCCGCGAGGCCGCCCAGGGCGCCCCGCTCCGTATCGTCCGCGGCGCCAACGGCCACCACAGCGTCCGGCGCGCCGCCTGGCTCCTCGGGCTGCCCGAGCCCCTCACCCTCCCCACCCCCGGCGGCGTCCTCGACCCGGTCGCGCTCCACACCGCCCTCGACCGGCCGTCCGACGCCCCCACCCTCGTCGTCGCCACCGCCGGCACCACCGACACCGGGGCCATCGACCCGCTCCCCGAGATCGCCGACGTCTGCGACCACCACGCCGCCACCCTCCACATCGACGCCGCCTATGGCGCGCCCCTCCTTTTCAGCGACACCCTCCACAAGCGGCTCCACGGCCTTGACCGCGCCCGTACCGTCGCCCTCGACCTGCACAAACTCGGCTGGCAGCCGGTGGCCGCCGGTCTCCTCGCCGTGCCCGACGGCAGCGCGCTCGCCGCGCTGGCCCACCACGCCGACTACCTCAACGCCGACGACGACACCGAGGCGGGCCTGCCCGATCTGCTCGGCCGCTCGCTCCGCACCACCCGCCGCCCCGACATCTTCAAGATCGCCGTCACGCTGCGGGCGCTGGGCCGGCGCGGCCTCGGCGAGCTCGTGGACCACGTCTGCGCGGCCGCCCAGCACCTCGCGGACCTCATCGAGGCCCGCCCGGGGCTCGAGCTCTACGCCCGCCCCACCATCAGCACCGTCCTCTTCCGCCCCGCCGGGGCACCGCCCGCCACCGTGGCCGCGCTGCGCCGCCGCCTGCTCCACCACGGGGCGGCCGTCCTCGGCCGCGCCGCCACGCCCGAGGGGCTGTGGCTCAAGGCCACCGTTCTCAACCCGCACCTCCAGCCCGGCGATCTGCGCGGGCTGCTCGCACTCGTGGAAGGCAACACCACCCCATGAGCACCGCACAACCCCCCAACCCCGCCGCCGAGCCCGCTTCCGCCGCCGACCGGCCCGTGGACCTGGCCGGTATCGGCATCGGCCCGTTCAACCTCTCGCTCGCCGCCCTCGCCCATGGCGTCCCCGCCCTGCGCACCGCCTTCTACGAGCAGCGGCCCGCCTTCCACTGGCACCCCGGCCTCCTCATCGACGGCGCGACCATCCAAGTCCCCTTCCTCGCCGACCTGGTGACCCTCGCCGACCCCGGCAGCCCCTGGACCTTCCTCCAGTACCTCAAGGCCCATGAGCGGCTGTTCCCCTTCTACGTCGCCGAGCGCTTCCACATCGAGCGCGCCGAGTACGACGCCTACTGCCGCTGGGTCAGCGAACGGCTCCCCGGACTCCACTTCGACCACCGCGTCGACGCCGTCCGCTGGGACCACGAGTACGAGCTGTTCGAAATCGACCTCACCCGGCTCGGCCCAGCCGCCGACGCCCCCGCGTCCAGTGCGGCCGGAACCGATGCGGAGGGCAGGGCCCTCGGCCGCGTATACGCCCGCAACCTCGTCCTCGGCGTCGGCACCGAGCCGTACGTCCCCGAACCCCTGCGCCCGCTCGCCGACGCCCCCAACGTCCCCGTCCTCCACTCCTCGGACTACCTCGAACACCGCGAGCGGCTCCTGGCCACCGGCCACGTCACCATCATCGGCTCCGGCCAGTCCGGCGCCGAGGTCTTCCTCGACCTGCTGCGCAACCGTCCGCTCGGCGCCGAAGGGCTCCACTGGATGGCCCGTACCCCCGCCTTCGCGCCCATGGAGTACGGCAAGCTCGGCCTGGAGCAGTTCAGCCCCGACTACACCCGCTACTTCCACACCCTGCCCGAGCCGGTACGCGACCAGCTGCTGCCCCGTCAGTGGCAGCTCTACAAGGGCATCGCGCACGAGACGCTCGACGCGATCCACCATGAGCTCTACCGCCGGGCCCTGCACTCCGACGGCTGGCCCGGCGCCGTCCTCACCCCCGGTGTCACCGTCCGCACCGCCGGCCGTATCGCCGCCGCCCAGCTCGAACTCCACCTGGAACACGCCGAACAGGGCACCCGGGCCCGCCACACCACCGAGGCCGTCGTGCTCGCCACCGGCTACCGCGAGCGCCGCGTCGACACCCTGCTCGCCGCCCTCGACCCCTACGTCCGCCGGGACGCCTCCGAGCGCCCCCGGGTCGACGCCGACCACCGTCTGGTCCTCGACCCCATGATCAAGGGCTCGGTGTACGTCCAGAACGCCGAGCGCCACACCCATGGCGTCGGCGCCCCCGACCTCGGCCTCGCCGCCTGGCGCTCCGCCGTCATCCTCAACTCGCTGCTCGCGGAACCCGCTTACCGGCTGCCGTCCCGCACCGCGTTCACCGCGTTCGGCCTTCAGCCGTCGGGGCGGTGCGGCACGGTGGCCGGCCACCCGCACCTCCCCGACCAGCGCACCGCCCTCACCCCGACGCGCACCTGACCGCGCCCGGGCCGGGCGCGCCCGGACTGGGGGAAGCGAACCTCAGCCGACGGCGGTCAGTGCCCGCAGTTGGTCCAGCGTCTCGCGGATGACGTCGCGCAAGTCGTGGTCCTCGGTGGTGTTGATCCATCGTTCATAGGCGACGCGGAACACGGCGATGCCGGTCTCGGTGGCCAGACTGGCCTCGGTGTCGCCGATACCCCGCCGTCGCAGCCGGTCGGCCAGGACGGCCGACATGGACGCGAGCTTGATCAATTCACGTTCGCGGAGCTCGGCGTTGGCCATGATCACCGTCTGCCGCGTCCGCGCGAACTCACGGTCGCCGCCGATCACCCCGGCCACCGCGTCGAGCGCGGCCGCGACGGCATCCAGCGCCGACGCCGTGGCCGGCGCCGCCTCCAGGGCGGCCACCGACCTCTCCTCCAGTTCGGACGACCCGTCGAAGAGAACCTCGCGCTTGTCGGCGAAGTGCCGGAAGAAGGTGCGGGCGGTGACACCGGCGCGTTCGGCGATATCGGCCACCATGGTCTGCTCGAAGCCACGCTCCAGATACAGCGCCAGCGCGGCATCGCGCAGCCGGTTACCGGCTCCAGGTTCCCACCGTCCCATGCGGCGAGTTTACGTGATGTCACCTGATGACACCGTGTTGCCGTCGGTGATGTCATCAGGTGACATCGGCGTGCTAGGGTGATGTCACCTAATGACATCACCGGCGGTGGAGGCCCCGAATGACAACGGCGAAGCGCATCCAGTACCACCAGTACGGCGGGCCCGAGGTCTTGCGGCTCGAGGACTTCGAGCCGGCACCGCCCGGCCCCGGCGAGGTGCTGGTCCGGGTGCGGGCGGCGGCGGCCAACCCGATGGACTGGAAGATCCGCAGCGGCGCCATGAAGATGCTGACCGGCCGGCGCTTCCCGCGCGGGCTGGGCCACGACTTCGCGGGCGTCGTCGAAGCGGTCGGCGACGGCGTCACCCGGCTCGGCGTCGGCGACGAAGTGCTCGGCGGGGCGCCGCTCAAGACGGCGGGAGCCTTCGCCGAGCTGGTCGTCGTCGAGGCGAAGGGGGTCGTGAAGAAGCCGGCGGAGCTCTCCTTCGAGGACGCCGCCGCGATCCCGACGGTCGGGATCACCGCCTTTCAGGCCCTGGCCGACCTGGGGAAGCCGCAGCCCGGGCAAGCCGTCTTCGTCCACGGCTGCCTCGGCGGAGTGGGACGGGCCGCCGTCCAGATGGCCTCGGCGCACGGCGCCTCGGTGGGAGGCAGCTGCCGCGCCACCGCCACGCATGACGCGCGCGACCTCGGCGTCGCCCCGATCGTCGAGTTCGACTTCGACCCGACGGCGCTCAGCGGGCGATTCGACATCGTCCTCGACACGGCGGGCACGCTCCCGGTCAAGGCGGCGCAGACGTTGCTGAAGCCCGGCGGCCGCATCATCGACATCACCCCCACCCCCGCGAAGTTCGCGAGAAGTGCCCTGCCGGGGCCCTTCAAGGTGTTGATCGCCCAGGCCGTCACGGAGGACCTCGAGGAGGTCGCGCGAGCCGCCGGGCAGGGAACACTGCGGCTGCCGATCGCCCGCACGGTGCCGCTCACCCAGGCGATCGCGGCGCTCACGGAGTTCGAACGCGGCATGACCAAGGGCGGCAAGCTCGTCATCACGGCTGGGTGACCGCCGTGTCGCCGACCGGGTGACCGCCGCGTCCCCGACCGGGTGGCCGCCGTACCGCCGTCGGCTCACGCCGTTCCGGTGCGGCGGCCCGCCGGAACGGCGTGCGCGCGGCGGCACCCCCCGAACCCGCCCTAGAACACCGGAACGCCGTCGCGGGTCAGCTTCCAGTCCACCGACCCGAACCGCGACACATCGATCGTCCCCTTCGCCTGCACCCAGGCGATGATCGTGTTCCGGATCTCCTCCGAATTGGCCCACACCTGCTTCGCGGCGGCCACATGCGGGAAGTTGCCGCCCCCGCTCGCCCGGTAGTTGTTGACCGCCAGCACGAACCGCGCCTCCTCGTCCACCGGCTTGCCGTCGAAGCCGAGCTTCGCGATCCGCGAGCCCGGCGCCTTCGCGATGTCGATCTCGTAGGTGAGGCCGCCGACCGCGTCGTAGTTGTAGTCCGGGATGTCCGAGGCGTTCGTCAGCTTCGCGGGATCCACATCGCCGCCCGCCGGAGTCTGTACGTAGTAGCGCGCCGAGAACTCCAGATAGTCCTTGAGCTGGGCGCCCGTCAGCACCCGCGCCTCCAGGGTGTTCTCGAACGGATACAGCCCCGCCACCTGCCGGATCGTGACCTCCCCGGCCGGGATCGCCGCCGTACGGGAGAAGCAGGACGCCTGCGAGAGCACCGGCAGGTCCGCGTACTCCGTCCCCGCCAGCGCCGCCTTCACCGTCTCCGCCTGCACATGGTTGATGAAGTCGACGATCGGCGCGTCCTTGTAGGGCGCCTCGGTGGCCGTCATCGCCGCCGAGCAGGTGCCGATGACCTGGTTCACATAGCCGACGACCTTCTTGTGCTCGGCGTCGAGCAGCCGCACGATCCGCGGGTCCTCCCCGGCCGTGTTGGAGTTCAGCACCTTCGCCGACACCGACGCCACCTGCCAGCGGCCCCGCTCCCACTCCAGCTCGAAGTCGAAGAGGGTGAGCCGCTGACCCCACTTGAGCGGTTCCGACAGCACGACCTCGCGCCCGGTCTCCTTGTTGACCACCCGTGACTCGGGGATCTCCACATGCGCGTGGCCCACCAGGATCGCGTCGATCCCCGCCACCTTCTCGGCCACCAGCGCCGCCGCGTTCTCCACATACGGCACCTGGTCGCCATAGCTGGAGGTGCCACTGGTCCCCGAATGCGCCGAGACGATCACCACGTCCGCGCCCATCGACCGCAGCCGCGGCACCCACTTCGCGGCCTGCTCCTCCAAGCCCGGGAAGGTCATCTTCCCCTGCACATTGACCTTGTCCCAGATCGCGATGCCCGGGTTGGTCAGCCCCAGCACCGCCACCTTCACATCCCGTCCGCACGGGGTGCGCAGCCGCGTCATCCAGTACGGCGGGAAGGCGGGCCGCAGCGTCTTCGCGTCCAGCGCGTTCGCCCCGAGCAGCGGGAAGTCGCACTGCTCCTCGAACTTCCGCAGCACCGGGATGCCGTAGTTGAACTCATGGTTGCCCAGCGCCGCCGCGTCATAGCCGATCGCGTTCATCGCCTGCGCCATGGGATGCACCGGGCCGCCCTCCCCGGTGATCGGGTCCACCCTGGCGTAGTAGTACGACAGCTGGGTGCCCTGGATGGTGTCGCCCGCGTCGATCAGCAGCGTATTGCGGCGCCCCTTCTCCGCACGGACCTGGTCGACCAGCGTGGAGATCTTCGCCAGGCCCACATCGTTGTGCGCCGCGTCGTCGAACTCGGCGTCGGTGAAGTAGTCCCAGTTGAAGACGTTGCCGTGCAGATCCGTCGTGCCCATCACGGTGAAGGCGTACCGCCGCCGGGGCCGCCGCCCGTGGCCCCGCGCCTCCGCCGGGACGGCGGCCGCGGCGGAGGCGAGGGCGGCCCCCGCACTGGTCGCCGCGGTGCGGCCGAGGAACTTCCGACGGTTGAGCGGCATGCTGATCTCCCCTGAGATACCTGCGAATTGGGCACAACGCGCGTAGATTCTGGCCCAACCGCACCGCTTCGCACCAGCCCTCGCACACCTGACCGGGAGCCGCCATGAACCAGTCGCCCCAGCCCGACCGGCCCGGCCCGCCGCCCCAGCCTGCCCAGCCCGGGCCGCCGCCCCAGTCCGCCGAGCCCGGCCCGCCGCCGCCCGTCGCCCATGTGCCGTACGGCACCCCCGAGACCCCGCGCGTCGCCGTCCGCGGCGAGGCGACCCTGGAGGTCGACCCCGAGATCGCCCGGCTCACCATCACCGTCAGCGCCCGCGGCGCCGACCGGCGCGCCGCGCTGGAGGACCTCACCCGCCGCAACAACCAGGTCCTGGAGCTGGTGAAGTCCTACGGCGAGGCGGTCGAGAAGCTGGAGACCGGCGCCTTCTCGGTCACCCCCGAGATCAACCCCAAGAGCCGCCATGAGCGCGTACGGGCCTATCACGGCCGGGTGCACCTGACCGCGGCCCTGACCGACTTCACCGCCCTGGGCGAGCTCACCACCCGCCTCGCCGACCTCGAGCTCACCCGCGTCGACGGCCCCTGGTGGGGGCTGCGCCCCGACTCGCCTGCGTACGGCCGGGCCCGGCAGCAGGCGGTGCGCGAGGCGGTGCAGCGGGCCCGGGAGTACGCCGGGGCGCTCGGCGCCCGGCTGGTGGCGCTCATCGAGCTCGCCGACCTGGAGGCGGAGGAGGGCCCGTTCCAGCCCGTGGCGGTCGCCGCCCCGCGCGCCCGATCCGGCTACGGCGGCCCCGCCGACCGGGACGCCGTGGCCGCGCTCGACCTGGAACCGCAGCGCCAGACGGTGTACGCGCACGTCAACGCGCGCTTCACCATGACCCCGCCCGAGCTCTGAAACCCCTCCTCCGGAGCCCCGTAACCACCCTCCGAAACGCTCATCGGAGCGGCCCACTGCACGTTTCATTAGTTGTCAATAACCTGCCATCCAAAGGCCATGGAGGAGTGTGAGGTTCCCGGTTCTTTACTCGCGAGTAAGTCATAGGCTCGGCATCATGCGCCGAGCAAAAATCGTCTGTACTTTGGGACCCGCCACCGACTCGTACGAGCAGATCAAGGCACTCATCGAGGCCGGAATGGACGTGGCCCGCTTCAACCTCAGCCACGGCACCTATGCCGAGCACGAGGAGCGTTATCGGCGAGTGCGCAAAGCCTCGCTGGAAACCGGCCGCAGCGTCGGCATCCTCGCCGACCTTCAAGGTCCGAAGATTCGGCTCGGCCGTTTCCGTGAAGGGCCGGTACTCCTTGAACGCGGGGATGAGTTCATCATCACCGTCGAGCCCATCGAGGGCGACCGGTTCCGCTGCGGTACCACCTACGAGGGGCTGGCCGGCGACGTCAGCAAGGGTGAGCGCATCCTCGTGGACGACGGCCGGGTCACCCTCGAGGTCGTCGACATCGACGGCCCCCGGGTGCACACCATCGCCATCGAGGGCGGCATGATCTCCGACCACAAGGGGCTCAACCTCCCCGGAGTGGCCGTCTCCGTCCCCGCGCTGTCCAAGAAGGACATCGAGGACCTGCGCTGGGCCCTGCGCATCGGCGCCGATGTCATCGCCCTCTCCTTCGTCCGCAACGGCAACGACGTCGTGGACGTCCACCGGGTGATGGACGAGGAGGACCGCCGGCTTCCGGTCATCGCCAAGATCGAGAAGCCGCAGGCGGTGGAGAACCTCGAGGGGATCGTCGACGCCTTCGACGGCATCATGGTCGCCCGTGGCGACCTCGGCGTGGAGATGCCGCTGGAGCAGGTGCCGATCGTCCAGAAGCGCGCGATCAAGCTGGCCAGGCGGAACGCCAAGCCGGTGATCGTCGCCACCCAGATGCTCGACTCGATGATCGAGAACTCCCGCCCCACCCGGGCCGAGGCGTCCGACGTCGCCAACGCGGTCATCGACGGCACGGACGCGGTGATGCTCTCGGGCGAGACCAGCGTCGGCAAGTACCCGATCGTCACGGTCAAGACGATGGGCCGCATCGTCGCCGCCGCCGAGGAGGACATCCTCGCCAAGGGCCTGCCCCCGCTCACCGAGCGCAGCAAGCCCCGCACCCAGGGCGGCGCGGTGGCCCGCGCGGCGGCCGAGATGGGCGACTTCCTCGGCGCGAAGTTCCTCGTCGCCTTCACCCAGTCCGGCGACACCGTGCGCCGCCTCTCCCGCTACCGCTCCCCGATTCCGCTGCTGGCCTTCACCCCGGAGCCGGGCACCCGCTCCCAGCTCAATCTGACCTGGGGCGTGGAGACCTTCCTGGGCCCGATGGTCGATTCCACGGACGAGATGGTGGCCCAGGTGGACGAGGAATTGCTGCGCCTCGGCCGCTGCAAGAAGGGCGACCTGGTCATCATCACCGCAGGTTCCCCGCCCGGTGTCTCCGGCTCCACCAATCTGGTCCGCGTCCACCACATCGGCGCGGACGACCTGAGGTAACCGAGCCTCGCTACCTTGGGGCCGAAGTACTGGTTCAGTACTTCGGCCCGACGTGCTTGTCCATGAGGGCGACGGAAGCCCGGCGGGCGACGGAGATGTTGAACGGATCGCTGCCGCGCGCGAGTGTCGTCCACTCAACGCCGACCTTGGTGAGGGTGTCGGAGCAGAGCTTGCGGATGTCGTCGGACTTGTTGGTGAAGAGGTAGCGAGGGTATTCGTAGCGTTTCCGCTCCCCGGCGACGATGCGCGTGGTCCAGTTGGTGATGCGGCAGCCGTCGGAGTGGAATAGTCCGCGGACGAACTCCCATGGGTGAGCGTCCACGATCGACTGCTGCCACAGCTCCAGCGCTATGACGCGGTCATGCTTCTTCCCCGGCCCATGTTGCGGGAACATACACGTCCAGTGCTTGGTGTACGACTTCACCTCGGCGCAGCCGTTCTTCTGCCGCCGCTGCACGCTGGGCAGGGGCATCACCTTGCGCATGGCGGTCTCGGCCTCGTCGATCAGACCGGGCCAGGCGTCGGCACAGAAGATGGACAGATGGTGCTGCTTGGGCTTGGAGACGATATGGCCATCGCCGAGGTAGAGGCCCAGCAGGTACGCATACGCTGGCTGGTCGAATGCCCTGTTGGTGCATTTAGGGCAGTCCGTCGGCTGTACAAAGGGCTCGCCCCGTCGTTTTCGGTCCTGATGCCGCCACCAGCCAACGGTGCCTCGTGGGACTCCGAGAAGCTCGGCCACGTCACGATTGGCAAAGCCTTGTCGCATCAACATCACAGCGTCGTATCGAATCGACGGACTGTAATCGCTCATGATCTGAGCGTCGCATTCGTGGGTGCGGCCTTGTGGTGAATTCGGGCCGTGCCACGCGAACGTGAGCTTCCGCTTCACGATTGTGAGTACCGGGTGCGGGATTCGAACCCGCAAGCCCTCTCGGGCAGAGGTGTTTGAGACCTCCGTGTATACCGTTCCACCAACCCGGCGAGGAGTTTCAGCGCGGACAGCTTACCGTGTGCGAGCCGATCTCGTCTCGCAGGTAGGCTCAAGGTGCAGCACCTGCCAGGAACGAGGAGCCCCGTGAGCGCCACCGAGCCCGTCGACGAGCAGTCGCACATTCCGCCGCACACCACCCGCGTCGTCATCGCCGAGGACGAGGCCCTCATCCGCCTCGACCTGAAGGAGATGCTCGAGGAGGAGGGGTACTCCGTCGTCGGCGAGGCGGGCGACGGGGAGACGGCTGTCGCGCTCGCCCAGGAGCACCACCCCGACCTCGTCATCCTCGATGTGAAGATGCCGGTGCTCGACGGCATCTCCGCCGCCGAGCGCATCGCGGCCGACCGCATCGCCCCCGTGCTGATGCTGACCGCCTTCTCCCAGCGCGAACTGGTCGAACGGGCCCGGGACGCCGGGGCGATGGCGTATCTCGTGAAGCCGTTCAGCAAGAGCGATGTGGTCCCGGCCATCGAGATGGCCGTCTCCCGCTTCACCGAGCTGAAAACCCTGGAGCAGGAGGTCGCCGACCTCTCCCAGCGGCTGGAGACCCGCAAGCTGGTCGACCGGGCCAAGAGCGTCCTCCAGACCCAGTACGGGCTGACCGAGCCCGCCGCCTTCCGCTGGATCCAGAAGACCTCGATGGACCGCCGGCTGTCGATGCAGCAGGTGGCGGAGGCCGTCATCGAGGACGCGGCGGAGAAGAAGGCCGCCAAGGAGGAGTAGCGCGGACCGGTTGGGAAGCCTGGGCGAGGAGTACGCGTACGTCGTCGCCTTCGGCTTCTCCCAGTCGTTCGTGGATGGAGAGCGCCTTGCGCCAGCAGGCATCGGCGCGATCGCGTTCTCCGAGTTCCATCAGTGCCTTGCCCAGCAAGGTGAGGATGATGGCACGGCGCCATTCGCCGCCGATTGCGCCCAGGGCGAGGGCCTGCTCGGCATGTGCGGCGGCCTCTGCCGGATGGTGAAGTGCGAGCTGCACCTCCGCCAGCCGGTAGTGGGTCATTCCCTCCCACAGACGCTGACGGCTCTCGTGGAAGAGGCTGCCCGCGTCGGTGAGGGCTTCCAACGCTTCCGGACCCCGCCCGGCCGAGATCAGTGCCTGGCCGAGCGCGTACTTTCCGTTTGCGAGGCGCAAGCCGAGCCCCAGGCTCTCGTAGATCCTGACGCCTTGCTGGGCTACGTCGATCGCATTCATGGTGCGACCCAGCTCGATGTGTACCCGGGACAGGTTGCACAGTGCCGCAGCCTCACCGGGTCGGTCCTGGTCGGCGCGGAAGGCGTCTATGGCCTCGAGGAGGTGGGCCTCCGCCTCGTCGAACCGTTTCAGAAGGATCGCGGTCACACCGCGCAGATTCGGGAGGCGGCCGATAACGGCCGGGTCCTCCACCGCGCGGCCGATGTCCATGGCCTGCCGCGCCTGTTCGTCGGCCTCCTGGTGCTGTCCGCGCAGGCTGAGGGCGCGGGCCAGGGCGCTCCGTGCGCGGCTTTCGGCCTGCGGGTCTCCGCTGGTCCGGGCGGTCGCGCTGAGTCTTGCGGCCAGGGCCGCGTACCGGTGGGTGTGGGATCCGGACTCGGCGAGGTCGGACGCGATCAGAAGCAGGTCGGTCGCGCGGCGCAGCGTCGCGCCGGAGCCGGCCTGAGCGGCGCATGCCAACAAGCAGTCGCCCTCGCTGAAGAGCCAGTCGAGTGCGGCGTCGTCGTCCGAGAAGGCGAGGCCTGGGTGGCTGGTGGGCGCGAGGTGCTTGATCAGCCGGTCGCCGGGTCGTTCCCGTGCGTACACACCTGCCGTCGTGGCGAGATAGAAGTCGAGTAGGCGGCTCACGGCCGCGTCCCGGTCCGCTGGTCGCTCATCACGCTCGGCGCAGGCTCGGGCGAAGAGGCGTACGAGGTCCTGGTAGCGGTAGCGACCGGGTACTACGGAATCCAGCAGCGAGGTATCGACGAGGGATTCGAGTTGGTCCTCGGCGTCAGAAACATCCATGTCGAGGACGGCAGCGGCCGCCGTGAGCGAGATGTCCGGGCCGTCCGCCAGCCCCAGCAGCCGGAACGCCCGGGCCTGCTGCGCTTCGAGCTGACCGTAGCCCATCTCGAAGGTGGCCTTGACCGCCAGGTCGCCCGCCCGTAGTTCGTCCAGCCGCCGTCGTTCGTCGCCGAGCCGGCGCGCCAGGGTGGATACGGTCCAGGTGCGGCGTGCCACGAGCCGGGAGGCGGCGATACGGACGGCGAGGGGGAGGAAGCCGCAGGCCGCCACCACGTCCATGGCGGCGTCGCGCTCCGCCTCGACCCGCTCGACGCCTACGATGCGAGTGAAGAGTGCCAGCGCTTCCTCGGGGCTCATCACATCGAGGTCGACGAGATGGGCGCCCGCTAGGTCGATCATGCGGGTGCGGCTGGTGACCAGAGTGACGCAACCCTCGATCCCGGGCAGCAGCGGCCGTACCTGGGCAGCGTCGCGGGCATTGTCCAGGAGGGTGAGCACGCGGCGGCCGCCGAGTTTGGAGCGATAGAGGGCGGCGCGTTCCTCGACGCCGTCGGGGATGCTGTGGTCCGGGGTGCCGAGGGCGCGGAGGAAGGAGCCCAGGACGGCTCCTGGGGCGGCGGCGGTCGGCGTCGAGCCCTGAAGGTCGACATAGAGCTGTCCGTCGGGGAAGAGGTGACGCGCGGCGTGCGCTACGTGGACGGCCAGTGCCGTTTTGCCGATTCCGGCGATCCCGTGGATGGCCCATACGGCGGTGGCGCGTCCGTTGGGGGTGGCCAGTTGCTCGCTCAGCTCATGGACGAATGTGGTGCTGCCGGTGAAGTCCGGTGTGTCGGCCGGGAGTTGGAGGGGGACCGGTGGCGGGGGTGCCGGGTCGGCTCGGTCGCTTTCCGGCGTGCCGGAGGGAAGTAACGTCTTGTCCGCCTCAAGGATGCGCTGCTGCAAATCGCTGAGTTCCGGCAACGGGTCCACGCCGAGTTCCTCGGCCAGCAGCCTCCGGGTGTCGGCGTAGACGGCCAATGCCTCGGCCTGTCGGCCGCTGCGGTAGAGCGCCAGCATGAGTAGTTCACGCAAACGCTCGCGCAGCGGGTGTGCGGCGGTCAGCGCCGTGAGCTCGGAGACCGCCTCGGTGTGGAGGCCGAGCTCCAGGTCATGGTCGAGGCGCGTTTCGATCAGTGAGAGCTGCCATTCCGCGAGACGCGAGCGCTGTGTCTCCGCGTACGGACCGGGCAGTCCGGCCAGCGCCTCGCCGTTCCACAGGCTGAGCGCCTTGTTGATCAGCTCTCGTGCCCGGACTCGGTCGCCGGACTGCCCCGCCTTCTCTGCCTGGGCGGCCAGCTGTTCGGCTACATCGACATCGAGTGCGCCTGGTGCGGTGCGGATCGCGTATCCGCCGGATTCGCTGACCAGTACATCCGAGTCGGCTCCCAGAGCCTTTCGTAGCCGCGAGGCGTACGTTCTCAGCGCGGCGATGGCTACCTCGGGCGGGTCATCGCCCCACACGGCGTCGATCAGTTCCGGCGCGGTCACCGTCTGTCCGCCGCGTAGCAGCAGCGTGGCGAGCATTGCCCGCTGCTGCGGTGAGCCGGTGTTGAGCTGCTCCTCGCCTCGAATGGCCCGGACCGGCCCGAGCACGGTGAAGCGAAGGGGTCCCGGTTCGTGAGGCGTTTCCTGGCCGGTGGCCGGGTGAGCGAGGGGGCGCGGCGATGGGCTCGTCGGAGTTCGCTGCGTCTCTGTGGGGGGCGGCGCCGGCGGGTAGGGCGTGTCCCGTGGGTTGCCCGCGGGAGAGCGAAACACCTGCCGGAAGGTGTCCGGGGCTTCAGCGGCGCGGCTGCGCTCGTGCAGCGCTCGGGCGAGCTGGGCGCGGAACGGCTCGTAATCCGGATGTTCTTCGGCGAGTGCGCGCAGCTCGGCGATCGCCCGGGTGTGACGACCGAGACGCAACTCGGTGTCGATGCGCAGAGACAGCGCCTCCAGGCGCAGATTTTCGAAGCGTCGTGCCTGGGCCGCGAGTCGGGGGGTGGCGGCGATGCCCGTGAGGGCGGGGCCACGCCACAATTCGTTCGCTGCGCTCAGCAGTTCGTGTGCGCGTTCGTCAAGGCCCTCGTCGAACCGGCTTCTGGCGTCGTCGAGAAGTCGGGTGAACCGGGTCAGGTCCAGGTGCTGTGGGTTCGCCAACAAGGTGTAGCCGACGGAGTGTGTCGCCACCAGACGGCGCCCGGCGCCCGGCCCGCCCGCCTGGTCGATTCGACTCCGTAGTCGGCTGGCGTAGGTGTGCACTTGAGCCCGCGCCGTGGCAGGCGGGGAACCGCCCCAGAGCTCTTCGCTGAGCGTTTCGATGGGGACGGTCTGCCCGCACCGCAGCAGGAGCGATGTGAGGAAGGTGCGGGCGCGCACTGATGGCGGGGTGACGTCGATACCATCCACGACGAGTTGGACGGGGCCGAGCAGGTGTGCCTCTGTCCTCATGAGGTCCCCTTGGAACGGCTGCCGTGGACGATGCTGTCCCGCTGATCCAGGAGAGAGAGGGGCCGTAGACCGTATTCGCGGTCCCAGCGGTCGAGTTCATCGGTCACGAGCCGGAGGGCGCGGGATTCCGACCCGGTCGCGCACAGGGCGCGGGCCAGTAGGACGACGATGCTCTCGTCACCTGGGTGCTGGGTACGCAGGTTTTGGAGATCGGCTGTGGCCCGGGCGGTGGCACCCAGCTCCAACAGGGCGGCCGCTCGCCGCTTGCTGAGATCCAGGTGGATGTCCGCGAGGCCCTGCCGGGTGCTCAGAACATAGGCGGAGGGTTGGAGCTCGGCCAACGGCTGGCCTCGCCACAGCCTCAGTGCGGTGTCGTAGTGGGTGAGAGCGGTGTGGGTGTCGCCCTCGGTGTGGGCCGTCTCGCCGTCCTCCAGCAGACGTTGGAAGCCGGTGACGTCGACGGAGTCCGGGGCGGTGTGCAGAACGTAGCTCACCTGTTCCGGGATGTGGCCCGGATGGGTCGCCAGGCGAGGTGCGGCGCCGTTCGTTCCGTCGGTGAACTGACCCAGCAGCTGCCGCAGATGGTGGATGTGCACATGCAGGGCCTGCGTGGCGGATGCCGGAGGCGGGCCTGGCCAGATGCGCTCCCGCAAAGCGGCGATCGTGACGGCTTGTCGTGCTGAGAGAAGCAGGATGGCGAGAACCGCTCGCCGTTGGGGAGGACCCAAGGTGACGTGCTCGCCGTTACGACTCGCCTCAACGGGGCCCAGGAGTCCGAACTGGAGGGAAATCGCCTTCACCCCTCCCACGATCGGCGATTGATGAAAGCCAGCCTAGCAGTACACTTAGTAGGCGTTAAGTGACTGTAGAGCGAGAGCAGAGCGGAATCAGAGGGAGATCAAGGGAGAGCGCGGAGGGTGCTGCCGTATCAAGACGTTCATCAATCGTCCACATGATGCGGGCACTCTGGTAGACCAGCGCGCTTGCGGCATGCCTAGTCCAGCGTGCAATCAGGCAGGGCCTTCCGGGGGTGGTAGCCCGGGAGCCCTGCCTTGCTGTGTTTTCCTGGTAACTCTGGCCCAACTCAGGCTACTTCGGCTACCTTCATTTCTGACTCGCCGTGCGTTCGTGAAGTGATCCGGGCCTCCTACCAAGGCCCGCATGGGGTCTTTCTTGTCGTGCGCGGGGAGTTGACCTGGACTAGGCACAGTCGAAGGAGAGTGCAGCGGTGTATCCGGATTCCTTAGCGTGGCTGTTGGCCGGGGTCGTAGTGATCCTGGCCTTCTTTGCCCTCGTCGGCTACGTGGCCAGGGTGCTGCGGGCGACGCGACGTCTCCCCGCGGTGATCATCGCCCTCGGGACGCTGATCGGCGTTTTGCCGACCATTCTCTACGCGATGTACCACGTGGCCGGAACGGCCTGAGCCGCAGACGGACAAAGGGCTTGGCCGCACCGCTTCCGGTGCGGCCAAGCCCCTGGCCCTCAGTCCTCGCCGAGGTACGCCTTCCGCACCGACTCGTCATGCAGCAGCGTCTCGCCCGTCCCCGACAGCACGATCTTGCCGATCTCCATCACATGGCCCTGGTCGGCCAGTGACAGCGCCGCCTGGGCGTTCTGCTCGACCAGCAGTATCGTCGTGCCCTGGGATTTGAGCTCGGCGATGGTCTGCATGATCTTCTGCATCATGATCGGCGAGAGGCCCATCGAGGGCTCGTCGAGCATCAGCAGCTTGGGGCGGGACATCAGGGCGCGGCCCATCGCGAGCATCTGCTGCTCACCGCCGGAGAGGGTGCCCGCCGCCTGGTTGCGGCGCTCGCCGAGGATGGGGAAGAGGTCGTACGCCTTTTGGATGTCGGCGGCTATGCCGTCCGCGTCCTTCCGGAGAAACGCTCCGAGCTGGAGGTTCTCGGCGATCGACAGCCTCGGGAAGATATGCCGCCCCTCGGGCGAGTGGGCCAGCCCCAGGGCGACGATCTTGTGCGCGGGGACGCCCCGCAGCGGCTTGCCGTCGAAGCGGATCTCCCCGCCGAGCGGCTCGAGCAGGCCGGACAGGGTGCGCAGCGTGGTCGTCTTGCCCGCGCCGTTGGTACCGATGAGGGTGACGACCTGTCCGGCCTCGACGCTGAACGAGATGCCCTTGACAGCCTCGATCTTGCCGTAGGCGACCCGTAGGTCCTCGACCTCGAGCAGTGCGGTCACTGTCCGTCCTCCGTACGTGCTGTGGTGCCCCGCTGGGCCTCGTCCTGCGTGGCCCCGCCCGTGGCTCCGGTCGTGGCCCCGGCCTCCGCGGCCTCGACCTCGGCGGCCTCCTCCGCGCCGGGCGCGCCCTCGAAGGGGGTGCCGAGGTAGGCGGCGACGACGCGCTCATCGCTCTGGACGACCTCCGAGGTGCCCTCGACGAGCTTCTGGCCCTGGACGAGCACGGCGACCCGGTCGCAGAGGTTGAAGATGAAGCGCATGTCGTGCTCGATGACGAGCACGGCGGTGCCCAGGTCCCGGATGGCGAAGACCAGTTCCTCGGTGGCGCGGGTCTCCTGGGGGTTCATTCCGGCGGTGGGTTCGTCGAGCAGCAGCAGCCCGGGGTCGCTGGCGAGGGCGCGGGCGATCTCCAGCTTGCGCTGCTCGCCGTAGGGGAGGTTGCGGGAGAGGTGGTCGGCCTTGTCGGCGAGGCCGGTGAACTCCAGGAGTTCCATGGCACGGTCCTTGGAGGCGGCCTCGGCGCGCTTGAAGCCGGGGCCGCGCAGCAGGGCCGACCACAGGCCCTCCTTGGTGCGGGTGTGGCGGCCGACGAGCACGTTCTCCAGGACGGTCATATTGGCGAAGAGCCGGATGTTCTGGAAGGTGCGCGCGATGCCCGCCTGGGTGACGAGGTGGGGCTTGGGCGGCAGTACGGTGCCCCGGTAGGCGACGCTGCCCTCGGTGGGGACGTAGAGACCGGTGAGGCAGTTGAAGAAGGTGGTCTTGCCCGCGCCGTTGGGCCCGATGAGGCCGACGATCTCGCCGGGGTGGACGTCGAGGTCGACCGCTTGGACGGCCGTGAGCCCGCCGAAGCGCATGGTGACGCCGGTGGCGGTGAGCACGGGGGAGGTCGTGGTGGTGGTCATCGCTGTCATGCCTCCGCCTTGGTGACGCCGACGGCACTGTCCTTGAGTCCGGTGGCGCCGGGGACGTCGAGCTGGCCGGTCTCGTGGTACTCGAGCTGCTGCCGCCGGTTGGGGACGATCCCCTCGGGGCGGAAGCGCATCAGCAGGATGAGCGCGATACCGAAGGCGAGGAGCTGGTAGTCCTGGAGGAACTCCAGCTTCTTGGGGATCAGATAGAGCAGGGTGGCGCCGAGCAGCGGGCCGCCGATGGTGCCCATGCCGCCGAGGATGACGGCGGCCACCAGGAAGGTGGAGTTGGGCGGGACGGGTCCGGCGAAGACGTACTGCTCGGGCACGACCGTGGACTGGAAGTGGGCCCATACGGCACCGGCGACCCCGGCCAGGGTGGCGCCGAGCGCGAAGGCGATGAGCTTGACCCGGAATCCGTTGATGCCCATGGCGGTGGCGGCGGTCTCGTCCTCGCGGATGGCGACCCAGGCGCGGCCGATACGGGAGTTGCCCGCCCGGCTGAAGATCAGCACGACGACCACGGTGACCAGCAGCATCAGCAGGTAGTAGTTGCCGTTGGAGTCGAGGGTGACTCCGCCGACGCTGTGGTCGTCGTTGAAGTTGAACCCGAAGATCTCCAGCGGGGGGATGTTGGGGATGCCGTCGGGGCCGTTGGTGACGGAGGGGCCGGAGGTGCCGTCGAGGTTCAGCATGGCGAGACGGAAGATCTCTCCGAAGCCGAGGGTCACGATGGCGAGGTAGTCGCCGCGCAGCCGCAGGGTCGGGGCGCCGATGACCACGCCGAAGATCAGGGAGACCACACCGCCGGTGATCACGGCGGCCCAGAACGGGAACCTGACGTCGATGGTCGAGGCGGTGGAGCCGGAGACCAGGGCGGCGGTGTAGGCGCCGACGCCGAGGAAGGCGACGTATCCGAGGTCCAGCAGGCCCGCGAGGCCGACGACGATGTTCAGGCCGAGGGCGACGGTCGCGAAGATGGCGATGTTGACGCCCAGTTCGGTGAAGCTGGACTTGTCCTGGAAGAACGGGAAGACGATCGCGGTGATCAGCGCCGCCACCAGGGTGACGGATCGGTAGGAGCTGGTGAGCTCGCTGATCCGGCTGATGAGCCCGGCCTTGACCAGGGCGACGGCGGCGAATCCGACGGCGATGAGGTAGCCGAGGAACGGCTCGGGGTGGTCGTTGTCGGTCTGGATGCCGTAGTTGACCACGTAGAGGCCGACGGCGAAGACCGCCGCGATGATCAGGATCTCGGCCCAGGAGGGCAGCTTCTCGGGGCGGCACAGCGGGCGGCTGTCGTCCGGGAGCAGGAAGGTGGTGGCCACGGGCACGGCCGTCACCACGGCGGCTATCCAGCCGCCGGGCTCCAGGTTGACCAGGCCGTCCAGATCCACCGCGATGGCGATGACGGTGAACCAGGTGACGGCGAAGGTGCCGAGGGCCAGCATCCGCAGGGCCTGGGTGGAGCCGCTGGGGGTGAGCCAGCGCAGGCCCTTGAGGTCGAGGGCGGCCAGTGCGAAGACGCCCGTGGCGATGCCGAGGACGAGGGTGAGGAGCTGGAGTCCGCCGGGGTAGCCGTAGACGGTCAGATCGCCGGGGAATTCGGCGGTCCAGGTCCAGGCCAGGAAGGTGGAGACGACGGCGGCGGCGCCGCCGGCCGCGGTGAGGGCCCGGAGCAGGGTGGTGCGCGGGGCGGGTGCGCCGGTCTCGGCCTTGCGCACGGCGGTGGGCTGGGTCTTGTCGGTGGTCATCGGTTCACTCCCTCACGCCCGGTCCGCTACGCGTTCGCCGAGCAGACCCTGTGGCCTGACCAGCAGGACGACGATGAGCAGGGTGAAGGCCCATACGTCCTTCCAGGCACCGCCGCCGAGCTGGTCCATCCCGGGGATGTCCTGGATGTACTTGATGGCCAGGGCCTCGACGACGCCCAGGACGACGCCGCCGAGCATGGCGCCGTAGATGTTGCCGATGCCGCCGAGCACGGCGGCGGTGAACGCCTTGAGACCGGCGATGAAGCCCATCTCGAAGTTGATCTGGCCGTACTTGAGCCCGTGGGAGAGGGCGGCGACGGCGGCGAACGCACCGCCGATGGCGAAGGCCATCACGATGATGCGGTCGGTGTTGATGCCCATGAGTTTGGCGGTGTCGGGGTCCTGCGCGGTGGCCTGCATGGCGCGGCCGGCCCGGCTCTTGGAGACGAACAGCCCGAGGGCGAGCATGCACAGCGGGGCGGCGATGAGGAGGAAGGCGTCGCCGCGCTGGATGTGCAGATTGTCGAGGATCTCGAACGACGATCCCTCGAACTGCGGGAAGCTGCGGGGCTTCTTGGCGTCGGGGTAGAAGGCCCAGACGGCCTGTTGCAGTGCGATGGACAGACCGATCGCGGTGATCAGGGGGGCGAGCCGGGGCCCGCCGCGCAGGGGCCGGTAGGCGAAGCGTTCCGCCGCGGTGGCGATGGCGACCGAGGCGACGATGCCGCCGATCAGCATCAGGGGCAGAGCGAGGGAGAGCGCGGTGCCGCTGGGCAGCCAGATGTAGATGGTGAGGGCCCCGAAGCCCCCGATCATGAAGATCTCGCCGTGGGCGAAGTTGATGAGCTGGACGATGCCGTAGACCATGGTGTACCCGATGGCGATCAAGCCGTAGAGGGCGCCAAGGGTCAGGCCGTTGACCAGCGTTTGCGGCAGTTCGTGCACCGCAGGGCCTCCGATGAGCGTGTCGGATATGACGCCGCGCGAGGGCGATGGGTACGCCCTCGCGCGGATTCGTTTCGTGGGTGTGCGATCGCTGCCGGGGGTCAGTCCTTGAAGGTCTCGCTCTTCACGGACTTCCAGGCGCCCTTGGTGACCTTGTAGACGGTCAGCTGCTTGTTGGTGGTGTCGCCGTACTGGTCGAAGGAGACCTTGCCGGTGACACCGTCGAAGGAGACCTTGCCGAGCGCCTCGGTGATCTTGGCGCGGGCGTCGTCCGGGAGCTTGCCGTCGTTGTCCTCGACCACGGCCTTGACGGCCTGGATGATGGCCCAGCCGGCGTCGTAGGAGTAGCCGCCGTAGGCCGCGTACGGGTCCTTGTAGTGCTGGTCCGCGTAGTTCTTCACGAACGTCTTGGCGGAGTCGAGCTGCTCGACCGGGTAGCCGACGGAGGTGGCGAGGTCACCGTCGTTGTTGGTGCCCGAGGCCTTGATGAAGGCGGGGTCGTAGATGCCGTCGCCGCCCATGATCGGGACCTGCGCGCCGGCCTGCTTGACCTGGTCGGACAGCAGACCGCCCTCGGGGTACTGCCCGCCGAAGTAGACCGAGTCGGCGCCGGAGGACTTCACCTTGTTGGCGATGCCGGAGAAGTCGGTCTCCTTGACGGTCAGGTGGTCCCGGCCGACGATCTTGCCGCCGAGGCGCTTGAACTCCTCGGCGAAGATGGTGGCGAGGCCGTTGCCGTACGCCTGCTTGTCGTCGATGACGAAGACCTTCCGCTTCTTCGCGTCCTTGTAGTAGTACTGCGCGGCGAAGCGGCCCTGGATGATGTCGGTGGTCGCGGTGCGGAAGTAGGTCTTGAAGGGGCGCGACTTCTTGCCCGAGGCCCAGTCGTCGCCCTGGCTCAGGGCCGGGTTGGTGTTGGCGGGGGAGACCTGGGCGAGGTCGCCTCTGTCGAAGACGCCCTGCATGGACTGGGCGACGCCCGAGTTGAGCGGCCCCACCGCGCCGAGTATGTCCTCGTCGTCGACCATCGAGGTCGCGTTCGCCTTGCCCGAGGAGGGCACGGCCTGGTCGTCGAAGGACTTGACCTTGAAGGTGACCCCGTCCACCTCGTTGTTCTTGTTGGCCACCTTCGCCGCGAGGTCGACGGAGTTCTTGATGCCCTGGCCGAGAGCGGACAGCGAGCCGGTGAGCGGGGCGTCGACACCGATGACCACGGTCGTCTTGCTGTCCTTGCCGCCACTGTCGTTTTTGTCGTCCCGCGACCCGCAGGCGCTGAGAGTGAGGGCGCCCGCGGTGATGGCGGTCGTCATGATGAGCAAGGAACGGTGTCGCACGAGGAATCCTTTCCATGGCCCCGGCACCCCGGGTTCAGGGGGTGCCGTGTCCTCGCCGGATGAACCTGGAATGGCCGTGTGGGTGCGGCGTACATCCCACGGGGCCGTGACTGGCTGTGACTCTAAGGGCGGGGCGCGACGGGTGGCAGAGGTCCAGGCGATGATGTGACTGTCTTGTTATGACGCGCGTCACCCCGGGATGTCCGTGTAGCGGAACGTAAGGGACGAATGGGGCGCATTTGGACCAATCATTAGGTCCGGATCCTGAGAAGGTGCAGTTCCGCTAAGGAGTGCGGTGCGCTTGTGAACGAAGCGCGGAGGCGCGTGCGCGGATGGGCGCGGGAAGATCGATTTCGGAGTCGCCGAGGGTGCCGAAAATGCGATCTTATATTGCGTCAGTGTTACGCAGTGTTACGGCCGAGGGTGCGAGTCCGGGGCCTGTTCGGGGGCGTGGGCGGGGTTCCGGAACGGGTGTCGGGCCGCTGTTGGGCCGGTGTCGGGCCGGTGTCGGGCCGGTGCGGCTCAGGTCGGCGGGCGCCAGTTCTCGGAGCTGTGGGTGGCGCCGTTCGCGGCCGCGCAGCGGCGCTCGGCCAGCCGCTTGATCAGCGCCTTGGCCGCCGGGGTGCCATGCCGCTTCCGCTCGGCGCGCGCGGCCTGGACGATGTCGTCGTAGATCTCGTACTGCTGGTTGGAGAGCCCCTTCTGCTCCCAGTCGAGCCCGGCCCACTGGCTGCCCGCGAGGTCCTGTTCGGCCCAGTAGGAGATGAGGTCGGCGCACAGCCGTACGGGGGAGGTGGCCCGGGGCGTGGGGTCGTGAGGGGCGGGTGTGGACGCTGGGGCGTTACGGGAGTGACCGGAGTCGCGGGAGTCGCCCGAGGGGCCGGAACCGGAGCTGCCGCATCCGGTCATCGTCACGGCGAGTACGAGAGCGCAGCCACAGACGGCGGCGGGCCGGAAGCCCGCCCGGGTCGTTGCCCCCATGGAGGGTCACGGTAGACCCGGCCGCCCAGGGGGACAACGGCGCTGGCGCCGGGCGTCACGCCCCGGCGCGGTCCTTCGCCTCGGCGATGTCGGCGACCGTCTTGGCCCGCCCGGCGTCGTCGACCTCGCGCAGCAGGCAGGTGAGGCGGGCGGTGCACACCCGCCGGTCCTGCTCATCGCTGATGATGATCTCGTAGGTGGCGGTGGAGCGGCCCCGGTGGACGGGGGTGGCCACACCGGTGACCAGGCCCGAGCGGGCGCCCCGGTGGTGGGTGCAGTTGAGGTCCACGCCGACCGCGATCCGCCCGCTGCCGCCGTGCAGCATCGAGCCGACCGAGCCGAGGGTCTCGGCCAGCACGGCGGAGGCGCCGCCGTGCAGCAGCCCGTACGGCTGGGTGTTGCCCTCCACCGGCATGGTGCCCACGACCCGCTCGGCCGAGGCCTCGAGGATCTGCACGCCCATGCGGGTGCCCAGGTGTCCGGCGGAGAACAGCGCGGGAAGATCCACGCCGAGCGCCGCGTACTCGTCGAGTACCTCTTGCGGGAACTTCACGCTGGTCTGCTCGCCCATCGGGACAGGCTCCGTTCGGTTGCTGTGGTGGCCACCTTTGCTTGTGGTGGCCACCTTCTTACCAGGCAACTGAGCAAACGCTTAGGCCGGGGTTGTCTGTTCCAGGCGGACCACCACGGACTTGCTCGCCGGGGTGTTGCTGGTGTCGGCGGTGGCGTCCAGCGGGACCAGGACGTTGGTCTCCGGGTAGTACGAGGCGGCGCAGCCGCGCGCGGTCGGGTAGTGGATCACGCGGAAGCCGGTGGCGCGCCGCTCGGTGCCGTCCTTCCACTCGCCGACCAGGTCGACGTAGGCGCCGTCGGCCAGCCCGAGCTCCCGGGCGTCCTCGGGGTGCACCAGCACCACCCGGCGGCCGTTCTTGATGCCGCGGTAGCGGTCGTCCAGGCCGTAGATGGTGGTGTTGTACTGGTCGTGGGAGCGCAGGGTCTGGAGCAGCAGCCGGCCCTCGGGCGCCTCGGGGTATTCGATGGGGGCCGCCGTGAAGTTGGCCTTACCGGTGGCGGTGGGGAAGCTGCGGCTGTCGCGCGGGGCGTGCGGCAGGGCGAATCCGGAGGGGTCGTTCACCCGGTCGTTGAAGTCCTCGAAGCCGGGGATGACGGCGGCGATGCGGTCGCGGACGCGCGCGTAGTCCTTCTCGAACTCCTCCCAGGGGGTCTGGCTCCCGGGGCCCAGCACCCGGCGGGCCATCCGGCAGACGATGGCCGGCTCGGAGAGCAGATGGGGGCTCGCGGGCTCCAGGCGCCCGCGGGAGGCGTGCACCATGCCCATGGAGTCCTCGACGGTGACGAACTGCGGGCCGCCGCCCTGGACATCGCGCTCGGTGCGGCCGAGGGTGGGCAGGATCAGCGCCCGCGCGCCGGTGACCACATGGGAGCGATTGAGCTTGGTGGAGACATGGACGGTCAGCCGGGCGGCGCGCATCGCGGCCTCGGTGACCTCGGTGTCGGGGGAGGCCGCCACGAAGTTGCCGCCCATGGCGAAGAAGACCTTGGCCTGGCCGTCGCGCAGGGCGCGGATGGCCCGGACGACGTCGAAGCCGTGCTCGCGGGGCGGGGCGAAGCCGAACTCGCGCTCCAGGGCGTCCAGGAAGGCCGGGGCGGGGCGCTCGAAGATGCCCATGGTGCGGTCGCCCTGCACATTGCTGTGGCCGCGCACCGGGCAGACCCCGGCGCCGGGGCGGCCGATGTTGCCGCGCAGCAGCAGGAAGTTGACGACCTCACGGATGGTGGGCACCGAGTGCTTGTGCTGGGTCAGGCCCATCGCCCAGCACACGATGGTGCGCTTCGATTCGAGGACCATGCGCAGGGCGCGGTCGATGTCGGCGCGGTCCAGACCGGTGGCGCGCAGCGTCTCGTCCCAGTCGGCGGCGCGGGCCGCGGCGGCGAACTCCTCGAAGCCGTGGGTGTGTTCGCGGATGAACTCCTCGTCGACAGCTCCCTCCCCCGCTCCGGAGGCGCTGTCGGACGCTTCCAGGATGAGCTTGTTGAGGAGGCGGAAGAGGGCCTGGTCGCCGCCGATCCGGATCTGGAGGAAGAGATCGGTGAGCGCGGTGCCGCCACCGGCGATACCGCGGGCGTTCTGCGGGTTCTTGAACCGCTCGAGACCGGCCTCGGGCAGCGGGTTGATCGAGATGATCTTCGCGCCGTTGGCCTTCGCCTTCTCCAGGGCGGAGAGCATGCGCGGGTGGTTGGTGCCCGGGTTCTGCCCGGCCACGACGATCAGGTCGGCCTTGTAGAGGTCTTCGAGCAGCACGCTGCCCTTGCCGACGCCGAGGGTCTCGGTGAGCGCCGAGCCGGACGACTCATGGCACATGTTGGAGCAGTCGGGCAGGTTGTTGGTGCCGAACTCGCGGGCGAAGAGCTGGTAGAGGAAGGCCGCCTCGTTGCTGGTGCGGCCCGAGGTGTAGAAGACCGCCTCGTCGGGGGAGTCGAGCGCGGTCAGCTCGTCGCCGATGATGTCGAAGGCCCGGTCCCAGGAGACCGGCTCGTACCGCTCGGCGCCCTCGGGCAGATACATGGGCTGGGTCAGCCGGCCCTGCTGGCCGAGCCAGTAGCCGCTGCGGTTGGCGAGGTCAGCCACCGGGTGGGCGGCGAAGAAGTCGGGGGTCACCCGGCGGAGGGTGGCCTCCTCGGCGACGGCCTTCGCGCCGTTCTCACAGAACTCGGCCGCATGGCGCTTGTCCGGCTCGGGCCAGGCGCAGCCGGGGCAGTCGAAGCCGTTCTTCTGGTTGACGCGCAGCAGGGTGAGCGCGGTGCGGCGCACGCCCATCTGCTGGTGCGCGATGCGCAGCGAATGCCCCACGGCCGGCAGCCCGGCGGCGGCATGTTGTGGGGGTGTGACCTCGGGCGCGTCCTGGATCGGATCGCCTGCGGGCGGCTTGGCTGCCATGTCGCTCCCCTTGGCTCGAGCGTTGCGGGACCTGTGTGTGGACCTATGGGTCCGATCCTGTCACGGGCCACCGACAGCCGGGGCGGCGGCCCGGTCCGGCTGTCGGTGGCCCGGCCCGGTGCGGCGGTACGGCCGTTCCGGCCGCGCGGCCCGGTCCGATCTTGCGCTCGGTCCGGTGCGATCTTGTGTCCTGTCCCGTCCGGTCGCCGGGGCGGGAGGCATTGTCGGTGGGGCGTGGCAGGATCGGGGGCGTGGCAGAGAAAGCATCGAAGAAGACCGCAGCGCCCGCGACCGACCGCACCGGGACAGACCGTCCCCGCCTGCTCCTGCTGGACGGGCATTCCCTGGCATACCGGGCGTTCTTCGCGCTGCCGGCGGAGAACTTCAACACGACCACCGGCCAGACCACCAACGCGATCTACGGCTTCACCTCGATGCTGGCGAACACGCTCCGTGATGAGCAGCCCACGCACCTCGCCGTGGCGTTCGACGTCTCGCGCAAGACCTGGCGCTCCGAGCAGTTCACCGAGTACAAGGCGAACCGCTCCAAGTCCCCCGACGAGTTCAAGGGCCAGGTCGAGCTGATCGGCGAGCTGCTCGACGCCATGAAGATCACGCGCTTCGCGGTGGATGGCTTCGAGGCCGACGATGTGATCGCCACGCTCGCCACCCAGGCCGAGGAGCAGGGCTTCGACGTCCTGATTGTCACCGGCGACCGGGACTCCTTCCAGCTGGTCACCGACCATGTCACGGTGCTCTATCCCACCAAGGGCGTCTCCGAGCTGACCCGGTTCACCCCCGAGAAGGTGCAGGAGAAGTACGGCCTCACCCCGAGCCAGTACCCCGACTTCGCGGCGCTGCGCGGCGACCCGTCGGACAACCTCCCCGGCATCCCGGGCGTCGGCGAGAAGACCGCGGCGAAGTGGATCAATCAGTTCGGCTCCTTCAAGGAGCTGGTGGAGCGGGTCGAGGAGGTCAAGGGGAAGGTCGGCGAGAAGCTCCGCGACCACCTGGAGTCCGTGAAGCTCAACCGCCAGCTGACCGAGCTGGTGCGGGACGTGGAGCTGACCGTCGGCCCCGAGGGGCTCGAGCGCGCCCCGTACGACCGGGAGGCGCTCGGCGTGATCCTGGACGCGCTGGAGTTCCGCCACCAGAACTTCCGCGACCGGATCATGGCCGTCGACCCGGGCGCGGCGGCGGACGAGCCCGCGGCCACCGAGCCGGGTGTCGCGGTCGACGGTGTGGCGCTGGGCGCGGGCGAGCTCGCCCCCTGGCTGGAGAGCCACCGTGACGCCCCGCTGGGCCTGGCCACCGTCGACACCTGGGCGCTGGGCAGCGGCAGTGTCAGCGAGGTCGCGCTGGCCACCGGCTCCGGCCCCGCCGCCTTCTTCGACCCCTCGCAGCTGGACGAGGCCGACGAGCGGGCGTTCGCCGAGTGGATCGCGGACCCGGACCGCCCCAAGGTGCTGCACAACGCCAAGGGGATCATGCGGGTCTTCGCCGAGCACGGCTGGTCCGTCGCGGGCGTCTCCATGGACACCGCTCTCGCCGCCTATCTGGTCAAGCCCGGCCGCCGCTCCTTCGAGCTGGACAGCCTGTCGGTGGAGTACCTGGGCCGTGAGCTGTCCCCGGCGGCGGCCGCGGACGGCGGACAGCTGGCCTTCGGCGCCGATGAGGAGGCCGAGCGGGACGCCCTGATGATCAAGGCGCGGACCATCCTGGACCTGGGCGAGGCCTTCGACGGCCGGCTGAAGGACGTGGGCGCGGCCGGGCTGCTGCACGACATGGAGCTGCCCGTCTCCGAGCTGCTGGCCCGGATGGAGCGGTCGGGCATCGCCGCCGACCGCGGCTGGCTGGAGCGCATGGAGCAGCAGTTCGCGGCCGCCGTGCAGCACGCCGTGAAGGAGGCCCACGACGCGGTGGGCCATGAGTTCAACCTCGGCTCGCCCAAGCAGCTCCAGGAGGTGCTCTTCGGCGAGCTGGGCCTGCCCAAGACCAAGAAGACCAAGACCGGGTACACCACGGACGCCGACGCGCTGGCCTGGCTGGCCGCGCAGACCGACCACGAGCTCCCGGTGATCATGCTGCGCCACCGTGAGCAGGCGCGGCTGCGCTCCACCGTCGAGGGCCTGATCAAGACCATCGCCCCCGGCGGCCGTATCCACACCTCCTTCAACCAGACCGTGGCGGCCACCGGCCGGCTCTCCTCCACCGACCCCAATCTCCAGAACATCCCGGTGCGCACCGACGAGGGCCGGGCGATCCGGCGCGGCTTCGTCGTCGGCGACGGCTTCGAGTCGCTGATGACCGCCGACTACAGCCAGATCGAGCTGCGCGTCATGGCCCATCTCTCCGAGGACGAGGGCCTGATCGAGGCGTTCACCTCCGGTGAGGACCTGCACACCACGGTCGCCTCCCAGGTCTTCTCCGTCGACAAGTCGGCGGTCGACCCGGAGATGCGCCGCAAGATCAAGGCCATGTCCTACGGGCTGGCGTACGGCCTGTCCGCGTTCGGCCTCTCCCAGCAGCTGGGCATTACCCCCGACGAGGCCCGCAAGCTGATGGAGAACTTCTTCGAGCGGTTCGGCGGGGTGCGCGACTATCTCCAGCGGGTCGTCGAGGAGGCGCGCGCCACCGGCTATACGGAGACCATGCTCGGCCGCCGCCGCTATCTGCCGGACCTCACCAGCGACAACCGCCAGCGCCGCGAGATGGCCGAGCGGATGGCGCTCAACGCCCCGATCCAGGGCACCGCGGCCGACATCGTGAAGATCGCGATGCTCAAGGTGGACGCGGCGTTGACGAAGGAGAAACTCTCGTCGCGGATGCTGTTGCAGGTCCACGACGAAATCGTGCTGGAGATCGCCCCCGGTGAGCGGGAGCGGGTGGAGGAGCTGGTGCGCCGGGAGATGACGGGCGCCTTCCAGCTCAGCGCTCCGCTGGACGTATCGGTAGGATCCGGTGCGGACTGGGAGTCCGCGGCTCACTGAGAGTTCGCCCGATGCGGTGTTTGCACCGGTAGCTGCGGGCCATAAGTTGTCGTAGTGTCACCAGAGTTGACGCGCCGGGGGAGCGCATGGTGTTCGACGGGAGGGACACACGGATGGCACCGCTAATCGGCCGACGACTGCGCAAAGGGGCGGCCACGACAGCGGTGGCGGCGGCCGCGATGGCCGCCCTCACCGCGTCCCAGGCGCCGGGATTCGCCAATTCCGACCATGGCGACCGGAACCGGGAGCAGCGGGCGGGGGAGTCACCGGCGCCGGACGACAACACCCCCATAGACGGTGGTTCCTCTTACCACACCGATCTGCCACCCCTGGTCACCCCCGACAAGCCGGGCTCCTCGATCGATCTGCCCGGGCTCCCCGGGGGCAGCAGCACCAAGCCCGAGGCGGGCATCCCCGCGAGCGTCCTCGCCGCCTACAAGAAGGCGGAAGCGGCCCTGAGGGAGTCCAACCCCGGCTGCAATCTGCCCTGGGAGCTGCTCGCCGCGATCGGCAAGGTCGAGTCCGGCCAGGCCGGCGGCGGCAATGTGGGCGCCGACGGCACCACCGTCTCGCCCATCCTCGGCCCGGTTCTGAACGGCGACGGCTTCGCCCTGATCAAGGACACCGACGGCGGTGCCTACGACGGCGACAGTCAGCATGACCGTGCGGTCGGGCCCATGCAGTTCATCCCGTCCACCTGGGCCAGCTGGGGCCGGGACGGCAATGGTGACGGCGAGAAGGACCCCAACAACGTCTATGACGCCGCCCTCGCCGCGGGCAGCTACCTCTGCGCGGACGGCCGCGATCTGTCCGTCAAGGCCGATCTGGACCGCGCGATCCTCGGCTACAACCACTCGCGGGAGTACCTGAACACCGTCCTGTCGTGGTTCGAGTACTACAAGCGCGGCACCCATGAGGTCCCCGACGGCACCGGTGTGATCCCCTCGGGGAACGACTCCGGCTCGGGCTCGGGCGACAAGGGCAAGGACTCGGGCAAGAATCCGGGCAAGAACCCGGGGAAGGACGGCGGCAAGGGCGAGGAGAACAACGCCCACACCCTGCCCAAGCCCGAGGACAAGCCCGACACCAGCACTCCGACCCCGCCGACCGGTGACAACTCCGGCACCCCGGGCAACCCCGGCACCCCCGGCACCGGGTCCCCGACCCCGAAGCCCCCCACCACTCCGCCGTCCACCCCGAGCGGCACCAGCAAGCTCACCACCGTCGGCGCGAAGGAGCTGTCCGCCACCGCGGGCACCGGGTTCGACCGGTCGCCGCGCGTCAAGGCCGTGGACACCGCGGGCAAGCCGGTGGCCGGCGCCAAGGTGCGGTACGAGATCCTCGGTGACACCGACACGCGCTTCCTCGGCCTGGTCAAGTCCGCCACCGTGCTGACCGCCGCCGATGGCACCGCCACCGCGCCGAAGCTGCTCGCGGGCGAGAAGGCCGGCACCTTCACCGTGCGCGCCACCGCCGTGGGGCGGGAGGCCGCCCCGGTCGAGTTCACCGCCACCGTCAAGGCCCGGCCGGTGCCGCAGGCCGACGCGCTGGCCCGGATCGGTGACAAGAAGCTCACGGCCCGGACCGGCGCCTCCTTCGCCGACCTGCTCACCGTCAAGGCCACCAACAAGGGCAAGAGCATGGCGGATGTCCCGGTGACCGCCACCATGATCACGTCGGCGAAGGACCCGAAACCCAGCGACAAGGGGCCCTACTTCCTGGACGACAAGGGCAAGCCGGTGCGCACCCTGGCCGCCCTGAAGACCGATGACCTCGGCCGGCTCACGCTGCCGAAGATCCTCACCGATGACCAGGCGGGCACCTTCCTGCTCCGCCTCACCGCCGAGGGCGGCGCCGTCCTGGACATCGAGCTGACGGTCACCAAGGCCCCCGCCTCGTAGCCAAGAGCCCCTCACACAGCCCGCCGCACCGCCCCTGAGCCCCCACCGGGCCCAGGGGCGGTGTGACGCATTCACGCCTTCGTGTTCTCATCTGCGGCCCCCGTTGCTACGGTGCCCCATCCCTGACGAAGCGTCAGGCAGCGCCTCGTACGGACCACGGGAGGCCCCGTATGCGTGCCCTCGCCGCCGCCGCGATCGGACTCGCCGCCGCCCTCGCCATCGTTCTCACGATGACGGCCATCGGCGCCCCCAGCGGTGAGACCTCCCCGGAACCCCTGCTCACCACCGTCCCCAAGCACCCCTGAGGGAGGGACATCCGCCATGCGCCGCAGAGCAAGCCTGGTGCTGCTGGCCTTCGCCGTCTTCTTCGCCGCACTCGCGCCGCTGCTGCGCTGGTACGCCTATCCCCGGCTGGCCAAGATCCCGCCCAGTGAGTACCAGACGGCCGTGATGGAGGCCCGCCCGGCCACACTGCTCGACTACGGCACCATGAAGCCCCGCACCGTCCCCAAGGTCAGCATCGTGCAGACCCTGCGCGGCAATGTGCCCGCCGCGAAGAAGGTCGGGAAGGCGACCGGGCGCGATGTCGTCGTCTGGGACACCCTGTCGTATGTGGCCGGGCCCGACGGCAAGATGGTCTCCAAGATCCCCGAGCGCTATGTCTTCGACGCCCACTCCCAGGACCCGGTGCACGCGGGCGGCGAACACGTCGACGGGGACGCGGTGCGCCGCGACGGCATCGAGTACAAGTGGCCGTTCCTCACCGAGAAGCGCGACTACCGCTACTTCGACGCCCAGACCCGCACCTCCGCCCCCATCCACTACAAGGGCACCCGCGACTTCCGCGGTCTGGAGGTCTACTACTTCGAGCAGACCATCCCCTGGACCAAGGTGCCGCTGCCCAAGACCATGCCGGTCAGCGGCGTCACCCCCGAGACCGTCCGCAAGGCCGGCACCTCCCGCTGGTACAGCACCAAGCGGATGTTCTGGGTCGAGCCCACCACGGGCGCCCCGGTCAACGGGCAGGAGATCCACAAGGAGGAGCTGCGCGGCGGCACCCTGCTGGGCGACCGCGACCGGGTGACCGTCTTCTCCGGCCATGTGAAGATGCGCGAGGACTACATCCGGCACACGGTGGACATGGTCAAGTCCCAGCGCCAGCTGGTCCTGCTGCTCACGGCCTATCTGCCGTGGGGCTTCCTGATCCTGGGGCTCGCCCTGCTCGCGCTCGCGCTGCTGCTGGAGGCGCGCGCCCGCGGGGCGCGCCCGCCGGCGGCCCCGGCGGCGCCGACCGCGTTGTCAGTGGCGGGCCGTAGCGTATGACCATGCCAGTGAACAGCTGCGTCCCCGGTCCCGAGCTCATCGGCCACATCGCCGACTTGGCGCGCCTGGAGTGGACCCCGGGCGCCACGGCGGCCGCCGCGAAGCGCTTCGGCTGGGTGCCCGACGGCTCCCGCACGTCCTCGTACGCCACCAACACCGGGCACTATGTCCTCCCGGAGTGGTTCGGCGGGCCCGACGACGCGGACACCGAATGCATGATCCCGTTCTGTTACTACTACGAACCGGACGACTTCGACGCGGAGTTGCAGGCCGACGGGCTCAGCGGCAATGTCGACTGGCTCGCCGGATACCACTCCGGCGACCCCGGCTGGGTCTTCGACCGCGAGGCCGACCGCTCCGGCTTCGACGACCGGTGGCGCGCCGCGGTGGACGGCTTCAGCGAGCGCCTGGGCGAGCCGGAGACCGTGGTGCGGGACGAGAAGGGCGACCACCCGTGGAACTACGCGGCATGGCGCTGCGGCGGCAATGCGGTGGTGGTCGGCCAGTGCGTCGACAACGGCTCGTACATGACCTTTGAGCAGGCGCTCATATGGGTCGGGCCGCACCCCGTGGACGAGCCGTTTCCGACGGGGGAGCAGTTCGCCTTGAGGCTGGAGTGCTGACTGGGTGCTGGGCCCGTGCGGCCGTCGCGTCAACTTCCGTCCTCGCGGTTCGCTCGTGGTGGCCAAGCCGGTAGTGATCAGGGTGAGGGCGTGGCTAGCATGCCGCCCATGCCTGGCATCACGATTGAGTTCACCGAGCAGGAGCTGGCCGAGCTGCGTGCCGAGGCGAGGGAGAAGGGCGTCGAGATCAAGCGGCTGGCGCACGACATACTGACCGAGGACGTGGTGCGGCGGCGTCAGAAGCAGCGCTTCGTCGAGGGCGCCGTGAAGTTCGCCCTGGCCTACAAGGCCGAGTTCGAGCGGGAGTTCCCGCACGGCATGCGGTGATCCTGTACGTCGACGCCGGTTGGGTGCTGAACGTCCAGGTCGAGGTCTCCCCGGTGAACACCCCGGTCCGGGACTGGGGTGCGCTGCACTGCATGACCGAGCGCCACCGCTACGAGCGGTTCGCGGGCGAGCCCTACTACGAGGAGGCCGCCGCCCGCGCCGCGACCTTTCTGCACACCTCACTGATTCTCGAACCGTTCTCCGACTACAACGCCACGATCGGCGCGGCCTGCGCGCAGATGTACATGGAGGAGTCCGGAGAGCCGATCGCGCCCCCGCCGGGCGCCATGGTCCAACTGGTCCGCGACATACGGGAGATCAGCGGCTTCCGCCTCGGCGAAACCGCCCGCCGCCTGCGTGCGTGGGCCGACTGATCCCCGCGCCCCTCCGGGGCGCACCCGACGACGCAGCCGCGGATGAACGACCGCACCTCGCGGCACTTCCCGCGGAGCGCTGAGCGGTCGTGCGGCCTCTTGGCCGCATCGCTCAGCGGCGGGTGTTGGTGCGGCGGTTTGGTTGGGCCGTGGTCGGGTCCTCGGGCCAGGGATGCTTGGGGTATCGGCCGCGGAGTTCGGCGCGGACCGAGCGGTAGCCGTCCTTCCAGAAGGACGCCAGATCGGCGGTGACCGCGGCCGGGCGTCCCGCCGGGGACAGCAGGTGGATCAGCAGCGGCACCCGGCCGCCCGCGATCCGGGGGGCCTCCTGCCAGCCGAACAGCTCCTGGAGCTTCACCGCCAGCACGGGCCGCTCCGCGCCGTAGTCCACCCGCACCCGCGAGCCGCTCGGCACCTCGATCCGCTCCGGCGCCAGCTCCTCGAACCGCGCCGCCTCGCCCGTGGCCCACGGCATCAGCCGGGCCAGCGCCTGTCCGGCGTCCACCCGCCCCAGATCGGCGCGCCCGCGGGCCCGGGCCAACTCCGTCCCGAGCCAGTCGTCCGCGCGGTCCAGCAGCGCCTCGTCGGAGACATCCGGCCAGGCCCCGCCCAGCTCCCGGTGGAGGAACGCCATCCGCTGCCGGACCGTCGTGGCCTGGGCCGACCAGCGCAGCAGCCCCGTGCCCTCGCGGCGCAGTCCCTCCAGCAGAGCCCGCCGCACCAGCTCCGGATCGGGGTCGGCCAGCGGCCGGGACACCAGCTCGATGGCGCCGAGCCGGGCCACCCGCCGGGCCAGGACGTTCCCGTCTGCCCAGCGCACCTCCTCGCCCTCCGAGGCCAGCGCCGCGGCCGCCGCCCGGGCGCTGTCCTCGTCGGTCACCGCCGCGAGCCGTACCCGCGCCGACGCGGAGGCCACCGGCCGGTCCGCGACGGCCACCGCGAGCCACGGCGCCCCGCCCAGCCGTGAGCCGTCGCCCAGCTCCGCGCCCGTCCCGGCGGCCATGAGGTACGCCCGCTCGCCGCGCCGCCGGGCCACCCGCTCCGGGAACGCCAGCGCGGCCATCAGCCCCGCCACGGCGTCATCGCCGCGCGGACCGGCTCCGCCACGGGCCGGGCCGCCGTCGTCGCCGCGCGGGCCACCGCCACGTGCCGGACCGCCACTGCGGTGCGCCGGGCCGCCATCGCCGCCGCGCGTCCTGTCGCCATCGCGCACGCGACCGCCATCGCCGTGCGCCGGACCGTCCCCGCCCGGCGCCGGACCGGCACCGCCCCGCCCGCCGTCCGGACCGAAGGTCCCCGCGGCGGTCAGGGCCCGTTCGAGCCGCCGGGCCTCCTGGCGCCAGCGGGCGGCGTAGGGGTCGCCGCCGTGGCGGGCGGTGCGCCAGGCGGCCGCGAGGTCGTCGCCGTACTCCCTCGGGGGCTCCTCGCTCAGCAGGGCCACCACCTCGGCCGCCCGGCGCGCGCCGACCTCCTTCGCGCCGTCGATGAGCGCCCGCGCGAGGCGGGGGTGGAGGCCGAGACGGGCCATCCGGGTGCCGCGTTCGGTGGCCCGTCCGGTGGCGTCCACGGCACCGATCGCGGTCAGCGTCTCGCGCGCGGCCGCCATCGCCCCGGTGGGCGGCGGATCCAGCAGGGCCAGCCCGGATGCGTCCGGATCGCCCCAGCACGCCGTCTGGAGCGCGAAGGCCGTAAGGTCCGCACCGGCGATCTCGGGGGACGGGAAACGCGGCAGCCGGGCGTCCTCCGCCTCCGGCCAGCAGCGGTAGACCACCCCGGGCGCCTCGCGCCCCGCACGGCCCGCGCGCTGCCGGGCGGCGGCCCGTGACGCCCTTACGGTCGTCAGCGCGCTCAGCCCGCGTGCGTGGTCCATCCGGGGTTCACGCGCCAGCCCGCAGTCCACGACGATCCGCACGCCCGGCACGGTCAGGCTCGACTCGGCGACCGAGGTGGCCAGCACCACCCGCCGCCGTCCGCCGTCCGCCCCCGCGAGCACCGCCTCCTGTACGGCGGCCGGCGCCCGCCCGTGCACCTGGAGGACCTCCGCGCCGGCGAGCCCGCCCAGCTTCCCGGCCACCCGGGCGATCTCCCCGACGCCCGGCAGGAAGCAGAGCACATCGCCCTCCCGTTCGCGCAGCGCCCGCCGCACCACGGCCGCGACATGGTCCAGCAGGGCGGGGTCCACCCGCATCCCGTGCGGCGGCCTTACGGGGCGCTCGGGCGGCGCCCACACCACCTCCACCGGATGGGAGACCCCCGGTGCCGAGATGACCGGCGCGGGCTCCCCAGGGCCCTCACCGCCGTCCGCCCCGCCGTCGCAGCCACTCCCGCCGTCGCCTCCACCGCCGCCGTCGCCAGACCCGCCGTCGCCGAGCAGCCGTGCCCAGCCCTCCGCGTCCGTGGTCGCCGAGGCGGCGATCAGCCGGAGGTCGGGGCGCAGGGCGGCCCGGACGTCCAGCAGGAAGGCGGCGGCCGTGTCCGCGTCCAGATGGCGCTCATGGCATTCGTCGAGCACGACCGCGTCGACGCCGGCCAGCTCCTGATCGCGTTGCAGTCTTTGCAACAGCACCCCGGTCGTGACCACCTCGACCACGGTCCCGGGCCCGGCCTGCCGCTCCCCGCGCACGGTGAAGCCGACCCGGCCGCCCGGCCGCTCGCCCAACAGCCACGCCATCCGACGCGCGGCGGCCCGCGCCGCGATCCGCCGCGGCTCGGCCACCAGCACCCGCCGCACCGGTCCGCCGCCCACCAGCCCGGCGAGCACCAGCGGCACCAGCGTCGTCTTACCGGTCCCCGGGGGCGCGCACAGCACGGCGACCCCTCGGTCGTCGAGCGCGCGCAGCAGCTCGGGTACGGCTTCGCGTACGGGAAGGCGGTCCAGGGCTTCGGCGCGCGCGTCCACGGGGTCGGTCAACGCGGGCCTCAGTCCCGCTCGCACACGAAGATCGCCGTGCCCGGGATGAGGTTCCCCCGCAGGGGGGACCAGCCGCCCCACTCCTGGTGGTTCCACGCGGGCCACTCCGGCTCGATCAGGTCGACCAGCCGGAAGCCCCCGGCCACCACGTCCCGCACCCGGTCGCCCAGCGTCCGGTGGTGCTCCACATAGACGGCCCGGCCCGACTCGTCCTGCTCCACATAGGGCGTGCGGTCGAAGTAGGAGGAGGCGATGGACAGCCCCTCGGGCCCCGGCTCGTCCGGGAAGGCCCAGCGCACCGGATGCGTCACCGAGAAGACCCACCGCCCGCCCGGCCGCAGCACCCGGCGCACCTCGCGCATCACCCGGACCGGCTCGGCCACGAACGGCACCGCCCCGTACGCCGAGCACGCCAGGTCGAACGAGCCGTCCCGGAAGGGCAGGGCCGTGGCGTCGGCCTGCACCAGCGCGACCCTGGCCGCGTCGCCGCCCCGGGCCCCGGATTCCCCAGCGGCCCCTGACCCCCCGGAGACCGCCGCCTCGGCGTCGATCCGCCGCGCGTGCCGCAGTTGCCGGTGGGAGAGGTCCAGCGCCACCGGCCGCGCCCCCTGGGCGGCCAGCCAGCGGGCGCACTGCGCGGCGCCCGCGCCCACCTCCAGCACATCGCGCCCCTTGAGTGCCTCAACGGGACCCAGCAGCCCGGCCTCCGCCTCGTCCAGCCCCTCGGGGCCCCAGACGAACCGGTCGTCGCCCAGGAAGGCGCCGTGCTCCTCCTGGTACTCGTCCGCGTTGCGGTCCCACCACCCCCGGTTGGCCCGGCTGCTCTCCGCCGTGTCGGCGATCCGGCGGGTGGCCGTCGGCTCGGCGGCCTCCTCAGGGGTGCTGGGCTCGTGTTCTTGGACCATCGCGCGCGTCGTCGTACTCTCTGTATCGACCTGTGGCTGCGGGGCACGGTGAGAACCGCGTCGCAGTACGGACCATGCAATTTGCCGGGTTTGGGGCGTTATTCCCCGCGTGTGCTCTTCGTGCATTGACCATGCCCGGCTGCCCCCGTATGCTACAAGTTGCGCTGCGGGCCTGTGCGCCTCGGACGGAGCAGGCCGCGCTCGCATCTGTTGTATGTCCCCTCGGTTGTCGAGGCGCTCGGGCTTTTCGGTCCCTGAAATCGGAAAGATTCGGCGTCTCCAAGGCTGTCCGGCTTCGGCAGTGCGATAAGGGTCCCGGCGTAGCAGTACCTACGACTTCATGTCCGTACCGGAGCCCTTTTCCACATGACGAGCAGCACCGAGGCAACCCGCACCACCCCGCAGGTGGCGGTAAACGACATCGGTTCCGAGGAAGCCTTCCTCGCCGCGATCGACGAGACGATCAAGTACTTCAACGACGGCGACATCGTCGACGGCGTCATCGTGAAGGTCGACCGGGACGAGGTCCTGCTCGACATTGGTTACAAGACCGAAGGCGTCATCCCTTCTCGCGAACTGTCGATCAAGCACGACGTCGACCCCAATGAGGTCGTCGCCGTCGGCGACGAGATCGAGGCCCTCGTCCTCCAGAAGGAGGACAAAGAAGGCCGGCTGATCCTCTCGAAGAAGCGCGCCCAGTACGAGCGCGCCTGGGGCACCATCGAGAAGATCAAGGAAGAGGACGGGATCGTCACCGGTACCGTCATCGAGGTCGTCAAGGGTGGTCTCATCCTCGACATCGGCCTCCGTGGCTTCCTTCCCGCCTCCCTGGTGGAGATGCGCCGCGTCCGCGACCTGCAACCCTACGTGGGCAAGGAGCTCGAGGCGAAGATCATCGAGCTCGACAAGAACCGCAACAACGTGGTCCTGTCCCGCCGCGCCTGGCTGGAGCAGACCCAGAGCGAGGTCCGCCAGACCTTCCTCACCACCCTCCAGAAGGGCCAGGTGCGCTCCGGCGTCGTCTCCTCCATCGTCAACTTCGGTGCGTTCGTGGACCTGGGCGGCGTCGACGGTCTCGTCCACGTCTCGGAGCTGTCCTGGAAGCACATCGACCACCCCTCCGAGGTCGTCGAGGTCGGCCAGGAGGTCACGGTCGAGGTCCTGGACGTCGACATGGACCGCGAGCGCGTCTCCCTGTCGCTCAAGGCGACGCAGGAGGACCCGTGGCAGCAGTTCGCCCGGACCCACCAGATCGGTCAGGTCGTCCCGGGTAAGGTCACCAAGCTCGTGCCGTTCGGTGCGTTCGTCCGCGTGGACGAGGGCATCGAGGGTCTGGTCCACATCTCCGAGCTGGCCGAGCGCCACGTGGAGATCCCGGAGCAGGTCGTCCAGGTCAACGACGAGATCTTCGTCAAGGTCATCGACATTGACCTCGAGCGCCGCCGCATCAGCCTCTCGCTGAAGCAGGCCAACGAGTCCTTCGGTGCCGACCCGTCCGCGGTCGAGTTCGACCCGACCCTGTACGGCATGGCCGCGTCCTACGACGACCAGGGCAACTACATCTACCCCGAGGGCTTCGACCCCGAGGCCAACGACTGGCTCGAGGGCTACGAGAAGCAGCGCGAGGAGTGGGAGCGCCAGTACGCCGAGGCGCAGCAGCGCTTCGAGCAGCACCAGGCGCAGGTCATCAAGTCCCGCGAGGCCGACGAGCAGGCCGCTGCCGAAGCGGGCAGCGCCGCCCCGGCGCCGGGCGGGCAGGCGGCCGGTGGCGGCGGTTCGTACTCCTCGGAGTCGGCCGACAACTCCGGTGCCCTGGCCTCGGACGAGGCGCTGGCCGCGCTTCGCGAGAAGCTGGCCGGCGGCCAGAGCTGACCAGCCGCCGCTAGTCGGCACCAGCTGAGCAGGTAAGGCCCGCTCCCCCTGGGGAGCGGGCCTTACGCATGCCCATGGCGCCGCACACTGACCGAAACGGAGTCCACGGTCACGCCCTGGGCGCCGTCGATCCTGATGCCCTCCTCGCCGCCCCGGACCGTGATCCCCCTGACGGTCCAGTACGAGGCGCCGTTCAGCCGCAGCCCATAGCCGCCGCTCGCGGTGAGGACCGCCTTCGAGGAGCCGGTGAGGGTGATCCGTGAGCCGGAGGTGCCGGAGGCGGTGATCTCGAAGCCGCCGTGATACCTGCCGTCGGCGAGCCGGATCGTATCGCCGGGCCGGGCCCCGGCGAGGGCCTCTCTGAGGCCGTCCGTGTCATCGACGGAGATCGGGACGGCGGTGGCGGCGGGAGCGTCCCGCCCGGTCATGCCGGCCGCCATCAGACCGCCGGTGGCGATCAGTCCGGTGGCGATGGCGGTGAGAAGGGTGCGTAATCGGGTGGGAGTGCGGCCGGGAGAGTGCATAGGAGGCTGCCTTCCTGTGCCGTGGCCAGAGGTGAACACGCTGGGTTCTGGTCAGTGAACGCCCGATGACATGATGAACCGCTGACGGCTGGCGAAGATAGGCGTGCCGCATATGCGCGTCAACACCGCGACGTGCGCGGACGTCGAGATCGGGCCGCTTCCGCCACCTCCGGTGGCCGTTGCGGAACGTCGCCCAAGTGGGCCGCTCGGAGACCGGGTTCGGGGCCGCTCGGCCATCGAGGACCCCGCCCGTCAGCCACGAGGATCCGGCCCGTCGGCCATCGGGGATCCCGCCCGGGGAATGCCCCCGCCCCCGTTCGGTGTTCTTCGATGCGAACACGAGGAGGAGCGGTCACAGTGCATGATCCGCAGGAGTTGTACGCATGGGAACCGAGCGGGCTGGCGGAGGTGGACGCGATAGCCTCGCGGGACTCGGCCGGGCTGGTGCTGCTGTACCACTTCGACGGCTATATCGACGCCGGCGAGACCGGGGACCAGATCGTGGAGCGGCTGCTCGACGGTCTGCCGCGCAAGGTGGTCGCGCGTTTCGACCATGACCGGCTGGTCGACTACCGGGCCCGTCGGCCGCTGCTGACCTTCCAGCGCGACCGGTGGACGGCGTACGAGACCCCGAAGATCGAGCTGCATCTGGTGCGCGACGCGACCGCGGCCCCGTTCCTGCTGCTCACCGGGCCGGAGCCGGATGTGGAGTGGGAGCGGTTCGCGGCGGCGGTGGGCCAGCTGGTCGAGCGGCTGGGCGTGCGGCTCGCGGTGAACTTCCACGGCATCCCGATGGGCGTGCCGCACACCCGGCCGGTCGGCATCACCCCGCATGGCAATCGCACCGATCTGATGCCCGGTCACCGGGGCTACTTCGACGAGGCCCAAGTGCCCGGCAGCGCCGAATCCCTGATCGAGTACCGGCTCGCCGAGGCGGGCCGCGATGTGCTCGGCGTCGCCGCGCATGTGCCGCACTATCTGGCCCGGTCGGCCTACCCGGACGCGGCGCTCACCGCGCTGGAGGCCATCACCGCGGCCACCGGTCTGGTGCTGCCGGGGCCGACGCACGCCCTGCGCAACGAGGCCCTCAGGACGCAGGAGGAGATCGAGCGGCAGATCTCCGAGGGCGACGAGGAACTGGTCGCGCTGGTACGGGGCCTCGAGCACCAGTACGACGCGGTGGCCGGGGCCGAGAGCCGCGGCAATCTGGTCGCGGAGCCCGCCGAGCTGCCCTCGGCGGATGAACTGGGCGCGGAGTTCGAACGGTTCCTCGCCGAGCGCGAGGGCGACGGCGGAGCTTGACCGATGACCCCACCGGCGCGCCGTATAGCGTGGGCCCCATGCTGAACCTGGGGCTCACGGGCGGAATCGGCGCGGGCAAGAGCGAGGTCTCACGGCTCCTGACCTCATGGGGAGCGGTGCTGATCGACTCGGATCGGATCGCTCGCGAGGTGGTCGAACCGGGCACGCCGGGACTGGCCGCCGTGGTGGCCGAGTTCGGCCCCGAGGTGCTGACCGCCGAGGGCAGTCTGGACCGGCCCAGGCTCGGCGGGATCGTCTTCACCGACCCGGAGCGGCTGAGCGCGCTGAACGCGATCATTCACCCGCTGGTCCGGGACCGCTCCGCCGAACTCCAGGCGGCGGCCGCGCCCGACGCCGTGGTCGTCCATGACGTCCCCCTCCTGGCCGAGAACAAGCTGGCGCCGCTCTACGACCTGGTCATGGTCGTGGATGTCACGCCCGAGACCCAGCTGGACCGGCTGGTGCGACTGCGCGGCATGGCCGAGGACGAGGCGCGGGCCCGGATGGCGGCACAGGCCACCCGCGCGGAGCGGCTGGCCATCGCCGATGTCGTGATCGACAATAATGGCCCGATCGAGGCGCTTGAGCCGCAGGTCAGGAAGGTCTGGGCGGATCTGGTGCAGCGGGCGGCCGGCACGGAGGGCTGACCGGGGGCGCGGTGCGCGCGCAGCGTTACGGGGCTGAGCCGGGGCGCGGCGGGCCGAGCCGGGGTACGGCGGGCCGAGCCGGGGCGCGGTGCGGAGCGTGCGGCGGCCCGTGGCGGGGAATGCGGCGTGCGGGGTGATTGTTGTGCACCCCGTACCGAACGATCACCCGTGACGGTTCATCCCATCCCCTCACCCAATCCACCGCCTCACCACCGAGTACGTACCCGGGGAAGGAAACGGCTGTGCCCGAGCCCACGCCCGAGACCCACGTCATCGACTTTCGCGCCGCGGAGCACCTGCTCGCCGCCCGAGATCCACGGGGCGCCGTGAAGCTGCTCGACTCGGTCATCAGCGCCCACCCCGAGAACACGGCGGCCCGGCTGCTCCGGGCGCGCGCGTTCTTCGGCGCGGCCCAGCTGCGCTCGGCGGAGCTGGAGTTCCAGCTCGTCCTGGAGCGCGAGCCGGACAACGCCTTCGCCCACTTCGCCCTGGCCCGCACCCTGGAGCGGGCCAACCGCCCGGCCGAGGCCACCCGCCACTTCCGGCTGGCCGCGGCGCTCGATCCGCGCCCGGACTTCGTGGAGGCGGCCCGGTTCGGCGAGAAGGGCGGCCGGGACGGCTGAGCGCTCCGCGGGAAGTGCCCTGACCTGTCGTCGATCGTCCGCGGCGCCGTCGTGGCTGGTCGCGCAGTTCCCCGCGCCCCTTCGGGGCGCACCCGAACCGCACCGGACTTCAACGATGCCGCTTAGGCGGGGCGCGGGCTGAGCCGCGGTGCTCGTCGGCGCCCGCGCCCCCGGTCAGCGCCAGAGGGCGAAGCCGCCGAGGACCACCGCGCCCAGCAGCACAACCCCGCCCAGCCCGAGCGCCACTCCGCGCTGACGGGCCATGTCGTACGGGTCGGCCTCCGGTCCCCGCCGCGTCTCCCGCCGCCCGTACGGCTCTCCGGTCCCGGAGAGCATCAGCCCGAGCGCACAGAGCGCGATGCCGATCGCCAGCACCCCCATGACGGCCCCCTGTCGCGGCAGGTACCCAGCACGTACTGGGCAGTATCCCCCGGAACGTGGTGCTCCCCGCCGTCGATATCCCGTCACCGCCGGAGCGGCGTGTCCGCCTTACGGTGTCCACGCTTCAGCGGCGACGCCCTTACGGAGGCCACCGCCGCCCTGACGGGGCCCGCCGTCGTCCACGGCTCCGCCTGCCCTCGGCGACCGGTGCGTACGGCGGCACATCCCGGCCCGGCTGATAGTGCGGCCCCTGCCGGATGTGCCGGATCACCAGGACCAGATCGATCAGCGTGACGACGGCGAGCGCCGCGCACGCCGCCGCCCACCCCGGCCGGCCCGCGACCGCGAAGGCCACCGCGCCGCCGAGCGTCCAGAGCAGCCCCCACGTGGCCAGCCCCAGCCGCATCCGCAGCGGACTGCGCGCGTGGATCGGCTCATCGCCCGTTCGGATCAGCCGCATCGGCATGGCACCGCATCTCCCGTTATCGGGTATTTCCTCCCGCTTTCCGCTCCCTCGAATCTACCGCCGAGGGACGCCCACCGACACCTGAGATCATGTTGTGCGCGTCCACACGGGACGGCATGGGACAGGGACGATGAGGAGCTGCCAGTGATCCGCCAGTCATGGGACGAAACGGCCGCCAAGCGGGCCCGTATCCGCGGCTGCCTGCTCGGCGGTGCGATCGGCGACGCCCTCGGCAATCCCATCGAGTTCCTGTCCCTGCGGTCGATCCGCGAGACCTACGGCGCCGCGGGCGTCACCGCCCTCGTCCCCGACGGCAGCGGAGTCGTGGGCCGGGTCACCGATGACACCCAGATGACACTCTTCACGGCCGAGGGCCTGATACGGGCCCACGCCAGAGCCTCGTCCAAGGGCCTCGAAGGGTCCGAGACCGCCGTCGTCCGCCATGCCTATCTGCGCTGGCTGGACACCCAGAACCACCCCGGGCCGCCGCCCGCCGAGGGCACCGGGGACCTGGTCCGCTCCGGCTGGCTGCGCACCCAGCCCTGGCTGTACGCCCGCCGCGCCCCCGGCAACGCCTGCCTCTCCGGCCTCACCGCGAAGCACGTCCCCGCCCCGCGCGCCCCTCTCGACGGCACCCCCGGCCCGGTGAACACCGGCTCCAAGGGCTGCGGCACCGTGATGCGCTCGGCGCCGTTCGGCCTCACCGGGCTCGACCCCCGCGACTGCTTCGAACTCGCCGCGCGCTGCGCCCAGATCACCCATGGCCATCCGACGGGCTACTACGCGGCCGGAGCCCTGGCCGCCATGATCGCCTGCCTGCTCGACGGCGAGTCCTTGGAAGGCGCGACCCTGCGCACCCTGGAACTCCTCGCCCGCTACCCCGGCCACGAGGAGACCACCGCCGTCCTCCGCAAGGCCGTCGACCTGGCGGCCGAGGGCGATCCGACGCCTGAGAAGACCGAGTCGCTCGGCGGCGGCTGGGTCGCCGAGGAGGCGCTGGCCATCGCGGTCTACAGCGCCCTGGCCCGCACCCCCGCCCAGCAGATCCTGTACGGCCCCGGCGGCAAGATCAGCTACGACCCGGCGCCCCCGCGCACCCCCGTCCAGGCGGCCCTGCTGCTCTCCGTCAACCACTCGGGCGACAGCGACTCGACGGGCTCGATCTGCGGCAACATCCTCGGCGCCCACCACGGCGACCTCCGCCTCCCGCCGTCCTGGCTGTCCCTGACCGAGGGCCGCGGCACGATCGCCGAACTCGCCGACGACTTCGCCTCCGAGTTCCACCGCTCGGTGGAGCTGTACGAGCCCTACGACGACGTGGTCTTCCCCCGCGACCGCTACCCGCTCAGCTGACCGCCCCAGGATTCGGCCCGCCTCAGGGGCACAGCCCGCCCCGGGGACTTACCCCGCCCCGGAGCCGTCCTTACGGCCGCGCCGGAGCCGGCGCCGCAGCTTCTGGAGGAAGAGGAAGCGCTCGCGCTTCTCGCGGGTGCTGCGGTCGAGCTCTTCCATGAGCCGCTTGGAGCGCTGCTCCATGTCGAGTTCGTCGAGGACGCGGTCGATCTCCGCGAGCAGGGCACCGTGCAGCTGCCACTGGCGGGGGTGCTCCTGGACGCGGCGCAGCAGGAGGTCGGCGCCGCGGTCGCGGCTGGCGTGGGCCTTGACGAGTTCGCTCGAGAGCCGGGATTCGGCCTCCTCGGCGTTGGCGCTGACCTGGGTGGTGACCAGGACGGCGAAGCTCTCGACGGCGGCGGCGAGATGGACGAAGAGGTCCTTCAGGGCATCGGCCACGTCCGGGGGGAAGAGGGGTTCGTCCGTCCGTGCCCTGGCGAGGTCGGTCAGGGTACGGGACATGACGCGCAGGATGACGGTGCAGATCTCCAGCGTGTCCAGGCCGGTGCGGAGCACCACGCGGTAGAGGAGCCCCTCCTTGACGCGGGGGTTGAGCCGCACACTGTCCTCCGCCTGCCGGAGGGCGGCGTCGACCTGGGAGATGTCGTGGTCCAGGCGGCGGGCCTCGTAGAGCCGGGCGGCGGCGCGGTCGACGGCGATCTGACTGCCCAGCTCCTCGCCGATGTGCAGCAGCAGCTGACGCATCCGGCGGGCCAGGTCCTCGATGGACTTGCCGGCTGTCTCGACCCACACCGGAGGCGCGAGGAGGAAGTTGAAGCCCATCCCGACACCGGCCCCGATGAGGGTCTCCAGCACTCGGTCCCAGGCGTAGGTGGTCACCTGCGCCACGCCCAGGACCAGCATGGCGCTGATCGCCACCTCCTGGACCCAGTCGCCCACGCGGGTGAGATAGCCGGCGGTCTGGGCGGCGAGGATGATCAGGCACAGACTCCACCAGGTCAGCCCCACCAGCACGCTGAAGGCGACGGCGATCAGGACGCCCACGACCACGGCCTCGACCCTGCGGAGGCTTCTGGTGAGGGTCGCGTAGAGAGTGACCTGGACGACGAGGAGGGCGGTGAGCGGGGCGGTGAGCGGGGCGGGTTCCTTGCTGAGTTCGAGGGCGACGACGTAGGCGATGGTCGCGGCCGCCGTGGAGCGCACGGTCTGAACGACGACCGGGTCATGGCGTCGTTTGACGAGCTCCGCCAGTGGGTCGAGAACATCGGGCACATACATGCCCCTTCCACGCCGAGGGGGCCGCCATGTCAGCGGGTTTCGCGGACGGGTTAACGTATCGGGCGTGATCAGCCCATTGAACGGAACGCAGGGGACGGAGGACGGCGCGGCGCTTCCCGGAAGCACCGGCCCGGCCGCCACCGTCGAGGCTCATCCGCGCCAGGTCGGGCGGGTACGGACGGAGTACGCACCCGATCCGGACGGGGACCCGGACCCCGGCGAGATCGTCTGGACATGGGTGCCGTACGAGGAGAACGACGGCCGCGGCAAGGACCGGCCGGTGCTGGTGGTCGCGCGGGAGCGGGCCGGGACGCTGCTCGCCGTGCAGCTGTCGAGCAAGCGGCACGACGCCGACCGCGAGTGGGTGCCGATCGGCTCCGGGCCGTGGGACCGGGCCGGGCGGGAGTCATGGGTCGATGTGGACCGGGTGCTGCGGGTGCACCCGGACGGGATGCGACGCGAGGCGTGCGCACTCGACCGGCCGCGCTTCGACCTGGTCGTGATGCGGCTGCGGCAGCGGTACGGCTGGAGCTGAGCGCGGCCCGGCGGGGCGCCGGCCGACGCTGAGGAAACGTGTCTCCGGCCGCTGCCGGGGAAACGTCTCAGCCGTCGGCCAGCGCCAGCAGCTTGGTGACCGTGTTCCAGTTGCGGGCGGTGGCCGGCACGCCGAGCCGGGCGTTGGTGACCTTCGCCGCCAGCTTGGAGCGGCCGACCCCGTCCGGGCAGTGCAGGAAGATCTCGCGGCCGATGCGGCGGAAGGCGTCCGGGGCGTAGGCGGCCGGATCCAGCGCGTCCAACGCGGCCGTGTCCGCGGGCACGGCCGCCAGGAACACCACATGGAGGCTCTTGGGCTCGGCGACGGCCTCCGGATAGGGGTTGGCCTCGACCGCCGCGGCCAGCTCGTCGCGCGTACGGACCACGACGTCCACGGGAAAACCGAGAGCGGCGGCGAAGTGGTCCTCGAGCGTGCGGGCCGTCCGCTCGGGCGGGGTGCCGGGGTCGGCGAAGACGATATTGCCGGTCTGGAGGTGGACGGTGACGTCCTCGAAGCCCAGCTCGGCCATCAGCTCACGCTGCCGGGCCATGGGGAACTTCCTGTTCCCGCCCACATTGATGCCGCGGAGCAGCGCTATCTGAGATGCCATGGCCGGAGGGTACCTCTCCGGGAGTCCCCGGGCCCTGGAGCCCAGAGCCCCCGGACCCCAGAGCCCTCCAGGTCCACGGCATGATGGGAGCGTGCGGCTCGAAGCGATCACCTGGGAACGGCTGACCGACGCGACCGCCGACCGCATCGCCGGACTGACGGCGGCGGACGGCAGCCCCTGGCTGAGAGTGGCCGTCGACGGGGCCCCGGCGGCGCCCACCGGCGAGCTGGCGCGGGATCTGGCGGAGGCGCTGCGCCTCCTCGGCCGACCGGCGCTGGTGGTCGCGGCGGCCGGCTTCTGGCGGCCCGCCTCGCTGCGCTACGAGTACGGGAAGCGGGACCCCGACGCGTACTACGACCGCTGGCTGGACACCGGCGCCCTGTGGCGCGAGGTCTTCGATCCGCTGGAACCGGGGCCGGGCGGCACCGGGCGGGTGCTGCCCGACCTGTGGGACCCGGAGACCGATCGGGCCACGCGCAGCCCGTACGCCGAACTTCCGCCGGGCGGCGTGCTGTTGCTGCACGGCGCGCTGCTGCTGGGGCACTGGTTCCCGTTCGACCTCTCGGTACATCTGCGGCTGTCCCCGGCCGCCCTCGCCCGCCGCACCGACGAGGGCGACCGCTGGACCCTGCCCGCCTTCGCGCGCTACGAGGACGAGGTGGGGCCCGGTGAGGCGGCGGATGTGGTGGTGCGGATGGACGATCCCCGGCATCCGGCCTGGCACCGCCCGGAGCCGTAGCCGGGTACGTTTCGAGGCGGTGCGCAGGGGGTCGGGTACGGGGTGGCGCGCTGGGGTCACTTCTTGGTCGGCGGGCATTCCTTCCAGGCGAAGTGATAGGTGGTGCTCACATCGCCGTCCGTCGAGTCCATGGCGATGAAGCTGGTCGTTTCCTGGGTGTTGGACGTTCCGGCGTTGACCCGCAACTCGGTGTTGATGTTGAAGTTGCGGAGTTCACCGCAGGGCGACCACACCACGGTGGCGATATCGGATACGTCGGTGGCCTGCCAGTTGTCGTCGTAGGCGCCGGTGTAGTTATGCGTGTTCGACGAGGTCTGCGACTGGCCCTGGAAGTAGTACGAGGCTTTCTGGGTGGCCGACGCGCCCTTTTCCAGATGGGCGAAACCACGGTAGTCGACACTGGCGATGGCGTAGGAGAAGCCCTGTGGCACATGCGTGACCAGACTCAGCTGACAGTTCTTTCTGGCGTCCGTCGGCTTGGATCCCTTGCCCACCTGCGCGAGATAGTCGCTGTAGGTCACGGTGAAGGCCGTGTTGTCCGGGGAGACGGCGATCGCCGCGGTGCCCGCCGGGCAGCCCGACCCATTGACGGTCGCGACCGTGATCACGATCTTGTCGGGCGGCACGGTGTCGAACGGGGGTTGCGCATATGCCTGGGAAGTGAGCGTCGAGGCGAATAACGCCGCGACCACGCCGCCTGCGTACAGAACACCGGGCATGATTCTCCATTCGGTGGTGGATTTACCGGGCTACCGGACTGCGGAAGGACATTCCTTCCAGGCGAGGTGGTAAACCGTGTTGACCCCGCCGTCCGTCGAGTCCATGGCCATGAAGCTGGTAGTGCCCGCAGGAGAGGTGCCGGCGTTGACCCGCAGCTCGGTGTTGACGTTGAAGTTGCGGTCCTGGCCGCAGGGGGCCCACACCAGGGCGCTGTAGTCGGTGCTGTCGGTGGTCTGCCAGTTGTCGTTGTACGGACCGCTGAAGTCATGGGTCCGCGACGCGGTGTCCGACGAGCCCTGGAAGTAGTAGCTCGCCTTCTCGGTGCCCTTGGCGCCCTTTTCGAGGTAGCCATAGCCCCGGTAGTCGACCTGGGCGATGGCGTAGGTGAACCCCTGTGGCACATGCACGCCCAGGCTGAGCTGGCAGTTCTTGCGGATGTCGGTCGGATCCGCACCGGGGCCCACCTGAGCGAGATAGTCGCTGTAGGTCACGGTGAACGCCGAGTTGTCGGCGGCGACGGCCACGGCGGTGGTGCCCTTGGGGCAGCCCGAGCCGTTCACCGTCTTGACGCTTATCTGGATCTTTTCCGGCGGCCCGTCAGAGGCCGGGGAAACACCCTGGGTGGAAAGGGCCGAGGCGAATAGCGCCGCGGCCGCGCCGCCCGCGAGCAGAACACCGGACATGGCTCTCCAATTCGATCACTTGTGGGGACGTAGTTGAGCGATGAATTTCCGATGAGCGGGAAGAGCGAGGAAGGGCGAGGAAGAGCAAGGAAGAGCGGGGGTGCGGGACGTGCGGGAGGTACCGGAAGAGCGGGTGGCACGCACGATCGGTGGTGCGGGAAGAGCTGAAGAGCGGAAGAGCGTTATCGCGCGGTACGGTTCGTACGGCCGAACGCAATGCGAGCACCATGCCCGGCTGGTGACGGAAAGCCAGGGCGATGGGCGCTCTTAAGATAAGGGTGATAGGCAGGCACCACAAGACGGCCGCGGAATTCCGGAACAAGATATTTACGTCCGGCCGGGAAGAACGATTCAGAAGAGCGGTTGCGGAAGAACGCCTTCCAGTGCCAGCAGGGTGCGCTTGGTCTCCAGCCCGCCGCCGAAACCGCCGATGCCCCCACCGCTCTCCACCACTCGGTGGCACGGCACCACGACCGGCAGCGGATTGCTCCCCATGGCCATGCCGACGGCGCGGGCCGCGCCAGGCTCACCCACCCGGTCGGCGAGGTTCTGATAGCCGACGACCGTGCCATAGGGCACATGCGCGGCCAGCTCGCGCAGCACCCGGCGGTTGAAGCCGGTGATCAGGGACCAGTCCAGGGAGAGCGTGAACGCCTTGGCCTCCCCGGCGAAATAGCTCTCCAGCTGCCGTATCGCCTCGGCGAGATGTCCGGCGGGGCGAGGTGTGGACGGGGCGGCCGCGGTGCCGGGGGCCTCGGGCGGCACGGCGGTGGGCTCGGTGCCGAGGCGGCGCGTCAGCCTGGCGACGGCCTCGGCCGCGGTCTTCTCCTCCGCGTGGAAGACCACCTGGGCCAGCCCCTCGTCGGTGGCCGCGAGCAGCAGCGGGCCGATGGGCGTGGCCAGGACCGCCCAGGCCCAGGCGCGCGCGTCCGGCCCCTCCGGGCGCTCCCGCCGCTCTCGCGGGTCCGGCTGGTCCTGCGGATCCGGCTGGTCCGGCTGTGTCTGCCGCTCTGCGATCGTCACGCCTTCAGCGTAGAACCTGCCACTGACAGCGCCGCCGACAGCGCCCCGCCGGTCGGCCGACGGGGCGCCTCGTCAGGGCCGGCCGCGGATCACGAGGCGTCGTCGAGGGCGTCCCGGATCACATCGGGCTTGTTGGTGATGATGCCGTTCACACCCATGCCCGCGACCGAGACCGCCGTCGGGCCGTCGTTGACGGTCCAGGTGTAGACCTCCAGCGGCTTGCCGTGCGCCCCGTCCACCGACCGCACCGCGGACACATAGCCGGCGTCGATGGTGGTGTAGCTGGGGTTGATCTGATCGGAGAACTCGGCGTACTCCGGCAGATCGGCGACGGCCGGGGTGCCCAGGAAGCCGGTCTTGACGTCGGGGCGCAGCTGGTGGACCGTCCGCACGGCGTCGGCGCTGAAGCTCTGGACGATCAGCCGGCGCTTGTGCCGGTGGTCGAGCCAGCCCTCTCTTCGCAGCTCCCGCAGCGTCTGGCGCTCGATCCCCGGATAGAGCTCGGGAGCCTTGAGCTCCAGCAGGAGCTTTTGGTGGTTGTCCGAAACCCGGTCCATGTACTCCTCCAGGGTGGGCACCGCCTCGCCCTGGAAGTCGGGGCCGAACCAGCTTCCGGCGTCCAGCTTCTCGATCTCGTCGAGGGTGAAGTCGGAGATCTTCCAGGGCGCGCGGTCCGGGAAGACCTGCTCGACATCGGTGGTCCGGTTCAGCGTGGTGTCGTGCATGACGATCAGCTCGCCGTCCCTGGTGCGCTGGACGTCGTTCTCCACCCAGTCGATGCCCAGGTCGTCGGCGGCGTCGACGGCGGCCAGGGTGTTCTCGGGGGCGTACGCGGAGGCACCGCGATGGGCCACGGTGACGGTGTGGTGGTGCGTCGTCCGGCCGGTGGCCTGGGCCATGGCCGTGGGGAGGAAGAGCGCGGACATCCCGATGAGCGCGCCGGTTAACGCGGCGGCCGGGCGGATCTGCATACGGACTCCTCGCGTTGTCTGGTTCTCGTCCGACTCATGGACGGGCAGAGGGTCCCAGATGGGCGGCAGTGGAGGATAGATGCCGGATGGGCGGAAAATTCGCGCCACGAGCGACATCGTGTGCATGATCATCCGAATCCGGCCGGCGGGCCGGGGAGAGGGTGGCGCGGACGAGCGCTCCGCCGTTGTCAGTGGCGAGTCGTACGGTTGGTCTCATGCGGCCCGTAACTCAGCTCGAACGCAAGGTGGCGCCCTTCGAGGTCGTCAGCCCCTATCAGCCCAGCGGTGACCAGCCCACCGCCATCGCCGACCTCGACCGGCGCATCCGCGCGGGGGAGAGGGATGTCGTCCTGCTCGGCGCGACCGGCACCGGCAAGTCCGCGACCACCGCGTGGATGATCGAGAAGCTTCAGCGGCCCACGCTGGTCATGGCTCCGAACAAGACGCTCGCCGCCCAGCTGGCCAATGAGTTCCGCGAGCTGCTGCCGAACAACGCGGTGGAGTACTTCGTCTCGTACTACGACTACTACCAGCCGGAGGCGTACGTCCCGCAGTCGGACACCTACATCGAGAAGGACTCCTCGATCAACGAGGAGGTGGAGCGGCTGCGCCACTCGGCGACGAACTCGCTGCTCACCCGGCGTGACGTGGTCGTGGTGGCCTCCGTCTCCTGCATCTACGGCCTCGGCACGCCGCAGGAGTACGTGGACCGCATGGTGCCGCTCAAGGTCGGCGAGGAGATCGACCGCGATCAGCTGCTGCGTCGCTTTGTCGATATTCAGTACAACCGCAATGACATGGCGTTCACCCGGGGCACCTTCCGGGTCCGCGGCGACACCATCGAGATCTTCCCGGTCTACGAGGAGCTCGCGGTCCGCATCGAGATGTTCGGCGACGAGATCGAGGCGCTGTCCACGCTCCACCCGCTCACCGGCGAAGTGATCAGCGACGACCAGGAGCTGTATGTGTTCCCGGCCACCCACTACGTGGCGGGGCCCGAGCGCATGGAGAAGGCCATCGCCGGGATCGAGGCCGAGCTGGAGCAGACCCTGGCCCGGATGGAGAAGCAGGGCAAGCTGCTGGAGGCCCAGCGGCTGCGGATGCGCACCACCTACGACATCGAGATGATGCGGCAGATCGGCACCTGCTCCGGCATCGAGAACTACTCGCTGCACATCGACGGCCGTGAGACCGGATCCCCGCCGCACACCCTGCTGGACTACTTCCCGGAGGACTTCCTCCTGGTCATCGACGAGTCGCATGTCACGGTGCCGCAGATCGGCGCGATGTACGAGGGCGACGCCTCCCGCAAGCGGACCCTGATCGAGCACGGCTTCCGGCTGCCCTCCGCGCTGGACAACCGCCCGCTGAAGTGGGAGGAGTTCCTGGAGCGGGTCGGCCAGACGGTCTATCTCTCCGCCACCCCGGGGACGTACGAGATGTCCCGCGGCGACGGCTTCGTGGAGCAGATCATCCGCCCGACCGGCCTGGTCGACCCGGAGGTCGTCGTCAAGCCGACCGAGGGCCAGATCGACGATCTCATCCATGAGATCCGCACCCGCACCGAGAAGGACGAGCGGGTCCTGGTCACCACCCTCACCAAGAAGATGGCCGAGGACCTCACCGACTACATGCTCGAGCTGGGCATCCAGGTGCGCTATCTGCACAGCGATGTGGACACCCTGCGCCGGGTCGAGCTGCTGCGCGAGCTGCGCGCCGGTGAGTTCGACGTGCTGGTGGGCATCAACCTGCTGCGGGAGGGCCTCGACCTGCCGGAGGTCTCGCTGGTCGCCATCCTCGACGCCGACAAGGAGGGCTTCCTGCGCTCGGGCACCTCCCTGATCCAGACCATCGGCCGCGCCGCCCGTAACGTCTCGGGCCAGGTGCATATGTACGCCGACAAGGTCACCCCGGCGATGGCGAAGGCCATCGACGAGACCAACCGCCGCCGCGAGAAGCAGATCGCGTACAACAAGGCCAACAAGATCGATCCGCAGCCGCTGCGCAAGAAGATCAACGACATCGTGGCCCAGATCGCCCGCGAGGACGTGGACACGGAGGAGCTGCTCGGCACCGGCTACCGCAAGGCGAAGGACGGCAAGGGCGCGAAGGCGGCCGAGCCGGCGGCCAAGGGCGGCAAGGCCAAGGCCGCCAAGGGCAAGGCCAAGGAGGCGGTGCTGACCGACCGGCCCGCGGCCGAGCTCGCCGAGCAGATCGAGGAGATGACCGACCGCATGCGGGCCGCGGCGGCGGAGCTCCAGTTCGAGGTGGCGGCCCGACTGCGCGACGAGGTGTCGGAGTTGAAGAAGGAGCTGCGGCAGATGCGGGAGGCCGGAGTTTCCTGATCACCGGGCGCCCCGGGGTCTCACCGGGGCGCCCGTGGGTTCCCTGTGTTGCAAGACCGACACAAAAATCCGCCCGTCCGGCCGGAGCCCTGGCGGCAGTGCATAGGGTTTTCGGAAGGGCCGTGCGTACGGCGCGGCCACGGCCGCGCCGGTGGGCGGCCACGGGGAATCGAGAGACGAGAGTAGGGACAGCGCGTGACGGTCAACATGTCCAAGGGACAGGCCATCAGCCTACAGAAGGCCGACGGGGGCACCCTGACCGCGGTGCGGATGGGGCTGGGCTGGCAGGCGGCGCCCCGCCGCGGGCTGTTCGGCTCCCGTACACGGGAGATCGACCTCGACGCGTCGGCCGTCCTCTTCGCCGACAAGCAGCCCACCGATGTCGTCTTCTTCCGCCACCTGGTCAGCGACGACGGCTCGGTCCGCCACACCGGTGACAACCTCGTGGGCGGCGCCGGTCAGGGCGGCGACGACGAGTCGATCCTGGTCGACCTCCAGCGGGTGCCCGTCCACATCGACCAGATCGTCTTCACGGTGAACTCCTTCACCGGCCAGACCTTCGCCGAGGTGCAGAACGCGTTCTGCCGGCTGGTGGACGAGACCAACGGCCAGGAGCTCGCCCGCTACACCCTCACCGGCGGCGGGCAGTACACCGCCCAGATCATGGCCACGGTCCAGCGCGCGGGCAGCGCCTGGCAGATGAAGGCGGTCGGCGAGCCGGCCAACGGCCGCACCTTCCAGGACCTGATGCCGCACATCCTGCCGCATCTGTAAAGGCGTACCGCACTGGTAAAGGCGTATCGCCCAGGTGAGCGCGTCGGCCCGGTTGAGCAGAGCTCGCCGGGCCGACGCGCTCACCGCACCACCGCATCACCACTCACACGTACGGCACACAGCGGAACACAACGAGGGGACGCAGCCATGACGGCCGAGCTGGTCCGAGGGCAGAACCACCCGCTGCCCCAGACCCGTTTGGAGATCCGGATCTCTGCGGGCAATCCGATCGTGGCCGGGGCGACACTCGGCGATGAGCGGGGCACGGTGCACGGCGCCGAATGGGTCGCGCACCCCGCCTCGCCCCAGCTGGCCGGGATAGAGGTGCCCAAACAGGCGGCGGCCGCCCACCGGCTCGCCGTGGACCTCGACGCGATGCCCGAGCACATCCACCGGGTCACCGTGCTGCTCGCGCTGCCGACCGGCGTCGGCGGCCCGGCCCGGTTCGGCGCCATGGCCGCGCCGTTCGTCGCCGTCACCGGCCTGGACGGCACCGAGATCGCCAGCTACACCATCACCGACCTGGACTCGGAGTCCGCGGTGGCCGCCCTGGAGCTCTACCGCAGGCAGGGCGCCTGGAAGGTGCGCGCCATCGGTCAGGGGTACGCGGGCGGGCTGGCCGCCATGCTGCACGACCAGGGGCTGGAGCAGGGCGCCGACCTCGCGGCGCGGATCAACGAGGCGGTGGCCCGCGGGATGGCCCGTTCGGTCGCCCAGCCCCCGCCCCGCCCCGAGGGCGACGGCCGGGTGCGCACGGCCGCCGCGGGCGGCGGCACTGACCCGGCCCCGGCCCAGCCCCAGACCGCGCCGCAGCAGCCGCAGACCCCGCCGCAGCAGCCGCAGGGCGCGCCCGCCGCCGGAGGGTCCGTCGACTACCAGCACCCCGGCCGCCGTACGGCCGCGCCGCCCACGCCCCCGCCCACGGCGCCGCCCGCCGCCCCCGGGCAGCCCGCCCGGCCGGTCGCGGGCGACGCCTCCGGCTGGTCCATGGACGAGCGGCTCTACAACCAGGTCTGGGGGATGTTCGAGGACCTGGCCCGGACCACCGCGGCCTACCGCAGCGCCGTGGACTTCGCCGAGTCCCGCATGGAGCAGGAGCTGGACCGGGTGCTCTCCGACCCGCGCACCCGGGTGGGCCCGGCCGCCGACTCCGCCCGCGCCGAGGCGCGCGCCAAGCAGACCGGCCTCGTGGAGCAGGCCCGGACCGCCCTCGACCGCGATCTGGCGCAGCTCATCGCCGAGGCCGAGGTGGTGGAGCCCGCGCTGCCGTACGCCTACGCCCGCTGGGACAGCCCGGTGTGGCAGGCGTACCAGGTGCCGATGGAGGTCCCGATGGCCCTGCGCCTGGGCGATCTGCACCTTCCGGAGCGCACCGATCTGCGCATCCCCATGCTGGTACGGCTGCCGCTGGAGCGCGGGCTGTGGATCGACGCCGGGCGCTCGGGCTCGTTCGACGGACCGGCCGACTCCGGTGAGCTGCGCAGGCTGGCGGCGGACGCGGCGGTGGCGATCGCGGCGCGGATGCTGGCCGTCTATCCGGTCGGGGAGTTCGCGGTGCGTGTGATCGACCCGGCGGGTTCGGCCGCGGGCTCTCTCGCGCCGCTGGTGGGGTCCGGTGTGCTGGCCGAGCCGCCGGCGGCCGGGGCCCAGGGGGTCTCGGCGGTGCTCGCCGCGCTGATCCAGCGGGTCGACCTGGTCCAGATGGCGATCCGCAGCCGGGCCACGGACGCGCTGCCGCCGGATCTGGACACCGCCGAGCAGCTGCTGATCGTCCATGACTTCCCGCACGGCTTCGACGACCGGGCCGTCACCCAGCTGCGCTATCTGGCGGACGAGGGGCCCTCGGTGGGCGTGCATCTGATGATGGTCGCCGACCGCGAGGACGCGCGGGCCTACGGTCCGGTGCTGGACCCGCTGTGGCGGTCGCTGCTGCGGCTCACGCCGGTGGCCGACGACCACCTCGCCGACCCCTGGGTGGGCCATGCGTGGACCTACGAGCCGCCGATGGTGCCGCCGGGCAGCCGGGTGCTGGGCGAGGTGCTGGGCGAGGTGGGGAGGGCCGCGCAGGAGCTGAGGGCGGCCCGGGCCCGCCAGTCCTACGGTGGCTGACCAGGGCCGACCACGGCAGGCCCGGCTCTGACCAGGTCTTTTGCCTTTTTCTTTACTCTCTCATGGGGATTCCTGTACTCTCTTTTACGCGGAGGGGAGTACTCCTTAGCGGTGTTCCCGTCACCACGGATTCCGTCCGGCACCAGGAGGCCGGACGGAATCCCGGGACACCGGTCCATGGCGCGGTCCACGGGCGGAAGAGACCTCCGGCAGCGACGACGCTGAGACTGCCGTACGAATGCCGGAGGAACCGTGGACGTTTCCGTGACCATGTGGGGGCTGACGATTCTCGGCCTCTGCGCCCTGATCGCCGTCGACTTCTTCATAGGCGGCCGCAAACCGCATGAGGTCTCCCTCAAGGAGGCCGGGATCTGGACCGCCGTCTGGGTCGCACTCGCCGGGCTCTTCGGGCTCGGGCTGCTGGTCTTCGCGGGCGGCCAGCCCTCCGGCGAGTTCTTCGCGGGCTTCATCACCGAGAAGTCGCTGAGCGTCGACAACCTCTTCGTCTTCGTCCTGATCATGGCGAAGTTCGCCGTGCCGACGATCTACCAGCAGCGCGTGCTGATGGTGGGTGTGCTCATCGCCCTGGTGCTGCGCGCGGTCTTCATCGCCGCCGGCGCCGCGATCGTCTCGACCTTCGCCTGGGTCTTCTACATCTTCGGCGCCTTCCTCATCTGGACGGCCTGGAAGCTCATCCAGGAGGCGCGGGCCGATGAGGAGGAAGAGGAGTTCGAGGAGAACCGGCTGCTCAAGGCGGTCGAGAAGCGGTTCCCGTCCACCGACCGGTACCACGGCACCAAGCTGTTCATCGTGGAGAACGGCAAGCGGCTGATGACCCCGATGCTGATCGTCATGCTGGCGATCGGCACCACCGACGTCCTCTTCGCGCTGGACTCCATACCCGCGATCTTCGGCCTCACCCAGGACCCGTACATCGTCTTCACCGCCAACGCCTTCGCGCTGATGGGCCTGCGCCAGCTGTACTTCCTCATCGGCGGCCTGCTCAAGAAGCTGGTCCACCTCTCGTACGGGCTGTCGATCATCCTCGGCTTCATCGGCGTCAAGCTGGTGCTGCACGCGCTGCACGAGTCCGGGGTGCATGTCCCGGAGATCAGCATCCCGGTCTCGCTCGGCGTCATCTGTGCGGTGCTCGCCGTCACCACGGCCACCAGTCTGTACGCGTCGAAGAAACAGGCCCTGGCGGAGGCGGGGAGCGGGGAGGACCGGACCCGGGACAAGGACAGCGTCGACGTCTGACGGCGCCCGCGGCGTCACCGCCCTGACGGCGTCTCAGAGCGCCCGACGGCGTCCGACAGCTAGTCGACAGCTAGCCCCCCCGGAGCCGGGAGACGGGCTCACACAGCCGCCTCCCCGGCCTCCAGAGGCCGTACGGTCGGCCGTCCACCATCCGGACGGTCGGCCGTCGGCCGTGTCTCCGGCAGCAGGGCGAAACAGCCCAGGCTCAGCAGCGCCACGGCGATCAGATACGCGGCGACGCCCCAGGGCGGACCGTCGCCATGGGACACCGCCGTCGCCACGATCGGGGTGAGCGCCCCGCCCAGGACGCCCGCGAGGTTGTAGCCGAGCGCCGCCCCCGTACAGCGCACCCGCGCCTCGAACAGCTCGGGCAGATAGGCCGAGGTCACGGCGAACATGGTGATGAAGGCGAGCAGCGCGCCCAGGAAGCCGAGGAACATCAGCGGCGGCTCCCCGGTGCGCAACAGCGCCACCAGCGGAAACATCCACACCATGGTGGCCACGCAGCCCACCAGGCACATCGGCCGCCGCCCGAAGCGGTCGCCGAGATGGGCCGCCAGGGGCGTGAGGGCGCCCAGGACCGCCACGGCCGCCATGATGCAGCCCAGCAGGGTGGTACGGGCCACTCCGAGCCGCTCCGTGCCGTACGCCAGCGACCAGGTCGTGACCGCGTAGAAGACGGCGTAGCCCACCGAGAGACCGCCCGCGGTCAGCAGGACCAGCCGCCAGTGGCCGCGCACCACCTCGGCCAGCGGCGCGGCGGCCTGCTCACCGCGCTCGGCCAGCTCCCGGAACCGCGGGGACTCGGTCACCTGGGCCCGCAGCAGCAGCCCGGCGCCCGCCAGCAGCCCCGCGCCCCAGAACGGCACCCGCCACCCCCAGGACCGGAACTCGCCGTCGCTCAGCGTGGCCGACAGGGTCAGCATCGTGCCGTTGGCCAGCAGAAAGCCGATGGACGGGCCGACTTGCGGAAAGCCCGACCACAGCCCGCGCCGCGCGGCGGGCGCGTGCTCGGCGGTCAGCAGCACCGCGCCGCCCCATTCACCGCCCAGCCCGAGCCCCTGGAGGAAGCGCAGCACGAGCAGCAGGACGGGGGCGGCGATGCCGATCGAGTCGTAGGTCGGGACGAAACCCACGGCGACGGTCGCGAGACCGGTGAGCATCAGTGAGGCGATGAGCACCGGACGGCGCCCATGGCGGTCCCCGAGGGGCCCGAAGAGCATCGAGCCCAGCGGCCGGGAGACGAAGCCGACGCCGAAGGTGCCGAAGGCGGCGAGGGTGCCGGCCAGCGGCGAGAAGGTGGGGAAGAACAGCGGGCCGAGGACGAGCGCCGCGGCCGTGCCGTAGACGAAGAAGTCGTAGAACTCGATCGCGGTGCCGGCCAGGGACGCGGCGGCGAGGCGGGCCATGGACGGAGGGCGGTCATGCTGCGGAGAGCGGTCGTGCTGCATGACGCGACAACCGCCCCGGCCCGCCGGGGGTCACGGGGCGTACGGAGGCGTGCGGCGCTCCGGGGCCGCGCGAGCGCCGCTACCAGCCGCGCTCGCGCCACTCCGCGAGGTGCGGGCGCTCGGCGCCGAGGGTGGTGTCGTCGCCATGGCCGGGGTAGACCCAGGTCTCGTCGGAGAGCTGGTCGAAGAGCTTGGTCTCGACGTCGTTGATCAGGCTCTCGAACGCCTCGGGATCCTTCCATGTATTGCCGACGCCGCCCGGGAACAGGCAGTCGCCGGTGAACACGTGCGGATGGCCGTGCGGGTCGTCGTAGATCAGGGCGATGCTGCCCGGGGTGTGGCCGACCAGATGGCGGGCGGTCAGCTCGACCCGGCCGACCCGCAGCGTGTCGCCGTCCGCGACCGGCACATCGGTCGGCACCGGGATGCCCTCGGCGTCGTACTGGCCCGCGTAGGTGCGGGCGCCGGTGGCGTCCACCACCTCACGCAGCGCGTTCCAGTGGTCCTGGTGCCGGTGGGTGGTGACGACGGAGGCGATACCGCTCTCGCCGATCAGGGACAGCAAGGTGTGCGGCTCGGCGGCGGCGTCGATCAGGAGCTGCTCGTCGGTGGCTCGGCAGCGCAGCAGGTACGCGTTGTTGTTCATGGGACCGACCGCGACCTTCGAGATCATCAGATCGGGCAGTTCATGCACATCGGCCGGTCCGCCGACCGTCACCACTCCGCTGTAGGTCATGGCCTCAGCCTAGTGCGGGCAGGGCGGGCAAGGGACCGTCGGGGCAGGAGAGACCGGCGCCGTCCGTACGGCCGGTGAGCCGGCCCAGCAGGGCGGCGGGGGAGCCGGTGACGGTGACCGGGGACTCCCCGGGGGCGGCGGGGCGGCCGGTGCGCCGGGCCCGGTGACCAGCCGCAGCGGGGGAATATCCGGGTGCCCGGCGAACCTTGTACCAGTGAGTACGGTGAGCCGGCTCTCGACGAACGCGGTGGGCAGATCCGCCACAGCGCGGCGACCGTCGCGTCGAAGCGGGCGGCACTGGTGCGCAGGTCGTCCAGTGGACGGCGAGCGGCCGGGCGGCATGCCGCCGGATGTCGGCGTCGCGCGTCTCCACCACACGATCGGGTGAAGTCGGCTCCCGTGGCCCGCAAATCGAATGTGCGTGCTATAGGCTCGGTGTGCTGCATCCTTAAGACATCGTCGTCGTGCCCCCATACCCTGGGTTGGGGGCTTCGCTCCGCTCCGCCTCTGCTCCGACCGGCAGGGCCGCCCCGCGAGCGGGCTCGGCGCACCCCGACTCTCTCAAGAAAGGTGCCGACCGGCGTGGCCGACCGTCTCATCGTTCGTGGCGCTCGCGAGCACAATCTCAAGAACGTCTCACTCGACCTTCCTCGCGACTCGCTCATCGTCTTCACCGGGCTGTCCGGGTCGGGCAAGTCGTCCCTCGCGTTCGACACGATCTTCGCCGAGGGGCAGCGCCGGTACGTCGAGTCGCTCTCCTCCTACGCCCGCCAGTTCCTGGGGCAGATGGACAAGCCCGATGTGGACTTCATCGAGGGCCTGTCCCCCGCGGTGTCGATCGACCAGAAGTCGACCTCGCGGAATCCGCGCTCGACGGTCGGCACCATCACCGAGGTCTATGACTACCTCCGGCTGCTGTTCGCCCGTATCGGCAAGCCGCACTGCCCCGAGTGCGGCCGTCCGATCGCCCGCCAGTCGCCGCAGGCGATCGTGGACCGGGTGCTCGAGCTTCCCGAGGGCAGCCGCTTCCAGGTGCTCTCGCCGCTGGTGCGCGAGCGCAAGGGGGAGTTCGTCGACCTCTTCTCCGATCTCCAGACCAAGGGCTACAGCCGCGCCCGGGTGGACGGCGCCACCATCCAGCTGTCCGACCCGCCGAAGCTGAAGAAGCAGGAGAAGCACACCATCGAGGTGGTCGTGGACCGCCTCACCGTCAAGGACAGCGCCAAGCGCCGGCTGACGGACTCGGTGGAGACCGCGCTCGGCCTCTCCGGCGGCATGGTGATCCTCGACTTCGTGGACCTGGCGGAGGACGACCCGCAGCGGGAGCGGATGTTCTCCGAGCATCTCTACTGCCCGTACGACGACCTGTCCTTCGAGGAGCTGGAGCCGCGCACCTTCTCCTTCAACTCGCCCTTCGGCGCCTGCCCGGAGTGCACCGGCATCGGCACCCGGATGGAGGTCGACCCGGAGCTGATCGTCCCGGACGAGGAGAAGTCGCTGGACGAGGGCGCCATCCACCCCTGGTCCCACGGCCACACCAAGGACTACTTCGGCCGTCTGGTCGGCGCGCTCGCCGACGCGCTCGGCTTCCGTACCGACGTCCCCTGGGCCGGGCTTCCGCAGCGCGCCAAGAAGGCGCTGCTCAACGGGCACCGGACCCAGATCGAGGTCCGCTACCGCAATCGCTACGGCCGCCAGCGGGCGTACACCACGGCCTTCGAGGGCGCGCTGCCCTATGTGAAGCGGCGCCATTCGGAGGCGGAGAGCGACGCCAGCCGGGAGCGGTTCGAGGGCTATATGCGCGAGGTGCCCTGCCCCACCTGTGAGGGCACCCGCCTGAAGCCGATCGTCCTGGCCGTCACCGTGCAGGACAAGTCCATCGCGGATGTCTCGGCGATGTCGATCAGCGAATGCGCCGAGTTCCTGCGCGGCATGGAGCTGAGCGCGCGCGAGAAGACCATCGCCGAGCGGGTCCTCAAGGAGGTCAACGAGCGGCTGCGGTTCCTGGTCGACGTCGGCTTGGACTATCTCTCGCTCAACCGCGCCGCGGGCACCCTCTCCGGCGGCGAGGCCCAGCGCATCCGGCTGGCCACCCAGATCGGCTCCGGTCTGGTCGGTGTGCTCTATGTGCTGGACGAGCCCTCCATCGGCCTGCACCAGCGCGACAACCACCGGCTGATCGAGACGCTGGTGCGGCTGCGCGACCTCGGCAACACCCTGATCGTCGTGGAGCACGACGAGGACACCATCAAGACCTCGGACTGGGTGGTGGACATCGGCCCGGGCGCGGGCGAGCACGGCGGCAAGGTGGTGCACAGCGGGCCGCTGAGCGAGTTGCTGGTCAACCAGGAGTCGGTGACCGGGCACTATCTGTCCGGCAAGAAGGCCATCCCGCTGCCGGCGGTGCGCCGGCCCATGGACCCCAAGCGGCGCCTCACGGTCCACGGCGCCCGGGAGAACAACCTCCAGGACATCGATGTGTCCTTCCCGCTCGGGGTGCTCACCGCCGTCACCGGTGTCTCGGGATCGGGTAAGTCCACGCTGGTCAACGACATCCTCTACACCCATCTGGCCCGTGAGCTGAATGGTGCGCGAGCGGTTCCCGGGCGGCACACCCGGGTCGCGGGCGACGATCTCGTCGACAAGGTGGTGCATGTCGACCAGTCGCCCATCGGCCGCACCCCGCGCTCGAACCCGGCCACGTACACCGGCGTCTTCGACCATGTGCGCAAGCTGTTCGCGGAGACGATGGAGGCCAAGGTCCGCGGGTACCAGCCCGGGCGGTTCTCCTTCAACGTCAAGGGCGGCCGCTGCGAGAACTGCTCCGGTGACGGCACCATCAAGATCGAGATGAACTTCCTGCCGGATGTGTATGTGCCGTGCGAGGTCTGCCACGGCGCGCGCTACAACCGGGAGACCCTGGAGGTGCACTACAAGGGCAAGTCCATCGCCGAGGTGCTGGACATGCCCATCGAGGAGGCGCTGGACTTCTTCGAGGCGGTGCCCACCATCGCCCGCCATCTGCGCACCCTCAACGAGGTCGGGCTGGGCTATGTCCGGCTCGGACAGCCCGCGCCGACCCTCTCCGGCGGTGAGGCCCAGCGCGTCAAGCTGGCGAGCGAGCTCCAGAAGCGGTCGACCGGCCGCACAGTGTATGTGCTGGACGAGCCGACCACCGGTCTGCACTTCGAGGACATCAGCAAGCTGATCAGCGTGCTCTCCGGCCTGGTCGACAAGGGCAACACGGTGATCGTCATCGAGCACAACCTCGATGTGATCAAGACGGCCGACTGGGTCGTGGACATGGGCCCCGAGGGTGGCAGCGGCGGCGGTCTGGTGATCGCCGAGGGCACCCCGGAGGACGTGGCCTCGATCCCGGTCAGCCACACCGGGAAGTTCCTGCGGGACATGCTGGGCGACCGGGTGAGCGACGCCACGGTGCCCGCCGCGCGCAAGGGCGGTGTGACCGCCAAGAAGGCGCCCGCCAAGAAGGCCGCCGCGAAGTCCACGGCGGCCAAGAAGACCGCGGCGAAGAAGACCGTGGCCAAGAAGGCGGCGGCCAAGACCACGGCCGCCTCCAAGCGGGCGGCCGCGAAGTAGCCCGAGCCGCTGTGCCCGCGCCGCGCCCGGACCGACCCGGGCGCGGCGCGAGCACGGGCGAAGCGGTGGGCTCAGGCCAGCTCGGACGCGTAGGGCGGCTCCGCGCCCGCCCGGGAGCAGGTGATCGCTGCGGCGCGGGCGGCGAAGCCCAGCACATCCCGCCAGGCCGCCTCGTCCAGCTTGGCCAGCGCGGGCGCCGACAGCGCCTGGTGCCCCGCCAGCCGGTGCAGCAGCGCGGCGTTCACGGTGTCGCCCGCCCCGATGGTGTCCACGATGTCCACCCGCTCGCCGGGCACCGAGATCACCGAGCCGTCCTGGCGCCGTACGCTCAGCCCCTCCCCGCCGTGGGTGAGCACCACGGCCGCCGGACCCGCCGCCAGCCACGCGCCCACGGCCCTCTCGACATCCCCCGCGTCCTCCGAGTCGGCCAGCCACCTCGCGTCCTCTATGGACAGCTTCAGCAGGCCGATATGGGGTAGCCAGCCGTGGAAGCGGGCCCGGTAGGCGTCGGCGTCGGGGATCAGACCGGTGCGGATATTGGGGTCCAGCGTGGTGAAGACCCCGCGCGCGGCCTCGCGCCGCAGCAACTCCTCGTACGCGCTCGCGCCCGGCTCCAGCACCAGGGAGCAGGTGCCCAGCGACAGCGCGCTCACCCCCTCGGGAAGGGACGGCGGCAGGGTGAAGAGCCGGTCCGCGGTGCCCTGCACATAGAAGCCGTACCCGGCCGAGCCATCGGCCCCGATGGAGGCGACGGCCAGCGTCGTGGGCTCCTCGCCGCGCTGCACCAGCGCGGTGTCCACGCCGTCCTTCCGCAGCCCCTCCAGCAGCGCCTCCCCGAAGCCGTCCGTGGAGACCCGCGAGCAGAACGCGGTGGGCGAGCCGAGCCGCCCCAGGGCCAGCGCGGTGTTGTACGGGCCGCCGCCGCGCGCGGGCCGCAGCGCGGGCAGCCGGTCACCCGCCGCGGGGCTCGGCGTGCGCTCGGGCACGAGGTCGATCAGGGCTTCTCCGGCGACGACGATCACGAGACGGGGTCCTTTCCGGCGAGTCCGGGGGTTCCGGGGAGCGGTGGTCGGTCGAGGGCTTCGGCCACACAGCCGCACGAGGTGCGGTGGACGAAGGCGCAGGGCAGCCGTACGGTGCGCGGCGGCCGCCCCGGATGCTCCAGCCGCTCGAGCAGCAGCCGGACGGCGGTGGCGCCGACCTCCCGGCTGGGCTGGGAGATCGCGGTGAGCCCGGGGGAGAAGACATCCGCCCAGGAGAAGTCGTCGAAGCAGACCAGCGCGAGATCGTCCGGCACCCTCAGCCCCGCCGTCCGCAGGGCGCGCAGCGCGCCGATGGTCATCGCGTTGTTCGCGGTGATGATCGCGGTGGGCGGCTCGGGGGAGGCCAGCAGCCGGTGGACGGCGTCCTCCGCGCCCCGCGCCTCGGAGTGGCCCTCGGCCAGCAGCCCGGGGCGGAACGGCAGCCCATGGCGCTCCAGCCCGGCCCGGTAGCCCGCGATCCGCTCGCTGGTGGTGCTCAGCCCCGGAAGCCCCGCGACCAGTCCGATGCGGAGGTGGCCGAGATCGGCGAGATGGCCGACCAGCTGTTCGACGGGGCGGGCGTTCTCGGCGCACACCTGGTCATGGGCGTCGCCGACCAGCCGGTCGAGGAAGACGGCGGGGATCTTACGGCGGGCCAGATACTCCAGCAGCCCGGCGGGCTCGGCCGACGGGGCGACGATCACGCCGTCCACCCGCCGCTCATGCAGCAGCCGGACGACGGTGAGCTCATGCGCGGGGTCGTCATGCGGATCGGCGATCAGCAGCCCGTAGCCCCGCTCCAGGGCGCTGGACTCGACGCCCTGGAGGATCTCGGTGAAGTACGGATTGCTGATCGCCGAGACGGCCAGGCCGATCGAGCGGGTGCGCGCGGTCACCAGGGAGCGCGCCAGCGTATTGGGGATGTACCCGAGGTCGTCGATGGCGTCCAGCACGGCCTTACGGGTGCCGGGGCGCACCGGCCGGGTCTCGTTGAGCACATGCGAGACGGTGGCCACGGACACCCCGGCGCGCCGGGCGACATCGACCATGGTTGCCATCCGCTGCGGTCCTTAACGTCGTCGAGATCTCTGCCGAGCCCTGCTGGGGGCACGTAACGTATCGCATCGACCGTCGGACGTAAACGTTTGCGCAAACGCTTACGTCCCCCCCCCCCCCCCCCCCCCCCGGGGGTGGCGGCGAACGGAAGGGTCTGTGCCGGTATGGTCGGAGGGCCCTCACACCCCCAGGAGCCGCAGATGTCCAGCCAGCCCGCCTCCCGTCGAACCGTGCTGTGCCGCGCCGCGCTGGCCGGAGCCGCCGGGCTCGGGGTGGCGGCCTGCTCCCCGGACGGATCGGGCAAGAAGGCGCCCCCGACGCCCACCGCCCCGGTCGAGCTCGGCTCGGCCGGTGTCGTGCCGGTCGGCGGCGCCAAGATCTACCGCGAGCAGCGGGTGGTGGTCGCCCAGCCCGCCAAGGGCGAGTTCACGGCGTTCAGCGCGGTGTGCACCCACGCCGGATGCGTCGTCGACACGGTCGAGGACGGCAAGATCAACTGCCCCTGCCACGGCAGCCAGTTCGACGCCCGCACCGGCAAGGTCGTCCAGGGGCCCGCGGAGAAGCCGCTGCCGTCGGTCCCGGTCACCGCGAAGGGCGGACGGCTCGTCGCGGGCCCCGACGCCTGAGCGGACCCACGCCGGTGACGCCCGGGCGGGTCGCGGAATTCCCAAATCCCCTGGACCTCACCGCACCGCGTCCCGAGGGCACCGGATGTGTCACTCCCCGCAAGTAGGGTGGTGACCATGGCCGACCCGAGCAGCTACCGCCCCAAGCCGGGACAGATCCCCGACTCGCCGGGGGTCTACAAGTTCCGTGACGAGCACCGCCGGGTGATCTACGTCGGAAAGGCGAAGAGCCTGCGCCAGCGGCTCTCGTCGTACTTCCAGGACCTGGCGAACCTCCACCCGCGGACCCGCACCATGGTCACCACGGCCGCCGCCGTGGAGTGGACCGTGGTCTCCACCGAGGTCGAGGCCCTACAGCTCGAGTACTCCTGGATCAAGGAGTTCGACCCCCGGTTCAACGTCAAGTACCGGGACGACAAGAGCTACCCCTCCCTCGCCGTGACCCTCAACGAGGAGTTCCCCCGGGTCCAGGTGATGCGCGGCGCCAAGAAGAAGGGCGTGCGCTACTTCGGCCCGTACGCCCACGCCTGGGCCATCCGCGAGACCGTCGACCTGATGCTCCGCGTGTTCCCCGTCCGGACCTGCTCCGCCGGGGTGTTCAAGCGCTCCGCCCAGATCGGCCGCCCCTGTCTGCTCGGCTACATCGGCAAGTGCTCGGCCCCCTGCGTCGGCCGCGTCACCGCCGAGGAGCACCGTGAACTGGCCGAGGAGTTCTGCGACTTCATGGCCGGGCGCACCGGCGCCTATCTGCGCCGCCTGGAGCAGCGGATGCACGAGGCCGCCGAGGAGATGGAGTACGAGAAGGCGGCCCGGCTCCGCGACGACATAGGGGCGCTCAAGCGCGCCATGGAGAAGAACGCGGTGGTGCTCGCCGACGCCACCGACGCCGACCTGATAGCGGTCGCCGAGGACGAGCTGGAGGCGGCCGTCCAGATCTTCCATGTGCGCGGCGGCCGGGTGCGCGGTCAGCGCGGCTGGGTCACCGACAAGGTCGAGGCCGTCGACACCGCCGGGCTGGTCGAGCACGCCCTCCAGCAGCTGTACGGGGAGGAGCGCGGCGACGCGGTCCCCAAGGAGGTCCTGGTGCCCGCCGTGCCGGAACCGGCCGAGCCGGTCACCCAGTGGCTCGCCGAGCGCCGGGGCTCCCGGGTCGATCTGCGCATCCCGCAGCGCGGCGACAAGAAGGACCTCATGGAGACCGTCCAGCGCAACGCCCAGCAGGCGCTCGCGCTGCACAAGACCAAGCGCGCCTCCGACCTCACCACCCGCTCCCGGGCGCTGGAGGAGATCGCCGAGGCCCTGGGTCTCGACTCCGCCCCGCTGCGCGTGGAGTGCTTCGACATCTCCCACCTCCAGGGCGATGACGTGGTGGCCTCCATGGTGGTCTTCGAGGACGGACTCCCCCGGAAGAGTGAGTACCGCCGCTTCCAGATCAAGAGCTTCGCCGGGCAGGACGATGTCCGCTCCATGCACGAGGTCGTGAGCCGCCGCTTCCGCCGCTATCTCCAGGAGAAGCAGAAGACGGGGGAGTGGCAGGAGGAAGCCACCGAGACTCCCGGGGACACCGGGGACACCGGGGACACCGGGCAGCCCCTCGACGGACCCGAAGGAACCGACGGGCCCGACCAGGGGCCCTCCGGCCCGATCGACGAGGAGGGCAGGCCGAAGCGGTTCGCCTACCCGCCCCAGCTCGTCGTGGTCGACGGCGGCAAGCCGCAGGTGGCCGCCGCCAAGCGGGCCCTGGACGAGCTCGGCGTCGACGACGTCGCCGTCTGCGGCCTCGCCAAGCGGCTCGAGGAGGTGTGGCTGCCGGACGAGGAGGACCCGGTGGTGCTGCCCCGCAGCAGCGAGGGGCTCTACCTCCTCCAGCGGGTCCGCGACGAGGCCCACCGCTTCGCCATCACCTACCAGCGCAGCAAGCGCGCCAAGTCGCTGAAGGCCGGGCCGCTGGACACCGTTCCGGGTCTCGGCGACAGCCGTAAGCAGGCCCTGCTGAAGCACTTCGGCTCGGTCAAGCGGCTGCGCGCCGCCACCGTCGAGCAGATCTGCGAGGTGCCCGGCGTCGGCCGTAAGACGGCCGAGACGGTCGCCGCGGCGCTCGCCGGGGCCGCCCCGGCCGCGCCCGCCGTGAACACCGCCACAGGAGAGATCATTGAGGACGAGGCCGCCGGCGCGGCGTCGTCGAACGGGGGGACCAGACCATGACCGAGCACAAGAACCATGGAGACGGAGCGCAGGTGAATACGGGCACGTCGGGCGAGCCCGCCGAGGCGGCGGCCATCCCCGAGCTGGTGATCATCTCTGGAATGTCGGGCGCGGGCCGCAGCACCGCCGCCAAGTGTCTGGAGGACCTCGGCTGGTTCGTCGTGGACAACCTGCCCCCCGCGCTGATCCCCACCATGGTCGACCTGGGCGCCCGCTCCCAGGGCAATGTGGCCCGGATCGCCGTGGTGGTGGACGTCCGCGGCCGCCGCTTCTTCGACAACCTCCGCGAGTCCCTCGCCGACCTCGCCGCCAAGAACGTCAAGCGGCGGGTGCTGTTCCTGGAGGCGTCCGACGAGGCCCTGGTGCGCCGCTTCGAGTCGGTGCGCCGCCCGCACCCCCTCCAGGGCGACGGCCGGATCGTGGACGGCATCGCCGCCGAGCGGGATCTGCTGCGCGAGCTGCGCGGGGACGCCGATCTGGTGATCGACACCTCCAGTCTCAACGTCCATGAGCTGCGGGCCAAGATGGACGCCCAGTTCGCGGGCGAGGAGGAGCCCGAGCTGCGGGCCACGGTGATGTCGTTCGGCTACAAGTACGGGCTGCCGGTCGACGCCGATCTGGTGGTGGACTGCCGCTTCCTGCCCAATCCGCACTGGGTCCCCGAGCTGCGCCCCTTCACCGGGCTCAACGAGGAGGTCTCCAGCTATGTCTTCAACCAGCCCGGCGCCAAGGAGTTCCTGGACCGGTACGCGGAGCTGCTCCAGCTCATCGCCGCGGGCTACCGCCGCGAGGGCAAGCGCTATGTGACCATCGCCGTCGGCTGCACCGGCGGCAAGCACCGCAGCGTCGCGATGTCCGAGCGGCTCGCCCCGCGGCTGGCCGCCGAGGGAGTGGAGACCGTCATCGTCCACCGGGACATGGGGCGCGAGTGACCATTCGTACCAATCGGCTGCGACGGCTGGTCGGGGCGCGGGCGAACCGGAGCGCACAGCCCAAGGTCGTCGCCCTGGGCGGCGGCATGGGCCTGTCTGCGTCGCTCGCCGCGCTGCGCCGGATCACCGGCGATCTGACCGCCGTCGTCACCGTGGCCGATGACGGGGGCTCCAGTGGACGCCTCCGCGACGAGCTGGGCGTGCTGCCGCCCGGCGATCTGCGCAAGGCCCTGGCCGCGCTGTGCGGCGATGACGACTGGGGCCAGACCTGGGCGCGGGTCATCCAGCACCGCTTCGCCAGCGAGGGCGAGCTGCACGGCCACGCGGTCGGCAATGTGCTGATCGTCGCCCTGTGGGAGCAGCTGGGCGACCATGTGGAGGCGCTCGACCTGGTCGGCAAGCTGCTGGGCGCCCACGGCCGGGTGCTGCCCATGTCGGCCGTCCCCCTGGAGCTCCAGGCGTACGTCCGGGGCCATGACCCGGCGCGCCCGGACGAGGTCTCCACCGTCGCCGGCCAGGCCACCGTGGCGCTCACCCCCGGCGAGGTGCAGTCGGTCCATCTGGTGCCGCACGATCCGCCGGCCGTCCCCGAGGCCGTCGAGGCGGTCATGGACGCCGACTGGGTGGTACTGGGGCCCGGCTCCTGGTTCTCCTCCGTGATCCCGCATCTGCTGGTCCCCGATCTGCTCAAGGCGCTCACCGAGACCAAGGCCCGGCGCGTGCTCTCGCTGAACCTCGCCCCTCAGCCGGGAGAAACCGACGGCTTCTCCCCGCAGCGTCATTTGGAGGTTTTGGCCCGACACGCCCCTAAACTCGCCTTCGACGTGGTGCTGGCCGACGAGGCCGCCGTCCCCGACCAGAGCAGTCTGTGCGACGCCGCCAAGCGGCTGGGCGGCACAGTCGAGCTGGCTCCGGTGGCCGCGACCGACGGTGCCCCGAGGCATGACCCGGAGCTTCTGGCGGCCGCGTACGACCGTATTTTTCGGATGCATGGAAGGATCGGCCCATGGCGATGACGGCAGCGGTGAAGGACGAAATCTCCCGGCTCCCCGTCACCCGGACCTGCTGCCGGAAAGCGGAGGTCTCGGCGATCCTGCGGTTCGCGGGCGGGCTGCACCTGGTCAGCGGGCGCATCGTGATCGAGGCGGAGCTGGATACCGGGATCGCGGCCCGAAGAGTCCGCAAGGACATCCTGGAGATCTTCGGCCACTCCTCGGATCTGGTGGTGATGGCCCCCGGCGGGCTGCGCCGCGGCAGCCGGTACGTGGTGCGGGTGGTGGCGGGCGGTGACCAGCTGGCGCGGCAGACCGGCCTGGTCGACGGCCGCGGCCGGCCGATCCGCGGGCTGCCGCCGCAGGTCGTCTCGGGGGCCACCTGCGACGCCGAGGCCGCCTGGCGCGGGGCCTTCCTCGCCCATGGCTCGCTCACCGAGCCCGGCCGCTCGTCCTCCCTGGAGGTGACCTGCCCAGGACCGGAGGCCGCGCTCGCCCTGGTCGGCGCCGCCCGCCGGCTCCAGATCGCCGCCAAGGCGCGCGAGGTGCGCGGGGTGGACCGGGTGGTCGTCCGGGACGGTGATGCCATCGGCGCGCTGTTGACGCGGCTGGGGGCGCATGAGTCGGTCCTCGCGTGGGAGGAGCGGCGGATGCGCCGCGAGGTGCGGGCCACCGCCAACCGCCTCGCCAACTTCGACGACGCCAATCTGCGCCGCTCGGCCCGCGCCGCCGTCGCCGCCGGGGCCCGGGTGCAGCGCGCCCTGGAGATCCTGGGCGAGGAGGTGCCCGAGCACCTCGCCGCGGCCGGACGGCTGCGCATGGAGCACAAGCAGGCGTCCCTGGAGGAGCTGGGCGCCCTCGCCGACCCGCCGCTGACCAAGGACGCCGTCGCGGGCCGTATCCGCCGGCTGCTGGCCATGGCCGACAAGCGCGCCCAGGACCTGGGCATCCCCGGCACCGAGTCCAGCCTGACCGAGGAGATGGCCGACGGCATGGTCGGCTGACACCGCTCCTACGAGCTGACGCCCCCCACCGGCTGACGGCCCGACAAGCCGTACGAGAGCCGCACCCCACGCCCCCGGGTCACACGAGTGATCCGGGGGCGTGGTGTGTCCCGGGGCATGTGACGGCGGTTCCGCGCGCCGCTGTTGACATGACCATGTGTCGTGACAAGTCTGGAGCGCTGCGCACCCGCGTGTCTTCACACGACAGCCAGGGGGGCTCATGAAGCTCGGACGCACGGTGAGATTCAGACGCACGGTGAGATCGGGCGGCGCGGTGGTGGCACTTGCCGCGCTGCTCCTGGGGGGACTGGCCGCGGCACCCGCGGCCACCGCACAACCGCCGGCGGACTCCGCCGGCGACGGGCTGTCCGTATGGACCGCCCAGGTCACGAAGGATCAGATTCCGCTGCTGCTCCGCGCCGGAGCGGACGGTACCGAGCTGGGGCGGCAGGTGCCCGAGAGGGGCACCGGTCCGGTCGAGCTCTACCTCACCGCCCAGCAGGCCGCCGAACTGCGCGGCAAGGGCGTGCGGCTCGCCGAGAAGAAGGTCTCCGCGCAGAGCCGCGACCGGCTGAAGGCCGCGGGCGACGGCGTCTTCCGCCCCTACAGCGGCGAGGGCGGGCTGAAGCAGGAGATCGTCGAGACCGGCCGGGCGCACCCCGGCCTCACCAAGGTCGTCAGCATCGGCAAGACCGGCCAGGGCAAGGACATCCTCGCCCTCAAGCTGAGCAAGGGCGCCGCGAAGACCCGCGACGGCGGCAAGCCGTCGGTGCTCTACATGTCCAACCAGCACGCCCGGGAGTGGATCACGCCCGAGATGACCCGTCGGCTGATGCACTACTACCTCGACAACTACGGCAAGGACGACCGCGTCACCAGGATCGTGGACCGTACGGAGCTGTGGTTCGTGCTGTCGGCCAACCCGGACGGCTACGACTACACGCATCAGAGCCCGGCCAACCGCCAGTGGCGCAAGAACCTGCGCGACAACAACGGCGACGGCAAGATCACCTCGGGTGACGGCGTCGACCTCAACCGCAACTTCGGCTACAAGTGGGGCTACGACAACGAGGGTTCGTCCGCCGACCCGGCCGATGAGACCTACCGAGGACCCGCCCCCGCCTCCGAGCCGGAGACCAGGGCGCTGGACGCCTTCGAGAAGCGCATCGGCTTCACCTACGGCATCAACTACCACTCGGCCGCCGAACTGCTGCTCTACGGCGTCGGCTGGCAGGTCGCCACCCCGACCCCCGACGACGTCCTCTACACGTCCCTCGCCGGCACCCCCGAGCACTCCGCCATCCCCGGCTACCACCCGCAGGTCTCCTCCGAGCTGTACACCACCAACGGCGAGGCCGACGGCCACGCGGCGAACGTCAACGGGATGATGATGTTCACCCCGGAGATGTCGACGTGCCAGACCGCCTCCAACGTGGACCCGGACGACGCCTGGCAGCCGCGCGACTGCGCGTCCGTCTTCACCTTCCCGGACGACGAGAAGCTGATCGCCCAGGAGTTCACCAAGAACATCCCCTTCGCGCTCTCGGTCGCCGAGACCGCAGAACACCCCGACCGGCCCTCGTCGTCGGTCGGTATGACCGCGCGGGACTTCACCCCGGACGCCTTCACCACGTCGTACGCGCGCGGCGGCGACCAGGACGTCTCGGTGACCGTCCGCAAGCGCGTCCGCGACAAGAAGCTCAACTACCGCGTGGACGGCGGCCGTACCCACACCGCCCCGCTGAAGGCATGGCGGGGCGGTGAGACCTACGGCGGCGAGGACAACGTCCGCTTCGACCAGTACCGGGCCGCCGTCAAGGGCGCGGACCCCGGGCAGAAGGTCGAGGTCTGGTTCACCGGCCGTACGGAGAGCGGCAAGCGGACCGCCAGTGAGCCGTTCACCTACACCGTGGCGAAGCGGCCCCGCGCCGACACGCTGGTGATCGCCGAGGAGGGCGGCACCTCCCCGGCCCGGCACACCGCCGCGTACACCCGGGCGCTGGCCGACAACGACCGTAAGGCGGCCGTCTGGGACGTGGCCACCCAAGGGGCGCCGTCCGCGCTCGGCGTGCTGAGCCACTTCAGGACGGTGCTCTGGTACACCGGCGCCGAGCGGCCGGGCGGCCCGACCCTGCTCGCGGTGCGCGACTTCCTCAACGAGGGCGGCAAGCTGATCACCACCGGTGAACGGGCGGGCGGCAGCTCCGAGGTGGGACCGGCCGACACCGACGACTTCAGTCAGTACTACCTGGGCGCCGACAGCCGGCTCACCCTGAAGTCGCCCACCGCCTTCCAGGGCGCCGGCGCGCTCGCGGGCACCGGCGCGAACCTCGGCGACGCCCCCGGCAACCCCCTGGACGCGGCGGGCGCCTACACCGTCACCTCCGATGTGCTGCCGCCCGAGGACTTCCCCCAGTTCCGCAGCGCGGGCGCGGGGGAGTACCCGAACACGCGCACCCCGTACCAGCCTTACGAGGGCGACTGGATGGCGGCCGCGGGGCACCGTGACAACTCCTGGATGCGGCTGTCCCGCACGGTGGACCTCACCGGTGTGTCCGCAGCCGACAAACCGGCCCTGGACTTCCGGCTCAGCTACGACACCGAGCCCGGCTACGACCATGTGATCATCGAAGCGCGCACCGCGGGCAAGGACGACTGGACCACCCTCCCCGACGCGGGCGGCGGCTCCTCCACCAAGGTGCCCACCGAGTGCGAGGCGGGCTTCCTGCTCAATCTGCACCCGTTCCTCAAGCACTACCTGACCCCCGGCGACAACGGCTGCGCCGCGAAGGGCAGCACGGGCTCCTGGAACAGCCTGACGGGCTCCTCCGAGGGGTGGCGGCCGGTCTCGCTGGACCTGAGCGGCTACGCGGGCAAGAAGGTCGAGCTGGCGCTCTCGTACGTCACCGATCCGGGCACCGGCGGCCGGGGCGCCTTCGTGGACGGCACCGAGCTGACCGTCGGCGGCACCGCCGAGGACTCCGAGGGCTTCGAGACCGCGCTCGGCCCGTGGACGGTGCCGGGGGCGCCGGAGGGCAGCCCGGCCAACGCCGGGGACTGGTCCCGCTCCCGGGAGCTCTTCCACACCGTCGCGGGCGTCACCACACGGGACACCGTGCTGCTGGGATTCGGACTGGAGCACGTACCCGACGCCGCCCAGAGAGCCCGGCTGGTGGGCGACGCGCTACGTGCGCTGCGTCGTTGACAGCGCGTGACACATCGTGACTGAATCGGCGGTCCGTACCACTTTCCGGTGGTCATGGGCCGCCGATGCCAATGTCACGTACGTCCCGTGATAGCGGTAGGGTCGGAGGCGGTCGGGGACATCCCATTACACGTTCGCCGGCGTCCAGACCGGCACACCAACGAGGAGATCGGTTCGTGACGATCCGCGTAGGCATCAATGGCTTCGGCCGCATCGGTCGCAACTACTTCCGCGCGCTCCTTGAGCAGGGCGCGGACATCGAGATCGTCGGTGTCAACGACCTGACCGACAACGCTACCCTGGTGCACCTGCTCAAGTACGACTCCATCCTCGGCCGGCTGAAGCACGAGGTCAGCCACACCGAGGACACCATCACGGTGGGCAACCAGACGTTCAAGACGATGGCCGAGCGCGACCCGGCCGCCCTTCCGTGGGGCGAGCTCGGCGCCGACATCGTGGTGGAGTCCACCGGTATCTTCACCAAGCGTGAGGACGCCGCCAAGCACCTTGCCGCCGGTGCGAAGAAGGTCCTGATCTCCGCGCCCGCCAAGAACGAGGACATCACCATCGTGATGGGCGTCAACCAGGACAAGTACGACCCGGCGAACCATCACGTCATCTCCAACGCCTCCTGCACCACCAACTGTGTGGCGCCGATGGCCAAGGTCCTCGACGAGAGCTTCGGCATCGTCAAGGGCATGATGACGACGGTCCACGCGTACACCAACGACCAGCGCATCCTGGACTTCCCGCACAAGGACCTGCGTCGCGCCCGCGCGGCGGCCGAGAACATCATCCCGACCTCCACCGGTGCCGCCAAGGCCACCGCGCTGGTCCTCCCGCAGCTCAAGGGCAAGCTGGACGGCATCGCGATGCGCGTCCCGGTCCCGACCGGCTCGGTCACCGACCTGGTCCTGGAGCTCGACCGCGAGGTCACCAAGGACGAGATCAACACCGCCTTCCAGAAGGCCGCCGAGGGTCAGCTCAAGGGCATCCTCGAGTACACCGAGGACCCGATCGTCTCCTCGGACATCGTCAACTGGCCCGCGTCCTGCACCTTCGACTCCTCCCTGACCATGGTCCAGGGCAAGCAGGTCAAGGTCGTCGGCTGGTACGACAACGAGTGGGGCTACTCCAACCGCCTCGTCGACCTGACCGTCTTCGTCGGCGGCCGGCTCTGACCGCTGTCCCGATGAGCTAGGAAACGGGGCCCGCTACGACGCCGTCGTAACGGGCCCCGATCCATGATCAAGGAGTCACCCTGTGAAGACGATTGACGATCTTCAGGTCGCCGGGCAGCGGGTCTTCGTCCGCGCCGATCTGAACGTCCCGCTCGACGGCGAGACGATCACCGACGACGGCCGGATCCGCGCCGCCGTCCCGACGATCACCAAGCTCCTGGACCGGGGCGCCAAGGTGATCGTCGCCTCGCATCTGGGCCGTCCCAAGGGCGCCCCGGACCCCCAGTACTCGCTCGCCCCGGTCGCCCGGCGGCTCGGCGAACTCCTCGGCAGGCAGGTCGCCTTCGCGACCGACACCGTGGACGACAGCGCGCAGGCCACCGTGGCGGGGCTCGGCGACGGCGAGGTCGCGCTGCTGGAGAACCTGCGCTTCAACGCCGGTGAGACCAGTAAGGACGACACCGAGCGCGGCGCCTTCGCCGACCGGCTCGCCGCCCTCGCCGACCTCTACGTGGGCGACGGCTTCGGCGCGGTCCACCGCAAGCACGCCTCGGTGTACGACCTCCCGGCGCGGCTGCCGCACGCGGCGGGCGACCTGATCGCCGCCGAGCTCACCGTCCTGAAGAAGCTCACCGAGGACGTCAAGCGGCCCTACGCGGTGGTCCTCGGCGGCGCCAAGGTCTCCGACAAGCTCGGCGTGATCGACCACCTCCTGGAGAAGGCCGACCGCATCCTGATCGGCGGCGGCATGGCCTACACCTTCCTCAAGGCCCAGGGCCACGAGGTCGGCGGCTCGCTGCTCCAGGAGGACCAGGTCCCGGCGGTCCGGGACTATCTGCGCCGGGCCGAGGAGCGCGGTGTGGAGTTCGTGCTCCCGGTCGATGTCACGGCCGCGGCCGAATTCCCGGACCTGAAGACCAAGGCCCCCGCGAACCCGCGGCTCGTCGCCGCGGACGCGATCCCGGCCGACCTCCAGGGCCTGGACATCGGCCCGGAGACCCGCAAGCTCTACGCCTCGAAGCTGGCCGACGCGGCCACCGTCTTCTGGAACGGCCCCATGGGCGTCTTCGAGCACCCCGACTACGCCGAGGGCACCCGGGCCGTGGCCCAGGCGCTCGTGGACAGCCCGGCCTTCACCGTGGTCGGCGGCGGCGACTCCGCCGCGGCCGTGCGCATCCTGGGCTTCGACGAGAACGCTTTCGGCCACATCTCGACCGGCGGTGGAGCGAGCCTCGAATACCTCGAGGGCAAGACGCTCCCCGGCCTCGCCGCACTGGAGGACTGAACACCGTGAGTGACCGTATTCCGCTGATGGCGGGCAACTGGAAGATGAACCTCAACCACCTCGAGGCCATCGCCCACGTCCAGAAGCTCGCCTTCGGCCTCGCCGACAAGGACTACGAGGCCGTGGAGGTCGCGGTGCTGCCGCCCTTCGTCGACCTGCGGTCCGTGCAGACCCTGGTCGACGGCGACAAGCTGAAGATCAAGTACGGTGCCCAGGACATCTCGGCGCATGACTCCGGCGCCTACACCGGCGAGATCTCCGGTCCGATGCTGGCCAAGCTCCGGTGCGCCTACGTCGTCGTCGGGCACTCGGAGCGGCGCCAGTACCACGACGAGACCGACGAGCTGTGCAACGCCAAGGTCAAGGCGGCCTTCCGCAACGACCTCACCCCGATCCTGTGCGTCGGCGAGGGCCTCGACGTCCGTAAGGCGGGCAACCAGGTCGCGCACACCCTCGCCCAGGTGGACGGGGGCCTGAAGGACGTCCCGGCCGAGCAGGCCGAGACCATCGTGATCGCCTATGAGCCGGTCTGGGCGATCGGCACCGGCGAGGTCGCGACCCCCGAGGACGCCCAGGAGGTCTGTGGGGCCATCCGCGGCCGGCTCGCCGAGCTCTACGGCCAGGAGGTCGCCGACAAGGTCAGGATCCAGTACGGCGGCTCGGTGAAGTCCGGGAACGTCGCCGCGATCATGGCCAAGCCGGATGTGGACGGCGCCCTGATCGGCGGCGCGTCGCTGGACGCGGACGAATTCGTCAAGATCGTTCGTTTCCGCGACCAGTGAGTAGGCCCTAGCGCGCGCGTCGTCGTACCCTGTCGGGGGTCGAGGCGGTGGACATCGCACCGTCCGGCCCCCGACGTCCGTACAAGCCCGAGAAGGTTGGTCCAGCTGTGATCATGGGGTTCTCGATCGCCCTCATCATCTTCAGCCTGCTGCTGATGATGTTGGTGCTCATGCACAAGGGGAAGGGCGGCGGCCTGTCCGACATGTTCGGTGGCGGCATGCAGTCCTCGGTGGGCGGCTCCTCGGTCGCCGAGCGCAACCTGGACCGCATCACCGTGGTGGTCGGGCTGCTGTGGTTCGTCTGCATCGTCGTGCTCGGGCTGCTGATGAAGCTCGACTGAGGGGCCGCCGGCGGGGCCGTTCCGGGGCCCGGCTGACGCCCGATAACTGACGTACCGTCGTCAGCGGGGCCCATATGCGGCCTATGATGGCATGGCGTCCTACGTGACGGGTGTAACTCCTCTCACTGGACGCGCGTTGGGCCTTACGTAGACTGGGGCGCCGGGCGGCGAAGCTGCCAATCGAGGCTTCGCGGCACCATCACGCAGGGAGTTACGACCGTGGCAAGTGGCAACGCGATCCGTGGAAGTCGGGTCGGGGCGGGGCCGATGGGAGAAGCCGAGCGAGGCGAATCGGCGCCGCGCCTGCGCATCTCCTTCTGGTGCTCGAACGGGCATGAGACCGTGCCGAGCTTCGCCAGCGACGCGCAGATCCCTGACACGTGGGACTGCCCCCGCTGCGGCTTCCCGGCGGGCAAGGACCGGGACAACCCGCCGGACCCGCCGCGCACCGAGCCGTACAAGACGCATCTGGCGTATGTACGGGAGCGGCGCAGCGACGCCGACGGCGAGGCGATCCTCGCCGAGGCACTCGCCAAGCTCCGGGGCGAGATCTAGACACACAACGCGGTACGACGGCCCGGCCGGGCACCTCCTGCGAGGGGTGCGCGGCCGGGCCGTTGTCAGTGGTGCGGGCTACGGTCGTGGGGTGCTGGATCACCGGGGGAGCCGTCCCACCGGGTGGGACGTATGCATGGGGGGATCGTCATGGCCGCGGTGGACGCCGGTGAGCTGGGCGCCGGGAGACCGGCGGGGCCCGCGTGGCGCGGGGGGTTCGGGCGGCTGTGGGCGGCCGCGGTCGTCTCCCGGTTCGGGGACGCGCTGCGGGGCGCGGCGCTGCCGCTGCTGGCCGTCTCGCTGACCGATTCGCCGGTGCTGGTCTCGCTCGTGACCGCCTGCGGCTTCCTGCCCTGGCTGCTGTTCGGGCTGATCGGCGGGGCGATCGCGGACCGGGTGGACCAGCGGCGGGCGATGTGGGCGGTGGACGGCGTGCGGGCCGTCCTGATGGCGGGGTTCGCCGTCGCGGTGTGGCTGGACCGGGCCACCATCGGGCTGCTGCTCGCCCTCGCCTTCGCCCTCACCACGCTCCAGACCCTGTTCGACAACGCGGCCACGGCGCTGCTGCCGTCCGTGGTGGGGCAGCGGGCGCTGGGCCGGGCCAACGCCCGGCTGATGACCGGGCAGGAGGTCATGGGCCGGTTCGTGGGCGCCCCGCTGGTGCCGGTGCTGCTCGGCCTCGGCGCCGCGATGCCGTACGCGGCGGACGCGGCCACCTATCTCGCCGCCGCCGCGCTGGTCGCCTCGCTGGGGGCGGCACCCCCCGAGCGGGCCCCGCGCCCGCCGGGCGGCTCGCTGCGGCGCGATATCGCCGAGGGCCTGGCCGTGCTGTGGCGGGACCGCACCCTGCGGGCGCTGTGCGCCTCCACCACGCTGTGCAACATCGGCATCGGTGCGCTCATCGCCACCCTGGTGCTGCACATCACCGGCTGGCTGGACGCCGGGAACACCGGGTACGCGGCCGTCATCACCGTCTACGGGATCGGCAGCGTGGCCGGGGGCCTGGTGGCCGCCCGGCTCACCGAGAAGCTGGGGCGCGCCCGTGCCCTCGTGGTGTGCGGCACCGCGCAGATCGGCGCCCTGGCCGCCCTGGGGGCGATACGGAGCCTGCCGGTCGCGGTCGCCGCCATGGGCCTCTTCGGCTTCGCGGGGATCGTCTGGAACGTCACCGAGGTGACGATGATGCAGCAGCGCAGCCCGGACGGGGCACTCGGGAGGGTGAGCTCCGCGTTCCGCACCCTGTCGACCGCGGGCGTCCCGCTCGGCGCGCTGCTGGGCGGGGTGATGGCCCAGGCATGGGGGTTCAACACCCCGGCGCTGGGGGCCGCGGCGCTCTTCGTCTGCGGGGTGGCGGCCCTCATCCCGGGAATGCGGTCCGTCATCAATTAGGTTGGTGGCCACGGGGGCCAGGTACCGACGAGAAGTGGGCTGATGTCCGAGATGAACATGGAAGGCCGCACCAGGCTGGACCAGCTGCCGGAATGGCACGCGCTGGCCGCACACCGCAAGGAGCTGGGCGACGCTCATCTGCGCGACCTGTTCGCGGGCGACCCGGAGCGCGGGAGCCGTCTCACCCTTCAGGTCGGCGATCTCCACGTCGACTACTCCAAGCACCTGGTGACCGACGAGACCCTGCGGCTGCTGCGCGAACTGGCGAGCGCCACCAAGGTGGCCGAGCTGCGCGACGCCATGTTCCGCGGCGAGCGGATCAACACCACCGAGGACCGCTCGGTGCTGCACATCGCGCTGCGCGCACCGCACTCCGCGGAGATCAAGGCGGACGGCCAGGACGTCGTCGGCGAAGTGCACGCCGTGCTCGCCAAGATGGCCGTCTTCGCCGACCGCGTCAGGTCCGGCGACTGGACCGGCCACACCGGCAAGCGGATCAAGAACGTTGTCAACATCGGCATCGGCGGCTCCGATCTGGGCCCGAAGATGGCGTACGAGGCGCTGCGCTCCTACAGCGACCGCTCGATGACGTTCCGGTTCGTCTCCAATGTGGACGGCGCGGATCTGCACGAGGCAGTGCGCGACCTGGACCCGGCCGAGACGCTGTTCATCGTCGCCTCCAAGACGTTCACCACCATCGAGACCATCACCAACGCCGTCTCCGCCCGCGACTGGCTGCTGACCGGGCTCCGGGCCGGTCAGGAGGCCGTCGCCAAGCACTTCGTGGCGGTGTCGACCAACGCCGAGAAGGTCGCCGAGTTCGGCATCGACACGGACAATATGTTCGGGTTCTGGGACTGGGTCGGCGGGCGCTACTCCTACGACTCGGCCATCGGCCTCTCCCTGATGGTCGCCATCGGCCCGGACTGCTTCCGCGAGATGCTGGCCGGTTTCCATCTGGTCGACGAGCACTTCTCCACCGCCCCGCCGGAGCGGAACGTCCCGCTGCTGATGGGCCTGCTGGGCATCTGGTACGACAACTTCCACGGCGCCCAGGCGCATGCCGTCCTGCCCTACAGCCACTATCTGTCGCGGTTCACCGACTACCTCCAGCAGCTGGACATGGAGTCCAACGGCAAGCATGTGGACCGGGACGGCAACCGCGTCGGCTGGCAGACCGGCCCCATCGTCTGGGGCACCCCCGGCACCAACGGCCAGCACGCCTACTACCAGCTGCTCCACCAGGGCACCAAGCTGGTCCCGGCCGATCTGATCGGCTTCGCGCGGCCGGTGAAGGACCTGCCGCCCGGGCTGGAGTCCCACCACGACCTGCTGATGGCCAACCTCTTCGCCCAGGGCCAGGCGCTGGCCTTCGGCAAGACCGCCGAGGAGGTCGCCGCCGAGGGGGTGCCCGAGGAGCTGGTGCCGCACAAGACCTTCGACGGCAACCGCCCGACCACCACGATCCTCGCCCATGAGCTGACCCCGTCGGTGCTGGGCCAGCTGGTCGCCCTCTATGAGCACAAGGTCTTCGTCCAGGGCGCGGTGTGGAACATCGACTCCTTCGACCAGTGGGGAGTGGAGCTGGGCAAGGTGCTCGCCAAGCGCGTCGAGCCCGCCCTGACCGAAGGTGCCGAGGTGCCCGGGCTGGACGCCTCCACCGAGCACCTGGTCGCCACCTACCGCTCGCTGCGCGGCCGCTGAGGTCCTCACTGAGGTCCGCACCGCGCAGATGAACGATCCCCCGGGCGCCCGAAGCGCCCGGGGGATCGTCTCTGTGCGATACGAGGGTTACGGCGAGGCCGGGGGGTACAGTTCGCGCGGCAGCCCCGCCGCCGCGGCCCGGTCCAGCAGCCACAGCGTCCGGCTGCGGCCGCGCGCCCCCGCCGCCGGAGCCTGAAGCTCCCCGGCGCCCGACAGCGCTATCGTGACCGCCTTCGCCTTGTCCTCACCGGCCGCCAGCAGCCACACCTCCCGTGCCGCGCGGATCGCGGGCAGGGTCAGCGAGATCCGTACCGGCGGCGGCTTGGGCGCGCCGCGCACCCCGACCACCATCCGCTCGGTCTCCCGGACGGCGGGCAGCTCGGGGAAGAGCGAGGCCACATGGGTGTCCGGGCCGACGCCCAGCAACAGCACGTCGAACGACGGCACCGCGTCGTGGTTCTCCGGCCGCGCGGCCCGGGCCAGCTCGGCCGCGTACGCTTCGGCGGCCGCGTCCACATCGCCGCCCTGGGGCCCGTCGGACGCGGGCATCGCGTGCACCCGCGCCGGGTCCAGCTCCACCGCGTCCAGCAGCGCCTCGCGGGCCTGTGTGACATTGCGGTCCGCATGGCCCTCGGGCAGGAATCGCTCATCGCCCCACCACAGGTCCAGCCGCGACCAGTCGACCGCGTCGCGCGCCGGGGAGGCGCCGAGCGCGGCCAGCAGGCCGTTGCCGTTGCGCCCGCCGGTCAGGACGACCGAGGCCGAGCCACGGGCGGCCTGGGCGTCCACGATCTTCGTGATCAGCCGGGCCGCCGCGGCCTGGGCCATCAGCTCCTTGTCGCGGTGGACGACCACCTGTGGTGCGGTCATGTGTCCGCCTTCCCGTCCGCCTTCTGCCCCTGGGACTTCGGCTGCTCCTGGGACTTCGGAGGGTGGGGCTTGGGAACCGGCGGCTGCGCCGGTGCCTGCGGCGGGTTCTTCGGCGAGCCCGGAGCGTGCTCCGACGGCGCCTCCGGGTCCCGGGTCGGCAGGGGCGGCAGCGGGTCCGCCCCGGGCGGCACCACCTGGGTCGCCGGGGCGGCCTTGGCGTCCCGCTCCAGCGTCCCCACGCCGCCCTTGCCCAGCTTGCTCACGCCGAACTTCACCGACGACTCATAGCTCTCGTCGGGGTCCAGCCGGCGCAGCTCCTCGGCGATCAGCTCCGACATCTCACGCCGCTGAAGCGCCACATGCCGGTCGGGCTGGCCCGGCATGGCCAGCTCGGCCAGCGAGCCGTTCGCCCGGTCCAGGCAGATCACGCCGTCGGCCGTCTCCAGCCGCACCGCAGTCAGCCCGGGGCCCTCCGAGACCTGCCGGTCCACCGGGACCCCCAGCCGCTGGGCGAGCCACAGCGCGAGCAGCTCGCTGCTCGGGTTGTACGCCTCGCCCTCGACGACCGCGGAGGTGATCGGGGAGTGCCGCTGGTCCAGGGCCGCGGCCAGGACGCTGCGCCACGGGGTGATCCGGGTCCACGCCAGGTCGGTGTCGCCCGGGGTGTAGGTGGCGGCCCGCAGCCCGAGGGCCGCGACCGGGTCCTCGGTGGCCTGGGCGTCGGTGATCCGGCGCTGGGCCAGCTGCCCGAGCAGGTCCTCGGCGGGGTGCTCCGGGGCGTCCTCCGGCCACCACACCACCACCGGGGCGTCCGGCAGCAGCAGCGGCAGGACCACCGAGTAGGCGTGGTTGGCGAGTTCGCCGTGCAGCCGCAGCAGCACCGTCTCGCCGGTGCCGGTCTCGCCGCCGACCCGTACCTCGGCGTCCATCCGGGCCATCTTGCGGTCGCGCGGCGACCGGCCCGGCCGCTTGATGACGACCAGGGTGCGCGAGGGGTGCTCCTTGGACGCCTCGCTCGCCGCCCGCAGCGCGTCGTAGTGGTTGCCCTCGTCGGTGACGATGACGAGGGTGAGCACCATGCCCACGGCCGGGGTACCGGTGGCCCGGCGTGCCTGGACCAGAGCGGAGTTGATCCGGCTGGACGTGGTGTCCGTGAGATCGATGTTCATGGCCGCCGCCAGCTCCGTCCGTCTCGTGCGAGCATCTCGTCCGCGGCTTTCGGCCCCCAGGTCCCGGAGGTGTACTGCTCGGGCCTGCCGTGCTGGTCCCAGTACTCCTCGATCGGGTCCAGGATCCGCCAGGACTGCTCGACCTCCTCATGGCGGGGGAAGAGGTTCGCCTCGCCGAGCAGGACGTCGAGCAGCAGCCGCTCGTACGCCTCGGGACTGGACTCGGTGAAGGACTCGCCGTACTGGAAGTCCATCGTCACGTCCCGGATCTCCATGGAGGTGCCGGGCACCTTGGAGCCGAACCGGATGGTGACGCCCTCGTCCGGCTGCACCCGGATGACCAGGGCGTTCTGCCCGAGCTCCTGGGTGTCGGTGGCGTCGAAGGGGGAGTGCGGGGCGCGCTGGAAGACCACCGCGATCTCGGTGACCCGCCGTCCCAGCCGCTTGCCGGTGCGCAGGTAGAAGGGGACACCCGCCCAGCGGCGGTTGTCGATCTCCAGCTTGATCGCGGCGTAGGTGTCGGTCTTCGAGTGGGGGTCGATGCCCTCCTCCTCGAGGTAGCCGTGCACCTCCTCGCCGCCCTGCCAGCCGGAGGCGTACTGGGCGCGCACCGTGTGCTTGCCCAGGTCCTTGGGCAGCTTGACCGCCCTGAGCGCCTTCAGCTTCTCGGTGACCAGGGAGGACGCGTCGAAGGAGGCGGGCTCCTCCATGGCGGTCAGCGCGAGCAGCTGGAGCAGGTGGTTCTGGATGACGTCGCGGGCCGCGCCGATGCCGTCGTAGTAGCCCGCGCGCCCGCCGATGCCGATGTCCTCGGCCATGGTGATCTGTACGTGGTCGACATACGACCGGTTCCAGATCGGCTCGAACATCGTGTTGGCGAAGCGCAGCGCCAGGATGTTCTGGACCGTCTCCTTGCCCAGGTAGTGGTCGATCCGGAAGACGTCACCGGGCCGGAAGACCTCATGGACGACCTGGTTGAGGTCCTGGGCGCTCTTCAGGTCGTGGCCGAAGGGCTTCTCGATGACCGCGCGCCGCCAGGAGTCGCCCTGCCCGTGCGACAGCCCGTGCTTCTTGAGCTGCTGGACGACGGTGGGGAAGAACTTCGGCGGGACCGACAGATAGAAGGCGAAGTTGCCGCCGGTGCCGCGCGCCTTGTCGAGCTCCTCTATGGTCGCCCGCAGCTGGACGAACGCCTCGTCGTCGTCGAACACGCCGGGGACGAAGCGGAACCCCTCGGCCAGCTGCTGCCAGACCTCCTCGCGGAACGGGGTCCGCGCGTGTTCCTTGACCGCGTCGTGCACGACCTGGGCGAAGTCCTCGTTCTCCCAGTCGCGGCGGGCGAAGCCGACGAGCGAGAAGCCCGGGGGCAGCAGCCCGCGGTTGGCCAGGTCGTAGATGGCCGGCATCAGCTTCTTACGGGACAGGTCGCCCGTGACGCCGAAGATCACGAGGCCGGACGGCCCCGCGATGCGCGGGAGCCGCCGGTCTCGTGGGTCACGCAGCGGATTGCTGCTGCTCACGTTCTCACGCCTCCGAGGGTGCGAGGCGCTTGAGCTCCGCCTCGGTGGACTTCAGCAGGTCGTTCCAGGAGGACGCGAACTTCTCGACGCCCTCGTCCTCCAGCACCTGGACGACGTCGTCGTAGGAGATCCCGATCCCGGCCAGCGCGTCGAGGTCGGCCTTGGCCTGCTCGTACGTGCCGCGCACGGCGTCGCCGCGGATCTCGCCGTGGTCGGCGACCGCCTCCAGGGTGGCCTCCGGCATGGTGTTGACGGTGCCGGGGGCGACCAGGTCCACGACGTACATGGTGTCCTTGTACGCCGGGTCCTTGACACCGGTGGAGGCCCACAGCGGACGCTGCTTGTTGGCGTTCGCCCGGTCCAGGACGGCCCAGCGGTCGGAGCTGAAGACCTCCTCGTACGCCTGGTACGCGAGGCGGGCGTTGGCCACGGCGGCCTTGCCGCGCAGCGCCTTGGCCTCATCGGTGCCGATCTTGTCGATGCGCTTGTCGATCTCGGTGTCCACGCGGGAGACGAAGAAGGACGCCACCGAGTGGATCTTCTGGAGGTCGAGGCCCGCGGCCTTGGCCTTCTCCAGACCGGCCAGGAAGGCGTCCATGACCGCGCGGTACCGCTCCAGGGAGAAGATCAGCGTGACATTGACGCTGATGCCCAGGCCGATCACCTCGGTGATCGCGGGCAGCCCCGCCTCGGTCGCCGGGATCTTGATGAAGGTGTTGGGCCGGTCCACCAGCCAGGCCAGCTGCTTGGCCTCGGCGATGGTGGCGGCCGTGTTGTGGGCCAGGCGCGGGTCGACCTCGATGGAGACCCGGCCGTCCTGGCCGCCCGTCGCGTCGTACACCGGCCGGAGGATGTCGGCCGCGTCGCGGACGTCCGCCGTGGTGATCATGCGGACGGCTTCCTCGACCGTGACCCGGCGGACCGCGAGGTCGGCCACCTGCTGCTGGTAGCCGTCACCGCCGGAGATCGCCTTCTGGAAGATCGACGGGTTGGTGGTGACGCCTACGACATGCTGCTGGTCGATCAGCTCGGCCAGATTGCCGGAGGTGATCCTCTTGCGGGAGAGGTCGTCGAGCCAGATCGCGACGCCTTCGTCGGCCAGCCGCTTGAGTGCGTCTGTCATGGGGTGTGTTCTCCTACTCGTCGCACTTACGTCGTCTGTGGGGTCAGCGCCCGGCGGCGTCGAGGGACTCGCGAGCGGCGGTGACCACGGCCTCGGCGGTGAGGCCGAACTCCCGGAAGAGCACCTTGTAGTCGGCCGAGGCGCCGAAGTGCTCCAGCGAGACGATGCGGCCGGCCTCGCCGACGAAGCGGTACCAGGTCAGGCCGATACCCGCCTCGACGGCCACCCGAGCCTTGACGGACGGCGGCAGCACTGTCTCCCGGTACCCCTTGTCCTGCTCCTCGAACCACTCGACCGAGGGCATCGACACAACCCGGGTGGGAATCCCGGCGGCCTGGAGCTGCTCGCGTGCCTCCACGGCGAGCTGCACCTCGGAACCGGTGCCGATGAGGATGACCCGCGGCTCGCCGCCCTCGGCCTCGAAGAGGACGTAGCCGCCCTTGGCGGCGTTGTCGTCGGCCTCGTAGGTCGGCACGTTCTGCCGGGTCAGGGCCAGGCCGTGCGGAGCCGGGTTCGCGGTGTGGCGGCGGGTGATCTCCCGCCAGGCAATGGCCGTCTCGTTGGCGTCGGCCGGGCGGACCACGTTCAGGCCCGGGATGGCGCGCAGCGCGGACAGGTGCTCCACCGGCTGGTGGGTCGGGCCGTCCTCGCCGAGGCCGATGGAGTCGTGCGTCCACACGTAGGTGACCGGCAGCTTCATCAGCGCGGCGAGCCGGACGGCCGGGCGCATGTAGTCGGAGAAGACCAGGAAGGTACCGCCGTAGACCCGGGTGTTGCCGTGCAGCGCGATGCCGTTCATGGTCGAGCCCATGGCGTGCTCGCGGATGCCGAAGTGGATCGTGCGGCCGTACGGGTCGGCCTCCGGCAGCGGGTTGCCCTTCGGGAGGAAGGACGAGGACGCGTCGATCGTGGTGTTGTTGGAGCCCGCGAGGTCGGCGGAGCCGCCCCACAGCTCGGGGAGCACCCCGCCGAGCGCCTTGAGCACCTGGCCGGACGCCTTACGGGTGGCGACGTCCTTGCCCGGCTCGAAGACCGGCAGCGCGCTCTCCCAGCCCTCGGGCAGCTCGCCCGCGGTGATCCGGTCGAACAGGGCGGCCCGCTCGGAGTTGCTGTTCCGCCACTCCTGGAGCTTCTTGTCCCAGGCGGCGTGCGCCTCGCGGCCGCGCTCGACCAGGGCGCGGGTGTGGTTGATGACGTCCGTGTCGACCGCGAAGTGCTGCTCGGGGTCGAAGCCGAGGACGCGCTTGGTGGCGGCGACCTCGTCGGCGCCCAGCGCCGAGCCGTGGGACGCCTCGGTGTTCTGCGCGTTCGGGGCGGGCCAGGCGATGATCGTACGGGCCGCGATGATCGAGGGGCGCTCGGTCTCGGCCTGCGCCGCCTTGAGCGCCGCGTGCAGCGCGTGGATGTCGAAGTCGCCGCTCTCGGCCTGCTCGATGCGCTGGACGTGCCAGCCGTACGCCTCGTAGCGCTTCAGCACGTCCTCGGAGAGCGCGGTCGCGGTGTCGCCCTCGATCGAGATGTGGTTGTCGTCGTACAGGGCGACGATGTTGCCCAGCTTCTGGTGGCCGGCCAGCGAGGACGCCTCGGCCGAGATGCCCTCCTCCAGGTCGCCGTCGGAGACGATCGCCCAGATGGTGTGGTCGAACGGAGAGGCGCCCTCGGGCGCCTCCGGGTCGAACAGGCCACGCTCGTAGCGGGCGGCCATCGCCATGCCCACCGCGTTGGCGATGCCCTGGCCCAGCGGGCCGGTGGTGGTCTCGACACCGGTGGTGTGGCCGAACTCGGGGTGGCCCGGGGTCTTGCTGCCCCAGGTGCGGAACGACCGCAGATCGTCGAGCTCGAGACCGAAGCCCGCCAGGTACAGCTGGACGTAGAGGGTCAGGCTGGTGTGCCCGGGGGAGAGGACGAAGCGGTCCCGGCCCGCCCAGCCCGCGTCGGAGGGGTCGTGCCGCATCAGCTTCTGGAAGAGCAGGTACGCGGCGGGCGCGAGACTCATGGCCGTGCCAGGGTGGCCGTTACCGACCTTCTGTACGGAGTCCATGGCCAGGACCCGGGCCGTGTCGACGGCTCGCTGGTCCAGATCGGTCCACTCGAGGTCTGTGGTAGTCGGCTTCGTGCTCACCCTGAGTCAGGGCTCCTCTCCACAATGTCGAAATCCGGTGACCGTATGTACACCGGCGATGTCGAGCCTACCCCTGGAACAACGGTCATCTTTTCGAGTTCGACTCAACGGGATAAGGAACGAATTCCGAGGTTGCCGCATTCCCTCCGGGGCCCGTCCGCAGGGCGTCCCGAGCCCTACGGAAGGCGCCGTTCCGGGGCGCTGCCGGGCCCTCCGTCCCCCGGGCGCGGCCGCCTTACGGGCGCCTCGCCGTGCCCCTCCAACACGAGGGACCCCGGCGGCGGGCGGCGCATCCGCTACGTCTAGAGTGGCGTGGTACGCGCAAGTCTTTACCGGCTCTTCATGTCCGGTGCTTGCTTGTTCTTGCTTCCACCAGGGGTGTGCGTGACGGCCGTCGAATCCCGTCCTGCGGGGGTGCTCGAGACGAGCGAAACGAGCTCCGGTCACCGGCCGTTCGGGGCCCGTGTCGGGGCGTTCGTGGCGCTGACGAAGCCGCGCGTCATCGAACTGCTGCTGATGACGACGGTGCCGGTCATGTTCCTGGCCGCCCAGGGCGTCCCGGATCTGTGGCTGGTGGTCGCCACCTGCGTCGGCGGTTATCTGTCGGCCGGCGGCGCCGCCGCGTTCAACATGTATTACGACCGGGACATCGACGCGCTGATGGAGCGCACCGCGCAGCGCCCGCTCGTGACCGGCATGGTCTCGCCGCGGGAGTGCCTCGTCTTCGCCTTCGCGCTGGCGGCGGGGTCGACGGCCTGGTTCTGGGTGCTGGTCAACCCGCTGTCCGCGATGCTGTCGCTCGGTGCGCTGGCCTTCTACGTCGTCGTCTACACGATGTGGCTCAAGCGCCGCACCTCGCAGAACATCGTCTGGGGCGGCATCGCCGGCTGCATGCCCGTGCTCATCGGCTGGTCCTCGGTGACCAACGAGGTCTCCTGGGCCGCCG